>CAYGOT010000037.1:0-43189 GCA_964351595.1 uncultured Roseivirgaceae bacterium | reverse complement strand
ATATTGGACGATAGTACTTTTCAAAAAATCCTTCCTTATCTTAAAATCGACTAATCAATCTCGATTTGGTACAAGATATACTCAAGGCCTACCTCCGGAGATTAACTAACCTTTCTGGTAATAACCGATCTCTTTTCTTGCTGAGGTTGGTATCCGACCAATTCATTGACCTGCATGATTTTGATTTTGCCAATGGCCAGCCCTCGTTTCAGTTGATGGCGGATCTGATTGCACAAAAAAAGGATATCAAACTATGCGACAATCTGGATACTCGTGATGAGTCCAACAACAAAATAAGCCAGCGTCTCAAAAAGCTCCATCGAGTTGAAAAATCGATTTTTGAGGAACGTGGTGCAAAGGATTTATATGTAGGTTGGCCGTTTGTCCATGGCAAACTAATGGATGGCACTGAGATCAGGTGTCCGCTCCTTTTTTTCCCGGTAGGGATAGAGCTTAAGGAAAACCGATGGGTGCTGAACCTGCGTCGGGATGTAAACCTGACGTTGAATAAAACCTTTTTACTGGCGTATGCTCATTTTAATCAGGTGAAGCTGGATGATGATTTGGTTGAACGGGTCTTTGATGATTTTGATAAAGATGCTAAGGTCTTTCGTACAGAGTTGTACGAGTTGATCAAGGAAAGTAGCCTGGAGCTAAACTTCAACCAAGACCTTTTCGCAGATAAAATTGCCACTTTCGGCACTTTCAAAAAGTCTGAATTTGGCAAGAATCATAAGCAGGGCGAACTCAAACTTATGCCTGAGGCTGTGTTGGGTATTTTTCCTCAGGCCGGCTCCTACCTTGTTCCGGATTACGTAAGGTTGATTGAGCAGTCAGACATCAACTCACTTGAGCAGTTTTTTACCAGTAGGACTGTCGATAGAGAAGAAGTTGACTTGAGTAAGCACTCAGAGGCGTACCGATTTCTGGATAAGGTAAAGGAGGAGCAAACCTTTACACCATTCAAGCTCGATGCATATCAGGAAAATGCCATCAAGGCGATAAAAAAAGGCAATTCTGTCGTTGTACAAGGGCCGCCGGGAACTGGAAAGTCGCAGCTTATATGCAACCTGATTGCTGACTATATCGCCCGAGGCAAGAGCATCTTACTCGTCTGTCAAAAGAAGGCGGCTTTGGATGTGGTATTTGAGCGGTTGAAGGAAATAGATATGCAGCAGTTTATAGGGCTGATGCATGATTTTAAAAACGATCGCAAAACCATTTACGAACAACTCTCGGATCAAATAGATCGCTTGGATGATTACGAGCATAGGAACAACTCGCTGGATACCATCCAACTTGAGCGTCAATTTCTCAAAGTCAGCAGACGCATTGATCAGCTGGCCGAAGAGCTAGGAGAGTTCAAATTTGCCCTCTTTGATGAGGCCGAGTGTGGAAAGTCAGTGAAAGAGCTTTATCTGACTTCTGACCCTAATGGCGAATCCATTAATGCCAAGCAGTACTATAAAGACTTATCCTATGAAAAGATTGATGCTTTCAAAAGCAAGCTGCGTCAATATGCCACCTATGGAGAGCGGTTTTTGAGCGAGGAGTATGTGCTGGCAAACCGAAAGTCATTTGCCAAATTCGGGGTGAATGAGTTCAATGAGATCAAGAGAAGCCTCAATGAAATACCCGGATATAGCCAGACGATAGCCAACAAAACTGAAGAGCTGGCTCATCAATCCATCACACTTGAAGAAGCCAACTCTGTGCTTGAGAAGAAGCCTAAGGTGGAGGAATTGCTTGCCATATTGAAGGATAAGACCGTCTATCAATACTTCCGCCATATGGTGGAGGTCGATATCACACCTGACCCACTTTGGATTGCCAATATGGAGCGGCTAGTGATGCAATGCTACAAGGGAGCCGGCCCTGAAATCAGCCTCGAAAAAGAAGACCTTGGTAGATTTCAGGAGGTACTGGAGCGTGCGATAAAAACACGGAAAAGTATTTTCAAATGGTTTTATTGGAGGCTTTTTTCGAAGGACAAGGTTTTTATCACCAGAGTGTTAGTGGCAAATGGTCTGAAGAATAGTTCGAAAGATAGTTTTAATATGCTCATCGAAAAGGTAGATAACCGACTCAACCTGGAGCATAATCTATCCAAGATCAAAGCGCAGAAGTGGTTGCAGGACTTCCCCGTTAAATACCGTAAAATAGAAGTCCAAAACTGGTTTTACTTTCAAAAGCAGGCGGTATCCGCGGCATTGATTTTTTCCTCTTTAAGAACTTTCAAGTCCTTTTTACCTGTCAATAAAATGTTCTACGAAGAGCTGAGTGAGCGGTTCACGCAGTTACTAGACATTTATGAGACCATACCTGAAAAAATAGGCGACTGGTCGAGGTTTCTCACGAAGAACCAGATCAATGCAGTAGCCACATCACCAGAAAGGAGCGACCAAATCCAAAAAGCCCTGAAACAAGACTTTGATGCCCTGTGTGAATTCGACAAGTTGGCTGAGGCTTTCTCAACATCAGAGTTAGAGTTGATTGATAGGTTGTTTGAAACTGCTGGACAGATCGATACCGAAAAGACGATTAATCTCCTGGATAATAGCATTGCACTCGCGTGGATTGACCATATAGAGACCAAATATCCGATGCTACGGAATGTTTCGAGTCAGAAGCTCATTGAGCAGGAGAGGGAGTTGCAGGAGGCTGTGATGGAAAAAATGAAGATCAGCAATGAAATATTGTTGATAAAGGCTCGTGAAAGAACCTACCATGATATTGAGTTTAACAGGCTGAATAATAGGGTAACCTACCGCGACTTACAGCATCAGGTGACGAAGAAAAGACGAGTGTGGCCTGTACGAAAGCTAATCAAAAACTATCCGGACGAGGTGTTTAGCCTTGTTCCGTGTTGGATGGCATCACCTGAGTCCGCATCGGCGATTTTCCCAATGGAGGAGCTCTTTGATCTTGTGATATTTGATGAAGCTTCTCAATGCTTTGCTGAGAAGGGTATTCCAGCAATGTATCGCGGAAAGCAAGTGGTCATCACCGGCGATGATAAGCAGCTTATGCCCAACGACCTGTACAAGGTGCGATGGGAGGACGATAGTGAAGACGATGTGCCAGAATTGGAGATTGACTCATTACTCAATCTAGCCAATCAATATTTGATGCAACTCTATCTTAAGGGGCACTACAGGAGCAAATCAATTGAGCTGATTGAGTTTTCGAATAGGCATTTCTATAAGGGTAACCTTATGCTTCTACCTGATCACCGAGTGGTGAATGGTAAGGAGCGGCCGATTGACTATGTCAAGGTGAACGGATTGTGGGAAGACAACATCAACCTGAAGGAGGCTGAAAAGGTGGCGGCTCTTGTGACCGAGTATTCTAAAAACGAGCCTGATAAAGAGGTTGGGGTAGTTACTTTCAATGCAAGACAACAGGATTTAATCCTTGATTTGATCGAGCAGCGGGCAATGGATGACGAACTTTTGATTCCTGAAAGCCTATTTGTCAAAAACATCGAGAACGTTCAGGGTGACGAAAAGGATATCATAATTTTCTCGATTGGATATGCTCCCGATGCTGATGGAAAGTTCAATATGAAATTTGGCTCTTTAAACGTAGTAGGGGGAGAAAACCGACTCAATGTAGCCGTGACCAGGGCACGAGAGAAGGTCATTGTGGTAACGAGCATCCTACCCAACCAACTCGCTAGGGACAATACCCGAAATGAAGGTCCGAAGCTGCTCAAACAATACCTCGAATATGCTCACAATGTGTCAAAAGGCAAGTTTGAAATGACAGCTAAAGCACTCCAGGCACCTACTCAGAAATGGCATCTTTCCAGTAAACTATCAGAGCTTTCTCTTAGTGGGTTCGAGCAGGTAAGTATGACCAGAGCCCTGCCGTTTGCTGATCTATCGGTGAAGGTAGGTGAGGCTTACGAGGGGCTGATCATTACCGATGACACGCTGTATCACGATGCGATTTCAGTCAAGGAAGTACATGTTTACAAGCCCCTGACTTTGAGTAAAAAGAACTGGAAATTCAGAGGTTTTTTTAGCCGGGAATATTGGATGGGTCGCGATGCTCTTAAGGAGCGCCTTGACAGGTTCGTTTCTACTCTGGTGTGACCGGAGTGACGGCAATGCCTATCGAAATGATGAAGGGCAACTCTTCTTGCCTCATAAACTGCTTTAAGCGAAAGTGATATTGTCCGGCCTTGGGAAATTTTACGCTGGGTAACCCCTCAACCTGATGATCGAAGATGTCGCCCAAGCCACTGCCTTTTGGTTCACCGGTTTTAGAATCGAAGAGAATGATCTCCTGAAGATCTGAGGAGATCAGGTTGTCATCATCATCTTCAAGATAGTAGGTGACATAGAGGTTTTGATAGGGGTACCCCAACGCATAACGTACCTTGTACTCGATCTGATAGCTCTTTGAAGCATCTTCGACTTCAAACTGAAAATGTGGGAGGCTATCTACATGCCAGACCTGGTTTTCCAAATCCACATAGTCATCATAAATCTTGTCAAAATCGCAAGATGAGATACTCATTAAGACAAACATCAAACAGACAAAAGACAGCCCACTCTTCATGCTAGTTTTTAGGTTTTTTGTTTTGCTTGTTGTGCTGGGGATTGCCTCCGCCTCCTCCAGCATTTTTTGGACGATTATCTCTCCCTCGTCTTTTATTACGCTTCTTTTTGTTGCGATTATTGGACTTGCCCTTGAACTTCTTGTCGAGTCGCTCAAGGTCACTATTCAGGGTCTGAACCTCAGCCTGCTCCATCCCAAACTCATCTTCATAGAGCGTGACCGGCTTCTTACCGGCCGCATTAAGTGCGAGTATTTCATGTACTCTGGCAGCTTCGACAGGATGCCAGGCATTTTCTCCGCTGTAGCCAAACCACATGATCTTTTTGAAAATGTCGGTTTTTTGAAGGCGAGCCTTGCCTTTTTCGGTCTCTACAGATTCGGCTTTCGGGATACCTTTGAGGGCATCCATGTAAGTCTCCAGTTCATAGTTGAGACAGCATTTGAGTCGACCACACTGACCTGAGAGTTTGCTCGGATTGAGCGATAAGTTTTGGTATCGCGCAGCACTCGTGGATACTGTTTTGAAATCGCTGAGCCATGTAGAGCAGCACAACTCTCTACCGCAGCTACCAATACCGCCAAGACGGCCTGCCTCCTGACGCAGACTAATCTGTCGCATCTCGACACGAATCTTAAACTCTCCGGCGAGAACTTTGATCAGTTCGCGAAAGTCTACCCGGTCTTCAGCAGAGTAGTAGAATGTCGCTTTCGTATTATCTGCCTGATACTCGACATCCGTCAGTTTCATGCCAAGGTTTAGTTGGCTGATGATCTCCCTGGTGCGAAAAAGTGTGGGCATCTCCCGATTTTTGACGGACTCCAGCTTTTCGAGATCCTTAAGCGTCGCAACACGGTAGACACCTCGAATGTCTTCACTATCAAGGCTGATTTTTTTCTTCTGCATTTGGAGTCGCACCAGTTCCCCTTGCAGGGACACATAGCCAATATGATGACCATTGGGGACGTCCACCACCACAGGTTCTCCTGTAGTCAACTCCAGTCCGCTTCCGTTTTTGAAAAACTCCTTGCGGCCATTTTTAAAACGGATTTCGACTATATCGAATTTATCAATTACCGGTAGGTCCATGTTGGACAACCAGTCAAATACATTCATCTTATTGCAACCCCCAGTACCACAGGCGCCATTATTAGCACAACCTGATACGCTCCCGTCGGCAGTCTTCGTAGCACATGTACTACATCCCATCGTATCTTGTGTTAGCGTTGTTCAACTTCTTTACAATTCACTAATATAACCACTGTGATTAACATCAATGGTCATTTGACTTTCAAATCGGATTAGAGGTCAAAGCCTATATCTGATCTGAAGTTTTTACCTTTCCATTGGATCTTTTCAGCGGCAGCATAGCTCGCTTCGAGCGCTTCAGCCATAGTTGCCCCCATACCTGTACAGGCTATCACCCGACCTCCATTGGTCAACACCCGATTATTGTCAGCCTTTGTGCCCGCGTGAAAAACCATGGACTCACTAACCTGCTCTATTCCACTTATCTCATGGCCTTTTTCATAGCTGCCAGGGTAGCCCTCACTTACTAACATTACGGTAGTGGCAGTGCGCTCGTCAATCTCCAGGTCGATAGTGTCCAACTGTCCGGTAGCAGTAGCCTCGAACATCTCGACCAAATCTGACTTGATACGCGGCATCACTACTTCGGTCTCTGGGTCACCCATGCGCACATTGTACTCGATGACGTAGGGCTCACCATTGACATTCATCAGACCGATGAATATGAATCCCTGATAGTATATCTCATCTTCTTCCAGGCCTTTGAGGGTGTTGTAGACGACTTTTTCCTCGACTTTTTCGAGAAAGCCATCATGTGCAAAGGGAACTGGCGAAACAGCGCCCATCCCTCCGGTATTAGGCCCGGTATCTCCTTCACCTATGCGCTTGTAGTCTTTTGCCTCTGGTAGGATTTTGTAATTATGACCGTCCGTTAGCACGAATACGGAAAGCTCGATACCTGACAAAAACTCTTCGATGACGACTTTGGCACTAGCATCACCAAACTTCTGATCGAGAATCATCTCCTTGAGATAGTCCTTCGCTTCCGATAGGTCTTCGGTAATAATCACACCTTTCCCGGCTGCCAGTCCATCAGCTTTCAGGACATATGGAGCATTTAACGACTCTAGGAACCGCATACCCTCATCGAGGTTGTCCTTGTGGATAGTCTTGGAGGCTGCCGTAGGCACGCCGTGTCTGACCATAAAGTCCTTAGAAAAATCCTTACTACCCTCCAGCATAGCACCGGCTTTTGATGGTCCGATGGTCATGCAATGCTTGATATCAGGATCTGCTTCGATAAAGTCGATCAGCCCCTTTACCAAAGGATCTTCCGGGCCGACCACCACCATTTTGATGTCATTGTTGAGGATGGCGGCTTTGAGAAACTCAAAGTCATCAACTTTGATGCTTAGATTAGTACCTAATGCTGCCGTACCGGCGTTTCCAGGTGCGAAATACAGATCGTCGCATTTAGGGCTTTGGGCGAGTTTCCACCCGATAGCGTGCTCTCTTCCACCAGCACCTACTACCAATATATTCATAGAAATGAAGTCTTAGATTAACAAAGGCCAATGTTAAAGACATTGAACCAAAGGGAAAAATCAGTGAGCGTGTTCTGACATGAACTTAATTCTAACAAGACGGATTTCGTCCTCCGAAAACTCATCATCCCCCAACTCTTCCAACGCCAGGTCAATGTCATCTGACTCTGCGCCCATAAAGTAATCATAGATTTCTTCTGTGCGATCAGGATCCATCATATGATCAATGTAATAGTCCAGATTGAGGCTGGTACCGGAATAGCAGATATTCTCAATCTCTTCGATCAATAGCTCAAAAGCCATACCCTTGGTCTCGGCAATCTCCTCCAGATCTATTTTTCTATCAATTTGGGAGATAATAAATATTTTATTCTTCGACTTGAAACCAGTCGACTTAACAAGAACATCTGAGGCCGTCAGTATATCATTTTCCTTAACATATTTGTCGATTGCATCCAGGAAGGGTTGACCAAACTTCTTGGCTTTGCTTTCTCCAACGCCGATTATTTTTTTGAGATCATCGATCGATTGAGGATACACAGTAGCCATCTCTTCCAATGAGGGGTCCTGGAAAATCACATAAGGAGGCAATCCTTTTTCTCTAGCTACCTTTTTTCTAAGTCCCTTGAGTAATTCGAACAAAGCTTCATCTGCCGCCTCGACCCTTGCGGCTGTTTTCTCTGACTCTTCCTCTTCCACCCCATCAGTATTGTAGTCATGATCTCTGGATAAGATCACTTCATAGGGTTTTTTCAAAAATGCCTTTCCCTTATCAGAAATGAGAAGCAGACCTACATTCTCAATATCCTTGTAAAGCAATCCAAGCATAAGCGCCTGCCTCACCACTGATCGCCAGAAAGTTGTGGTTTCATCGCCACCCTTGCCATAGGACTCGAGCTTATCATGACCATAGCTCTTGATATGCGCCGTTTCGCTACCGGATACTACATCTACGATATGTTTAATGTCAAAGCGTTGTTCCGTTTGCAAGACTGCTTCGAGCACATGTTTTACTTGTTTCCTGCCATCAAACTTCTCTTTTGGATGAAGGCAGTTATCACAAAAACCACAGTCCTCTTCAAACTCTTCACCAAAGTAATGCAGCAGTTGTCTACGACGGCAAACAGATGATTCCGCATAGGCGGCTATTTCATCAAGTAAAAGTCGAGCGTTCTCACGCTCAGTGACACTCTTGTCTTTGTTAAACTTTTCTAGTTTCAGTATGTCATTGTAGCTGTAGTACATGAGGCATTTGCCCTCAAGACCATCACGTCCTGCTCGACCTGTTTCCTGATAGTAACCCTCGATGGATTTGGGAGCATCATAGTGCACGACGAACCTCACATCAGGCTTATCGATACCCATGCCAAAGGCGATGGTTGCGACGATCACATCAATATCTTCATTCAAAAAGCCATCCTGATTTTTCATCCTGACCTGCCCATCCAGACCGGCATGATAGGGGGCAGCTTTGATATCGTTGACCTTCAGAAACTGAGCGATTTCTTCCACTTTTTTTCTGCTAAGACAGTAGATGATCCCGGACTTACCTTTATTCTCTTTGACGAACTTTATTAGCTGCTTCTTGGCGTGCTCTTTCGGTCTCACCTCATAGTAGAGGTTCACCCTGTTGAATGAACTCACAAATACATCCGCATCCTCCATGTTGAGGTTCTTCTGGATGTCTTGCTGTACTTTGGGAGTGGCTGTGGCCGTAAGCGCGATTAGCGGAATGGTGCTGTCCAGTTGGTTGATGATAGCCTTGATTTTGCGATACTCAGGTCTGAAATCATGCCCCCACTCCGATATGCAATGCGCCTCATCTATAGCCACGAAAGAAATCCTGGCCTTTTGCAGAAAGTTAATATTGTCCTCTTTTGTCAGTGACTCAGGTGCTACATAGAGCAGCTTGACATCACCACTTAGGGTTTCCCGCCTTACCTGAGTGATTTCGGACTTATTTAAAGTGGAGTTGAGAAAGCGCGCATTAATCCCGAAGGCATTCATTTGATCCACCTGATTTTTCATCAAAGCGATAAGAGGTGAGATCACTATGGCCGTACCCTCCTTTGTAATGGCAGGGAGCTGATAGCACATAGATTTGCCAGCTCCCGTAGGCATTAATACAAATGTATTATGGTTATTGAGTAGGTTCTGGATGATCGCCTCTTGATTCCCTCTATAGTTATCAAAACCGAAAACTTCTTTCAGTTTTGCTTTCAACATCACCTCTTGACTTTCAATCATAATTCTCGATATGCTGGGTTACCCTCTTTTAAACAAGACGTACTGAATTTAGCAAAATTCGGGTGCAATAGACCCAATTATCTTTCCTTTTTTAATGCGGCCTGTTAATAGATCAAGCATCAACTGACTGGATCGTATCTCCTCAGCATTGAACTTTATGAGGAGGTGTTTTAGTATATATTTGTCAGCGGACAATTACTGAACAAAAAAAGATGAGTCAGGACAAGTATGTAGTCATAATGGCGGGTGGCATTGGAAGTCGATTCTGGCCCTATAGTAGAAACTCCCGGCCCAAACAATTCTTAGATATTCTGGGTACAGGAAGGACGCTGTTACAAATGACTTATGACCGATTTCTGTCGGTGACTGCTCCGGACAAGGTTTTTGTGGTAACGAATACTCAGTATAGTGACCAGGTGGCAGAGCAACTACCCGAGCTAAGCTCGGATCAGATACTACTGGAGCCGGAGCGTAGAAATACCGCTCCTTGCATTGCTTACGCCGCATACAAAATCAGAGCAAAGGAGCCGGAGGCTGTGATAGTCGTGACGCCCGCTGACCACACCATTTTCAACGAGCACTTGTTCATAGATAGCATCAATATCGCGGCTGAAGCAGCGCTTGACGACAAGCTTATTACGATAGGGATCAAACCCACTCGCCCGGAGACGGGCTATGGCTATATCCAATACCTCGATACTGATGATAGTCCGGTAAAAAAGGTGAAAACTTTTACGGAAAAGCCTCAGCTAGACCTTGCACAGAAGTTTATCGAGAGTGGGGATTTTGTGTGGAATGCAGGAATTTTTGTTTGGTCAGTCGGCGCTATTGTTAAGGCTTTTGAAGAGAACCTACCGGAAATCAGTGAACTGTTTGAGGAGGGCAAGGATATCTACTATACAGAAGCTGAGCAGGCTTATATTAATAGGATTTATTCCCATAGCAAAAGTATATCGGTAGACTATGGCATTATGGAAAGTGCTAATAATGTCTATATGGTCATGGGTGAGTTTATCTGGTCTGACCTGGGTTCCTGGGCATCACTTCATGACGTCAGAGATAAGAGTGAAGATGGAAATGTGGTGGAGGCCAACGCCTTATTGTATGATTGCAAGGATAGTTTTGTGAAGGGCCATAAAGACAAGGTGATGATCCTACAGGATTTGGAGGGGTATCTTGTCGCTGATTTTGACGATGTGCTGATCGTATGCAAGAAGGATCAGGATACGAAATTCAGAGAATTCTTCTCTGATGTGAAGTCAAAGAAGGGCGATAAGTTTATGTAGCTCTCTGACGGATAGCCTCATAGAGTAGCACAGCAGTAGATACCGAAACATTAAGTGAGGCAATCTTCCCAAACATGGGGATGCTAACCTGATCGCTGGCTTTTTCTAAATATGCCGGAGATATCCCATCTTCTTCTGATCCCATCAGCAAGGCCAGTGGCTGTGTCAAATCAACATCATACACACCTTTTTCCGCCTTCTCCGTACATGCGACTACCGTCAATCCGCTGTTTTTCAGATATTCAATGGTCGTTTTGAGATTGTCTTCGCGGCAGACTGGTATGTGGTTGAGCGCACCTGCAGAGGTCTTTACCGCATCGGCGTTGATCTGCGCACCCCCCTTAGCAGGAATAACGATAGCGTCGACTCCCGCGCATTCCGCTGTTCGGGCGATGGCCCCAAAGTTGCGCACGTCGGTTACCCGATCCAGGACGAGGACAAGTGGGTTTTTTCCAGCCTCAAACGCCTGGGATACGATGTTATCCAGACTCTTGTAGATGATGGGGGACATAAAAGCGATGGCGCCCTGATGATTCTTTTTTGTCAGTCGGCTTAGCTTCTCTAGCGGCACTTTACTGAAGGGGATGTTCTGTGCTGACAGCTCTTTAGTCAGTTCGGTAATGAGCTCGTTTTGAATGCCTTTTTGGATGAGCACTCTTTCGATTTCGCGTTCAGCGGAAAGACTCTCTAAGATAGCTCTGGTGCCATAGACCATATTGGCATTGCTTGGTTTGTATCTTTCTACCTTCCTGTTCTCCATTTTTCTATTGATCTAAACCAAATGCCCGCATACTTATCATTGCGAAGCAGGTCGTAATGATCGCGACTAAAGAGGTCTTTTACTTTCACAAAGGTAAACGTAACATTAGATCTGAACTCATCCTGATCATAATACCACTGCTGAAAATTTGCACCCTTCACCAATTTATCCGGCGTGCCGTAGATTGTATAGATGATGCCCTGGTCAGTTTTCCACCCCTCCTTGTAGCTGGTAAAGAACGAATTGGCCTCCTCGATCCTATTGTAGTAGCGACGGATAAGCGCTCTCGCCTTAGAAGCACTCCCTGCTAAGTCCAGCCACAAGGCATCAAAATCGGCCTTTGAAGGGTCTCTACTCACATTTTTAAATTCGTCAGCAGTGGTGATATACCGTGTGCAGGCTACTAAGGATTCCAAATCCCGATACCTGGGGAAATAAGGGTCTAGGATCAGATGGGCTTTACCTGTCAAAGAGCTGGAGTCCATTTGCAAAAAATAAAGCCCGGGCTTCTTCAGTTGGAAGGGCTCATTGCTGTTAAGTTCCAGCACCGAGTCTATTTTAAATTCACCAACTCTCGGGAACTTCTCCTTGGACATGGGTGGAGAAGCTGGTGGGAATTCATAACTATAATAATAGGCGTAAGCTTTTGAAGAGTTGGTCTTGACCAATAATGTGTCTGTGGTAAGAGAGAAGTCCCGGATGACAGGTTGACCTTTTACGGTAGTCAATCCCAGAGTAGGGAGAGGGAAGTTATACTCTGATTTGACAGCTGTCTCGTAAAAATAGGAGACCCCCACGCGTTTATCATACACCTCGATGATCACAAGGCTATCGGCAGCATAGTGCGGTACGGCGACTTGGCTGATCTGCCCTCTGAAAAGCTGAGTTAGCACCCGTGGCTTGACCTGAGCTGTGATGTCCGTATGGCTCTTGGTGTCAAGGGCTGCCTGCGCAAGAAACCTCAATTCTATATTGTCAAACTTTTGCTGAGGGCCCAGTGAGATTTTGTAGAGTATATAGGCTGAGTCAGCATCAGCTCTGGCGGACAACTGTACCTCTATGCCATTGTAGGGGTTGATTTGATAATTGAGATTGAGCTTGGTAAGGTCAACAGCCCTGGACGATAAGCTGACAAGGAATAACAACAGAATTATTAAATATCGGATCATAGAACAGATGCGTCTCTGATTGACAATTTCGGTTATTTTTGCTGAAAAATTAAAAATGGCGGTATATACCACAGAAATCGCTTCTGATCAGATTAGTTCGGACAACCCTATCCACCAACGCTTGCTGAAGGCGTATGTGGCAGTTTTGCCCTACATCAAAGGTAGTGTCCTGGAGCTTGGGTGCGGCGAAGGCAGGGGTGTAGAACTACTGATGGAGCAAGCGGACGACTTCACCGGGCTCGATAAGATCCAGGAGGTGATTGACAAGCTTTCTGCTAAGTATCCTAAGGCCACTTTTAAGCAGGCCGTCTTCCCACCATTTAGTGATATTCCTGATAATACGTTTGATACGATTGTCTCTTTCCAGGTGATCGAGCACATCAAAAATGACAAACTCTACCTCCAGGAAATACAGCGGGTGCTTAAGCCGGGAGGCCAGGCCATTCTAAGCACGCCAAATATCAAGATGACCCTTAGCAGAAATCCGTGGCATGAGCGTGAGTATACCGCCGATGAGCTGAAGGCGCTTGCGCAAAAATATTTTTCAGAGGTGGATATGAAGGGTATCGCAGGTAATGACAAGATCATGAAGTATCATGATCAGAATCGTGCTTCAGTACGCAAGATTACACGCTGGGATATCTTCGATCTTCAGTACCGATTACCCGCTCCGGTATTGCGCTTGCCCTATGACATACTCAATAGGCTAAATCGCAACTCACTGGAGAAGACAGCCGACGAGTTGGTCGCCAGTATCACCCATGAAGACTACCTGCTCAGAGATCAGCACGAAGAAAATCTCGACCTTTTCTGCATTCTGACGAAGTAATAGTTTGTGCTAATGCGGTGATAACTATAAGTCATCGCCATCGCCGCACTAAAAGTCCGGTGATGTGTTATATGTAATAAAAAAGGAGATGAACCACTTAGCAGAAAAACTAAACACGCTACTTAGCGATTATCAGATTTTTTATCAAAACCTGAGAGGCTTTCACTGGAATATCCAGGGACGCAACTTTTTTGAGTTACATGTGAAGTTTGAGGAACTGTATACGGATGCGGCAGTCAAGATAGACGATGTAGCCGAGAGAATTCTCACTATTGGTGGGACACCACTGCATGATTTTCAAGACTACCTTGATCAGACTCAAGTGAGTATCAAAAAGAATATTCATGATGGTGAAACAGCGGTAAAATCAATCAGTGAGACTTTGACACATTTGATAGCTCTGGAAAAGGAGATCAAAGAGGAGGCGGTCGCCGCGAACGATCACGGCACGGAAGACCTGATGTCGGACTTTATTGATGAGCAGGAGAAGACACTTTGGATGTATAATGCCTGGTTGAAGTAATCAGGACAGGGTACGTCGGTACCACATCTGAAATACGAACAATGCCCACACCTGAGCGTGACTATCGCCCGGGTTGTGGGATTTTATTTTTGAGGCCAGTGGCATTATGTGCGGTGGGTTAAATAGCCCTTGCTCTACTAGAAAGTCTTCGTCAAACAGCACTTTCTTTACCTGGCCACTGAGCTCATTTTTGAGCCATGAAAGTAGCGGCACCTCAAATCCTTTCTTTGGTCGGTTGTATAGTTTTTCTGGTAGGAGGTCCCTGAAGGTGTCCTGCAAGATGCGCTTTCTCATCTGACCGTTGATCTTGAAATCATCAGAAAGCTGAAAAGCGAAATCGACCACATGATGATCGAGGAAAGGGACACGTACCTCTAGGCTATTGGCCATAGACATCATATCCACCTTGGTGAGCATGTCGTTAGGCAATACGAGTTTTGAATCAGTATGCAAAAAATGACCAATATCAGGAGGGTCGAGCTGGGCGAGGTAGCCTTGCTTGATTTGCTCGAATTGCGACGGGTCTTCAAGTTGCTTGCTTAGCCAGCTGGCAGCCGTCTCTGCATCGGTGATGGCCGCCCACCGCCAGTAGCGCTCTTTGGGAGATAGCTTAAGCCCGGCACCAAATCGCTCCAACTGACGAAATAAGTTGCCCAATGCACCTGAGCGAGATTTTGGCATCAGCTTCCAGACAGGAAGCAGAGTAGAGATGAGCGCTTTTGTCGGATTGCGCTGAAGCGACCGAATCCAGGCGGAGTGCTTATTGTAACCGGAGAAAATCTCGTCTGCTCCGTCTCCTGATAATGCCACAGTTGCCAGCTTGCGTGTTTCGCGGCAGAGCATATGTACCGGGATCGCTGAGGAGTCAGCAAACGGCTCGTCTATAGCCGCCAATACCTCATCAATACTTTCGAGCATATCCTGTGAAGTGATGGAAAACACTTCATGTGACGTCCCAAATTTCCTGGCGACCAATCGCGCGTACTCAGTCTCGTCGAAATACGGCTGATCCTTAAAACCGATAGAGAAGGTAGCCAAGTCGGGTTTGTGTCTACTCGCCAGACCTGCGATCACCGAAGAATCGATCCCGCCACTCAAAAATGAACCCAGCGGCACATCCGACACTAGTCTCGCCTGCACACTCTCTTCCAACACTTTCTCCAGTTGCTCTTTCGCCTGAGCATAGTCGGTTATTCTTCCGGTAGGGAGCGGTAGCTGATAGTACGCTGCTACTTCTACTGATTTTTTACGTACCCGAATGTAGTGACCGGGTTCCAGCTTTTTGACCCCTTGGATCATCGTCAGGGGAGCCGGTGTATAGTTGAGCTGGAGATAGCTGAAGAGGGCGGTATGATCGATCTCTTTTGGGATACCATAAGCGAGTAATGCCTTGAGCTCCGACCCAAAAAGGAATTTGTCCTCATCTTCAAAATAGAGCAGTGGCTTGATGCCGATACGATCACGAGCAATAAAGATTTCTTCCTTCTCCTGATCGTATATCGCGAAGGCGAAGAATCCGTTGAGTTTTTCCAGGCAGTCACTACCCCAGTGTATATAGGCTTTGAGCAAGACCTCAGTGTCGCCTTCAGTGATGAAGCTATGACCAGCTCGTGTAAGTGTGGCTCTGAGGCTCTTGTAGTTGTAGATCTCACCGTTGAACACCAGGTGATATCTACCAGATGGGTCAGCCATGGGCTGATGAGAAACATCGCTTGTATCTATGATGGACAGGCGTCTATGCCCCAGACCAACATGATGAAATAGCGATGTGTTTTGGTGATCGGGACCTCTGTGCCGAAGTGTGGACGTAGCATTGGTGAGGTGGATGAGATGAATTCTCCCCACTTCGTTGAATGCCATGACGCCAGTGATTCCACACATAAAAATTATGTAAAGGTTAATCTAGAGACAGAAGTTTTTTCTAGCAGAGATGTATCTAGAAGCAGTATTTTGTGTAATTGCCTCATGGCTCTATGTAATTTGAGGCTATGTTAACGATATGCTGGTGATTTGTAAAGGACGTGGTTAATTTTAATCCGTGCGATTATCTTTTTGGTGTGCTTTAATTTTCTCAGCGGCTATGCTTATCGTGTCGTGCAAGAGCAGTCGCAAATCCAGGACAGATCCTGCCGATGTATTAGTGAGGACAGCCAGATCCTATACGGGAGTCAAATATATGTATGGAGGGACATCCCGATCCGGGATGGACTGCTCCGGTCTACTGATGCGTTCGTTTGAAGCGATAGACATGCCCATACCCAGAACTTCAGCAGAACAGAGTAAAGCAGGGCAGGGTGTTTCCGTCAAAAAATTGAAAAAGGGTGATTTGGTGTTTTTCGCTGCGGGGAAGAAGAAAAGAAAGATCACCCACGTGGGACTGGTGACAGATGTGCGAGGGAAGGATGATGTGCGCTTTATTCATGCCTCTACCAAGCTGGGTGTGGTGGAAGCCAACCTGATGTCTGATTATTATCAAAAGATTTATATCAAGGCGCGGCGAGTATTAGATTAGTAAAGGCAAATTATTACTTTTGCCTTCCTTATGGGGGATTAGCTCAGATGGCTAGAGCGCTACACTGGCAGTGTAGAGGTCATCGGTTCGATTCCGATATTCTCCACTTAAAGCACCTTTAGAGGTGCTTTTTTTATTTTACTAAGCTTATTCTGGGGTATAAAAAAGGCTCAATCTGATTTTCAGATTGAGCCTTTTTTTCACCTATGAGTTAAACTTATAGATCAAACTTAATTCCCTGCGCTAGCGGAAGCTCAGAAGAATAGTTGATCGTATTGGTCTGTCTGCGCATGTAGGCTTTCCAGGCATCAGAACCTGACTCACGTCCACCGCCGGTCTCTTTCTCACCACCAAATGCTCCACCGATCTCAGCACCGCTGGTGCCGATATTCACGTTGGCGATACCACAGTCAGACCCTGCATTGGTCAGGAACTGTTCGGCTTCTCGTAGATTCAATGTCATAATAGCGGATGACAGCCCTTGAGGAACTCCATTCTGTAGCTCAATCGCCTCATCTAGCGTCTTGTACTTCATCATGTAGAGTATCGGTGCAAAAGTCTCATTTTGAACTATATCAAAACTGTTCTGCACTTCGAAGATGGCAGGCTTCACGTAGCAGCCTGATTCATACCCTTGGCCTTCGAGTACGCCACCGCCAACTATTTCTCTGCCACCTTCTTTCTTGACAGCAGCGATTGCCCTGTTGTAGCTGGCCACAGCGTCAGTGTCTATCAGCGGCCCCACGTGATTGTTCTCATCCAGGGGACTGCCTATGCTGAGTTGGCTGTAGCCCTTCTCCAGTCGTGAAGCCACCTCATCAAATATATCTTCATGGACGATGAGACGCCTTGTTGTCGTACATCGCTGACCAGCGGTACCGACAGCACCAAAGAGCGCTCCTAGGATGGCAATTTCAAGATCAGCTTCCTTGCTAATTATGATGGCGTTGTTACCGCCAAGCTCCAGAAGAGAGCGGCCTAATCGAGCTCCAACTGCCTGGGCAACAGCTTTGCCCATTCTCACTGAGCCTGTAGCTGAAACCAGAGGGATACGCTGATCATTTGACATTTTTTCACCGAGTGTGCGACCACCAGTTACGATACAGCTCACGCCTTCAGGCACGTCATTTTTCGCAAATACTTTTTGGATGATGTTTTGGCAGGCGATAGAGCAGAGGGGTGTTTTTTCTGACCCCTTCCATACACACACATCCCCAGCCACCCACGCGATCATAGAGTTCCAGCTCCATACCGCTACCGGGAAGTTGAATGCAGAAATGATGGCAACTATTCCGATAGGATGCCACTGCTCATACATGCGATGACCTGGACGCTCAGAGTCCATGGTAAGGCCGTAAAGTTGTCGGGATAAACCTACTGCAAAATCACAGATATCGATCATCTCCTGTACTTCACCCAGCCCTTCCTGGTAGGATTTGCCCATCTCGTAAGAGACTAGTTTGCCCAGGTCAGCCTTATGAACGCGGAGTTCTTCACCGATCTGCCTTACGATTTCACCACGCTGTGGGGAGGGTTTTGTCCGCCATACTTTATAAGCAATGGCGGCTTCCGACATGATCTTTTCATAGGCGGTATCATCAGTCTCTTTTACAGAGCCGATTTTCTGGCCATCGACCGGAGAGAAAGAGTCGATGTAGGCACCAGTTGAAGGTATCCATTGGGCACCAGTTGATGAGCCATCATTTTGATCCGATAGGCCAAGGTTTTTGAGTGCGTTTTTAATTCCAAATTGATCAGACATCTATTTTGTGGGTTAAAAATGTTGGCGCAAAGCTAAAAAAAATGGCTGCTCAAGGCAGCCATCTGATTTCATTTATTTCCGGTAGCAGCGTGGACTACCAACCTATGCCGTAGTAGGCCTTGTCCCCATTGGGATATACTCCTTCAATAAGTATTCCATTGCCGCGATTAAGTCGTTGGAGCGTGGAAGATAAGTCCTGGACAGTAGCAATAGGCCGCTTATCAATACTTGTGATGATAAAGCCTGCTTTAATACCTGCGTCGGCAAATTTACCCCTCTCAATTTCGGTGATACTGACACCTCCCTCGAGCTCAAGATCTTCTTTGAGTTGACTCGAGACTTCTTCGAAAGTTGCCCCTTCGATGATCACTGTATTTCTTGCTTCTACTACCTCCGTCGTTCCAAGCGTGTTTTTTAGTATAGCCTGTACATTTCTTCTCTTCCCATCCCGTATGTAGTCTACCAGCACGCGATCTCCAGGACGGTTGATGGCCACTTGCTCTTGCAGTTCAGAGACACTTTTTACTTCGCGTCCATTGATCGCAACGATCACATCACCGGATTCGAGTCCTGCGTCAGAGGCCGCACTTCCGTCATTGACAGAGGCGATGTATACGCCGAACATGACGCCAAGCTCTTCTCTTTCAGATAACTCCGAATTGACATCTGTGATAGAGATTCCAAGAAGCGCACGCTGCACAACTCCAAACTCAATCAGATCCCCAACCACCTTTTCTACAAGAGAAGTTGGCACTGCGAAGGAGTATCCTGCAAAAGTGCCTGTTGGCGTGGCTATAGCCGTATTGATGCCCACAAGTTCACCTCTCAAGTTGACCAATGCGCCACCACTGTTGCCAGGATTGACAGCCGCGTCAGTCTGTATAAAAGATTCGATCTGTAGGTTATTTCTATTCCTGAGAATGCCTATATTCCTCGCTTTTGCGCTTACGATACCAGCCGTTACTGTCGAGCGGAACTCAAAGGGATTGCCAACGGCCAGTACCCATTCACCTATTTGCACCCTATCGGAATTACCGAATTGGAGTGTAGGAAGATCATTTTGATCTATCTTCAAAACAGCCAAATCTGTGGTTGGGTCTACCCCAACAACTTCTGCCTCGAATGTGCGATTATCATTGAGTAGCACTTCTATTTCCGAAGCATTATCCACCACATGGTTATTCGTAACAATGTATCCGTCAGGTGAGATGATCACCCCGGATCCCGCTCCCATACCTTGTCGCTGCTGGGGCCTGCCCTGCTCTCCAAAATAATCTCTCATCCAGCTGTCAAGCGGATTCCTTACCGAACCCTCTGGTGCATTCACGATAGTCCTGATGTGCACTACAGCTGGAGTCACCGTATTGGCGGCATAAACAAAATTTAATCCTGCCGGCACAATCGCCTCGGTAGTATCTATGCTGTAGTTGGTAAACTTAAGGTTATCGTTTTGCTGATTTTGAATCAAGGGATCAGAGGGTTCCTGGAGCAAGGAATATCCTCCTATAGCTACTAATCCTCCAAAAAAGGAGGAAAATAGCATTCCTATCAATATCTGTTTCTTATCCATATTACCGTTTCGTCTTTATAAAATTTGATCGTCCCTGTTAGAACGTGTCCTCTAGTACCAAGGATATGCTGTTAACATTATTTAACGAAAAAAGGCGATCGAGTCGCCCTTTTTCGTACTTCACTGATTTGACTACTTCACGCTGATTTGTCTGGTCATCAATTGTTTTTCGTCTTTCGGCACGGTTACATACAAGATGCCATTTTCATATTTGGCCTCCACTTTATCTGCTTTGATTTCCTTAGGCAGATGGAAGCTCCTCTTGAATGAACCGTAGTGTGATTCGATAGAATGAAAGTTCTTGTCATTCTTTTCTTTCTCAAACTTGCGCTCTCCGCTGAGTGTCAACATTCCGTCGTTCATTTCGATGGCGAAATCGTTCTTGTTCATTCCGGGTACAGCCAGTTGAATTTCAAAGGCCTTCTCATTCTCGAAGATGTCTACCTGCGGAGTGAATCTGCTTCCGCCAGTGGCTGAAGGATCAAAGCCCTCATTGAAAAATCTGTCCAGAAAACTGTTGAAACTTACAGGTCTGTAATCGCTGGTATTGTATTTAATAAGTGACATAATATTTAGAGTTTTAAGGTTAACAATTATTACAATTCACTATTAGTAAATTCTGTGCCATTCGTTTTTCATAGAGAAATGAGGTCATAATGACAGAATTGTGTGTGAGATTGCCAAATATTCTGCCTTATTGGCAGCATTTTAAGAATTAGGCTTGTCCATTTTGTCCTGAGTCAAAGACAATACAACAATATTCATGGTGGCATGAAAAAAAGCGTTGGCTTGTTTTGAGAATACTTAGCTTACCTCTAATATTGCAAACCGAAAATCATTCCTCCTTAGCTCAGCTGGTTAGAGCATCTGACTGTTAATCAGGGGGTCCTTGGTTCGAGCCCAAGAGGAGGAGCTTCTAAAAACCCTTCATACGCAACGTGTGAAGGGTTTTTTATGATTATTCGTTGAAAGCACCACTCTCTTCTAGTTGTTCATTGTCACATCAATTGCGCTCATTACGCGTTTAAACGCTATAGGCGCTTATTTGGTGACAATGAAAGTAACAATGGATGCGACGATAGTTTTGAGAAAGATATATTCCTCAAGTTGGATTATCTGAGGTAATCACAAAACACCCTCAATCATAGTTTATGCCTTGGTCTAGGACAGGAGGTTACCTCGTATTACAGTTAAATGTTATATCAAAATAATTTATGAGATGGCGGTATAAATAATCATTTATACTCCTGCATGTCAATACTCATTTAGTTGCATTATCCAATGCTCAATAAACTGCTTATTGTTCCAATACAATTTGTTATTCTTGCGATATATCAATTAACCTATTAGCCATTATTTTTCTTGAGTAATATAAAACACAAGCAACGCTATTGGACCCAAAAAGGGTATAAAAGATTCCTTAAAGAATTAAAGCGTAGAGGAAAAAAGCGATTGTTGAGTGGGAATTTCATACCCAAAACTCCCAAACTAGGTAATAGTCAAGCTAAACCTACTGTTTATGATTACAGTGAAGTTCTCAATTATATCTATAGCAAACGTGATATTTTTGGGGCAAAACTAGGAGGAAAGAGACATTCTAAAATTTTCATACCCAAAAAATTCTCTTTAACCGACAGTCCGGAAGATAGTTTTAAAGTCATTTATCGGATACTACTTAAACTTAGGAATCAACATACGCCCAGGCTGGAAATAGATTATACTCATTGTTCGAGGTTAGACTTAGATGCTCAAATTTTTTTAGACATCATATTAAAGGACTATTTGGAATATTTTCGGAAAAACCGACGAGCTGGAATCAAGTCGAATTTGAGTCTTACGGGACTAAACAAACTATCAACTGAAAGTAGAAAACTTCTTTATTCGGTGGGTTCATATGCTATCCATGTTAGCGGTGAGGAAATAAAATTTGACGACATAATTCCTTACCGTTTGTGTGAGAGGAGAGATGTTCAGGTTGAGGAAGCAAAGGATTATAAAGCAATTGATACTACTCATCTTGTTGATTACGTAATTGATTGCTTAGAGCGGATGGGTAGGAAGTTGACTGGAGACGCGAAAAGGGATTTAAGTCAAGTAATTGGTGAAATACTTATAAACGCTTTTGAACACTCGTCAATTAACTGTAGATATTCTGTTGGTCTATTCAGAGAAAAAAATGAGGAAGGGAGTCATTTTGGGCTGTTCAAATTGGTGATTTTTAATTTTGGAAAAACCATATATGAGCAGTTTAAGGATCCTGAATGCCCCACTAAGCACATTGTTAGACGCATGGAGGAATTGTCAGCAGAATATACGACAAGAAACTTCTTTATGATTAGAGAGTTTGAAGAAGAAACCCTATGGACACTTTACGCATTACAAGAAGGAGTAACATCCAAAGACAACTATAAAAGAAGAGGAAACGGATCCATACGTTTTATAGATAGTTTTTTTAACTTAAAGGGAGGTGCAATTATGGACAGTATTTCCAGATTGACACTTTTGTCAGGAAACACGCGTATTTCTTTCGATGGTACGTATAAAATTGGCGAAATAATAAAAGGCGATTCTACGTTTCAAGTCATGGCCTTTAACAAAGAGAATGACATATCCGTTAAACCTGATAAGAATTATGTTAAATTTGCCGACTCTTATTTTCCAGGCACTATGATAAGTGCAAATATTCTAATTAGTGAAGGGGATGTAATTGGAGCCTAACTAAAATACAAAGATATGACCTCAGAAATAATAAATTTAGAGGACTTTAGAGTTAAGGGAGCAAAAGTTTTCACCGGTCGCGATGGTGGAGAATATGTGCGAATGAAATCTGGAATAGACAGTATTGAAGAAACAGCAGATAAAATTGAAGTTGTTGTTCCTGACGATGTTTACTCGATTAACCCTTCGTTTTTAGAAGAGTTCCTCGTTAATGTAGTAACCAAACTCGGTAGTGAAGGACTCAAGAACAAATTCACGTTTACCTGTAAAGGTGAATACAATATTAATCGTGATCTGGACGAAGCAATTGATCGAATTCTAAGGGATACTCATGCATTGATTTAATTAGGTTGCAATTCTGTAACTGCCTTAACGCCCTTGAGACAATAGAGATTTACTCTCTAGCTCTAGAAACTCTAATAGCCTTAATTGGAGTCGCTCTAGCTCTATATGTTTTCATTTATCAAAAAAAGCAAGATAAGAAAGACAGAACTTCTTCTGATCTACTAAACAGTAGTACAGTAAGGTTAAGCTGGTTTAAAGAATTAATCGTACTTCCCAATATCGACCTGCTTAACAGTGGGTTTGAAAATATTTTAGAATCTCTAGAAAAGGCATCCAACTCTGAGAGTAACCGATCTGAAATACTCATTGAACTTAAAGAAAGTTGTTATAAAATTAGAATCGATTTTATTGATCTGTTGAACATCACGGATAAGCAAATTGGTCGTCAGACTCAGAATGAGATGGATACTATGCTTGATGATATTTCAACGGTTCTATCGGATCAGGGAATAAATTTGGATCATCCTCCTACTTTTAAAAAGAGAATAGTCGATCGAGTTAAGTATTGTAGAAACAATATACTTAAGACCATATTTTCATTTAAGGGATAACAACTAAGCTAATAGCTAGAGGAACAGTTACGATAATTTTATCCTGAACGTACTGATGATTAGATTTCCCATAGAAGCTAAAAAGGTTTGAGTATCCTATTTTGACAAAATGGGAATGAAGAAGAGGAAGGAATTTTATCGGCAACCATTTTGATCTTACTTAAGCTCCAGTGACAGCTCCATCCTCCAGGAGTACCTAGACATGCCTACCCTCCATCAGACACGATCGATGTTTCTCGCTGATTGTCTGTTTTTACTCTCCATTGGCGATTCGAAAATATGTGTTTTCGAACATGTCCTGTGAGTGCAGATCAGATGCTCTAAGGTTCGTTTTTTTAACTTCAACGGGTATGAATAGGCAGAAAATTATAAAAAATAAAGATAAAAAAACATTTAAAATGTCGCAAACAATGTGACAATGGATTTGTATTAAACTGCTGATATACAGATCTATATGACAGGCTGTTAATCAGGGGGTCCTTGGTTCGAGCCCAAGAGGAGGAGCTTGATAAATTCAAAAAAGAGTTATACAATTTGTATAACTCTTTTTTTTGTCCACCCTGATCCGCCCAATCTTCTATTTTACCGCTGCTGATTGATTCTGAATTACTAAAGGGATTTTTACTGAAAGTCAATCGTAATAATAGCGAATAGGTAGTTATGTGATGATCGTCTGAGGAAATGAGGCTATCAATTCCTTAGCGAACATTACGCCAAAGTATCTCTATTACTTAACGAACCCGTTCCACGCCGGGCTCAATACGAGACCCGTAGTGCCTATGCTGAAGCATCGGCGTTAGCATACGCACGGTGGTGTGCGGCTGCCTGCAAGGAGGCATACCCACTCTTTTAGGTGGGGCAGGCTGGGGCTTATGGGGCACGCCTAGTGGGGCACGCTTAGTGGCTCACAGCCGTCTCCGCGATTATGTGGCGTTCTAAAATCTGCCCGGCGTTCCTCAACGCCTCGTATCAAGATCTCAGTAAACCAGTAAACCAGTCTGCCGGCTGACAGGCAGCTACTCAGACGGCACGGCCAAGTGTCGGTCAAAGTATTCGATGATCTTGCCAAACAGGTAGCGATTGTAATACTGCTCTCGGCTCCATCCGTGCGTCGCACCCGGTGCAAACGCAAAGTCAAAGTCCTTGCCCTGTTTAATAAGTTCTTCAGCTAACACTGCCGTCGTTTTAAATGGCACTACATGATCCTGAATGCCATGGATGAACAGGAGTTTATCCTCCAGGTTCGCTGCATAGTTGATGGCTTTTCTTTCGAAGATATCCGGGTGTGTCTGTGGCCTACGAACAATCGCAACATCGTCTGTGCCAAAGAACAGCGGGTCTACAGCCGCCGCAGCGGCAACACCCACCTGGAATAACCCCGGCTTCATCAACAGCGAATAAACAGAGAGCGTGCCCCCGTAACTGCTGCCCCAGATGCCGATGCGATCAGGATCGACATAATCCAGTGACTCCATGTAGCTAACTGCACTCGCATAATCCTCAATGTCTTGATCGGCAAAGCCTAGCAGGAACTCTTCGCGGAATGCTCGGCCGTAACCGTTGCTACCACGTGAATCCACCTGCACAATAATATATCCCTTCTTGACCAAGAATTGCTGTATGAGGCTGTAGTTCCCGGCCCAGCGGTTCCTAGCTGTATTCGAATACACGGGCCCAAATAGCACTGGATACTTCTTACCGGGCTGCATGTTGGTAGGTTTCATAATTCGGGCATGCAGCGTGTAGTCATCTACAAGACTGGGGAAACTAACGTATTCTGCAGCTGCCCAGGTTCGCTCCGTGAAGGCCGGTAATGGCGAGTGGGTTACTCGGGTAGCGTCACCACCCTCGCTGCTTACCACGTAGAGCTCGGGCGGTGATGTGTCGTTGCTATGCATGAACACCAGGTGCCGGCCATCCGGTGAGGGGTAGCCCACGTTTTGGCCAGAAAGACGCGTCACCTGCTCGGGATCACCGTCGGACATACTCAGGCGATACACATGTTGCTCATACGGATTCACGCCGTTTCCTGTATAAAAAAGTGCATTACCAGCAATAGTAGGGGCGGACAGCACATCGTAGGACGGATCTGTCAGGAGCTTCGGAAGATCTTTAGACGGTGAGGCATCAATCGTATAAAGGCTGTAGCGATCACCCATATCGCTTAAGAAAACGACGTTCTTTCCATCGGGATGCCAGCTAGATCCAAACGAGGTATACATGCGTGTCTCTCGAACACCTTGCCAAATCTCGCGAAGTTGGCTTTCTCCGGGTGCAACGACGAACAGCTTACGTTCAACAGCTGTGTCGGATGCGGTATCCACCAGCAGCGCACCGTCCGGTGACCAGTTGAAGTCTATGACCTGGTTGGCGTGCGGGTCTGGCAAATCGAGGTACGTAATGGTACCGGTCTCTACATCGAGTAGGCCAACCCTGCGAATCTCGTTTGGATCGCCCGGGTAACTTCGGCGTACCTCGTTGGGATTGGTTTCGTCAGCGAGGTAATCCGGGAACGGCACCTTTCGCATCTCGCGTCGGTCAACAACGTGACAGGCGATGGTCTTGCCATCCGGGGACCACTTGTACGTTGGGCCACTCCAGATGCCCGGACCGATTTCACGTTCCGGTCGGCTGTAGCGCCCTTTTGGTAAGCTCGAGAGGCTGGCGATACCGATCTTGGTGAGGGGACGATTCTGTTTGGAAGGGAAGTCAGCAAGCCACAGGTCACCGTTTCGTATATAAGCTGCTTGCTTACCGCTTGGCGATATCGACAGGTTATGTGCACCTGCCTCGACGGGCATAAACTGGAGGTCGTCTCCCTGGCTCAGTGATGTCTGCCATAGGTTGTCACCTCGCAGGGTGATGATTGTGTTCTTGTCGGCCCATGCCATATCGCGCACTGATGCGGATGCCGTATTGGAAATGAGGCGCACTTCCTTCCCGTCACTTGTGGATACCCAGAGCCCACGCCCAGGATTTCCTGGTTCACTCCAGGAAAAGGCGAAGTGCTCGCTGTTAGGTGCCCACGCAGGTTGGGACGGGGTTGTTCCCGTCAGTTTTGGTGTGGTGAACAGGTCATCAAGAGTGAGCTCACCTTCTTGTGCTGTAACTGTTGCGGTCATCGCCATCAGCAAGCCTACCACTACCCATGTTTGCCAAAAAGAGATCTGTTGCATGTGTTTGCTTTAGTAACTGTTTAGAAATCATCTCAAAATATCCTTTGACCTACAAAAGGGTCTTTTCTTGCCATACTGCGTTGCGAAAAGCGTCGCGTAGCTATGGCTATGCTCCGTTTTAGCGCCTTGTCTAACAGCAAAATCTTCCTTTTTTCGGTATCAAAAACATTTTGAGATGGCTTCTGGTAAAATAATCTTATTCTGCTCAAATAGTGCTCTCGCCATTGGAGAGTGCGCTTTCTGAAATTTCCAAGTCGGATTTTTTGGTTTTCTTGTCACCGTTTCCCTAGCATATAACATTTAAGTAACGCTCACTACGTGCGTTATCTACCTTTCAAATATACCCTTCTATCTCATTAAACCTAATGGGCTTTTGACATCATCTAACTTGCTTGTACTTACATGGGTATAGATTTCGGTAGTCTTCGGGTTTATGTGATCGAGTAAGGTTTGTATGTATCTCAGATTAGTTCCACTCTCGAGTAAATGCGTGGCAAAACAGGGCTTCAGAGTATGTGGCTTAACTTTTTGTAAGTAATTGTATTCCGGGTAAACCTTAATCAAAAATATGGACATGAAGCCGTTTGATTTCAGCAAGACTTCCGGGAATAATCCCTAAGATGTCAAATTCATCAAAACCCAATCCAGAACAACCAAAAAACCCAATTCAAGTAAAAAAAAGTGAATTTGTGCCGCAGCTTTCGTTGAACTTGAGATCACCTCCCACGACTCACCCACACCACACCTCCTATCACCACTACCGCACCTATCACCTGATACCAGTCGAGCGACTCTCCTAGAAAGAGGATTGCTAGTAGTATGGTGGAAACCGGGCCAAGGCTACCGATGATGGACATATTGGAGGCTCCCATTCGTCTGATGGCGGCAGAGATGAGAAAAGAAGGTATCACCGTAGCGAAAATGGCCATGGCTCCTCCCAGATAATAGACTTCAGATGGATTACTCAATATGGATGCTTGTGATGTCAGGCCAAAATGTATCATGACGCATATCGCCGAAATGCTAAGCGACCATGCGGTGAATCTCACCGTACCAAACCTCGGAACGTATTTGCCACTGGTTACGAGAAAGAAAGCATAGGTCAGCGCACTTAAGAAGACCAGGCCTACTCCTTTCCAGAATTCAGGGTCGGGTGAGATAAAGAGCCTTGGAGAAAAAATAATGAGCATGCCAAAGTAGGTGATGCCTATACCTAAATACTGTTTTGCACTGATCTGTTCTTTAAGGAAGAACCTGGAAATGAGGATGACGATAGTCGGATAGGTAAAGAGGATGAGCCTCTCCAAACTCGCAGAAATGTAAAGAAGACCCTGAAAATCAAAAAGACTAGCCAGGTAGTAGCCCACTACCCCGGCTATAATTACTCCCAGGTAGTCCTTAGGACCAAGCTCAACCTCCTCTGGTTTTTTGTTCCAGAAAAAATCAATCACCAGGTAAATGGGTAAAGCAAATACCATCCTTAGAACCAATAGCGATACGTGATCAACACCATAAGGATAAGCCAACTTGACCATTACCGCCTTGGTGGAGAATAGCACCACGCCGGTTGCGGCCATGATAAGAGCGATTGGGGTGGCGATTTTAGCGGGCATAAAAAAAGTCACTCGAAGTTAAGCGAGTGACTTTGATTCTCGTTGATCTTACGAATCAACTTTCTTGTAAAAATGGATAGCGATAGTCATGAGGGGGCACCAAAGTTTCTTTGATTGTCCTCGGGCTTACCCATCGCAGTAGGTTGAGATAAGATCCTGCCTTATCATTCGTACCAGAGCCTCTGGCACCTCCAAATGGCTGCTGACCTACAACAGCTCCAGTTGGCTTGTCATTGATGTAGAAGTTACCAGCGGCATTCACAAGCTTCTTGGTAGCCAATTCCACGGCGTAGCGATCCTGACTGAAGACTGCACCTGTGAGCGCATAAGGAGAAGTTTTGTCCACAAGCTCCAATGTCTCTTCGAAGCGCTCTGCTTGATAAACATAGATTGTGATAACAGGGCCAAATATCTCCTCACACATCGTACGGTACATAGGATCATGTGCCAATAAGATTGTAGGCTCTATAAAGTAGCCGACAGATTTGTCATAACCACCTCCCGCGATGACCTCTACCATTTTATCATTCTTTGCTTGATCAATGTAAGAGGCGATTTTGTCAAATGACCTTTCGTCAATAACGGCATTCACAAAGTTCGTGTAGTCTTCTGGTGTACCCATCTTGATACTCTTGATGTCTTCGCGAAGGTACTCCTTTACTTCAGCCCACAGATTATCAGGAATATATGCTCGCGAAGAGGCGCTGCATTTCTGTCCCTGAAACTCGAATGACCCGCGAATAATACCAGTTGCCAAAGCTTTGGCATCTGCAGATTTATGAGCGACAATGAAGTCTTTACCACCTGTTTCACCTACGATTCTCGGATAGGTTCGATAGTTTTTAATGTTCTCTCCGATGGTTTTCCAAAGGTGCTGGAATACACCAGTGCTTCCAGTGAAGTGCAGTCCTGCAAAGTCCGGGTGCTTGAAAATCACATCACCGGCTACCGGACCATCCACATAGATCAGATTGATGACACCATCAGGAAGCCCCGCTTCTTTGAATACCTGCATGATGACCTGGGCCGAGTACACCTGTGTGTAAGCCGGCTTCCACACGACCGTATTACCCATCATCGCGGCTGAAGCTGGAAGGTTTCCGGCAATAGCTGTGAAATTGAAGGGGGTAATCGCAAAAACAAAACCTTCTAATGGACGGTACTCAAGACGGTTCCAAACACCGGGAGAGGACTCAGGCTGCCCTTCATAAATCTCAGTCATGAAGGCTACATTGAACCTCAGAAAATCTATGAACTCACAAGATGCATCGATCTCCGCCTGAAAAGCATTTTTAGACTGGCCCAGCATGGTGGCAGCATTGATTTTTGCGCGGTAGGGCCCGGCGATGAGGTCTGCAGCCTTTAAGAATATGCTAGCTCTGTGCTCCCAGCTTAAGTTGGCCCAAGCCTCCTTAGCGCCTAGAGCAGCGTTGACCGCCAACTCCACATGGGAGGTATCTCCCTCATGGAAATAGCCCAGCGTATGCTTATGCTCATAAGGAGGCGACATACGGATTTTATTACCTGTGCGGACCTCTTCACTTCCGATATGCATCGGAGCGTCGATTTCCGTCTTTCTCATTTCTTTTACAGCGGCTTTCAGGGCTTCCTTTTCATCAGATCCCGGCGCGTAGCTCAGCACCGGCTCATTCGATGGAAGCGGCACTTCATATACTCCTTTTGGCATTTTTTTATGGGTTTGTTGCTATCAAGAATTACAACACAAATCTAGGCATTACCATTCAGGCTTCCTTAGAATAGTGACTTCAAATGGGAGAGACAACTGATCTCCTTTGTCACTTTGTGATTATGTGATTTTCCGGTAGGATTGAAGTACACCTGATCGATATTGGCGTTGATGGCGCCTTGTATATCAGTGTTGAGGTTATCACCAATCATGATACACTCGCTCCTATCGGCATTTATTTTTTCAAGGGTGTACTCAAAGATTCTTTCGGAAGGCTTTTTTGCTCCGCAAGATTCCGAGGTAATCACCTGATCGAAGTACCGTGCAAGGCCTGATTTCTCCAGTTTGACAGACTGTACATCATTGAAGCCGTTGGTGATGATGTGCATTTTATATTTAGGTAGCAGGTAGTCCAGCATCTCTTTGGCATATTTCATAGTGTGAGACTTTTGAGGACAGCCGTACACATATCTGTAATCAAAGTCCACCGGGAAGTGCTGAAGTGGGAGGCCGAGTTTATCAAAAACCTTCTTAAACCGCTGTGTTCTGATGGCATGCTTTGAGATCTGACCCGTGTTGTAACTCGCCCAGAGCTGCTCATTGACTTCAAAGAACACTTCGACCAATTGCTCAGACGAAAAGTTGCCTGTTTCTTCAAGACCGAACTCTTCGTAGAGTTCAGTTAACGTCTCGGCTGCATTTTTGTCATAGTCCCAGAGCGTGTGGTCCAGATCGAATAGAAGATGAGTATATTTTTGGTCTGCCATGGCCTATCAACTATGCTTTCCAGGACTTGTTCTCAATTTTGTTGGCGGACAGCTCTCTATTGGAGTACATCGCATCATAGGCATCCAGATCTTTTTCCAACTGCACATCTCTTTTCAGGAATCTGAATATCTGGATGACAATATCGTACACCTCATCTTTTACAGTGTAGAAAATGAATTGGTCTACTTTTCGGGAACTCACAAGTCCCGCATTGCGTAGATAGGAGATATGCCTGGAGGTTTTCGTTTGCGTAAAATCAAGGATTTGCTCCAGGTCGGAGATGCACGCTTCCTGACGGTAGAATAGCACGTTGAGTATTCTGATCCTCGACTCATCCGAGAATGATTTGAAGATTTGACTACCGTAATAAAGAGTAAAATTCTTGAGTCTCATGGTTTAATTCAATGGAAGTTACATCCTCAAAAGCACAATGCAAATATAGTGGGTATCAAGGCAAATGGTTTTTATTTGCTAGTTTTGCCGCTCTCCGGTCAACCGAAGTTTGCTTCCATGCATTATATGTCTAAAAGCCGATGATCAACCTCCTAAAATACGTTTTTGTAGCTGCTCTTTTCATCATTTTGATGACAGAGGTCACTGTTGATGCGCAAGCACAAGGGGGTCGGAGAGTTATCCAGTTCTCAGGCATTGTTGTTGGTGAAGATAGTATTTCCGGAGTGTCAGGCGTCCATATTTACGTGCCAAAGGCAGGACGAGGTACGACCTCCAATCCCTACGGATATTATTCAATGCCGGTACTGCCCAATGATAGCGTGGTGGTCAGTGCGGTGGGCTATGAAAAGCAAAGCCTGATCATCCCGGAGGATCAGGGAGATAAGATTACTGTGATCATTGAGTTACTCCCTGACACAACGATGCTCCCTGAGATCACGATTTTTCCATATCCGACAGAGGAGCTATTCAAGAAAGCGATTTTGGCCTATGAGCTGCCTTATCAGGAAGACCTGGACAATATGCAGCGATCGCTGGGTGATGAGCTACTGAGAAGGATGTATGGCAATGAGCCGATGAGTGCTGGAGCCAATCATCGCTACTATATGGATCAGCAGATGCTATCAGTACAGGATCGCTACCAACCCAGATCTATTCCTCTTCTCAACCCTTTCGCCTGGGCTGAGTTCATCAAGTCTATAAAGAGGGGAGACCTTAAGAATAAATAATCAGCCTACTTGTCTTAGGTGTGAAATCAGGTTGAGCGAGTCTTTACCTTGCTCTGAAAGAGAGATAGCCCTTTCATCAAATTGAAGCAACCCTTCACTTTTCATCCTGATCAGTTCATACTTCGCGGCAATGTCCAGCTGTTGCATCAGGGGGTCACTTTTTTCGATTGACAGCTCTTGATAAAGCTTGGCCAACATCTGTCTGAAAGTCAAATCGGTTCGAAGTAAGTATTCCATCTTTTAATTTTGTGGTTTGTCTGACAACCTGATCACAGCTTCAAAGATGAGTCAGTCTCTGAGGAATTTTCCTGACCTTGATTTTCCATTAGCATGACAAAAATCAGGTTTTGATCATATAGCTGTGCCCACGATCTAATACCCCTCGCAGTTGACGGCTATGATCTCATTGGCAAAGTCCAGGCCTAGGCTTGCAGCAGTACTCCAGTCCCTACAAGCACCACGAGTATTACCTTGCTCAAGTTTGACGGTTCCCCGGTTGAGGTAAGCCTCTACATAGTTGGGGTCTAGCTGTATGACCTTATTGTAGTCCTCTACTGCTTTGTCAGACTGTCCATCAATAAAGTAGCTATGTGCCCGATCAAAGTAGGCTTGCGCGTAGGAGGGATTTATGGCGATACTTTTGTCATAATCCTCAATCGCCAAAGTCGATTCATTGATGAGCGAAAAGTAGTAGCCTCTGAGATGAGAGGCTTCAGCGGATTCGTTTTTGCGAATAGCGTCATTGGCTTTTTTGAGCGCTTTCTCATATTTCCCTTTATCGATCAGCTTGGCCACTTTTCGCTCCTTAGCTCCCTGACCAAAAGTGGACGAACACATCATAAATAATATCAGCAGTAGGTTATACCTCATCATGCTCCCAAAGTTAGTTGAAACGTCATTTTACACGCTAGTGGTGAGTTAAAACCAAATTATGCTTAACAAATCCCCCATTCCATGGGGTAAGACTGCCCCCAACCATCGTGTTTTTACCGGGAAGGCTTTTCTACAGCTTTGATATGGGTCGAAAGAAGACTTCCGGCCCAATCGAAAAATCATTTTGTGAAACAACTAAACGATTACTGTATGAAAGCAAAACTACTAATGATCATCCTGGTACTCGGCGTATGCGTACATACGTCCTGGGCGCAGGAGAGAAACATTACCGGTAGGGTAGTGGATGAAAGCGGCGAAGGGTTGCCGGGCGTCAACGTTATTTTGAAAGGTACGACGACCGGAACTACTTCAGATATTGAGGGTAACTACAAACTTACCATACCCTCATCCGGGGGGGATGCAAGCAACACACTTGTGTTTTCCTTTATCGGACTAGCGTCAACCGAAGAAATCATCGGCGCTCGGTCAACTGTAGATGTCACCATGGTGGCGGATACTAAGCAACTATCCGAAGTGGTTGTCACCGCCATCGGTATCGAGCGCGAGAAAAAGGCACTCGGATATGCGGTGACAGATGTGTCAGGTGATGCGCTAAAGCAGCGTGCAGAACCTGATCCTATTCGCGCCCTATCGGGAAAAGTCCCCGGTGTGAATATCACAGGCTCTGGTGGGGGTGTAGGAAGCTCTACTAACATCACCATTCGTGGTAACTCATCCATGACGGGAAACAATCAGCCGCTATTTGTGGTGGACGGTGTGCCTTTTGACAACTCTGTGACCAAGTCTACTCAGACTCAGGACAACTTCAACCAGGGTAATTTCAACTCCAACAGGGCTTTTGATATCGACCCTAACAATATAGAGTCGATGACCGTGTTGAAAGGAGCTTCTGCGGCGGCACTGTACGGTTCAAGAGCTGCCAATGGTGTGATTGTAATTACCACAAAAGCAGCCTCTCGTGGGGAGAAAAAGGGTATGGAAGTGACTTACAGTACTTCCTATAACATCGAGCAAATAGCCATGAGTCCCGAGTATCAGGGCGAGTATGCCCAGGGTAATATCAATGGTTCTGTCAATTTCAACTTCAACAATGGATTCTTTGGTACCTGGGGACCTCCCTACTGGTTGATCAATCAAGAGATCCAGGCAGGTAGAACGGTAAACCATCCGTTGTTCAGAAAGTATGGCGATCCGTCAACTGCGCTCTACGCTGGTGACCAGTACCCTGAAATCCTTGAAGCACAAAGTGAAGTAAGAGCATATACAGACAACTTCAGCAACTTCTTCCAGGACGGCAAAGTGCAGGAAAACGCTGTACAAATAACGAGTGGAGGTGCCAATACAAGCTTGACCGCTGGTATCTCCAGAACTAACAATGAAGGTATTATTCCTTTTGATGAGATAACAAGGACGAGTGTCAATTTTGGCGGACGTGCACAACTCGCCAATGGACTCTTCATTAACGGTAGTATCACTTATGTAGAGACGGATCAGCGTACCTCTCAGCAAGGCGCACAGATTGCGGCTGGTACCAATGCGGGTGGCTCTTCGGTGATCGGCATGTTGTACTTATTGTCTCCCACTTATGATCTGACTAATAATCCATATGTCAATCGACGTACAGGAGGTAGTATTTACTACCGTAATGGATTTGACAACCCCTATTGGGTGGCGGAGTTTGCCCCTTTCAATAGCACCGTTAACAGATACTTCGGTAATGCAACTGTAGGGTATGAGATTTTTGATTGGATGACGGTGACCTACAAGTTTGGCTTCAACGCATACACTGACCGTCGGAGCAGCTTAGTACCGGCTGGTGCAGAAACTACTCCTCAAGGCACCTATACCATTGATGACATCTTCAATGAGGAGCTGGATGGCAACTTGCTGATTTCGATGGAAAAAGACCTAAATCAGGATCTGAACCTTCGGGCTTTAGTTGGTCACAATGCCAACCAGAGAACCTTTGAGCAGACCACTGTAGTCGGAGCAGGCATCATTGCACGGGGCATCAATAGAATAGTCAATACTTCAACTCAGTTGATGAGGAGAGACTATTTCCAACAGCAGAGATTTCATGGAGTATTTGCTGATATCTCTGTCAGTTATCGCGACTATGCGTTCTTAAATGTAGTAGGTCGTAATGATTGGTCTTCTACGCTTCCAAAAAACAACAGGAGCTATTTCTATCCTGGCGTTAGTGCTTCTGTAGTACTTAGCGAAGCGCTCAATTTGCCATCGGTAGTAAACTTTGCAAAGTTGAGAGCTGGTATTACCCGAGTTGGAAATGAGGCTAGCCCTTATTCAACCACCACGCCATTCCAGATCAATACGGCCTACACCAATTTCCAGTGGCCATTGAGCAACAGGTTCGGCACATTCAACATGGCAAATCAGGCAGAGGTGCAAGGAAGCCCCGGACTATCTCCAGAGTTTACAACTGAGTTTGAGGTAGGCGCTGAGGTAACATTACTTAATAATAAGGTAGGATTGGATGTGACTTATTACAACCGAAAAACTACTGATCAGATAGTGCAGGTAGATGTGTCTTCTACACAAGGCTATCGTCAGCAAGTAACCAACCTCGGACAGGTTGACAACAGAGGTATAGAAATCGGCCTTGACCTTACGCCGGTAGAGCTCGCTAATGGGTTTAAGTGGAATATCTTCTCTGCATTCACCAGAAACATAAGTGAGGTGGTAGATATCGGAGATGCCGAGCAGATTTTTGTGAATGGATTTAGTGGTAGCGGTGGAGCCATCGTACATCAGGTAGGTCAGCCCTATGGTCAGATCTTCGGTACGACATGGCAGAGAGATGAGGAAGGAAACCCTCTGGCTAACCCAGCCAATGGTAAGCCATTCACAAATAATGAGCTACAAGTGATTGGTGATCCCAATCCCGAGTGGACACTTGGAGTGACCAACTCATTCACCTGGAAAGGTCTCAGCTTATCGATACTCATGGATTATGTGCATGGTGGTGATATGTACTCAGTTACTGCGGATCAAATCATTAGTAGAGGTGTACTTGACGATCCCGTCAATACTGACCGAGTGCCAAAGTTGGGGCCAGGTGTACTTGGTGATGGTGCTGGCAATGCATTGCTTGATGAAAACGGCAACAAGATTAGAAACAACGTCATCAACACCTCAAACGACTGGGTATTTGTGAGTGGCTGGGCTGCCGGAGGAGATGACAACACGTTAATCTATGACAGAACGACTATTCGTCTTCGTGAGATTGTGCTGTCTTACAATGTCCCTCAGCTCTTACTTGACAAGACGCCATTTGGCAGTGCCAGAATATCATTCTCCGGTAGGAACCTATGGTATGATGCAGTCAACTTCCCGGATGCGCTGGATTTTGATCCAGAGGTCAGTGGTCTAGGTGGTGGAAATATCCAGGGCGCGGCTCAAGGGCTTGACTTCATGGGTATCCCTACTACGAAGAGATATGGCGTCAACCTATCAGTGACTTTTTAATCACTTAAATGATGAGAAAAATGAAAATTACTAGAAATATATCTAAAGTCTTCGCAGTTGTTTTTGCTCTGACTTTGGTGTCATGTAATGGGGATTGGCTGGATATTAATACAGATCCAAATAATCCCGTTGAGCCTGATTTGGAATTGTTGATACCCTCTATGCAGGGTGGATTGGTCAATGCACTCGTGGATCGATATGACCATGTTGCTCCCTTGGGGCACAACCTGGAGGCGGGTATTTCAAGATATGCGCTTACTTCAGACGGTGGGTTTGACCTGGGATTTGAGGAGATCTACGTCGATGCGTTAATCAACGCAGAGCGGGTCATTGCTGATGCGCCGAGCCAGGATCCACCGCTTCCTGCATATTCAGGAATAGCTAAAATGATCAAAGCGTACAGCTTCGGTTTCTTGATTGATATGTATGGTACGGTTCCTTACGAAGAGGCTCTCTTGGGTGCAGAAGGGCCACTGTCTCCGCAGTACGAAGATGGTGCTCAGGTTTATGACAAAGTCATTGAGCTAATTGACTCTGGCCTGGCTGATTTGGCGCAAGGCGGAGTGACCCCCGCCAATGATATCATCTATCAGGGCGATATTGATCGATGGATCAAGTTTGGCAATACACTCAAAATGAAGCTATTGCTCAACTTGAGATTGGTAGATGCCGGCAGAGCCAGAACGGGTATCAATGCACTGCTCGCTAGTGGTAACCTAATGTCAGATAATGGTGATGATGCGGATTTCTTCTTTGGTTCGGGAATCACACCCCAAAACAGACACAGGCTGCATCAGACGCATTATCAGGGAGCTAAAACCTTTTACATGAGCAACTACATGATGCACACCATGTATAACAAGTATGATAACACTGATCCTCGCATGCGGTATTTCTTCTACCGTCAAATCGAACAGTTTGATCCATCCAGCCCCAAGCTGGTAGAGGATGACTTCCCTTGCTTTGGATATGGAGCCGTGTATGAGGATGAGTCTACCTGGGCAACTACGTGCCCTTATGGATATGTGGGTGATGGCTACATAGGTCGTGACCATGGTGATAATTCGGGTATTCCTAATGATGGTGGGTCACGAACTACATTCGGTGTTTATCCGATAGGAGGCTTATTTGATGACGGTGGCTACAGGACTGTCACACAGTCAGATGGTACAGGAGCTGGGTTTTATCCATTGCTTACCCATTTCATGGCCAGGTTTATGGAGGCAGAGGCGCACCTGGTACTGAACAATGATGCAGCTGCTGCTCGCGTGGCTTTAGAGGCCGGCATCACTGCTTCTGTCTCCAAAGTACTCGACTATGGAGCTGCGAATGCTGGAAATTTTGACCCTGAGCTTGCCCCGACGAGTGATGAAGTGGACGCTTTTGTGGATGAGATATTAGCGGCATATGATGCCGCATCATCCACGGACGATAAGCTGAACGTTATCATGGAGCAATGGCAAATTGCCAATTTTGGTAACAACTCTGAATCGTGGATCAATCTTAGGAGGACAAAGCTGCCATTTATCGAGCCTGCAGTCAATGCTTCCGGTAGGATGTCTATCGTGCCTTCTAACACTTACCCTCGCAGACTGCCATTTGCGGCAAGTGAAATATCCACAAATACAACCTTGCCAGATGCCAATGAAGTGCTGTTTTTCCAGACGCCTATTTTCTGGGATGCTGCACCATATCCAGCGAGGTTTTAACAACTAAATGAGAAAATCATGAATAGAATATATAAACACATATTGACGGTAGCTGTCTTAGCGCTAGTGCTAATAGGCTGTCGCGATGAAGATAAGGTGTATGCTCCGGAGGCAGTCGTGCCTGTCGTGCTGCAAGCAACCGACCGCACGGACAATACCTTTATACTTCAGAACTTAGACAATGCCAGCTTTTCGTTTACACTGGAATATGAAAACTGGGATGGATCTGCTGATGGGCATCCCTATTTCGTTGGTCGTTCCGGGCCGGTATCATCCCTTATTGATGCCACACTATTGGTATCATACAGTGGTGCCGGTGGCAGTTTTGGGCCCGTGGAGTTCGGTACTTTCAACGAATCAGATTTTCCGGTAGGCGTGCAAATGACACCTCAAAATCTGGTGGCTGCATTACCAGGCCTTTCAATGGATGACCTGGATGGTGGTGACCGGTTTACGGTCTCTTATAGCTACACCATAGATGCGAACAATACCGGTGATATCCGTGAGATAGGAACACCGGCATTGGAGTATTGTGGTGGGTTCACGGACGAGGGTGAGTTTTGTACGCTCAACATTGACATTGTATGTACATCAGACATGGCGACTACTTACGACTTCTCTACTACCAACCTGGTGGCTGGAGGAGGTGCTCCGGTAGCAGGGCCTGTGACAGGCAGTGGCGAGTTTCTGGAGGTTGTTACCGGTAGGTATACTATTCCAGACGCAAGTTTTGGCTTGTTTGCAGAGCTCTATGGCGACACGCCTGCTGTTGGCCTTGAGTTAGTTGATGCTTGTGAAGTGATTTCGGTAGAGGGGTCAGATCAGTATGGCGATAGCTACACTTATACCATTCAGAGTATCAATGGTGATGAGATGACGATCAGCTGGAGCAATACCTTCAATGACTCTGGTACTACAGTCTTGACCAGAACGGATGGAAGTGACTGGCCTCCAAACCTTTCGAACTAATAATTCTCTTCAGTTTTTTAATCGAGGGCGCCTACGGGTGCCCTCATTTTTTTCTTATCAGAATAGTGTGATTTAGTCCGACGGTTGTTACAGTTTAAATCATAAGATCATGCTGTATCAATCTTCAAAAAAGCTAGGTGGAATGTACTCAATGAAGCGCAAAGTATGCCTTGTCGAAGATGACGATATTCTTCGAAATAGCTATGAACTTATCATCAACAACCATGACAAATATTACGTCGTTGGGGCATACGACACGTGCGAGGGTTTTTTGAAGAATGCCATTCGCGATTCTCCCGACGTGGTACTCATGGATATCAACCTACCGGGAATGAACGGGATCGAGGGGATCTCAAAACTCAAAAAGAAACTCCCTAACGTTGAGATCATAGTCTTCACTGTGCATGAGGATAAAGACATCATTATTGAAGCACTGAAGGCTGGCGCCACGGGTTACCTTCTCAAGCATACTAAATATGCCGAAGTGATCGAAGGGCTTGATAATATTCTTGAAGGCGGAGCGCCGATGAGCAAGGCCATTGCCAGGAAGTTGGTAGGGTCATTTCACAGAAATCATCAATCCCCATTGACCACACGTGAGACCGAGGTACTCAGCCATTTGTCAGAAGGGAAGAGCTATACTGTTATTGCCCAGGAACTTCATATTGGCAAGGAGACCACCAAGACACACATCAAGAATATCTATTCCAAACTTCTTGTCAACTCTAAGGCAGACGCTATCAAAGTGGCCAAAGAGCATCGCTGGATATAGCAAAAACTGCTTAAAGTGGTGCTACACGGACAAGATTGTCAGTGGCTAAATATTCGTCATTCTCAGTTCTGTACCATGCCCGTGAGGCAGGAATTTTCATATTTTGTGCTTCCATTTCCCCTTCGAGATAGATCACCTCTCCTTTTTGATTTGGCTCATCCTTGTAGAACTTATAAGCCTCCATGGCAAAGGTCTCCGGATTAATATAATAGTACCAGGTGTCCTCGGGGTAGGTCACTTTCAGTACTTGATAAGATTTGTCATTTAGTGTTTCTGAATAGACTTTCTCATCAAGGTCTGTCCCCTCATCCATCAGCTTCATCGGCAGACCCCAGAGGTAGATATAGTAGTTCCTTGACCGTGCTATTCTATCACACTCCTGCTCCTCTCCGGAGATGTGATAACAAGAGTCCATTTTGATGCCAAAGCTCCGGTCAGGGTTGGTATATTCGAATAGGCCGGTTGTATTGTCGATCTTGACCTGGCTGGTCCGCTGGCTACCATCAGGCATATCTGTTTCAAAAAAGAGTTGCTGTTGTAAAGTCGACCACTGACCCTGTGGATCATGATAGGCGATGGTTTTTTGGAGGAGCTCAGCAGCGGGCATGGATTGCGCCGCTGCGCCTAAAGAGGCTACTATGAGGTAGAAAAAGGCAAATGATCGAAGCATAAAAAAACTTTTGAGGTATTGTCCAATGATGGATGGCTTGTTCGTCTAAGGTATAAAATCAGTAAGATAAAGGTTGACTATTATGTCAATTCATGAGTCATAATTGAGAGTTGAAATGAATAAAGTTGATAAGACATACCAGATCAAAGCAACAAAGTCGGAAGTGTTTGATGCCCTGACCAATGTTGAGAAGATAGAGCAGTGGTCAGGGGCTAGCGCCAAAATGGACATAGCGACGGATGGAGCATTCTCTCTATGGGAAGGTAGCATTCATGGGATCAATCAAGTGGTATCAGAGAGTAAGATTGTTCAACTGTGGAAGGAAGCGTCCTGGGAAGCATACTCAAAATGTACCTTCACTTTGAAAGAGGAGAATCAATCGACGATACTATCCTTAGAACATACGGATATTCCCGAGTCGTCCCTGGCGTCAATTGACAAAGGGTGGGATGAATACTACCTGGGACCGTTGAAAGAAATGCTTGAAAATCAGGATCAGTAATATGGATAGTGAAAAAATACATTTTTATTTATAACCTAAATTTTTAGAAACCATGAAAGAGTACATGTACTTATTTAGAGGAGGCGATGGCCGTGAACTGAATTTATCTCCTGAACAAATGCAAGAGCATATGCAGGCCTGGGGGGTATGGATGCAGGAGCTTGGTAAGTCCGGAAATTTTGTAACAGGACTACCCCTACAGAGTGAAGGTAAGGTTGTCGAGAACTATGGCGAAGTAATTACGGACGGTCCATTTGCTGAGGGTAAGGAGCTTGTCGGAGGGTACCTTATCGTGAAGGCCAATGACCTGGATCATGCCACAGAGCTGTCAAAAAAATGCCCGATTTTCGAAAGAGGGGGAACGGTAGAAGTGCGCGAGATTATGCCGATGGATCAATAGTACTGGTCTGGTCCTGACTGTTGATAATGGTCAGGGCTTTTCCTACTTTTAAAAATGCCCGCCCCTCCACAAGAGCCCAAAGCGATTGTTGACCACTTCTTCCGTCACCAATGGGGGCGTGTGGTTTCTCACCTAACGGCTAAATTTGGCGTACCCAATCTGACGCTGGTCGAAGATGCGGTGCAGGAGGCATTGACCAAAGCCATGCAGACCTGGGCATTCCAGGGTATCCCTGACAATCCGGCCGGATGGATTACCCGCGTTGCACACAATCATGTTATTGACACGCTTCGCAGAAAAAACAACTTCGAGAGAAAATCAGCTGAACTTGGGCAAGAAGAGTCAAGCTATGCTATGGATTGGGATATGGACGAAGAAATAAAGGATGATGAGCTGAAAATGATGTTCGCGTGCTGTCATCCGGCGATCAGTGCTGAGCTTCAAATCATTTTGACCCTGAAGATTCTTGGAGGTTTTAGTAACGCCGAAGTTGCTCGTCAACTGCTCAAGAAGGAAGACGCCATAGCGAAAGCGTATACTAGAGGGAAGAAAAAACTGGTAGAGGAAGGCATCACGCTTGAGGTGCCTTTTGGCAAGCACCTTTCCCAAAGGCTCTCCAAAGTATTGCGAATATTATACCTTCTCTTCAACGAAGGCTACAGCGTCACCGAAGGGGATCTGCTAATAAAAACATCTCTTTGCGAGGAAGCCATTCGACTTGGCAGCTTGATTCTTGAGTGCAAGCGTTTAGTCAAACCTGACGTGCATGCCTTGATGGCGTTGATGTATTTTCAGTCTTCACGCTTCAATGCCCGACTGGATTCCAATGGACAGATGGTTGCACTGAATCATCAGAATCGATCGTTGTGGGATTATTCGAAGGTTGAGCTTGGCAGGCATCACCTGGAGTTAGCGGCAGCATTTGGGCATGTCAATGATTACTTCATTCAGGCGTCTATTGCCCGGGTCCATTGCGACGCGGATACTTATGAGAGCACCAACTGGCAACAGATACTGATGCTGTACGACATCCAGCTGCAGCTCAACAATAACCCGGTTATTTTCCTCAACAGAGTAATCGCCTACGGTAAAGTCTTTGGAGCAAAGGCCGCTTTATCAGAACTTGATGGTTACGGTGGAAAGAAGGCGCTTCAGAAGTACCCTCTGCTCTACGCTGTGCAAGCCGAACTCCTGGCGGAAATTGATGATTATGCTACCGCAATAGCCACAATCGATCAGGCCATTTCGCTCAACACCAATGTACGAGAGGTAGAGTATATGCAGTCGAAGAGAATCTCGTGGGTTGAACGTATTACTTGATTTTTGCATGCATGAAAAGCTATTTGAGGAGCAATAGCGTGTATTGTGAATCGAATTGGGGGATAAAGGAGTTGAATTCTTACAATATTGGGTGATGACATCCCCCAATTATATTCAATGCAAATAGGGGGATATGAACCCAAATTTCATATGCCTTATTGCCAAAAACCATCTTTTTGATAAGGAATTAATATCAAAAACGGCTTAATACTATGTTTTTGGTTTCATTTTCAAGAACCTAAGCCCTAAGGTCTATCTCACAAATCCCTAATATCATCCCCCAAAATGGATGATTAAAACCTACCACTTTTGGCTAAAAGTGTGTGTTTCAATGCACTGAGAATTCAGAGAGATTTACGGATTAAATAAATGTCAAACTTTTAATCAAGACATCCGTATGAAGAGAATTTTACTCATGATTTTGTTCCTGGGTTCGATCTCCCTGTATGCACAGGAGAGGACGATTTCGGGACGGATTACTTCGGACGAGGACGCTAGCGGACTCCCCGGGGTAAATGTAATTTTGAAAGGTACTACCACCGGTACGACAACCGATATCGATGGTAACTACAAATTAGCGGTTCCCCAGGAAGGTGGAACTTTGACGTTTTCGTTCATTGGTCTGGCTCCTCA
>CAYGOT010000036.1:0-46539 GCA_964351595.1 uncultured Roseivirgaceae bacterium | reverse complement strand
GATTGCTTCACTGCGTTCGCAATGACGGAAAATGAGGAATATGTCTAAACTAAATAAGGAATAACGGCCTTTCGCTCCTTAGGATAATCCTCAAACTTCTCCTGGTACCACTCGTGGTGGTTGAGGGCTCTGGGGATCAGGTTGGCAGTAGTCCAGACAGCAAATGACAGGGCAGGCACAGAAGCAGCAGCTATCGCAAACCCTGTCCACTCAATGATCTCCCCAAAGTAGTTGGGGCAACTAATCCACTTAAACAGCCCGGCTCTAGGTATGACATAGCCGGTATTATCTTTCCTCAGTCCAATCAAATGATTATCCGACCTGTGGTTGATGATCATCCCCAGAAAGAATAATCCAACACCCAGGTAGAGTGTCCATGAGAGTTGGATACTGGTTTCACTCAGGTAGCCCAAAAAGTAACCGTTGACAAATCCGTTCACACCATTAAAGAATACAGCGCTCAGCACTATCGCCAGTGGCATTTTCTTTCCTTTGGTCTTAAGCCGAAAAGGAAAAATCAAGGTACGGTTAATATAGTGGACTGACCAGAGCGCAATAATGATCAATTGAGGTAGCTGTAACTCAGTAGGCCCTGTGATGGCTAGTATGGGCATAATCAGTAAGGCTGGCAGCTCCATCCAAAACCAACCCCAGTTGTTGTTGACCATCATGCCCCAGCCCTCGGTAGCATGTCTGCCATAGGGCTGCTTGATCTTAAGAAGGAAGACAAATGTGATCACCGCAATGGCAATCCAACCCCAGACTAAACAGTCAAACCACATTCGATTATATAATTATTTGATAATGAGCTGATTCATACCCTTACAACAATGTCGTTTAGTTAAGCATTTTTTTGATCATATCTCACCCGCCAGGTTTCGTGTCCCCATGAACACCATCATTTTAGTTTGTGGGGACACGAACCAAAGCATAGAGGATTAATCTTCTAGTTGCAATGCCATTAAGATAAGTCGTTTTGATAAATCCTCTCCCTCCCCCTCTCCAGAAGAGGGATATATCGCTACATATCCTAATGGCATTGAATCTCCAAACAACGAATCACAACTCAAAAGTCCGCTCACTAGCCAGGATTCATGTCTCCACGAACACCACCGTTTTGATTCTTCCCTGCCAAGGTTCGTGTCCTCACGAACCAAAGAAAATGACAAATCGCAACTCAGATAAAATGCCGTGAATACTCAATTCCTCATTCTCAATTCACAATTACTTAACCGCGTCAATCACCATCTTCACCATCTCGCCTATCTTCGATGGCTCCAGCCAGCGCGTGACAATGACCAGATCATTGCTGTTGTCAACGACGATAAAGTTACCACCGAATCCAGCCGCATAATACACTGATTCGGGTACGCCTTCCCAGTGACGGCTACCCCCCTTTTGGTTGAGCCACCACATGTAGCCATAGTTGACATTAGCCTGTGACGGCTTCTGGATCATCTTGATCCAGTCTTCAGAGATCAGCTGCTCACCCTTCCAGTTGCCCTTGCGAAGGAATAGATAGCCAAAGCGAGCATGGTCCATGGTATTGATGAATACCCCACCACCATTGTGGCCACCACCACTGACCGACTGCATTTCTACACCATCGATAAGCACGAATGAATTAGAGTAGCCATACCATCGCCAAGTTGTAGATGCTCCGATGGGATCCATCACCCGCTCTTTCAAGATTTGCGGTAGCGGCTTGCGCCATACATTGAGCAACGAGTAAGCCGCGACATTGACGCGTACATCGTTGTACTCGAAGACGGTACCGGGTTCTGAAAACTCACGAATCTTCCAATCGTCAATATCACCCTCAGATGGTGGCCGATCTCCCCAGTCTTTGCCTCCAAAGAGCTCGCCAGTCCAATCAGAAGACTGTGTCAACAAATGATCCCATGTAATCTTGCTGTTGTGGCGACCGTCGAAAGTGCCATCCCATACATAGTCACCGACCTTGTCGTCCATGCTGCCGATCAGCCCTTCATCGTAGGCCAGCCCGGCAGTGGTGCTCAGATAACTCTTGGTGACGCTGAAGGTCATATCTACCCTGTCCACATCACCCCATTGGGCTACCACATAGCCGTCTTTGATAATCATCCCGGCAGGCCCGCCGCGCTTCTTCGTCGGGCCGATCAACTCATGGTAGGGCTCACGCTTGAATGCCTCGTAGGTCGCGATACGTAGATCGACAGAGCCGCTGTACTCATTGTTCTGGGCGAATGACACGGCATCTTGCACCGCACTATTGTTCATGCCCACCTCGCTGGGTGCTTTGGTTTCCCATGTCCCCCTATCGGGAAAATAGGTCTGGCCATGGATAGCCAATGTGCTAAGCCAAATCATAGCTACCACAGGTAATGCTTTATTAAATAATCTCATCTTCATCATTTTTGTGCTAACTAAAGTAAACAGACTCAGAACCAAAAGGCAGCATCGAGCGGTTGGTGGTATCAAAAAATGACAGATGGTTCCCATCTACAACCATTAATAGCTATATTGATTGATCGCTTAAAAACTAACCTTATGAGAAATATAGACAGACGTCAATGGTTGAAAGCAGCTGGCCTTACGGGCTCGCTTGCTATGTTTGGTACAGCCGGAAATGCAGCCGCCAGCCTGGTGGAGTTTCCTGCTAAGCGGGTCATCGCACCCAATGGCCTGGTGAAGCTCAACTCTAACGAGAATCCTTACGGCCCGTCCGATAGTGTACGAAAAGCGATCACCGAAAGCTTTGACACGGCCTGTCGTTATCCATTCGCAGCATTGCAGGGCTTGATCGAGATGATCGCTGATAAGGAAGGTGTCACCAAAGAGCATATCGTCGTGACTGGTGGATCTACAGAAGGTCTCAATGCCACAGGTCTCACCTACGCCATCGGTGGCGGAGAGATCATCGCTGCACATCCCACCTTCCAGGCCATGCTCAACTATGCGGAAGGCTTTGGCGCCTATGTACATCGCGTACCGGTCAATGATAAGATGGAGCACGACCTTGAAGCCATGGCGCAAAGGATTACCAGCAAGACTCGCCTGATCTTCCTATGTAATCCTAACAACCCTACCGGAACATTGTTGGATGCTGGCAAAGTGCGTGACTTCTGTGACTCCATCTCAGAACGAGCAGTCGTATTTAGCGATGAAGCCTACTACGACTTTATCACGACCCCTGACTATCCCTCCATGACAGAGCTGGTCAGAGAGGGAAAGAACGTGATTGTCAGCAAGACCTTCTCGAAAGTCTACGGCATGGCTGGCATACGAGTGGGTTATCTGGTGGCACGCCCGGATATCGCCGAACGGCTAAGAGGTAATGTGATGGCCAACACCAACATACTTGGTATTGCCGGGGCGAAACAGGCACTCAAAGATGATGACTTCTACAAATTCAGCGTAGCTAAGAATATGGAAGCCAAAACACATATCTATGGGGTATTGGATGACCTGAAGCTGGACTATATCAAGTCGCACACCAACTTCATCTTCTTCCACACTGGGAAACATGTAAATGAAATGATTACTCTGATGAAGGCACAGAATGTTTCTATCGGAAGACCCTTCCCTCCTATGTATGACTGGGCACGGATCAGTACCGGCACCATGGAGGAAGTGAAAGCCTTCGGAGTAGCACTGAAGAAAGTAATGGCATAGTTTAGTTGAGAGCTGAAAACTGATAGTTGGAAGCTAGTAGAGGATAATCACCTGTCTAGCGCGGAAGTTACTTCCGTGTTTTACACGGCTGGGGCGAGTTTGTAACTCGTGCCCTACTATTTTCATTTTGCATTTATTGATCAACGCACGATAACACAAAACAAAGATTGATGACCGTAGTAATGATTGGAGGCACGCCCTCAACAATACAAGAACTAGAGAAAAAGCTGGAACGCTTCGAGCGACTGCATGCCGTGCAGTACGAGCGCAGAGAAAAACACAATTCCTGCGCCTATACCCTGCACTTTGAGCCTGGTAAGGAACCAGATGCTGAACTCATTAAAATCATGACCATCAGCTTCAACAAACTCTTTGTTACTATCGTAAATGAAAAATCTTCCAGACTCTTCTATGAGGGCAAGGAGATTAAATATGAAGATGAGTAAGGTTACGCTTAGTGGCTAACTCTTAAACGATGTGGTCTATCGCTACTTTGTCGATGGTTTTCAGTTCCTCTGTTTTTGTTCCAAGCTCCTCTTCTATATCAAAGTCATCTTGAAGCCCTAGCCAGAATTTTGGAGTTGTACCAAAATACCTACTTAGCCTTAAAGCAGTGTCTGCAGTGACTCTTCGGTTCCTTTTTAAGATTTCACTGATTCGAGTCTGAGGAATGTGCAAATCTTTAGCAAGGCGATAAGCAGAAATACCCATTGGCACCAGAAACTCTTCTGACAGTACCTCCCCAGGATGTATATTCGGTAGCTTTTCCATATTCTCCAATCTTTAGTGATAATCAATTATTTCAACGCTATTGGTATTCCCCCAATTCCGGCACAAGCATCCACTTGCGCCTTTCTGCTCAATAATGGTAAATATCTAGGCAAGTAGTTAACTGCATTGCAATTTTTTAAAGTTTTGCTAAATTCAATAAAGACTTTATTATGAAAAGTATAGCTTCTATTCTTGCGTTTTTTGTTTGTTTCTCAGCTTATGCTCAGGAGGATAACCGATCACTGGCAGAGTCCATTGATATTTTCATTTTTCAAAAAGACACCTCTACCAGCAACACATACAATTTTGATATCTGGTATCTCATAGACGAAAAAAACAATAAGTTCTACCGATTGACTAACTGTCTGACATCTGCCGAACAATCGATAACCGAAATGAGGAGAGATCAAAAAGGGCTCTTTGTGACTACAGAAAACAAGTCCACTTACACTTTTTTGAATGGACAACTGACCATGACCTATTTAAAAGATGGCGTTCAGACTTACACACGTCCGACTGAAGAACTGACAAAAGAGGATTTTTTGAAAAGTTGCGGTGATCAGTATAGCTCCGATGAGGTTGAAGATAAGATGTCATCCAATGGTTATACCTTTAACAGGGCTGAATTCATGAAACTCTATAATGCTCAAAAGTTTGATGAGGCACTTGCCAAATATGAGTATCTCAAATTTGGTAAACAAGGTGGCGAAGATGTTGAATTGATTGCCAGCATTGCCAATATTTATTTCTCAAAACAGAATTTTGAGGACGCCTTATCCACCCTCACTTTAGGACTGTTATCTATGAAGGATAACGCTGCACTACTAAAATTCAGGAGCTCAGCATACTACTATAACGGTGACCTGGAGAATGCATTTCTTGATGCCCGGAAATGCGTAGAGTTAAGTCCTGAAAACGCCGAAAATCTGCACCAATTATCATTTATGCTCGTGGCAAAAAAAGATTTTGAAAAAGCAATCCAAACCAGCAATCAGGCAAAAACCATGACCCAGGATCGCGCCTTGCTGGCCCGACTCTATCAGGTAGACTACACTGCGTTTGAAGGTTTAGAGTTACATTCATCAGCTCATCAGGCCATTATGATGGCTAATCAGCAAAACCCAAATGATTGGGGGATTTATTCACAATGTGCTTACTCTCTATGGCAAAATGCTAAAGATTATCAGGGAGCCAAATTAGCTTATGACAGGCTGATGGAAGCTTACAAGGATAACGCACAAATCTTCTATCAAGCCGCTGAAGTTTATGCAGCTGCAGGTTTGAACGCTGAGGGCTGTCAGCTCCTCCAAAAAGCTTTTGGCATGCAAGCACCCAGTGGTGAACAAGCTATGCTGAGAAGACAGATCTGTCGATGATTTTCTGTGGATAGTTTATCTGCCTTCATCAAACCACTATTCTCAAGGGGCTGTGCGATAGTCACGAATACTTAAAATGAGGTCGAAATAATTACAAGGGTTTTTTCTTATCCCGCGCCCATGTCCTTCCGATCCAGAACATAAACAGGCCCATCAAAAAAACGACAGTTGATATAGTTAAGCCTGAGAATGAAGTTCTGAATGAGTAATTACCAGAATCGCTCGGATGTGCCCATTCATATTCTGGCAGTCTGTGCCGATTTTCGGGAGGAATAAACCTAACCTTTTTTAGTGCACCAATTTCAGCGCATTCAAAGTCAGGTTGCATACTGGTTCCCCCGGAAATACAAGCACGTGAGGTTCTCGCCAAACTATCCAATGAGTAGGCGTATTGAACTTCCATGACCACCGAATGATACTTCCAATGTGCAACCGAATCTCGATTGTCTCTGATATCCACAACTTTCCCATCACGTACTACCGAGTATTTCCATAACCTATAATCTAGCCCTATACCCGGAATGAGCAGGACGAGGAAGAATCCACCAACAAGCATGAAAATGAAACCGAAGACACGCATTGAGTAAATATAGAAAAAGCAACCGCTTCCGGATAAACATGAAATCTTTAAACGTCATCCACTGCCATAGTCTAGGACGCGCCGCAGCTCTTTCTTCCTGAATTTTCATTTCCTGATCGTGAATTGAAGGCCGCACATTTGGAAATGAACCACAAGCGGACGCTTGCGCTAGAGGGGGTAGTTTTAGTTGACAACTTATAGTTGATAGATGGCAGTTGATAATCGATCAATTATCAATTAATGATAAAACTAGGCAGTGACTTCCGCCCTCGGTAATGTAATCTGATTTGGATGCTCCTTTCCGTCCTGAACAAGCTGCTTGCAGTAGGCATCCAAGGTTACTAAATTGCCAGCAACCCATCCACCCAACATCTTCTTGGTTTTATATTTAAACAGGAGTCGTTGAATCAAATTAGGTCTGATGAAAAAAGTGTATTGTGCCCGGGTGAGCTGTCGACCAATGCGTTGTAGCCTGATAACGACATCCCACTTTGCTCGATGATCTGACTCCACCCAGGTCACCACGTCATTCGATATATCAAACTTGTGAGAAACAAAGGAGGGGTCGTCTGGTGTACCTGACATGACACATGTGTGCGTACTTCCCGTTTTTGTAATTTTCCCATTGAGGCCATCGCTACCTGTTAACCCAGCTATCCATTTATCACGATATGACAAATCAGATATGACGTCAAACACCATGTCAAGTGTTGCACTAACTGTACCCTCCACCTCAAGACCTTTAATACTCCCACCTACAGAAAAATCCTCAACTCGCGGATCTGGAATATGTGCTGCAAGCGGCGCTAATGGGAGGTAACAATATTTCACCAGATCATTGTCATACGTGCCCTCTCCTTCATTCGGATCCGCCCAAGCCGCTTGTTTCATTTCGACCCAGGCTGAACATGCATTAAGCAGCTGATGTGTAAACAACACATACTCTTCCATCTGAACTTTGTTTTTCATCAGACGATGAGCCAATATGAGATCACTACCAAAGAGCTTCGTAAAATTCTTAACACGTTTCTTGGAGATTTCACCGAAGTGCAGAACAAACTTGAGGGCTAGTCCATTAGCTGAACTGCATGCACCACATTGGCATATGCGCTGGGTCTCGTACTTTTTAAGTTGTGCGTGAAACTTGACGTACATGCGCTGTACCTGGGCCAGGATTTCAGCTGCGGTTGGTTTAGGGCCTTGACGATAAAAAAGAATAGCATCTCCTTCGATTTCAGAGATTTCCAGATCCATTTCATTCGCGTCGATCAGCAACTCCAGGAGTTCTTCTACAATGTGTTGGCTGTGCGCAATTTCGGTGTTCTTGACGAATTTGGTAAATCCACTGATATCCGGGATGAAAATCAGAGTGGGCTGGGCTTGAAAATCTTCTTCTTTGGCCATATCATTCAATTTCGTGCACTAACAATAACATTGCCGTATAAGGTACAGTTTTTATTAATAGCGCGAGAATCTGAAAAATGGTGGTAGAGGGCATCATTTTAAGCAGTGGCAATTCCGAAAGGCAGGCATTTCATTTCTTCAGATCGGAATACTCAGGACGGACAAATAGGTCAACCCCTGCCTATTCGCTGGTGCTGAAGATTTAGCGAAAATGTCCGGCACGGCAGGCAATGAACCGTCACAACCTCACGAAATAGAGCTGCGCTTGATCTCAGAACTTGCATTTCCTACTCATGGATTGAAGCTAGTGTCTTTGGATGAAACACAAGGGGATGCTTGCTCTGGAGGGGGGATTAGACTTAGTATTATTTTAGTCACATTCAGTCACTATCTGCATTGCTTTTATGATCAGTTATTATGTCATTATTTGAATCTCGAATTTGAAAACTTTCTTGATTTTTTAGTCTGTTAATAGCTGTGCCAACTAGCCATTCAAATCCCTTATAGTAATGTCTCACTCCAGATGCCGACTCCACACTAGACACCTCGGTTCTCAGGATTTTCCATTGTGAGACCACCCAACTGGGTTGCCATATCTCAAAAAACAACTCCAAATCCAATACTTTCGATTTAAGTCCATTGCCTATTCTATCTAAACTTCTGAGATACTCCAATATATAGAATCTAGCATTTTCTTCTTCATTTTGATTAAGGTAATCAACTAATGTAATTCCATTGCTATTCATCGATCTTGTAGATTCATTGAATTTTTGTAAAAATGTTCTTGCTTCTTTGCAATCTTGCTTGTCAAATTGACTAACCACAAATTCAAATATCTTTAATTTTCTATTCTTTCTAAGTTCCCTGGCAGCTTGTGTTATGGCATAAATCAGGGTAATTAAGGATATTAGTATGGCTATTACAGCAAGTGTGTTTTCTATTGACCACCCCTCTAACAAGCACAATACATTTTTCCAATTGACCATCCGTAAGCTGGACTTTTTAAATATTTATAAAAGTATCCCAATCCGACTAACCTTTGCAACTAACTCAGTTGACTTATGGGTGATAGTATCTGTTAGGCTTTTTATTCTTTTGGTTTCGTTGATCTTTTCAAGCCAAGAAAATCAATTAGACCGGGATGTACACGGTAAGATTTCGCCCCTTCCTCAAATTGTGCTCTTGTGTTTTTATATTTAAAGATATACTCTGACCCGCCATATCCGCTTCCTCCAGCTTTGTAATAGCCTACTACTGAAAATTCAAATAAGTTCTTTAGCGAACTATAGGTAGTTACATCATCACTGAACAAAGATTTCTTTTTTTCAATTGCACTTTCAAAATCGTCCATGTCAAACTGATGGTAACCAATGCTTTTTATAATCTCTAAAATGTTTTCGTATTTGGGTACATGTTTATGAATCTCGTCATCCAGCTCATCTAAAAAATACTTGCTGTAATCAGGCTTGGCATCATTGATTTCTTTGTTTGTAATCTTCGTGGACTTATCAGGGTTATAGTTATGTGCCTTAACAATCTCGTTACAGAATTGAATTGCATCTCTTGGTCTTAGAAATGTTCGATCTGTTATGTAGTTGTACTTACTCTGCTTACCTGTCATTAACTGTGTTTCGTCAAAAACATCATCCCATTTTACTTCCTCATCTGTGTCTTCTTTCAACAGTTCGGTAAGCCTCCTTTCAATCAATTCTTTTAAGCTATGGTTACCCGGAGTATCCCATTCGATGATAGTGGTTGATGATTGGGTTAACTTGTTTTTGTCTTCAAATTTTAAGGAGTTATATATATCATCTCGAAGAAATATGATTATCGCTAACTTCTTATTCTTTTCTCTTGCGACTCGATTAATATCTTTAGCTGCCAGAAGCAACCCTATTAACCTGTTATTATATTCAGGGTTTACAGGATCAAATCCTAAATCAAGCTGATCAAAAAGAATGTGATAAGTATTCGATGGATTCAAACTTCCTATGACGTACTCCATTAAGTTCAAATTGACATCTTGAATAATAGTGGGTAGATATTCCATTGGAACACCTTCAGGAGAGACCGAACCTTGAATTAAACCTAAGTCTACTTTGAAATTTGGCTTTAATTTAAGCTTTTTGGATGGAGTAAATATTTGTGTTACGTCAGGGTCTCTAGTTCCATATGAATCCACTACAAAACTTTCAATTTTTGTCAGAAAGTCAAGTGACTCATCATCATGCGGCAGACTTTGATCTTGATTGAGTAGGATCTTGGATAGACTCATCAAGGTGAGATATTTCCAGCTATGAGTGTATTTATCAAAATCTGGAACTCCAATCTTGGCTTGCTTATCATGATAATGCCAAGGGTAATCGGAAAAGGTATGGCCGAAACTAAACGAATCAAACTGTTTCTGATTTAAAAATCTCTTGAAAATCGCAGTTTTTCCTGTGCCTTTTCTTCCTAAGACTATGAATTTTTCAAAGCTCTTAATCTCAGTATAAGATTGGTGATTCTGAAAACACCTCATAAGAAGGTCATCATTATCTGCGTCTACACCTCCAATACTTTTAATGTTTTCTATACTTTTCATCTCTATTCACCCTAACATTTATGTACCACTCACAGTGCTCGTAATCTGCACTATAGTTTTTTGTTTTGATATATTGTAATCAATTGATTTTTAAATAGATAATCGATATTTACAATTTGTAGCCTGTCGGCCATACAAGGTTATTATCATTAATAAGCGTCATTGTTAAACATGAATTTAGTTAAAACTCCCACCTCAAACAATACCTAGAAATGAGTAGTTTTTTGAAATCCGCTCGGGAAAAGCGTTCGATGATGGACAGTTTTTGTCGGTAGGAAGGCAAAACTCAGAAAAGGACGAAAATAACCTGGAGAACAGAACACGACATTAGCAGAGAAGGTCACTCACCAATCCCCTCCCGCCGTTCTCAAAAACCGACCCGTACATTTCCCCGACATGCGTTAAATTGTCACCCAAACATCAAGACCATGCGACAACTTTCCCTCCTATTGTTTATCCTGCTCCCCACGCTGCTCTGCGGCCAGTCCAAGAAAATACTGGATCACTCCGCCTACGATGAGTGGCGCACGATCGAAAACCAGGCCATCAGCGCCGATGGTGACCATATTCACTACACCCTCGCCTCGCACGGCTATGCCGACCCTGTGCTGGTGCTGAAGACGCACAGCGGGGAGGCACTCCTCAGCTATGAGCGGGGCAAGGATGGGAAGTTCTCCTCCGATGGCAAGTACCTGACCTTTACGATAGTCCCCGGCGATGCGACCCTGCGTGACCTCAAGCGCATCAAGACCGACAAGGACGAGCTCCCCCAGGATACGTTGGCGATCTACGATATCGAGGAGCAGCGGCTGACTAAGCTGCCTTATTTGCAATCCGTCCGCCTACCGGAAAAATGGAGCGGCTGGCTGGCCTATCAGCACATCCTACAGCCCGACACCACCAACAAGAAGGCGAAGAAATCCAACAAGGACAATGGCTATCCCCTGACGGTCTACAGGTTGAGTGACGGTGCAACCTGGGAGCTGCCCTTTGTGCATAGCTATCAATTCAGCGAAAAAGGGTCGGTGCTCTCTGCCATCTCCGCAGGTAACGATTCTACGGTAGTAGAAGGGGTCTATGTGTTTGATACAGCAGCACCCGACTGGAGCAACATCCATTCTGCTAAGAAGGGTAAATACGACAACCTGACCTGGGATGAGGCAGGCAACCAGCTGGCCTTCACCGCTGACGTGGATACGACGAAAGCATTGGTCAGAAACCCTGGACTCTACCACTGGACGAGTGGAAATGCGGAGGCAGGACTGATCCTGGACGGCACCAAAGACTTTGTGCAGTCCGGCATGCAGGTCAATGCACTGCAGCAGCCGATGTTTTCCCAAAACGGGCAAAAGCTGTACTTCGAGATCATGCCCAACCCGATCCAGCAGGACACTTCGCTGCTCGAAGATGAGATCGTCAATGTAGAAGTATGGAGCTACAATGACCCGCGCCTATACACGCAGCAGGAGATCGACAAGAAGAATGATGTCAAAAAAGGCTACTCCGCCATGTTGGATATCAATTCCGGTAGGTTCGCACAACTGGGCTCAGCAGAGCTGCCGGAGGTCAGCCACGGCAATGAGGGCAATGCCGCCATCTCACTGGCCACCAACAACCAACCCTACCTGCAGTTGCGCACCTGGGAGGGCTTCCCCGACTACAATGACCTCTACCTCATCCATCAAGGCACGGGCGAGACGAAGTTGATCGCGACCAAAGTTCGCGGTAGCGCCCGGCTCTCCCCTATGGCCGGGTACGCCTACTGGTATGACCGCATCGATTCGGCGTGGTTTACTTACAACATCAGCACGGACAAGCTCCAGCGCGTGACCTTCAATGATCAGGTGACCTACTATGACGAGGAGAACGACTCGCCGGACTTCCCCAGCCCCTACGGCCTGATGAGCTGGACGGAGGACGATGGCAAGATGCTGATCTATGATCGGTTTGATGTGTGGGAAGTAGACCCTGACAATGCTGTAGCGCCGGTCAACCTTACCAGAAATGGCCGATCGACCATGACGCAATACCGCTATGTGAAGCTGGATGATGAAGAGCGATTTATCACCAAAGGGCAAAAGCTGCTCCTGACCGCCTTCCGCCAGAGTGATAAAGGCGAAGCAGTGGTCAGCATGACCTATGGCCGATCCGGACTCACCACTTTGGCATCCGCCAATCTGCATTATAGCGGGTTCAGGAAAGCGAAGGACAGCAAGGAGATCATTTTCCAACAGGAGAATTTTGAGGTCTTTCCAGACATCCATGCGACCACCATGGACTGGAAGTCACTCACACGCATCTCTACCGCGAATCCACAGCAGGCGGACTACAACTGGGGTACGGCTGAGATTCATAAGTTCACCAGCCTTGACGGCAAGTCACTGGAAGGATTGCTGATCAAGCCGGAGAACTTCGACCCTACCAAGAAATATCCGATGCTGGTCAACTTCTACGAGACCAGCTCCGACGGCCTCAACCGCCACAGAGAGCCCTCTCCCGGTCGCTCCACTATGAACTACAGCTTCTACGCCAGCCGCGGCTATGTTATCTTCAATCCTGATGTGGTCTACCGCGAAGGTTATCCCGGCGAGAGCGCCTACAACTGTGTGATGCCCGGTGTGCTTTCGCTGATTGAAGAAGGCTTTGTTGACAAAGACCGTATCGGTGTGCAGGGTCATAGTTGGGGCGGTTATCAGATTGCCTATTTGGTCACCCAAACCGACCTGTTCCGCTGTGCTGAGGCTGGCGCACCCGTACCCAACATGGTCAGCGCCTACGGCGGTATCCGTTGGTGGACGGGACTTAGCAGAATGTTCCAATACGAGCATACCCAGTCACGAATTGGTGGTACGCTCTGGCAGTATCCGCTGCGGTTTATCGAGAACTCCCCGATTTTCTACATCGACAAGATCAACACACCCCTCCTGCTCATGCACAATGATGCTGATGGTCATGTGCCTTGGTACCAGGGTATTGAGCTGTTTGTGGCCCTGCGTCGCTTAGGCAAGCCCTCCTGGATGCTCAACTACCAGGGAGAGCCACATTGGCCGCTCAAGCTGCAAAACAAGATTGACTTCAATATCCGACTACAGCAGTACTTTGACTACTACCTCAAAGACGCGCCCATGCCTGCGTGGATGGACGAGGGTGTGCCTGCTGTGCAGATGGGCATTGACCAAAACCTGGAGTTGATCGATGGCAATGATTAGTGCTTGATTTATTCAGCACAGTTTTTCAAAAAACACCCCTATAGTCCCTGCTTCCGCGGACGGCTCTAGGGGACAAATTCCGCCCTTGAGGCCGACCTGGAAGGGCGGTTAGGTGCGTGTTGAGAATCAAACCATATATTATTCGTCTTTCGCCCTTGTCGGTGTTTTCACCGACAAGCTGAATAGCGTGCAGGTATTTGAGTATGAATAGGGTACGTTTTCAGATAGTTGAGGGTGAAAACACCCACAACAGCGTGGGGCACCCATACGGCGTGCGAAATCACAATGTCCTTGCGCTAATTTATTCAGCACAATTTGATAATTATGAACGCGAAGCGCCTAAATTGACCTTACAACATTTAACAGCCCACATGGGCTTACAATCATGGGTAAAGGACAAGACGCCAAGAAAGCAGTAAAGAAGGAACCAATTAAGACTGCCAAAGAGAAGAAAGCTGAAAAGCAGGCCAAGAAGGGAAAATACTAGTCAAGGCTCATAGTTGTGGGTGAAAACACCCACAACGGCGCAAGGGGTATTTGGATGATGGGACTGTGAAACACGTCAAACCTCTCCGCCCATGTTGGTGTCTTCACCAACATGCACTGAAACTTGCTGCCCTTGTCGGTGTTTTCACCGATGAGCAAAAAGGGCACAGGTACCCGCCCTTGTCGGTGTTTTCACCGACAAGTTAAAACGGGCGCAGATATTTTAGCCTGGGGAGTAAGAGTTGTGGGTGAAGACACCCACAACGGCGTAGGGCACCCACACGGCGTGAAAAATCACAATGACCTTGCGCTAATTTATTTATCGCAATTTGATAATTATGATCGCGAAGCGCCTAAATTGACCTTACAACTTTTAACAGCCCACATGGGCCTACGATCATTGGTAAAGGACAAGATGCCAAGATAGCAGTAAAGAAGGAACCGACTAAGACTGCCAAAGAGAAGAAAGCTGAAAAGCAGGCCAAGAAGGGAAAATACTAGTCAAGGCTCATAGTTGTGGGTGAAAACACCCACAACGGCGCAAGGGGTATTTGGATGATGGGACTGTGAAACACGTCAAACCTCTCCGCCCATGTTGGTGTCTTCACCAACATGCACTGAAACTTGCTGCCCTTGTCGGTGTTTTCACCGACGAGTTAAACAGCGTACAGGTATTAGAGTATGACATGGGTACGCTTTCTGATGGTTGTGGGTGAAGACACCCACAACGGCAAAGGGTACCATAAAATATGGAATGCCTACTGATCAAATTTTGCAGTTAGTCACCCCTTCTCTAACGAGATTTTCCTATTTTGATCAAAGCACCAATCATGATCAGGTATGAAGAAGTCTTTCCTCAGTATTTCTAGTACCTTATTATTAACCCTACTCCTTAGCAGTAATGGCATACGCCAATCCGGGAAGATGATCGATGAGATCAAATCTCATACGGATGGAGTACGCGTTTGGTGGGCAGGACACAACAGTTGGATCATTAAATCTGACGATCTGGTGATAACTACCGACTTGCTCTTGGAGGATCAGGACAGGTTGGCACCTCCTCCTATTACTGCTGAGGAGATTGCAGAGGTCATCGATGTGTCGTTTGTCGGGCATGCGCATGGTGATCATTTCAACGCCTACACTTCTAGAATCCTCGTTAAGAATTCCAATTGCTTGTTCGTTATGCCCAAGAGCTGTCTGGACAGTGCTGAAATGATGGGCATTCCGGAATCAAGAATTGTGTTAGCAGAACCGCGCAGCTCGTTTGAGGTCAAGGGAATAGCCGTAGAGGCACTCAGGGCCATTCATGGTAATGCCAACTTCGCTATCTACTATGACGCCAATCTTGAGGATGTCGGCTATAAACTTATCATTGGTGGCAAGACCTTCTTACAACCGGGAGACTCGCACCTACTGGAGGATCATCTATTTGTAGAAGATGTCGATGTGCTGTTCTTATCTCCCACCGAGCACAACATGTACATTGACCCGTCAGTGATTTTGATTAATCGACTGAACCCCGATTATATTTTTCCGCAACATCACAGCACCATATCGCCGGAAGACGGCCGTCGGTTTTGGGCCAAAGGCTATCATGAGGAGGTCAAACTCAGGCTGACGCCTGCACTTCAGGAAAAGTATCACATTCTGAATATAGGCGATAGTCGCGTGCTAAAATAACAAGCTCCGAATCGTTATCTCCCGCTCGCCCATGTTGGTGTCCTCACCAACATGCCATAAAACCTGGAATGGTCATTAAGTGGTTGTGGATAAACACACCCGCAATGGCTCAGATCATGAGAAACAGTCAAGATGAAACATCGAAAATTGCTTTGATCAAATAGTAAATTTTGGACATGTCGAATGTCATTAAAGCAACCGTAAAACACGGTTAACGGCAAAATCAAGTTAATCTTTGTTAAATCTGTGGCCATCCATCCAAATCAGACAACCACAGACTACTCCTACCCGTCCAAGGACTAAACCTCTTTGATCATGGTCAAAATCTACCTCAAACTCGCTTTCCGCAACCTTACCAAAAGCAAATTCACTTCATTCATCAATATCGGAGGGCTGGCTATTGGCTTCCTATGTGCATTGATGATTCTCCTCTTTGTGCAAAAGGAGAGCTCCTTCGATCAATTTTACCCTAAAGCCGATCGGCTCTACCGTGTGCTCACGATCGATGAGGCGCTTGGGGTCACCAGCAATCTTGTTGGTATTACCCTTCCCCCGCTTGCACCGACTATGGCCAGTGAGCTACCGGAGGTGCTCAATTCCGTAAGGTTGTCATACAGCGGGCGTAATCTGATCGACTACAATCGGGTACCTATCTACTCCGAGCGGCTCGTGTATGTTGAAAATGCACTTTTTGACATGTTTGATTTCGAGCTGACTTCAGGCAACAACGAAACAGCACTCAAGTCCCCCAACACAGTCGTACTGACAGAGGCCTTCTCAGAAAAGGTCTTCGGTAAGGAAGATCCAATGGGCAAATCCATCAGACTGGACAATGATCAGGAGTTGGAAGTGGTAGGCATTATGAAAGATGTGGAAGGTCAGACACACATGGAGTTTGATGTGCTCGTGGCGATGGTACCCGAGCAGTCTGACACCAGCTTCAATCAATTTCTTAACAGCTGGAACACTATCGCCATGACAGAATATGTGGAGTTAGCTCCAGGGGCTGATGAGATAAGCACTGAAGCCAGCATGGAAACCATCATTAGAAATCACGATGTTGGAGATAACTTCAGCGTAACGCTACAGCCTATCACCGACAGCCATTTGGCTAGCTCCGGTATACTATATGACATTTTCAATTTCAATAAAGGTGATACCGGTTATGTTTCTACACTCTCCATTGTCGGGTTCTTTGTTGTCTTGATCGCCGCATTCAACTTTATGAATCTATCGACGGCCAGGTCGGCGAATAGAGCTAAGGAAGTGGGTATGAGGAAAGTGCTTGGCGCTATGCGGGGGCAGCTGCGGGTGCAGTTTCTGCTGGAATCACTCATAGTCAGCTTTATCGCTCTGCTATTGGCATTAGGTCTGCTATTCGTCGTAGGCAACTATGTTACACTAGACTTATCCATGAATCCCGGCTTGTACTTGCTCGGTCAATTAAACCTTGTGGTAGTTATTGTAGTAGGCGCATTAGTCATTGGCATCCTCGCGGGCATTTACCCCGCCTTTTTATTGTCCAATTTTGGTATCCTAAAGGTGCTCAAGGGCAATTTCAAAACCGGAAAGACGGGCGTTATGCTGAGGAAGGTACTGGTTGTGGTGCAGTTTACAGCATCTGTCGCCATGATCATCGGGACTTTGGTCGTCTACATGCAGCTCGACTTTATGAAAAACGTCGATAAAGGCTTTGCAGAAGAGCAGGTGGTCACGCTTAACCTCCACGACGACTCACTTCGAGAGAATGCCGAAGAACTGGAGAACGCGCTCTCGTCAATTCCGGCGATTGGGGCTACCGCAATGTCTAACTCCATGCCCGGTCGCGGCTATGGCCGACAGGGTATTGTTCCCGAGGGTTATGAAGGTGAGGACGCCTGGATCATCAGTGTGATGAGCATGGATGAGCGCTATGTGGACTTGATGGAGATGGATATTAGTGCCGGACGCAACTTCCGCCCCGACTCTGAAGCAGATGCAAATACTACCGTAATCATCAACGAAGCAGCGGCGGCAGCCATTGGCTGGGACGACCCCATCAACAAGAAAATCAACCAAGGCAATACGAGCAGAACGGTCATCGGAGTAGTGAGCGATTTCCACTTTGCCAATATGCGCCATAAGATCGAGCCATTAATGATTTACTTCAGCCAGGGTCAAGGCAGTGTCCTCTCACTCAAAATCAATCAGGCAGACATCAGCAGTACACTGAGTCAGATCGAGCGAGCATGGACAGCCGTTAACCCTAATCATCCTTTTGAATATCAGTTTTTTGATGAGGAGTTTGGGCAACAATACGCCAGTGATGAGCGCTTTGCTGAGTTGGTGGTCACTTTTGCCTGGCTTGCTGTTTTCATCGCCTGCCTTGGCCTGTTCGGATTGTCAACATTCACCGCAGAGCAGCGCATCAAAGAAATAGGCATACGCAAAGTGATGGGTGCTGAAGTGCGCCTGGTGGTTTTCATGCTTTCCAAGGAGTTTACCCGTCCCGTGATTCTCGCCTGTATGATTGCCGTCCCTATCGCTTATTACTTCCTTGATCAGTGGCTGCAGGAGTTCGCTTATCGCATAGACATGCCATGGCTGGCCGTGGGGCTCGGCTGTCTGTTGGCTTTAGTGTTATCACAACTCACCGTTAGTTTCCATGCGATCAAGGCGGCAAGAGCCAATCCAGTCGACGTGCTGAAATACGAATAAGCTAGTTGCGATGGGCAGGAGCTGGATTGTTTCCCAGTGATCAATGAGGAGAACCTAGGGTTCAGGTTTTCACATCATAGGTTGATTACCTATTTTGCAACCAACCTAACCCTTATCCCCTGAAAATGATCACGTCCCAACTCCTTGGCTTGGCAAAAGCAGTACTTATGTTGAGCATCCTATTCGCGGTAGCTCTCCCAAAATCCATAGCACAACATCATGGAGGGGATCAACTCCCTCATAACTTTATGGATTCCATTGCCCTCTTCCCCAAAGCATTAGGCGAAGTAGAGTGGAAGGTTTCTTCGAAGAATGAGCAGGCACGGGCTTATTTTAATCAAGGCATTCAGCTGAAATATGCATTCGCGGTAGATGAAGCGGCGCGCTCTTTTCGACAGGCGCGAATGATTGATCCTGACTGTGCCATGTGCTATTGGGGTGAAGCATGGGCAATGGGCGCTTACCTCAATGGCGGGATGTCAAAACCCAAAGGACCACTGGCTTATGAGGCGATGCAAAAAGCACTTGAGCTGGCAGACAAAAACGCTTCCTCGATGGAGCAGTCGATTATCGAGGCGAGTGCGGTAAGATTTGTTGAGGACTATGACCCGGAGGGCCGTAGGGAACAAGACTCGCTCTATGCCTTGGCCATGAAGCCAGTGTATGATCGATACAAAAAAGATAAGAATGTTGCTACCGTGTATGCTGAGGCATTGTTCTTACTTGAGCCTCGCAGCGGCACACGCGATATGAATGATCCTGATGTACAGCGCCTCCATAAGGTGCTCGAAGGGGTATTGGACGTGGATATCAAGCATCCTGGGGCTTGTCACCTGTACATCCATGCGACTGAGTCTACCAATCGACCGGACCTTGGAGAAGCCTGCGCTGAATTTCTGGGGAATGCGATCCCGGGAGCAAGCCACATTAATCATATGCCTTCCCATACTTACAACGAAGTGGGACGCTGGGGCGAATCTGTCAGAGCTAATTTACAGGCCTGGCACTCTGATTTGAAAGCCGAGATCGGTGAGGGTGTGGCCATCTACCCTTCTCACAACCTACATATGCTATTGTATGCAGCGGCTTTCGATGGTCAGGGCGCTATCGCAATACAAGCAGGAAAGGACTACCACAAATCCACCGACAATAGCATGTACCATGTGTTGACGCTGCTCAGATTTGGCCGATTTGATGAAATACTGAAGGTCACTGAGCGTCCCGAACAAACGATCCCAGGAGCTCTTTGGGATTTCTCGCAGGGCTATGCCCGCTTGAGAAATGGAGAACCAGACTTTGCGAAGGCGTACCTGGAGAGAGTGAGGACAAACGCTGATACCGCCACATCAAAGTTTCGCAGACATCCAGCCGAGCAGCTACTTGGCATCACGGGCTATATCCTTGAAGGAGAAATCTACAGAGCCGAAGGTGACATGCAAGCTGCCCTCTCCAGTTTTACCAAGGCCGTAGAACTTGAAGATAGCATGGAGTATGACGAACCCGAGCCTCTACCCTTCGACTCAAGACATTGGCTGGGTGCAGCGCTACTGGAAGATGGTCAGTACGCCAAAGCGGAGCAAGTCTATCGCACCGAACTTGATGACCATCCCAACAATGGCTGGTCGCACTTTGGCTTGATTCAAGCGCTTGAAGGTCAAGGAAAGTCGTCAGAAGAAGTTAGTGCTCAGTTTAAAGAAAGCTGGGGAAGATCGGACTATTGGATCAGGGCTTCTAGATACTAAATTAGGATTGTGATGAAGTGGTTGTGGGTGTTTTCACCCACAACGGTGTAGAATGTCAATTACGACTGGATTTTTAATATCTAATTCCGCCAGGTAATCCCAATTCCATAATCACTTATTTAGACCTCACAAATGGATCAGACCATTTTGCATTGGTATAGACATCCGAGCCACTCAAGGTCTTCATAAATGCGATTAGTGCATCTACCTCTTCCTGATCGAGATTGAGTCGCTGTGGCATTCCTCTTGGTCTCAGTCGTGGATCAAGATTGTCATTCAAAGCAGCTTGAGGCAAATTATTGTAGTGGTCAATCACCTGCACCATACTCGTGAAATCACCTGTATGCATCATAGGCCCATTAAGTTCTCCGGTTACTTTGAATAAGTCCCTTAGCGTTGGTGAGCGTGTGACATCCAGATCCTGTGCATTAGGGTCTCCTATTACACCAATGACACCATTATTGTCAGAGTCATCGTCTATTGCAAACTCAGGTGCCCGATGACAAGCATTGCAGCCAGCACCTCCCATGGGTGCTGCACCCATCGGGCCACCAGGTCCACCACCGGGACCATTGCCAGGCCCGGCCAAAAACAGTTGCTTACCCAGATTTTCAACGTCATTGAAATTATCGAAAGGATCATCTACATCTCCGGTAGCTTCAAGCCCATCATCAAACTTGCTATCAAATGACTGGATGCTCCTAATGAATTGAGCAATCGCCAACTGCATGCGATCCTCGGTTACCTCCGGGTCTCCGAAGGCAAGCTCAAACAGCGGAGGATAGTATTCAGTATTCTGAAGCTTTATGACCAAACCCTCAATACTTGGATCACCATCCTGACCACTAAAGCCCATTTCGACATGATCCTGTATCGGTTGTGTGGTTTGAAACTCAAGACTTCTGGCGCGCTCATCCCAAAAAAACCGTTCCTCATCTCCAAAGCGTGCGTTGACCAGCCTCATGGAGTGACGGCCTGTCGTGCCCGCTACCCCCTGACTGGCTTGCTCTACATCACCAAAGGCATGCTCCTGCTGATGACAGCTGGCGCATGAGACCGACTCATCTACAGACAGGCTATTGTCATAAAACAAGACCCTACCCAAGGTTGCACCTTCATTGGTGATACGATTGGTTCTTGTGTTGTCATCATTGATGTAATTGGGCAGCTCCTGATCTTCATAGTTCTCCAATTGATCGATCATGATGTTGTCGCCAAAATAATGCTCAAGGACATTTTCACCTTCGCCTGACAAGGTAATATCCAAGTCTTCTGACTCGGATGAGGTCTCTGAAACATCTAAGACGTTTTCACAGGCATTGAGAAAGGAAACAGCCATGAGAATAATCACAGCATTGCGTGGGCCAAATAATTGCTTTTGCATCTTGTCTATAAGATTTAGTATTATATCCAGAAGACGTGATGCGGTCGAGTTTACCCAACCCACTTCATAAAATTAAGTTGGAAGCCAGGCCAGCTTAGTTCTGATTGGAATCCATGGAGCGGCTTATCAGTCGATTGACCACAAACTTCTGCCAGCCAGAGTCAGGGTCATTGCCAGGTACATCCAGGCCAGCATTGACATACCACTGCATACTCGAGTGTCTACCGAAAAACGTGGCTGGAATATCCTCCGGGATAGGCACCTCACTGTTCCATGACTTGTTTTCCCCCGTGGAGAGTTGCACGTTTTTCTCCAGCTCAATCGTGGTATTGTATAGCAGCTTTGTGTTAGCTGACTTCTCTTCTGCCTTTACCTCTACGTAGACTTTCTTTACCGCCAGCGTTTCTTCCTTTGCGGTAGCAGAAATAGATAACGCTAAGGGTTCGCTTCCATCAATCACTGGATTTTCTATGGTCACGACCACCTCTGCTCCACCTCCGGTAACAAAATTTTTCACACTATTGAGCAGCCCCATATCTATACCGTTTTTAAAGTGTAATTCATTTTCTTGAGTACGAAGAACTCTACCCAACCACTGTCAGGGTCATTGCCTGGCATATCAAGACCGGCAAATACCTCCCATTTGAAAGCGACATCCTTGCCGTGGTATGTCGAAAGGGCATCCTCTGGAACTTCGAATTCGGCCAGCCATTTTTTGGTGCTGCCTTTATCGATATGTTCCTCTTCCGCCAGTACCAGTTCGCTTTCAAAATGCGTCTCATGGTGGGTTTCATAGCTGTTCGTAGAGGTGCTATTGCCATCACCATCTGTTGTGTGATGATGTACTAACTTGACATAGGTTTCCCTACCGCGAATTCTAAAATAGACTTTCTTCACTTTGCAATCATCTTTGGCGGTAGCCACCACAAAGGCACGCAAAGGCCGGGCTCCATCGGTCTCAGCAGACTCAAAGATGACCTTGACTTCTGCCGCTCCACCCGTTACAAAATTCTTGATTTTAGAAAATATCCCCATATCTTTTTTGTTGCGATAAAAGTCCTCAAAAAATGATGAACTCTCCATCTGTGGAGGTGGGTATTTTTCAAGTCTTTGAAAAAATCTAGATTCAATAATCTAACTTTATTAAGTAAAATAGAAGTTGTTTGTCAATAGAAATTTTAAAAGAGTCAATGATAAGTTCAAAACAGCAATTTGTCTTCGTGGGAATACCAAAAACCGGAACTACTTCAATTCAATATTTTTTCGATCCTCTATCTGTCCCTCCAAGCACAAATCACGAAACATTCATGGGCTGGAATGACCAGCACAAAATATTTATGCAGCATGCAACAATGAGCCAAATTTTGAGAATATATCCGTTAGATATCAGTTCATACTTCAAATTTTGTTTTGTAAGGAATCCTTTTGACAGAGCGGTATCTGACTGGAAATGGCTGTGTAAAGATCAACAAATATCTGGTTCCTTTACCGACTACCTGTTATCAAAGAATACTTTTTCTAAAGTTCTAACTGGAGAAAGGAATAAGGATTGGAGAGGAGACCATATTATTCCTCAATATGAGTTTATCCACGACGAACAAGGAAATCTCCTCGTGGATTTTATCGGTAAATTTGAAAGCCTTCAAAAGGATTTTCAGCATGTTTGTAATGCGCTAAATATCCCTTATTCCTTCCTTCCCAATGTTACTGGCGCCAATGGTAAACTAACCACTAACAATGAACCTGCGATGGTAAAGAGCGTCAACTATATAAAGTATTATGATGAAGAGTCCTTGTCTTTAGTGAAATCTATATACGCCAAAGACTTTGAGACCTTTGGATATAATATGGAACTAGAACTATGATTTAAGAGAGATTAGCAATTATTTACCTAATCTCTCGTAAATATTTGTATGCATGAAGCAATCCATTGATTCTCCCATCTTAGCACAAAACCCAAGGCTCTACAGCTTCTTTCCCCTCTTGTACATGGCTTGGGCGGATGCCATCTTGCTACCCTCAGAGATTTCCGCGATAGAGGAGCACATCAACCAGCAGGATTGGCTGTCAGCGACGGAAATTGACTTTCTTACCTCCTTCTTAGATCCAAAAAACCCACCCAGTCCGCAGGAGCTCAAGCGCTGGAAGAAAAAAATCAATGAGCTCAACTTTGAGCATGACGATAGTCTGGTAGATATAGGCACCAAACTATCCGGTTTCAAGGGAGCGGTTGCTGATGACAATATGACTCAGTCGCTGAAGACCATAGAAGAAATGCTGGGTGTCGTGACGGACGAGTCGACCTATCATCTCAAATCTCAGGAGCATCATACCCTGACCGAACAGCATACCTCCAGCACTTCCTTTGACATCAGCAAGATGGGAGCCCTTCTGGACGGGGACAATCTCGCCATCATGGATCGGGTGAGAACACTCCTATCCGACCCTGTCTTCAAGTATATTGACACGGACAGCCTATCGGAATATCGGGAGCAAGTATTGACCTGGTGCAGGTTATTAGCCGATCAGGGCTTTGGTGCCATGGCCTTTCCAAAGGAGTATGGTGGCCAGGGTGACATGAAGCAATATTTCGCCATCATGGAGGCGCTATCCTACCATGACCTGAGTGTTGTCATTAAGTTCGGCGTTCAATTCGGACTTTGGGGCATGAGTGTGTACTTTCTGGGTACAGAAAAGCATCACCGCAAGTACATCAAAGACATAGGAACACTTAAGCTCCCCGGCTGCTTTGCCATGACCGAGACAGGCCATGGCTCCAACGTCAAAGGGGTGGAAACCACCGCCACCTATGATCATGCCGGCAGATCATTCACCATTCACACTCCTCATAAGGATGCCTGCAAGGAATACATCGGCAATGCTGCGCTACACGGGCAGATGGCCACTGTATTTGCCAAGCTGATCATCGATGACACAGACTATGGCGTCAATGCGTTCATCGTGCCGTTGCGCTCTCCCGAGGGCGTGACCCTACCGGGAATCACCATAGAAGATTGTGGGAGAAAAATGGGTCTCAACGGCGTAGATAATGGTAAAATCTGGTTTAATCAGGTGAAGATCCCCTACGACCATATGCTCGACCGCTATGCGAGTGTAGATGAGCAAGGTGAATTCAGCAGCCCTATCACGAGCGATAATCGAAGATTCTTCACCATGCTGGGAACGTTGGTCGGTGGTCGTATCGGCATCCCCAGATCGGGGCTCAGTGCCGCCAAATCCGGGCTGACTATTGCCATTCGATATGGAGACGGAAGAAGACAATTTGGGCCGGAAAATGGCAAAGAAGTCCCGATACTGAACTACCGAACCCATCAGCGAAGGTTGATGCCGCTGCTCGCTAATGCTTATGCCCTGCACTTTGGACTACAGTATGTCACGGAGCGATTTCTGGTAAGAAAGGAAGAAGACATGCAGGAGATCGAGGCGATGGCTGCCGGTCTCAAGGCATGGGCAACCTGGAATACGACGCATACATTGCAGGAATGCCGGGAGGCCTGTGGAGGAAAGGGCTACCTATCGGAGAATCGCATCGACCGTTTGAAAAATGACACTGACATCTACACCACATTTGAGGGGGATAACACTGTGCTCATGCAGCTGGTAGCCAAGGCCAGGTTATCCGAGTTCAAGAAGGAGTTTAGCGACATCAACTTTTTCGGGATGCTCAAGTATGTCGCTGATAAGGCTAAGGTTGGACTTACAGAAATGAACCCGGTCACTGTTAGAAATACAGATGCTGATCATTTGCTGGATGCGTCCTTTCATATGAGCGCCTTCACCTATCGGGAAAAGGACATTCTCACCTCTGCCGCCACACGATTCAAGAAGCACCTGGATGCCGGGATGGACTCCTTTGATGCTTTTAACAAAACACAATATCATATGGTAGAGGCAGGCATGGCTTATGTAGAGCGCTTGGTTCTGGAGCGGTTTATTGAGCAAGTGAACATTACTCAGGACAAGAGCTGCCAAGCGGCATTGCAAAAGCTCTGTCAGCTATTTGCGCTGAGTCAGATCGAGAAAAACAAAGGTTGGTATCTGGAACAAGGCTATATGGACGGCAGCAAAACCAAAGCTATTCGCAAGACGATCAATCAGCTTTGCTGGGAAGTAAGACAAGATGCCGTGGCGCTGGTGGACGCTTTCAAAATTCCCGACAGTTGCCTGTCCGCCCCTATCGCCACAGCGACACCATCTTAGGCCTGTCCATATCTCGGCTTGGTCAGACTGAGTAATTTTCTTAGATTGAAACAAACAAAACGACATTATGAAACTAGGAGCCTTTTCTGTTAGCCTGGCCGTCAAAGATCTTGAAGCCTCTAAGACCTTCTATGAAAATCTGGGATTCTCTGTTTTAGCAGGTGAAATGGAGCGAAACTATTTGATCATGAAAAATGGCAACTCCCTGATCGGCTTGTTTCAAGGCATGTTTGAAAACAACATCCTGACATTTAACCCCGGCTGGGATGAGAGCGCGAACCAACTTGACTCCTACGACGATGTGCGGGAAATCCAAAAACACTTGAAGTCTAAAGGCATCAAGCTTGAGAATGAAGCTGATGAAAGTAGCTCAGGGCCCGCGAATATGGTGGTCATTGATCCTGATGGCAATGCGATACTTATTGATCAGCATGTCTAATCAACTTGACCTAGACTAATACGAATGGAAAGAATAGTCATAGTCGCCTACCGCCCGAAACCGAGTAAGGAAGACGCCCTTATCACCTTAGCAAGATCACATTGGTCAGTGCTCAATAGTCAGGGTCTGGTCTCAGATCGAAAGCCCATCACCAGCAAGGCCGAGGATGGATCTGTAGTGGAAGTTTTCGGATGGAAATCGGAAGATGCTATCAATCAGGCTCATACGAACGAGGTAGTCCAGCAACTTTGGGCAGAATTTGCTGAAGTGTGCGACTACATTCCGGTAGGTGATGTGAAAGAGTCGAGTCAGCTTTTCACGGAATTGACACCTGTCTGATATAAGATTAGTGTAGACCAACACATGTCTACCTGTTTTGCGTGGCAATAGCCCTATGGGTCATTATATTCTAGAATCTTACAGATCGACCTCATCCAATATTGATATTGCGACGATCAGATCTCCTGGAATAAATATTTAAGATACATCAACAAATATTGCGTGGAGAAAATCTCTAGTTTTAACCGATTCAATTTTTATCTTACCCTTATTATTTGAACCATTTCCCAAGTGCCTGTTCGATTTTTTACCATTGAATTATTAAGAAAATTTTTATCTCCAAAATCATAAAATAGACCAATCCGAGCAATTAAGAAATCAAATCTCCTTGTTTACCCGCTTTTGCTATTCATAGTAATGTTAGGTTATGACCAAGCGATGGCAAAACAGCCTGCAACAGCAGCTCAAGACCGTACTGTACTACCCATTAAAGCTCCGCCCAGACCAAAGTATAGCGAGTTGGATGTACGTAATGCTACCCCTCCACCGCGATTTGAAGTAAAGGCTCCTGAGGGTGCGCCGAATGTTATCGTGATCTTAATTGACGATATGGGGTTTGGTACAAGTGAAGCTTTTGGTGGACCAATAGAAATGCCAACGATCGGTAAACTCGCAGATAATGGCTTGCGCTATAATCGCTTTCATACTACTTCGCTATGTGCCCCAACCCGAATGGCTCTGCTTACCGGTTATAATCATCACTCAAATAATATGGGTGTGATAACAGAGGCAGCCACAACCTTTCCAGGGTATACCGGAGTGAGACCACAGACGATCACGCCTTTACCAGAGGTCTTGCGGCAAAACGGGTACAACACAGCTCAGTTTGGCAAGAGCCACGAAGTACCACCATGGGAAATATCTAATAACGGGCCGCAGGATAGATGGCCCGCACACTCGGGCTTTGAGAAGTTCTATGGTTTCCTCGGTGGAGAAACTAATCAATGGTCCCCTTTGATTTATGACGGAGTTACGTTGATCGAGACACCAAAAGATCCTGATTATCATTTTACGACCGATATGACCAATCAGGCCATTTCGTGGATGCGAACCCAGCAAAGTTTGCAACCTGACAAACCCTTCTTTATTTATTATGCCCCTGGCGCTACACACGCGCCACATCATGTTCCACAAGAATGGATAGATAAGTACAAAGGAAAGTTTGATCATGGATGGGATAAGGTGCGTGAAGAAACTATTGCCAGACAGAAAAGATTGGGCGTAATACCGGAGGATACCGAGTTAGCACCAAAGCCAGATGCTATTAAGGACTGGGCAGACCTATCAGACAAAGAGCAAAAGCTGTTTGCTCGTCAAATGGAGGTTTATGCAGGTTTTGCAGCACATACGGATAATGAAGTGGGGCGCCTAGTCGCCGCTGTTGAAGATCTGGGTGAATCTGATAATACCATCATTATCTATATAGCGGGAGATAACGGTGCAAGTGCCGAAGGTCAAATGAATGGAATGTATCAGGAGATGACTTACTTCAATGCATACCCAGAAACAGTTGATGAAATGTTGACGCATTATGACGAATGGGGATCTCCAAGTACATATCCACACTTTTCAGCTGGTTGGGCTGTAGCGATGGATGCTCCTTTTACATGGACTAAGCAGGTCGGCTCTGATTTTGGGGGTACGCGAAACGGTATGGTAATTCAATGGCCTAACGGAATCAAGACAAAAGGAGAAGTCCGTGACCAATTCGGTCATGTCATCGATATTGCGCCAACGATCTATGAAATATCAAACATCCCATCGCCCAAAATGGTCAATGGCATTGAACAAGACCCGATTGAGGGCACAAGTTTGGTTTATTCCTTCAACGATCAAGATGCCTCTGAGGAGCATAATGTGCAGTATTTTGAAATGTTTGGAAACCGTGCTGTCTATGAAGATGGTTGGTTGGCAAGAACAATTCACAGGGCTCCCTGGCAAGGAACTCCCCCACAAACTCTGCAAGAGAACAAATGGGAGCTCTTTAATTCGAACCAGGATTTCAGTCTATCGAATGACTTAGCGGCTAAAAACCCTGAGAAACTAGCGGAAATGCGAGCGCTTTTTATGGAGGAGGCTGAAAAATACAATGTACTGCCTATAGATGATCGCTTATTGGTGCGTATGGATGCTGGTGCTGTTGGACGTCCCACGCTACTTGGGGATCGCACCTCTGTTACTTATGTAGAAGGTATGCACGGAATGGGTGTTGATATTTTCATTGATCTCCGCAACACAGCATACACTATGACTGCTGAGGTGGAAGTTGATGAAACTGGGAATGGTGTTATCGTATGTCAGGGAGGAAGATTTGGAGGGCTATCACTCTATTTGAAGGATGGTAAACCAGCCTTCAGCTACAATTTTCTGGGATTAGAAACGACCGACATTATCGCAAATACTGCCTTGAAACCTGGCAAACACACTATTGTTTATGACTTTGACTATGATGGTGAGGGCCTTGGAAAAGGTGGTCTAGGAAAAATCTCTGTAAATGGCAATAAGGTAGCTGAAGGTCGATTAGAGCGGACCCAACCAGGTGTTTTCTCTGTAGATGATCTGGCTGATGTTGGCATGGACGAAGGAACACCGGTCGCTAACTATAGTGGATCTGATAAATTTACTGGTAAGATTGAGAAAGTTGTTATTGAAGTAAAGGAATAGGAATATTGACGTCATTGCATAAGGTGAAATCTTAAGGAAAACTACGCACAGATAAGATTTCATTTTGAAAATCACTCTTGAAGTTAGGAGCTTTAGGAGTGATTTTTTTGTAATAGCATTAAGACTTTTTGAAAGATGAGTGGCTTGATACCCTTTGTTGGCTGATATGTACTGTGGCAAATTCAGACCGGCAAATTGCAATATTCAATGAGCGTTTTCGGGATAGTTTTACTGAGTACAAAGTCAGTTTTGCAGACTGCATTATTTGATTTTCAAGCCACTTTGGTCTTCAAACTTCCCAGTGATCAGCCACCCACCAAAGCTTTCAGACACGGCAAAGAGCAGCGTATTTTGTCCTTTTTTGAGATGGAGATATATCGCATCGAATAAACCAATCGTGCCGAGATAGCGGTAATCCCTCGATCGATAACCGTTGTTGCCTGCATAGATCGGCTGGCCGTTGAGTAGGGCCACTACCCTATCGCTGTAGCCAAACCTAAATAGCCTCACCTGATCCTCATTTGACTCAATGGTGATTTTTGCAAAGACCGTATTACCCGGGGTTTCATTCCTGAGCGTGACTAGTCTGGAGATATTGGCTGCTGTGCCTTCTTCTATGTTCAGAGCACCTTTCCAAGCTATCCCGTCGATTAATTCATTGATCGATTTGAGATCAGCCAATCTACGCTCATCAAACTTCTCCGATATTTCCCAGCTTGGTATGACCCCATCGATGGGCTCCCTTACCTGCGGCTCGAAACCGACCAGTTCGACATTCCCGGGATCGATTTTGATATTGGCCAAATGCATGCCCGAGTTGTTTCCGCCGGTGAAGACCACTTTACCTTCCCTGGTCTCATGGGTGAGATCCCAGGAGAAGTTGGGCTTATCAGAATGATCAAGATAAACCTGCGCCTTGTTCTCCATTACGGTGATTTTGACATGTGTCCATCGGTCATATTCGTAATCATAGGGAAAGGAGTATCTGGGTCCGAAATAAAGCTGCCAGGGAGAAATACCGTTAGTTAGTGGGGCTGCCTGATTGGCATCCGGCTTCCCCGGTAGGTGTGGCCTGATATAAAAGTGCTCAGCATTGCCCGAATCGCTATACCTAAAGTACACACCGGGAAAAGACTGCTCTTTTTTTAGGTAGATATCATACTCAATCGTCCCGTTTAGAAACGTCACCTCTCTAGGCACCATCGTTCCTGCCATCAAGTAAATAGCGTCATAGCCCTTGTATGGCTCCAACAGGTAAGCTTCGGCATCAATGTCCCAGAGTGCCGTATCAAGTTTGATGATGTCTTGCGCCATTCCCAGCGTAGGCGATATCATCAGCGAGAAGAATATCCTTTTTAGTGTTTTCATAGTACATACTTACAGTGTCCTGCTAAGTGAGCATAGGACGGACTTATCCATTATTGTTCAAGTTCGTTCATGATTGTTCACCGACTAATGGATTGCTACCTTTGAAATGATTCATACTATGAAGAAGGTGATTATCAACAAGGATCAGCAAAGACTACAACGAGCCCTGGAACACCAGCTCGACTGGGGTCCCGTGTCGGACTGGCACAACTCAATGTTTGCTGAATTGAGTACGCTGATCCTAGAGAAATGCAAGGTAGACCTTAGTCCTACTACCCTGAAGAGATTTTTTGGAACGGTCAAGCACAATGGTGAGCCGAGCACGACTACACTCGATACGCTATCGCAATTTGTTGGGCATGAGAACTGGAGATCTTTCAAGCTGAGTTCAAAGAAGACCACATGGCCATCAGGCTTACATCTCCCGAGTAAAGGACTTTACCTTTCTCTAGGCTTTGTTGCTGCCTTTGTCGTGATTGTATTAATCGGTACAAAGCGGCCTCAGGAATCAGCCAACTTGGCATCCGTTAGCTTCTCAAGTCGACCTGTCACCAACTCTTTCCCAAATTCTGTTGTCTTCGACTTTGACTTAAAGGGAATAGAAGCAGAGGAAATGTATATCCAACAGTACTGGGATCCTGACAAGACTATCAGTATCAGCAAGGATCAGAAACAAGCTACCGGCATTTACTATTTTCCCGGCTACTACAGGGCCAGGCTCATGATTGGTAATGATACCGCCAGTCAGCATGACCTCTTTCTGAAAAGTAATGGTTGGTTGGGTACCATAGACTATTCACCTGTACCCAAGTATTTCACTCCTACTTCTACTGGCCGAAAAGTATTGGCACTTCCTCAGTCATTGACGAAAGAAATTGAAACCTCAAATGATGCCTTGACTACTACCTATCATTATGTCAATGACCTTGGAGATGTCGACGGAGACAACTTCCAACTGGATGCAACTATTAAGACCAATTACAACACAAAATGGGCGGTTTGCCAAAGAGCACAAGTCTATGTGCTTGGAAGCCAAGGGGCTCATATTGTACCGTTTTCGAAAATAGGCTGCAGTTCTGATAACTGGCTCATGCTGAATGACAACTATTTGGACGGTAAGCAAAGTGACCTTTCAGCCTTCGGTTGTGACCTTTCTCAATTCACTGACTTATCCATCAGCATTACGAATAAAAGTGTTGCAATTTCAATCGGGGGAGTTGAAATCTATCAAAGTGCTTATACCGAGTCCATAGGGAAAGTAGTCGGTTTGCGTTTCAAATTTCTGGGGTATGGTGAAGTCGAAGATTTCTCCCTACTCAACCAGGCCGGTGACAAAGTAATCTTGTAGTTAGGGAGAAAAGTTCGCCGGCTTGGATACTATTTAGTCCAATTTTCATTTTCAACGATTGCAGACTTTACTTTTCCTTTTTCTTTGATTTAGCCTTATACGGAACACCTCGTAGCAAATGCTGCACCGCTTCTAGTCTGGCATTGGACTTGCGATCCGCCTTGATCACAATCCACGGGTTTTTCTCTGTATTGGTCACACGGAACATCTCCTCCTTGTATTGGGTATAGACATCCCAAAGCTCCTGGGCTCTTTCATCTACCGGAGACATTTTCCATCGCTTCAATGGGTCGCTTTTAATATCATTGAAGCGGCGTTTTTGCTCCTCCTTTGTAATAGAGAAATATAGCTTAATAAGGATCATGCCGCCCCCGGTAATCATCTCCTCAAAATTGTTGATATCATGCATGAAACGCTGATACTCCTCATCTGTGCAGAATCCATTGACGGGCTCCACTACTGCGCGGTTGTACCAGCTTCTATCGAAGAATACGATATCCCCGGGACTGGGCAGCCGATTGACATACCGCTGAAAATACCACTGTCCGCGCTCCTGTGATGTAGGCTTTGGAAGTGCCAACACTCTATAATGACGCGGATTTAAATGGTGCGTGATACGTCGTATAGCCCCACCCTTGCCAGCAGAGTCTCGTCCTTCGAAAAGAATACAAACACGCTTATTATTTTCAATGACCCAATTCTGCAGTTTGATCAGCTCAACCTGATAATTTTCTAACCGCTTCTCATAGTTGACATAGCGAAGTACTTTCTCAGGTTGCACCTTTCCGTTTCCTTCCAACATTGCCTTAATGGCCTTATTGGAATTGAGGTACTTGATCTCTTTCTCGTCAAACTCTCTCTTCACCATCACTCTGCTAGTCAATATGATAAATAGATCTGTGGAACCTCATAATTACATTAGGATCAGGTAAGACACGGGTCTCTGCCTCTAGCTTACCAGAATATTCAAACCTTGATAGCAAATGTCGTATGCTCTCAAGACGAGCTTCCTTCTTTTTATTTGTCTTCACGATGATCCACGGGCTAAACGATGTATGCGTTCGTGAAAACATCTGCTCCTTATAATAAGTGTATTGATCCCAGAGCTCTTGTCCTTTTTGATCCACGGGGCTTAGCTTCCACTGCTTTAATGGGTTCTTGCTACGCTCTTGAAACCGACGTGCCTGTTCATCCTTATCTATCGAGAACCAAAACTTGATGACATGTACCCCATCCTCAAAGAGCATGTGCTCAAACTCCGGTACCTGCCGCATAAATCGTTGATATTGCTCTTCATCGCAAAAGCCCATCACGGGCTCAACAACAGCTCTATTGTACCAGCTTCTATCGAAAAAGACGATTTCCCCTGCATTAGGCAAGACACTAATGTATCTCCTGAAATACCATTGTAGTTTCTCCAGATCCGTTGGTTTTGGTAATGCAACCACTCTCATCGCCCGAGGGTTTAGATGTTCAGCAAAACGCTTAATCGAGCCTCCCTTACCCGCCGCGTCCCTACCTTCGAAGATCACAGCTACTCTTAGCTTCTGTTCAATAATCCACGATTGTAGCTTGACCAACTCCACCTGAAGCTGACGCAGCTGCTTTTCGTACTCTATGTTGTACTCAATCCCGGATATAGACCGATTCATTTCCGAAAGTCGGCTTCTTAAATCGCTGGCGTTAGTGATCTTTTGAAAATCTTCATTCGTCAAATACTCACCAGACTTCATTTCATCGGTGATTGCCCTATCCGTTACCAAAAACTGGCTCATTCGCTCTTATCAAAATTAAAAATCAAAAAATATGCAACCCGATTCATTTTCCACACCCCGCGTTGGTTGACAACTTAATGCCAAATGGTATAATTTCCAACATAGCATTCGACTTTCACCCAATGAATGGTTAAGGTCATATTTTACAGATAAAGAACCTGACTTTTACTAGAAATTGAAGTGTGACCATTCATCAGATTGCGGTGCTTCTACCAGCCCAATTACTATAGCTTTATCCTCGTGAAATTACTATTGTCTGCCATTCTACTACTCGCTACTCAACTGACCTGGGCGCAAGGAGACGGCTATAAAATCTCAAGAGCAAAGGGAGAAATAATCATTGATGGCGTCATCGATGAGGAAGATTGGGCAAACGCCGATGTAGCGGGTGACTTCATGCAGTATTTTCCTGCAGATTCAATCAGAGCTGAAGTACAAACAGAAATGCGAATGACCTATGATGATAATTTCGTTTATTTCGTTGCTAAGATGTACAACAAGTCATCAGACAGAGACTATGTAACTCCTTCACTTCGTCGAGACTATCGCGGAGAGGCTAATGACGGTTTCACGATTGTTATTGATCCCTTCCTTGATAACACCAATGCCTTTCAGTTTGGCGTCAACCCTTTTGGTGTACAACGTGAGGGCCTGATTGCCAATGGTGGGAACCGAGGTGATGATCTATCACTCGCCTGGGACAACAAGTGGTACGCGGAAGCAAAAAGGTATGATGGCTACTGGATCGCAGAAGGTGCCATTCCTTTTAAAACACTCCGATACAAAGAAGGCCTTGATCGCTGGAATATAAACTTCTATCGGATCGATAGCGAAACAGGCGAGCGCTCAACCTGGACTCCAATACCTCGAAACTTCAGATTGATATCACTCGCTTTCGTTCGACAGTTGGAATGGGACCAACCTTTAAAGAAGCCTGGAGCCAACGTATCCTTAATCCCCTATGTCGCAGGTGTATCAAGTCGCGATTTTGAAGATGAAACGCAGGAGAGCACAGAATATAATGTCCAAGCTGGTGGAGATGCTAAAATAGCCGTAACCTCAGGCCTTAACCTGGACGTTACTATCAATCCGGATTTCTCCCAGGTGGAGGTTGATGAGCAAGTGACGAATCTCGATCGTTTTGAAATTTTCTTCCCCGAGCGCAGGCAGTTCTTTCTGGAAAATGCCGACCTGTTTTCGGATTTCGGTCACCCGATAGCACGCCCTTTTTTTTCTCGGCGAATCGGAGTAGCCAGGGACTCCTCTACAGGACAGAATATCCAAAATAAAATACCTTTTGGCATCAGGTTGAGCGGTAAATTGGACAACAACTGGAGAGTGGGACTACTGAACATGCAGGCGGCCAAGGATGAAAGCATTGATCTTCCCAGTACCAACTACACAGTTGCTGTCGTGCAACGAAAAGTGTTTGCGCGATCGAATATCGGGATGATCTTTGTCAATAGGCAAAGTACCCAGGACTCACTTGGCGAATTCACCTTCAAGCCGGAGCAATATAACCGTGTCTTAGGTATTGATTACAATCTAGCTTCGGCTGATGGGAAGTGGTCCGGTAAGGCCTTTTATCACCGCTCATTTGACGAAGACAATACAGATGATCAATTCTCTCATTCTGCCTATATCGACTATCAAAGCCTGGGGCTCAGATTCAATTGGGCGCATGTCATTGTCGGTGAGAACTTCGAGGCAGAGACCGGCTTTGTTCCAAGAACAGGAGTCTATCGGATCAACCCGGAGGTGGGCTACTTCTTTTATCCTCAATCAAGTTGGATCAACAACATTGGCCCGGTAAACGATATTGAAATCTTTTGGAACAATGAGCGAATGACAGACCTGAGGTACTCATTCAACCTCAATACCAACCTACAAAATACCGGGCGTATCAATCTGACATTCAATCGGCTGTATACTTATCTACTGGATAGCTTTGACCCTACGAACACGGAGGGTGTAGAGTTACCAGCCAATACTGATTATGATTACTACAATTTCGAATTCAACTACTCCTCTGATTTCAGAAGGAAATTTGGTTATCGCTTAAGAGGATCTATGGGAACCTATTTTAACGGCGACCGCAGAAATATTAGTGGAGAAGTGACCTATCGCACACAGCCTTATGGCTCCATCAGTGTCAATTTCAACTACAATCGCATTACCCTACCGGAACCATACAACAGTGCTGACCTTTTTCTGATCGGACCAAGGTTTGACCTGACCATGACTAAGAGCCTGTTCTTCACCACCTTCGTCCAATACAACAGTCAGATAGAAAATGTCAATATCAATGCTCGTCTACAATGGAGATTTAAGCCGGTATCCGACTTGTTCATTGTCTATACGGATAACTATGGCACCATGAACGATGAACCCAACGCGCCACAATTCACGCCAAAAAACAGAGCCTTGGTATTCAAACTAACCTATTGGTTAAATCTCTAGCAAAGTCGCTGTGATGATCTCTTTCTCTTCTTATCTTTAGCTAGACTGAAATCAAAGACTGATCACCATCCGCCTATTAATCTTCCTTTTAATCATTGGGGTACCGCAGCTAAGTACAGCCCAACAATCCGCTGACTCACTCTCCCGTGAACTCAAAGACCTCTATGGCTTTGAGAAGCTTCAAGGCCTTACCAACATTATTGCGGTAGCGCTAGAAGAAGATCCAAAATCAGCCATAAAATATGCACGTCAGGCGGAAGCAATGCTGGACGACTTATATGACAATCATCCCAGGTTGTCGACAAAAGACGCGCAACTCCACGCCGTGGCAATGAATCAGGTAGGACTTGCCTACTTTGAGAACGAACGCTATGGTGATGCGCTGCAATACTTCAATCAAGCCTACTCAGCAGCTCAGAAGCAAGGTCAGTTGGATGAAATGACCGTAGCTGCCATCTACTCACAGGAAGCAGAGCAACTCAAGGATGCGGAACCTACCGGAATAGGTGGTGCACTCAAAGATAAACTCAACAAAATTCGGCTCGGCGGTATGTTCCAAACCGGGGCAGAGCAGGTTTCGATTAATACGGCCATCAAGCTGGGGGATCGCCATGCCGCAAATGGTAACTATCGGAAGGGAATAGAGCAATACGACAAGGCCATTGCTAAGCTGCGCAACCACGGTGACTATGAAAAAATAAGAAAGCTTGAGCTCGTCATGGCTGATTGGCAAATGAATTCTGGAAATTTCGAAGAAGCTATCGAACTGATCCAAAGGAATGAATTGAGTGAAAGTGACACCAGTCACGTAAGTGAGCGCATGGTCGCGTTGATCCGGGAGATGGAGCTGATAGATGATCAAAAATCAACTATTGAAGCGACTCCTTCTTCCACACTACCACCGCGAAATCAACGTAAAGCCCCTGTCAATACAGAAGGAATTACGTCAGGTCAAGAGATCGTAGAAATAGCCAGACAACTGGAGCGCAACAGTGACTATGCACAATCCATTGCTTACTACAAGGTCTATGTCGAACTCCAGGAACAGTTGGCTGCCGAAGAGAAGCAACGAGAGCTCGACATCCAGGAAAAGAATTTTCAAATAGAACAGCGTGCTCAGGAAGTTGCACTTCTCAATCAACAACGCCAGATCCAATCGCTGGAGCTGGAAAACCAACAAATACAACTCAATCGTCAGTCACTCATCTCTCGGTATTTACTTTGGGGCCTGGCAGCCTTTATAATCATTGCGCTAGTGATACTCTGGCTGTATCGCACCAAAAGACGTGATCATAAAAAACTCATGCTGGCATACAGCGATCTGGATGAAGCTAATATTCGACTGGCTGAGGCAGAACAGCGGATCAAGACCTTGCTGACACAGCAAGTGTCGGGGGCAGTTGCCGAAGAGCTAATTGGTGGTAAGGCGGACAAGACCGTTTCCAAAAAGTTTGTTGCGATCATGTTTGTCGATATCAGAGGCTTCACTCCTTTCGCCGAGTCCAGAGATCCCGAGGAGATCATACATTATCAAAATAATATTTTCTCCTTTATGATTGAGATCGTTAGCAAGCATGGAGGCGTGATCAATCAGTTTATGGGGGACGGCTTCATGGCCACCTTTGGTGCACCGATTAGTCACAAAAATGATGTGCAGGAAGCCTTTTTTGCTGGCCGGGAAATACTGGAAGTACTATCAGTGAAGAATGAACGAGGAGAAATCCCGACTACCCGAATCGGTATCGGACTACATGCAGGCTGGGTAGTAGCCGGAAACGTAGGCACGAGTGAGCGCATGCAATACTCTATCACCGGCAATACGGTCATCACGGCCGCACGACTTGAGCAGCTCAACAAGCATTATGACTCTAGCTTCATTATTTCGGATGCTGTGCTGGACAAGTTGGATGCAGACCACCTTCCTACCGGAAAAAAGGAAACTGTGGCATTGAAAGGAAGATCAGAAGAAATGGGAATATTGATAGTCTCACAACAAGTTTCAAAGCCAATCTCAAGCGAATGAACCCCGATCAAAATAAGAAAAACGCCATCGCATTCTATCAAATGGCTTACGACGGAGATCCTGCCAAAGCTATCAAGTTATATGTGGGGCGTCAATATATCCAGCACAACCCGGATGTGGGCGATGGTACTCAGGGTTTCATCGACTACTTCGAAAGGATGAAGAACGAGTACCCGGAAAAGTCCATTGAGTTTGTTCGATGTATCGCTGAAGGAGATTTAGTGGCGTTACATACACACCAGACCTGGCCAGGAAACGATCACTACGTGACGATGGACTTCTTTCGGTTTGACGAGAATGGGAAGATCTGTGAGCATTGGGATGCTATTCAGCAAATCCCACAAAAGTCGGCTAACCCAAACACCATGTATTAGTCCTACATATGGATGCGATGAAAACATTCCTGAACAATATCCATAAGGTGCCAGATGGTATTCTGGATGAATATATTGACTGTTGGAAGGAATATGAAGTCAGTAAGAAGACGGTAATTACCGCTCCTGGCGATGTAGAGCGGTACTGGTACTTCGTCATCGATGGCATCCAAAAAGCTTATTTTCAGCATGACAGCAAGCAACACATCATGGCATTTACCTATCCTCCTTCCTTTACGGGGATACCCGAATCGTTCTTTAGACAAGCGCCATCAAGGTTCTTCCTGGAGACCATATCTGACAGCCGCTTTCTACGGATATCTTTCGAGGATCATCAGAGAATGCTCCAAAAGCACCACGCACTCGAGACCCTGCTACGAAAAGCCACCGAGTGGTTGCTAGAAGGGATATTGGAGCGATACTACCAACTGATGGCACATGATATAGAAACGCGCTTCAAGGCATTCACAGAAAGAAGCCCTCACCTACTTACGCTCATATCGCAGAAAGACCTGGCCTCCTACCTACGTATAGATCCCACCAACTTCAGCAAGCTGATGAACAGCATTCGCATTTGAAACCTTGGTTTAGACCAAGAATCATTTCAATGAGATCGGTGAGCTTTGCTACAAACTCATTAGCACATGAAACTACAACAATGGACTCAGGAGATAGATGACACCACTGCCGCTTTCAGAAAGTACTTTGGTGGATTGTCCAATGAACAACTCAACTGGAAACCCAGTCCTGATGCCTGGAGCATCGTTCAGAATATTGACCATCTGATCACCATCAATCAGACCTACTTCAAAGTAATTGCGGACATTAGGAACGGTACTTACCAATTGCCATTTATTAGTAAGTTTGGCTTTGCTGTCTCTCTATTCGGCAATATGATCTACAATGCCTCCAAGCCTGATCGTAAGAAGAAGATTTCAACTTTCGCCATCTGGCAACCTGGAGATGGTCTCAACAGTGAAGGTATCCTTGACAAATTCGAGGCTCATCATGAGGAGTTGAAGGAGCTTATCAAATCTTCTATGGATCTGATCGCTCAAGGAGTAGTGATCTCCTCTCCTGCCAACAAGAACATTGTCTACAAGCTGGAAAAGGCCTTTGATATTATTATCATCCACGAGCATCGGCATTTGGAGCAGGCGAAGGAGGTGCTTGGTTTGCTGAACGCTAATAAAGCATCCACAACAATTTAGTCAACTTCAAAGTAGTGAGGCATAAAAAAGCCCTGACATCTCTGCCAGGGCTCTCATTATTCCGATAGGTGAGTCAGATTAGTTAGCCAGTTGGATCTCTGGTGCCTTGATCATCTTCAACCCTTTTTCTTCAATCATCTGATTGAGCTTGGTAAGCTTCTCGTCATACAGCTTCTGAAGTGCTCCCAGCTCTACCTGCAGTTCTTCGGTCACTTCCTTACTGAACTCTACGGCCTGATCCGTTGGTGGGAAATCACCGCGCTGCTGATCTACCATTAAGAAGGCCAGACGGTTATTGATACGAATACCAAAGTTCAACGGATCTTGGTAAGCTTCATTCTTAGTCATGTGGATGTTGTTCTCAATCACACCCATATCCTCCTCGATCTCATCAGCCAGGTCTCTGATCGGCTGATATTCAGCATCATCGCCCAGCTTTTCGTCGAGGTAGCCCAAATCCGCACGTGTGTCACGAATGTTATTCATCGCATCATGTGCCTCACTCACCTTGTCTCTGACAGAGATCAGGAAGTCAAATTGCTTTTGATAATCCTCCTGCGTGTTTGGCAGTCTCGGATCTTTGACAATTTCAAAATCCTGCTCCATGGTCTCACCATTAGCTGTTAAGCGCACCTTGTAGGTACCCGGTACAGCCTTTGGACCAAGGTTGGGTGAGGAGTACAAAATCATACCCGGAAACTCCCTAAAGCCCGGATATCTCATATCCCAAACCATTCGGTTGCCACCATCTTTCACCTTGAGCATACTTTTGCGATCCTTGGACTTGCTTGAGTAGGATTTGATCAGATCGCCATCCTCTTCTAAGATTTCGATCTTAACCTCATCCTCGCTAGCATTATCCACGAAGTAGTGAATCATTACGCCATTAGGGTGATTCTCACCTTCCAGCTTAGGATTAGTCCTGCCCCACCCACCAGACTGATGCATACGATAAGACATGTCCGGCTTGAAGAGATACGACTTGCTATTGTTGACCTCATCGCTCATCTGATGTAATGGCGTAAGATCATCAATCATCCAGAAGCTACGCCCATGGGTTGCAGCGATCAGGTCATTATCACGAACATGAAGGTCGCGGATAGAGACGATTGGAAGATTAAGCTGGAAAGGCTGCCAGCTGGCGCCATCATCAAAGCTCGTGTACATGCCCCACTCTGTACCGGCATACAACAGTCCTTCTCTGGCAGGGTCAGCACGTATGGCCCTGGTATAATGGTTAGCATCAATACCCGCAGTAATCTTTGTCCATGTCTGGCCATAGTCTGTCGTTTTGTACAGGTATGGCGTATAGTCACCAAACTTATAGCTCGTAGCAGCTACGTACGCTCCACCCTTCACATGAGGGTTGACATCTATACAGTTCATCATATTGAACTTCGGTGAACCCGGAGGTGTGACATTCGTCCAGTTCTTTCCACCATCACGTGTCACATGAATTAATCCATCGTCAGAGCCAACCCAGATGACGCCTTCTTCTTCCTTTGACTCGGCTAGCGCAAATATGGTTGCATAGAATTCGACACCTGTATTATCCTGAGTGACGGGTCCTCCTGAAGACTTTAGTGTCTCTGGCTCACCCCTTGTAAGATCCGGAGAGATGACCTCCCACGATTGCCCCTCATTTGTGGTAACATGTAAGTAGTTGCTACCTGCATAAAGCTTATCGCTATCGTGGGGCGAGAACATCACCGGATAGTTCCAGTTGAAGCGGTACTTCATCACCTCTACACCAGAGCCCGCTGGGTTATCTGGCCATACGTTAGTAGAGCGTTCCTGACCAGTGCTATGGTCGATCCGCATCATGTAGCCTTTATAGGTACCACCGTAGACGATATCATTGTTGTCAGGGTCTGGCGCCAAGTGAGCACTTTCACCGCCAGTACTTGGCTCCCAGTCACGCTCTGTAATCGATCCGCCAGATGTGCGGTGGGCGATACGAAGGGTGCTATTGTCCTGCTGCGCCCCATAGATTCGGTAAGGGAATGTATTATCCGTTGTTACTCGGTAGTACTGAGCCGTAGGCTGATTATAATACGTAGACCAATTGAGTCCTCCGTCGTTAGAAATCTGAGCTCCGCCATCATCAGCGATGATCATTCGCTTGCTGTTGGTAGGGTCTATCCAAAGATCATGGTGGTCTCCATGAGGCGCGTTGCGAAGGGTGAAGTTATAGCCACCATCCTTAGATACGCCATAGCTCACGTTCATCACGTAGAGCATATCCTCATTGAGAGGATCTGCGGTCATGCGGCTATAGTACCAAGCACGAGACCTGAGGGCGCGATTAGCACTGGTCTTTTTCCAGGTCTTTCCAGCATCATCTGAGCGAAACACACCGCCATCTTCTGCTTCTATAATCGCCCATACACGCTCAGAGTTGGCAGGAGATACCGCCAAACCTACGATACCCCATGGACCACCGGGTAGACCATCATTGAAAGAAAGCTCATCCCAGTTGTCGCCCCCATCAGTACTCTTAAATATCTTACTATCAGGGCCACCGCTATCCATGCGATAGCCATTTCGGCTCATTTGCCAAGTCGAGGCATAAATGATACGTGGATTGTTTGGATCGAGGATCAGATCACCTGCACCAGCTTTGTCGCTGACATAAAGGACCTTCTCCCAGTTTTCACCACCATCCACAGATCGGAACACACCTCGCGTCTCATTGGGCTTCCATAGGTTACCAATCGCTGCTACGTAAACGATATCAGGATTTGTTGGGTGGATTCTCACTCTGGCGATATGCTCAGAGCCTTCCAGACCAATCTTTTTCCACGTCTTTCCGGCATCTGTTGACCGCCACATGCCCCAGCCACTGGATACGTTACCACGGAGTGTCTGCTCTCCTTCGCCCACATAGATGACATTAGGATCAGACTCTGACACAGCGACCGCTCCGATAGAGCCGCCAAAGTATCCATCTGAGATGCAGTCCCAGGTGTTTCCAGCATCTTGCGTGCGCCAAACACCGCCTCCGGCAGTTCCCATGTAGTAGAGATTATCATTTCCGGGTACGCCGGTGACTGTACCTGCCCGACCTCCTCGGAAAGCTCCGACGAGCCGCCACTCCATACCCTCATAGTACTTCTGATCATACTGTGTGGTCGCAGGCGCGGTTGATTTATTTCGCCTCTGGGCGAGTGCGCTATCGCAAATCATCAGGAACACGAGTGCACTCCCAAGGATTAATTTCAACTTGTTCATATAATTAGGTTTATCGTTCATTTACTTTTTTTTCGCCCATGTCTGTGTCTTCACAGACATGGCATAATCCGTTGTGAGTCACCAATAGAACACCCCCTTAAGTCCCCGCTTCCGCGGACGGCTCAAGGGGACACATTCCGCCCTTGAGGGCGGCTAGGTGGGTGTTATTCGAGACTATATTCATTTAAGAAGTACTATTGATCACTGATCGGTTGATAGCCACCTTTCTCCAAAGCACTATTCACCTTAGCCAGATCACTTTCGATAATGCTATTGAGCTGCGATAGATGCTGATCAAGTTCCCCCTTCAAAAGCGCATAGACTTCTCTAGACCCTTTGGTTGGAAGACCATCGCCACTTTCCACACTTTTGACCAGGTAAGCCAGGCGATTGTTGAGTTTGATTGGGAAGTTCAGTGGATCCTGTCCACTTTGATTCTTCACCTGATAGAGCTCTTCTTCTACAGCACTGATCTTACCAGTAAAGCTATCAACAGCCTTGATAGGCTTGCTGGCATCTGCCAGTTGCTCATCCAACTGTGACTTGAGTGCTCGGATGCGAATCACGCCTTTATTGGCTGCATCTATAGCATCTCTGATCTCCATGGCAAACTCAAACTGCTCCTGAATATCCGATTCGGGTACGTCATATCGCGGATCAGTACGTAGCTCAAAAGTCTTGGACTGCACATCTCCATCAACCGTCATACGTATCTGATAACTACCGGGAGGAGCTATTGGCCCCAACTGTGGACGTCCAGACCAGATGATCATTCCTTCAAAATCAGCTGCCCCAGGGTAACGCATATTCCACGACCAGGTATTGAGGCCTTGGGCGGTGGTAGGATCCTTAGGAAGTGCACCCAACCAACGTGCCGACGGATCATCATCCTCTTCTAATTCCGGTAGGGTACCCACTTTCTCGAGGATTACAGCACCTTTAGAATCAAGGACTTCAATCTTCACTTCTTTGGCCTGCTCGGCCAGGTAATACTGAATGGCTGGCTCCTGCACTCTACGCACAGCATAGTATGGCTGGAATAGATGAAACTTTTTGCTCGCAACCTCAGCAGAGTACTCACGCAATGGTGCTATATCATCCAGTATGTAGATAGAGCGGCCATGCGTACCCGCAACAACGTCCTTCTCCGTCACAATCAAATCTGCAATCTGAGTGTCAGGCATGTTGAGCCTAAGTGAATGCCAGTTGGCACCATCGTCGAAGCTCACATAGACCGTGTGCTCTCCGGCAGCAAACAGCAGGCCGGGCTTGACGATATCTTCGCGTACAGCATGAATGTAATCATCAGCTCTGATGCCTTTGACGATCTTCGTCCAGGTCTTGCCATAGTCACTCGTCTTCCAGATATATGGAGCTCTGTCATCCAATTGATAACGCTTCACCGCAATGTAGGCAGTACCTGCACTGTGGCTTGATTCGTCGATAATACTCACTCGTGAGTGCTTAGGTAAATCAGGAGGAGTAATATTTTCCCAGGTCTTACCATGATCTCTCGTGATATGCATCAATCCATCATCAGACCCTGCCCATATTGTGTTTTCATCATGCATAGATGGAGCTAGCGCAAATACAGTCGCATAGATCTCCGGGCCATTCATATCCTTGGTGATAACACCACCTGTAGGTCCCAGGGTCTCAGGATCTGCATAAGTTAAGTCGGGGCTGATTTTTTCCCAGCTTTGCCCATCATCCTCACTGACCCACACATGCTGAGAGCAAGTGTAGAGCTTATTAGAATTCAATGGAGAAAATACAATTGGAAAAGTCCACTGCCATCTTTCCGGTAGGGCACTAGAGGGCTCTCCAGAGAAGAACCTCGGGTACACCTGAATGTCTCTCAAGAATCCGGTCGAGCGATCAAACTTAGTCAACAATGCACCCTGACTTCCCGCATAAAACCAATCGAGGTTTTCCGGATGCTGAGCGATATAGCCACTCTCACCGCCACCGACGGCATAGTAGTACTCTGAGGATGGTCCCCTCGCCTGCTTAAAGTCCCACCCCTCGCTGGGGATGCACATGGTACTGTTGTCCTGCTGTGCGCCACACACGTGGTACGGAAAATCCTTGGTTACCATAATATGGTAGAGCTGGCTCGTCGCAAAATCCTGATCTGTCCAGCTTTCACCACCATTGATGGAGATGTTGCCACCACCGTCATTGGCATTGGCCATACGCAACGGATTGTTAGGGTCTATCCAAAGATCATGGTTATCTCCATGTGGTACTTCGATTCTCGTGTCAAAGGTCTCTCCACCATCGGTAGACTTATAAAATCCCGTATTTAAGGCATAGACCGTATTCTCATCCTGAGGATCAGCGTAGATATGGCTGTAATAGAAAGCGCGCTGACGAAGCTTTCGTTCATCATTCGTTTTGGTCCAGGTTGCGCCTGCATCATCTGATCGGAATACTCCACCTTCATCAGACTCTACCAATGCCCACAGTCTGCCAGATTTAGCGCCAGAAGCTGCAATACCAATTTTTCCGATAGGCTTAGGTGGCATGCCGGGATTGTTGGTCAACTCTGTCCAGGTGTCTCCACCATCCGTAGACTTCCAAAGGCCACAGTCTCCACCGCCTCCCCACATTTTCCAAGGGGTACGATATACTTCCCAGATGCTGGCGTAAAGGGTATTGGGATCTGTAGGATCGATCACCAGATCGACAGCACCTGCTTTGTCGCTACGATAGAGCACTTTGTCCCAGGTTTCTCCTCCGTCCTTGCTTCGAAATACTCCACGTTCCTCATTATTTCCATAAGGATGGCCCAATGCAGCTACGTATACCACATCCGGATCAGTCGGATGAACTCTAATCTTGGCGATAGCATGTGTTTCCGGTAGGCCCATGTGCTGCCAGGTCTCGCCAGCATCTACGGACTTGTAGACACCATCACCCTGCATGATATTGCCGCGAAGCGCTACCTCACCCATACCTATGTAAACGATATCAGGATTAGTCGCAGCGACTGCCACAGCGCCAACGGAAGAGCTATTGATCTGCCCGTCTGTGACAGGTTTCCAGTTTTGACCACTATCAGTGGTCTTCCAAAGGCCACCTCCTACGGCTCCAAAATAATACTCGTTCTTTCTTCCCGGGCTTCCAGCTACTGCCAATGATCGACCCCCTCTTTTGGGACCAATATTGCGCCACTCAAACCCTTTGATTACGTCCTTGTTGAACTCTGCCACCTGTGCCTCCAAAGGCAATACAATTGCCAGGAGTCCCATCCAGAATAGCAGCCTACCGACTAGTTTTTGCATGATAATGATTGGTTTTTTGATGATTGATGAAATTAAGCATTAATCATGGGCACGTGAAACCGCTGGTGGAAATTACCAGTAGGGCGATGAGGTCATGATAAAATTCACCTAACGGTTTTGATGGTTGTCATTAATGCTTCACCTAAAAACATCGACTTTTAAAACATCAATCGTTTGACACATGAAACCCACAATGAAATATTACACTGCCACCACCCCCATCTCGGAT
>CAYGOT010000035.1:0-47247 GCA_964351595.1 uncultured Roseivirgaceae bacterium | reverse complement strand
CTCTGCCGACGTTCTTCTTCGCTCTGTTCGCGCTGCTTCTTACGATCATTTCTTTTCGAACCAGGCTTGTCTTCTTTACTGTCCGATTTCTCTGTGGGCTTCACTCTCGGTTCGGGTAGCTCTATTTTTCCGACTACCTTCAGTCCACCTAATTCCCGTTTTGGGGCTTTGATCAGTGTGATTTGATCGAGTTCCGGTGATCCTTCTTCGGACTCCAATAGCTCCATCAACTTGTCTGTCTCAATAGTTTTTTCTTGTTTTTCCTGAGCGGTTGGTTCTTCCACCGCAGGAGCAGTGGACATCTCTATTTCGACATCTGGTGCCGCTTCGGCAGTTTCCTTCGGGCTGGATTCTTCTTCCTCTATCTGCGCTTCGCCCTGGACAACTTCTTCTATTTGCTCTTGAAACTCTGCTTCCTTAGTCTGAGGTTTATCATCCATTTCAGGCTCAGAGACCACTGCTGCGGCTTTTTCAGGAACGACTCCATAATTGGGATCAAACTCCTTGGCTAGTAAGTTCTCCTCCTCGGATGACAGACTGATGTTAGGGTGTAAGCCGCTAAGGGTAGGGTCTTCTTCCTGAAGGTAGGAGATCATCTCCTGAATGGGTACGTCATATTTTCTGGCAAGCTGTCCTAGTCTCATTGGTTGATGGTTAGAGCAGCGCAAAACTAATCAGTCTTTTGAAAAGGCCGATTGTGAAATATGACTCTTGTATATTTTAGCGATAGCTGAAGGCCAATCGTAGATCAGACACCCACTTATTGACATCTGATCAACGAGTGTTATCACAGAGTTAATCGTTCAACCAACCAGGTCAACAAATCATTTCTGATCATTGAATACAGATGAGCCGAGTGTATCACCCGGCTCATAGAGTATGACGAATAGCAGGCTACTCTATTATCCTTATGCTCACAGCATTGGGGGCGATCAGGCCACTTCCCAGGGATGTAATCCAATCTCCTTTTGGGTTATAGTCTTGATCGTAGAGTTTAACCGATCCGGAACCGCTACTACCGATGAGGTGATAGGAATTTGGAAGTATCTCAATGCCCTCAGGTTGACTTATACCTGTGACAACATCACCTACGTAGTTTGACCCGTTGAACCGTTTCACTCTGTTAGCACCGTAATCATTAACGATCAGCTGATTATTGCTATCAAACCAAATGTCCGTTGGCCCCTGTAGGTTACTGGCTATATGATTTCCTAAATCATTGCCATTTGCATCAAACTTTCTAATGAAACCGTTCGAGCCCATGTTAAAGGAGGATACATAAAGATTTCCGCCCGCATCCCAGTCAAGTCCAATGCTTTGAGCAACGCCTGCTGAGGTAAATTGGTCTACAAAGGTACCGTCAGTGTTATATCTAAGCACCCGGCCGTTTCCACTCCATTGTAGCACATATAAGAGCCCATCGGGTCCAATCTTCATTCTAGTTGGCCCGCCAATGTTCTCCGCGAAAACCCCGAGGTATTGGCCTGTTGTTACATCGTATTCTGTTATTTGGCCTGAGTTGAGATTGGAGATTATGACCTTATCGTCAATGAAAATAATATCCTGAGGCCAGGAAATATTTTCTTCTGTAAAAACACTGGGGTTTTCTCCGTATTTGTCAAAGCGCAGTATTTTCCAAGGGGGATTAGCAAAGCCGCCCGCATCACTCACAAAAATCTCCATGTTCGGCAGGATTTCGTCAAACACCTTGATGTCAATTTGCTCGGATACATCCCCGGCTCTTGCCGTGATTACGGCCTTCCCAAATGATATGCCGGTCACAGTGCCATCATTACTTACTGTGGCGATGGTCTCATCGGAAGTGGAGTACGTCAGATCTGTGATGTCTAAGGGTTGGCCATTTTGATCCAAACCCTCCGCAATCACAATAACAACATCAGTGACTGATAGGGTATTGTCATTTTGGCCCGTCGTTAAGGTTATCTCTGTAAGTGTTCTAGCGGGCTCATCGTCACCACATGACCACAGGTGCACCATTAGCAAGATCGAATAAAGTAATTTTCTCTTCATTTTATATTGATTTTGATTGTCACCGCTAATACAACCACTTTGTACCTGTTCACTTATATGCCATTACCGATAGGGGTTAAGATTCTTTAATATTTACTCAATCATCCTAGATTTAGCTTCAGTCACTAGTGGAAATTCAAGGGTTGGTTGTCTGTCTACTATGACCTGGGAACTCGTACTCTTTTTAGTGGCTGCTATACATGGATTGATGCTGTCGTTCATTTTCCTCTTCAATCATTCCAACTATAGAAAAGTCTTTCTTGGGTTATACCTACTTTTCTTTTCGATCACCATCCTGCACTATCTCAACTTCTGGAGTCGTGCTGTCAACTTGCATGTGTTGCTACTGTGGGTGGCAATCATCTCGAGCTGGTTGATGCCGATCGCGCTTTACTACTACATGCTTCAGAAGTCTGATTTGAAGCAATTGTGGAAGCATTTGATTGTTCCAGCTGTCTTTACGGTTTATTGGATAGTGGTAGGCATTTTTCCACCACCTCTTTGGATGTATGCCTATACCGGCCCGGGTTTGGCACTATCCAAAGTCTTGGTCTACGCCGTGTATGGCTGGAAGATGATAAGAATCCCGGAAATGGATAAAGGAGATAAGCTATTCCTTTGGCCATATGCGACATTTGTACTTAGCATCATTATTTATCAAGTGATGATGATGACTTCAACCTACACACTACGTATGGATTACCTCACATGTGCGGCGTTTATTGTGTTGACCTATGCGACTACCTATTTCAAAGAATTTCAATTCTTAAGGGTAAGCCTGAAACCCAGCTATGCAAGTAGTAGCCTAACGGAAGAAGAGGGCAAAGAGCTTACTAGGAAAGTGGAGTTCAAGCTATCGGAAAGCGGACTTTATCGTGATCAGGAACTCAGCCTGGCAAAATGTGCAGAGCATCTAAGGATACCAAAATATCGAATTTCACAAGCGCTGAATGTCTATGGGGATCAATCGTTTACTCAGCTGGTCAATACGCTTCGTGTCGAAGAAGCAAAACGGCTCCTGAAAGATCGATCACTCGCTCATTTCAAGATTGAAGCCATTGGCACTCAGGTAGGTTTTAAGAATAAGGTGTCATTTCATCAGAATTTTAGTAAACTGGTGGGTATGACACCCGGCCAGTATAGGGATAAGGGCAGGCCCGAGTAGTGTGGTCATTTAGATAAAACGATGTGACCAGCTGGGATTGTCTTGTTCAGCACATAGCTATTACCACCCAGCATAATCTTCTTATCGTCACCTGAGTAATTCTATATCTTTAGCACTTAGATATAGACATTATGAAAAACCTCCTTATCCTATCATTCATTACGCTAGCGCTAATTAGCTGTACCAATGAAACATCAACAGTAGCCGAAGACCCGAAAATTGCCTTTACCGGGATCACAGAATCGATCAAGCCTGGAGACAACTTCTTCATGCGGGTCAACAAAACCTGGTATGATACCGCCACCATAGCCGATGACCAGGTAGGGGTGGGCTCTTACAGTTTTTTGAACATCCCACAGCGGAAGCTATTGGAAGAAATCCTTGAAGAAGTGGCTGGAGGTGATAATCAAATGGGAAGCCTGGAGCAGAAAGTTGGAGACTACTATGCTTCCGGTATGGATACCGAGAGCATCAACGCCAGAGGCTATGAACCCATTCAGCCGTTGCTTGATCGAATAGAAGATCTTAGCAATGTGCAATCTATGATGGCCTTCATTACTGATGAGATGAAATCAGGTCATACATCGGTGATTGGCATGGGCGTGTCGCCGGATAATGAGAATAGTGAGGTCAACATGATCCATTTTAGCCAATCAGGCCTGGGCTTACCAGATAGAGACTATTACTTCAAGGAGGATGCATCCACTGTAGGCATCCAGCAGGCCTATAAGACATATTTGACCACCTTATTTGAGCTGACAGAGGAATCAGATGCTGCAGCAAAAGCCAATACCGTATATGAGATGGAAAAGCGGATGGCCGAGTCTCATAAGACCAGGGTAGAGCGTAGAAATGTACGAGCCAACTACAACAAATTGGCGGTAGCGGATCTCAGCAATGATCAATCAAATATTGGCTGGTCGACTTTGCTTAGCAACCTTGGACTTCAGGCTGATTCCGTTGACATTCGTCAACCGGCATATTATGCTGAGTTGAATGGGATGCTGAGCGAAGTTTCGCTAGATGACTGGAAAACTTATTTAAAGGCAAGTACCCTGAATACTTACTCGGATGTGCTGAGTGAGCCTTTCGAGACAGCTGAGTTTGAGTACAACAAAGTGCTGCTTGGCCAGTCCAATAAGCAGTCACGTGCTCAGATCATGGTGCAACAGGTCAATAGACAGTTAGGCTATGCTTTAGGAAAGCTCTATGTAGACCGCTATTTCACTGAAGCTGCTAAAAATAGAGTAGCCGAATTGGTGAATAACCTTCAAAAGGCATTTGAGAATAGAATCAATAACCTGGATTGGATGAGTGATGCCACAAAAGAGCAGGCAAAAGAGAAGCTCTACGCCATTACAAAGAAGATCGGCTATCCTGATGTGTGGCGTGAGTATAATGTTGAAATCGATCGGGAGAAGTACTTTGAGAATGTAGTCGCCTTAAGACAAAACAACTACCAGTACGAGACCAGTAAGCTCAACCAAGCGCCGAACAAAGATGAATGGAGAACAACGCCTCCTACGGTGACGGCTTACTACAACCCATCCATGAACGAGATTGTATTTCCGGCAGGAATACTACAGTTTCCTTATTTTGATCTTGCGGCTGATGATGCCGTGAATTATGGCGGGATTGGTATGGTCATTGGCCATGAGCTGACCCACGCTTTTGATGATCAGGGTGCTCAGTTTGACAAGGATGGCAATGTAAAAAACTGGTGGACTGACGAAGACTTAGAGAAATTTAGGGCCAAAACACAGCAGATCATTGATCGCTATAGCACCTTCACTGTGCTTGACGATGTGCATGTGATAGGCGCATTGACGGTAGGAGAGAACACAGCAGATAATGGTGGTGTGTCGATCGCCTATGATGCATTCAAGCTGACTGAGCAGGGACAGAGCAATGAGAAGATTGGTGGCTATACTCCTGATCAGCGATTCTTTATGTCTGTAGCCAGAATCTGGAGAGTAAAGGTGCGTGATGAGTTTATGCGCAACTATATCAATACCAACTCGCACTCACCTGCGATGTGGCGTGTCAATGGACCATTGATGAACTTCACACCTTTCTACGATGCATTCGAGTTGCAGCCAGGTGATGCCAACTATAAATCAGAGGAAGAGCGAATCAAAATCTGGTAGTTGCTAAATGGTAGAAGATGTTTGAGTCATCAGGGCATGGAGGCTCCTTGGACGAGGAGCTTTTCGAATCATGGCTGGAGAAAGGAAGGTCGGGTAAAGTCGGCTATCATTACCTGATCGTGATCTGGAATAGCTGGGACAATGATTTTCGTCCGGCTTATGTCGAGACGAGAGAGGATATCTATGACTATCGAAGGAACATAGACGCTACAGAGGAGATGATTGCAATTTATGATCTCTACTCTGAGTCAAGAGTGGTTATCAACGACTAGCTCATATTCTCATACTACTCTGCCTACTTAATATTCCTAACCTAACAAGTGTCATTAATTATAAAAATAACCCCGTGGCGCTAAGTGAGAAATCGACTTTCAAGTTTTCTTTGGCTCTGTTGAAATCGAGTTTTTTGATGAATTGAACCATTGTGGGTGTCCCTATTATTTATAGTCCGGCCGGATAAGTGTTGTTTTCTCATTGTCAAATGATCTCTGTGATGTCATTTGTCGAGTTTCAGAATAGGGGATGCACGACACTTGCCTGTTAGCATTGCGCTACGTCCATAACATAACTAACAGCACCCAAAGGCTGCATTGATGAAAAGCTTATCTACTCTTCTCTTTCTTGTACTTTTAGTAATGATCAGTTGTGGCTCTGATGATCAAGTTGAATCTATTAATAGTTATAATGAGCCCTCACCTGAGCCACCAGCTACACAGGTTCCTGCAGACTACAACCTCCTGTTTGTTGGCAATAGCCTGACTTATTCCAACTTATTACCACAATTGGTAGTGAAGAGGGCGAAAGAAGCGCATGATCTGGTCATTAATGCTCACACCATTGCTTATGGCAATTATGCCATCATTGATCACTGGGATGATGGCGTTGTGCAGCTAGAGATAGCTTCAGGGCAGTACGATTATGTAATCATACAGCAGGGGCCATCTTCACAAGCTTTTGGTAGACAAGTGCTCATCGAATACGGTGCAAAATTCAAAGAGCTCTGTGAAAGCAACGATACGGAGCTCGTGTACTTTATGGTATGGCCTTCACGTCAATATTATCATACGTTTGATGGTGTGATCAAAAATCATGAAGATGCTGCGGCCATGAACAATGCGCTACTGGCTCCTGTCGGTCAGGTATGGAAGAGGTATTTTGATAGCACACAAGACTTCAGCTATTACGGAAGTGATAGTTTTCATCCATCGCTGAAGGGTAGTCAGGTAGCGGCAGAGGTAATCGTCAATACGTTATTTTGAGGTATAGCTATTAGCCGTGATAATTCTAGTAAAAAATATTGGGTTTTCTTTCATATGATTTAATAATCTTAGGCGGCAACAGCTGCTAAACTCACCATTTACCCTGGAGTTACGCATGATTCATGGGCGCGGACCTATGATGGAACGGGTATGGGAAGCGAAAGTCCAGATTATGACCCTTTGAATATGAGCCTTTGGGACTGGATGTACCAATACACCAAAGAATAACAGTCAGATTTCATCGTTCGAGGTTCTTAAACGGTAGTTGTAAGAATCTTGGCCGATAGAGATTAGGATCGACTAATATATCTGTCCAAAAATTGAATGAGTTGACGTTATAGCCAACGAGTAGCGAATCGAGAGATGAGAGATGTGGGAAAGCTTTCACGTTGTAAGTGAAATAAGAACTGTGTCCTTCATTCTCCTTGGTTTCATAGATGGTTTTCTTACTAGTGAAAGGCCCCACGAGTGATTCACCTACTTCGACCACAATAGCCGAGCTCATCCCCAGGTATTGATAGGTGAGCACGTAACGTCCGTCAGGCAGGGGCGATACACTCATCTCATTTGATACGTCTTCGGCGATAAAAGTGGCGTTGGTCATTTCCATGTTCCAGTCTCCACCATCCCAAAATCGCCATTTATCAAAGTCGGTAAACTCTGAGGGCAAGACCCTCGCGACCACCAGACCCTTTACCTTATCTGGCTGAGAAACAGCATACACATAGATATAACCATCAGGGTCGGGGGCACCTGCATCATCCGTATTTACATAGATGGCACTGCCAAAGGTAGTTCCTGTTTTAAGATCAAAGAAAGGAGTCTCTATTTGTAGATGATCCTTGTAAGGAGGCTCGCTTCCTACCGGAATTGAAAGTAGTGTTACCCCAATTTGCTCAAAGGCAAAACCACCGGTTCCGGCAGTATCTTTTTCATGCACTAAGTAGGCGAAAATGTAAAGTGTACTATCAGCTTTGGTATTCACAAACCCATCCCCAAGCCAGTAGTAATCTCCTGGCTTAGAATTAGGTGTATTCGGCACAAACAAAGCCTGAGGCTGATCCGGGTTCGACTGATCCCAGTGAAAACTTATATTCTCAGGGTCTGGCGACCGGCCGTCAAGAATCCCGACCGAGTTATTAACCATATGGAAATTCTCGGCTTCCAAAGTTTCCCCATTGTGGTAACCGATCATCGTATCACCGAAGGTGAACAGTGTGCGTGTCTTTTTGGTCGCTGGGATGAACTCCCTTCCATCAAGAGGTATGGCAAAAATGCCATCACCGCCAAACCAACCCTGATTTCGAATGAACAGGTCAGTCCACTGCTTTTGCTCCACTGCCGGATTTTTGCTTTGGTTCGGCACGGAATCACATCCATCAATGCAGATAAGGATAAAAAAGAAAATGAACAATCGGACTATCATAAGGGACAGGCATTTATAGGTAATACAAGATCTTGCAACGATTGTACTAGTACAAAGTAAGAAGCTCCATGGATGATCACCGAAGGCAAAGACGACAAATGAACATTTCGAAAATACTGATTGGGCTAATGACCTGGCTCTGTTTATCCGCTACCGCAATGGCCGAAATACACGTGGCCAAAGTATTCGGAGACAATATGGTACTGCAAAGAAATGAGGTGGTGAAGGTATGGGGTTGGGGGACACCTGGAGAGCGATTGACGCTTGCTATCAATGATCGTGAGTTCAAAGGGAGAGTAAATAAGGAAGGTAGTTGGTTAATAGAGTTGGGTGAGTTTTCGGCAGGCGGCCCTTATGAGCTCCAGCTCAAAGGACAAAATACAATTACACTTAAAAATATCATGGTTGGAGAAGTCTGGCTTTGCTCCGGACAATCCAATATGCAGTACACGCTCAGAATGCTTGGCAAGGACATCAGCCAGATTCCTCAGGTGGATAATGAAATGATCCGAATGCTCACTGTTGAGACCAATGCAGATCTATTGCCAGCGGATGATATAAAGGGGGGACAATGGAAAATGGCTAGTAGGGAAACTGTTCCTGATTTTTCCGCGGTTGCATATTTTTTCGGAAAGCTGCTTTATGATAGCCTCAATGTGCCAATAGGTCTGATCAACGCAAGCCTCGGAGCTACTTCTATCGAGACATGGATGAGCAATGAGGCATTAAAGGAATTTCCACAGTTCCGCCCAATTGTCGAGGAGCGTGAGACAGTAGGTAAGAGCATCTCGGAGTTAGATGCCGCCCTGGCTGACTACAGGAAAACATGGGATAAGGAGCATTATCTCGTGGGGCCGGGGCTTGATGACATGTGGTACGATCCTGACCTTGATGACTCGGATTGGGCTACAATTACCAATCCAAATTTCTGGGAATACGAAGGACTTGATCATAACGGAGCGGTGTGGTATCGCAAAGAGTTTGATCTACCTGAGGATTTTGCAGAGGATACTTTCCTGCTGAAGCTCAATCAGATCGATGACTATGACATTACCTGGGTCAATGGTGTGAAGGTGGGAGAGACTTTTGGAAACAGAAACTGGCGCAACTATAAGATACCGACTGATCTATTGAAACCTATCGGGAATCAGATAACCGTCAGGGTTTTTGATATCGGCGGTCTGGGAGGCATGCATACCTCTGCTTTTTGGGGCAATCCCATTTTGAATGGTGAGTGGAAGTACAAACCGGGAAAAGCCATTAATACGGATGAATTCCCTAAGCCTGAAATCGCCAACGGCAGTATTTTTAGCTACCCCGGGCTCCTGTACAATGGCAATATCGCTCCATTAAGAACTATGAGCATGAGCGGAGTAATATGGTATCAGGGCGAGGCAAATGCTGCTCGTGCTCATGAATATGGCGCCTTGATGCCCGCATTAATAGAAGACTGGAGGGCCCAATGGTCCCGGGAGCTGCCATTTTTGATAGTTCAATTGGCCAACTACGGCGTTGAGCCTGGTCAGCCTTCAGCCAGTACCTGGGCGGAGTTAAGAGAAGCACAGTTGGCAGCCACAGACCTTCCAGGGGTTGCGCTAGCTACCGCAATAGATATTGGCGAAGGGGCTGATATCCACCCTAAGAATAAAGAAGAAGTTGGTAAGCGCTTAGGGTGGCAGGCACTCACCAGGGTTTATGGCTATCAGTTCTTGAGTGATTCTCCAAGGATCAATTCGGTCTTGTTCGAACAGGGAAGAGCAACAATCTCTTTTATTAATGTTGGTGAGGGCTTGATGAATAGCAATAAGTATGGTTACATCAGAGGTTTCCAGCTCGCAGGCGAAGACCAGCGGTTCTATTGGGCTAAAGCACAACTCATTGACAATAGGATCATTGTTGAATCTCAGGCCGTTGACAAGCCCGTGGCTGTGCGCTATGCGTGGGCAGATAATCCTGGTACGCTTGATATTTATAATAGTCATGGTTTGCCTTTATTGCCCTTCAGAAGCGACAATTGGACTTTATCCACCAAGGATGCTGTTTACGACAATACACCTCATCAGTTTTAGACCAGTCAAATCAGAAACTTACCAATTGCGTAATTCGCATTGAAAACGTTTGCATTTTTAAATTCACATATGTACCTATGTATGAACATAGTGAGATATGGAGTTGAAAATTGACCATGAAAGTCCCATTCCTTTACATATACAGGTAGAGGAGTTGTTGAGGGAGCTTATTTCGCAACCTGACTACAAAGACGGTAAACTATTACCGAAAGAGATAGAACTGGCCAAATGGCTCGGGATATCCAGAAACACTGTTCGTCAGGCTACCAACAAATTGTCCAATGAGAATTTACTGGTAAGGAAAAAGGGGATCGGAACACGAGTAGCCACCAATAATATGACCACTAAGCTCTCCAACTGGTATAGCTTCAGCGATGAGATGCAAGAACATGGCCTTACCCTGATCAACTTTGAGATTAGTACAGGGTGGCATGATGTCGATGAGGAGATCCAATCAGCGCTTGAGCTACCTGGCGATAGCAAAGTCCTGAAGCTGGAGCGTCTCAGAGGGACAGAAGATGGCCCTACGGTATTTTTTGTCTCCTTTTTTCATCCCAGAGTAGGACTTACGGGGGAGGAAGACTTTACACGTCATCTTTATGAAATCCTTGAAAAAGACTACTCTACAGTGGCCACAGTCTCACGTGAGGAAATCAAAGCAATTCTCGCAGATGAATTCATTGCGGAGAAACTTCAAATCGAGGTAGGTGCTCCAGTGCTGTTCAGAAAACGGACGGTATACGATCCGGGCAATCGCCATATTGAATACAACCTTGGGTACTATCAGGCAGAAAAATTTAGCTACAGCATAGAGATAACCAGATAATGAAAACGTCAACACAGATATCCAAAGAAGACCTTGATGCATTCATCGAGGGTAGCCGCGAGGCATTTGAAGTTGTTTACAATTGCTATAAGCAGCGAGTTTACTTCTATGCCTTAAAATTGACTAAGGCCGAGGAACTGGCTGAAGAAGTTACGCAGGATGTCTTTATCAGAGTTTGGTCCAATCGAGAGAAGATCGATACGCAGTACAGCTTTTCATCCTTTCTGTTTCGAGTAACGCACAATCATACGCTCAATGTCCTCAAGCGGCTCAATTATGAGCAGCAAGCAAAGGAGCGTCTGGCGCCTAAGTATAGACAAGGTGCGAATGTCACTGAGGACACGGTAGTGCATGATGAATATATGTCGATACTTTCTACCGCAATAAACCTATTACCGCCAAAGCGTAAGAGCATATTTGACCTCAGTCGCACGAAAGGAGTTAGCCACGATGAAATTGCCCTTAAGATGGGCATTTCCAAGAATACAGTGAAGAGCCAATTGGTTAAGGCTACCAAGTTTATCAAAACCTATTTTATCCAGGAGGCTGGCGTAGCTATTTAGTCGATCATTACTAGAGCATGCCTGAGCCTCTTTTAAAGAAATAGGATGCCATTGCAATAGGGCTCTAATTATAACTTCATCTATTGGGGTAATCCAAATGATCGCAGTGATTGTACTTGATACAATTGTTTGGCAAAATTACCACAATGGAATTAGAAGAGTACATTAACCTGCGTCGTGAGGAAGTCACTTCAGAGGCTTATAATTTGATCATAGATTTTTTGATAGCAGACGAAAACCAATCGCAATTAGAGAGATTTTGGGATGGTATGGAATATCAAATCATGGATGTAGACGTAGCAAAGCAAATCTGGGAAAACATCTCTGACCATGCTGAGGAAGAACCAAGGAGAGGATCACTCTCAAACACGAAGCAAAAGGTGGCTTAAAACAATTTGAAATAGAGATATGACACTACGAGTATGAGACGACTTTTTTTCTATTTGCTGTTATTTGGATTTTTGGGACAAGGTTATTCCATCTCAGCCCAGCGACTCAGCATTTCGGGTACGGTAACTTCCGATGATGGCGAGGGTATACCCGGTGTGAACATTTTGGTCAAAGGTACAACGACCGGCACGGTCACTGACTTAGACGGAAAATATGTAATCTCTGTAGATGACAATAATGGGACTTTGGTTTTTTCTTCTATCGGCTTTGTGTCTCAAGAGATACCTGTTGCCAATAGGACATCCATCGATGTGCAAATGGAAACCAACGTAGAAGCATTGGACGAAGTGGTCGTAGTTGCATACGGCACTGTAAAAAAGCGCGATTTGACCGGATCCATATCCTCAGTCAAAGGTAAGGATATGGAAAAAGTAGCTGTTACGTCGCTTGATCAGGCGTTGCAAGGTAGGGCGGCTGGAGTGCAGGTCACTCAAGTGTCGGGTCGACCTGGCGGTGAGACATCTATCCGTATTCGCGGTAGCAGCTCTGTCAATGCTGGAAACGAACCATTGTATGTGGTGGACGGTATGCTGATCACCAGCAGTACAGGCGATCTCAATTCGGGTGGAGCTGCGGGCTCTTCGCTGAATCCTTTGGCATCTATCAATCCAAGCGACATTGAGTCAATCGAAATACTAAAAGATGCATCTGCCACAGCATTATATGGTTCGAGGGGAGCCAATGGCGTGATACTCATAACAACCAAACGGGGCACTGAGGGTAGAACCTCAATTTCTCTGGATTCCTACTATGGCGTACAGGAAGTCACTCAGACGCTGGACTTGTTGAATGGAGAGGAGTTCGCCATGTACATGAATGACTATAATGATGAAGTTGGTTTGCCAGCTGATGTGAGGTATCTGGTGCCAAAAAATATCGGAGAAGGTACTGATTGGCAACAAGCGATCTTTAGAGAAGCGCCTATGATGAGCCATCAGTTGACTATTACAGGAGGTGACAAATCGACCTCTTACTCTGTATCCGGAGGCTATTTTAAGCAGGATGGCATTATTGTCAACTCTGATTTCGAAAGAGCAACCTTCCGAACCAACCTGGACAAGACCGTAGGAGAGCGGTTTAAACTTGGATCGCGTGTCAACCTGAGCCAGATCAACTCTCGTGGTGTTCTTACCGGAGCTCAAAGCCCCAGTTCTGGATTGCTACTACCCGGCAGTGTAAGTTCTGCAGTGCTGTTTACACCGACATTGCCCGTGCTTGATGAAGATGAGCCAGGCGGTTGGACTTATGAGGATGACAGAGGTAGAAACTTACCCAACCCGGTAGCTGACGCCCAGGATACTGACAACATCTCAAAGAATACCAGAATCATAGCAAGTGTGTTTGGAGAGATGGAGATAATCGATGGCCTGACTTTTAAAACTAACCTTGGTATTGATGCCTTTTCTGTTAAGGAAAACAGGTTTGTGCCTAACTATCTAAAAAGAACCGAACCCAACCACGGTGAAGCTGTCATCTCGACGGTCGACGGTCAATCATGGTTGACAGAGTTTACCTTCAACTACAAAAAAGAGTTTAATGAAGACCACAAGCTGGATGCCTTAGCCGGATATACACGTCAAGGCTTCAGCTCTGAGCGTCTTTTTGCTTTCACACTCGACTTTTCTGACAACAGGCTCGGCTATCACAATCTGGCTGCTGGCCTCAACCCTCAGCCACCTTCGAGTGGAGAATCTGAATGGGGTATAGTGAGCTACCTGGCGAGGGTTAATTACAACGTAAAGAGCAAGTACCTACTTACCGCAAACGCCAGAGTGGATGGATCATCTAAGTTTGGTGAAGACAGCAAATACGGATTCTTTCCGTCGGTAGCTTTGGCCTACAACATCGCCGATGAAGAATTTATTCAGAATTTGAGAGTTTTTGAGTCTTTGAAAATCAGAACCAGTTATGGAGTTATTGGCAACTCGGATATTTCATCATTCAATTCACTCGCTACCGTAGGGCCACTAGGAGAAGGTACCTTTACAAATACTTTCCCCTATATCGGCGTTGAACCCTATCGACTGCCCAACCCTGAGCTACGCTGGGAGCGTACCGGTCAGTTTAATGTCGGTCTGGACATGGCATTTCTGAAAGGACGAATCCTGGTTACGACCGATTACTATCAGCAAAATACCAGTGACTTGCTACTTAATACTCCAATACCGAGAACATCAGGATTCAATAGCTATTTTAATAATATTGGTAAGCTAAAGAATGAAGGTTTTGAATTGGCCATTAACGGCGTAGTAGTAGATAAGGATGACTTTGGCTGGGATGCTGACTTCAACATATCTACCAATCGCAATGAAATCATGGAGCTGGCCGATGACAATGATATACCGGCCCCAGGCGTACTTGCGGTTCCAACAGGATGGAGTATTATCCGAAAGGGTGAACCTCTGGGTACATTTCACGGATTGATCGCTGATGGTATTTTCCAGTCCGACGCAGAGGCAGAAAGCAGCCCGCGTCTTTTAGGTCAAAGTGCAGTAGCTGGTGAGCGAAAGTACAGGGACGTCAATGGTAGAGATGAGAATGGAAACCTGACCGGTCAACCTGATGGGTTGATCAACCAGGACGATCGAGTGATCATTGGTCGGGCTCAGCCTAAGTTCACCTGGAACTTCATCAACAGCTTCCGGTACAAGGGTTTTGACCTGTCGGTATTCATACAGGCCGTACATGGCAATGACATTGTCAATGCCTACCGATTTGAGTTAGAGACACTTAATAGTGAGACCAATGTGTACAGAGATGCTTACCTGGAGAGATGGACAGAAACTAATCCATCCAATAAATTTAGAAAGCTGGCGCCTACGGATGCCAATACCTTCTCGACAGCTCAAGTAGAGGATGGCTCTTTCATTAGAATTAAGAATATAAATCTCGGGTATACACTACCGCGAACAGTGTTGGATCGACTCAAGCTCAGTAATCTGAGAGCATACGTCAGTGTTAACAATCTGCTCACGATTACGGACTATACAGGCTATGACCCTGAGGTGAACGCTTTTGGTCAAAATGCTTTATTGCAAGGTATCGACTATGGTGGTTACCCAATTGCTAAAACTTTTATTGCTGGAATTCAGATAGGAATTTGAAATTGAACTGAAGGATGAAAGGAACAAAACCATATTATCTTCTTCTGCTTACAGTTTTTCTGATAAGCGGAGCTTGTGAGAATATCCTCGAAGAAAACCCAAAAGATCAGATATTCAAGGACAACTTTTTCCAAACCGAGAGTGACGCTATTGGTGCGATCAATTCTATTTATGCCCATATGAATTCGACGAGTGTCGGCCCGACCTTTGGTGGTCTTTACCATAGTACGTATTGGGTAATTCAGGGGCTGGCATCTGATGAGATGAACAACCGGCTGGCCGGTGCTCCTCAAAATGATGAGCTTGAGCAATTCCGCTTTGATGCAGCAAATGGCAACTTCTTTGATGTCTGGAGCCAGGCATACCGTGTGATTCACAATGCCAATTTTGCACTGGAGGGCATAGCTACGATGGATTTGAACGATCCGGTAAAGAACAGCCTGCTAGGAGAGGCGCGGTTTCTGAGGGCGATGGTTTATTTTGATCTCGTGCGGATGTTCGGTCAGGTACCTCTGTTGCTTGAGGGGGACACGGAGTTACGACCTATTAAAAATTCTGTGGATGAAATCTATGCGCAAATCATTGATGATCTTCAAATGGCTGCTAACAATCTACCGGTGAGCTACTCGGTCGGCGATGGACTAGGCAGGGCTACCAGCGGTGCGGCCAGAGGCCTCTTAGCTAAAGTCTACCTTACCAAGGGAGATTGGCAATTGGCGGCTGACAATGCGGTATTGGTTATCAACTCCGGCACTTATCGTTTGTGGCCTGATTTCGCGGATATGTTCAAAATAGCCAATGAAAACGGTGCAGAGACATTATTCGGTGTAGGTTTTGGGGATGCTGGTGGTGCCATCTCATTCTGGGAAGTAGGTCAGTTCAATGTGCGACTACTGCCGAGAGAGCTGCGAACTGTCGCCCCTGGTGCGAACGTGCAAGGATGGCAGGTGGCTACAGAAGACCTTTACAATGCTTTCGATCCAAACGACAGGAGGAGGGCCGTGACTTTCATAAACACCGTGGGTGGAGACGAGCTTGATGATCCTCATATTCGTAAATACTGGGATGAAGAGCGGGAGCCCACACCTGGTAATACCGAAGCAGATTTTCCCTATTTGAGATATGCCGACATATTGCTGATCTATGCTGAGGCGCTCAACGAGCTCAATGGCGGCCCAAATGCAGACGCGTATGCTGCGATCAATGCGATCAGACAAAGAGCGCGATTCGATGGCACCACAGAGCAACCGGTACTACCTGACCTTGCCAATCTGAGCCAGCAAGAGTTTAGAGATGCGGTTTTACTGGAGAGACGAAGAGAGTTTGTGGCGGAGGGCCACCGCTGGTTTGACCTTGTACGGATGGGAAAGCTTCAGGAACTCGTGCCATTGGCTAAAGATGGAGTGACTCCTCGACCTACGGACATTCTTTTCCCGCTACCGCAAATAGAGATTGATCTGAACCAAAACCTACTACCTCAAAATCCGGGCTATTAATCTCAGCACTTTTAGATGGCGATATCAATAGTACTGGATATTGGAGGCACTTCTATCAAATTGGCATTGGCTAGTCGCGGGCAGCTTCTGGCAAATGATAAAATCGAAGTAAGTGATAGCAGCCTGTTGGAGCCACTGCTGAAGGTAATTTCTGACCGAGTTCGTCAAATGATGTCAGAGGTAAATGTGACCCGAGCCGAATTGACGGGTATTGGCTTTGCTTTCCCTTGTATCATCGACTACCACAAGGGTAAAATACTTTCTGATTACGTGAAGTACACAGACGCACACAGACTTGATTTACAGCAATGGGCCCAAAATGAGTGGGGCATATCGGCCACACTTGAAAATGATGCGCGGGCAGCATTGGTAGGCGAGTGGCAATATGGTAAAGGACAAGGTATGGAGAACCTTGTGCAGATGACCTTCGGCACGGGTATAGGCACAGCAGTGCTTATGGATGGTCATGTACTTCGTGGCAAACACTATCTTGCCGGCAATCTTGGTGGCCATATCACTTTAGACCTCTATGGAGATGTTTGCAATTGTGGTAACATAGGGTGCGTTGAAGCGGTTGCCTCTACTTGGGCGCTACCGCAAATATTGAAGCGACATAATAATCATGATACGAGTGCCCTCCTAAAGGAAGCTGAATTGAGCTATCGAAGTGTATTTGCTTTAGCCACTCAAGGTGATTCCCTGGCGGCACTTATCAGAAATGAAAGTGTGAGGGCTTGGGGGCTTGCTATGGTCAACATGGTACATTCTTTTGATCCTGAGAAAGTTATAGTCAGCGGTGGACTCATGAGGAGCAGTGAAGACATGTTGCCTACCTTTCAGATGATGCTCGACCAGCACACCTGGCTGCCAAGCAGGGGAAATGTAGAAGTTGTATTGGCAGAGCATGGCGAAACAGCCGCCCTATTGGGGATGGATTACTTAGTTCAAAACAGAGACGCGTGAACCAAAATAGAAAATCCAATTACGATAAATATCCCACAAATGAAATTAAGGGATTTGACGACCACTGTTATGTTGGATGGGAGCATATTCTACCGCAAATAAAGAAGAGTGGTGATGACCAGTACGGCGTGGTGGTCATTGAGTGCTATCAAGGAGTCTTGAAGGAGGATTTGTTGGACGTATTTGGACATTTAGGAGATTTTGACCTGATAGATGTTTCTAAACTCTATCAAGATGAGTCTTCAATTAAGAAGCTGATCCAACCTGAACTCACTGATGATGCCATCTTTGGCAAGCTCACCTCTCTCTCAATGGCCGACTACTTCGATCCGGAAAAGCTGGCAAGTACAAAAGCGCTAGTCGCAGAGAACAAAGACCGTAACCTGATCATTGTAGGTACAGGAGCCTCCCTGGTTACTGAGCGTTGGGATACCCTAATTTATGCTGACATGGCGAGGTGGGAGATTCAAAATCGTATGAAGGCCAATCAGGTGGATAACCTGGGAGTCTCGAATCGAGATCAGCCTTTCAACCTACAGTACAAGCACGGCTATTTCATCGACTGGAGGATCTGTGACAAAATCAAAATTGACCTACTGGATAGGATAGACTATTTGTTGGATACCAATGATCCGATCAACCCTAAGATGGTCACTGGCTCAGCATTACGTGAAGGGCTGAAGCAGGTATCATCACGACCGCTTCGCCTAGTTCCATTTTTTGACCCAGGTCCCTGGGGTGGTCAATGGATGAAAGAAGTGTGCGACCTTGATCGGGAAGCTGACAATTATGCATGGTGCTTTGATTGTGTGCCTGAGGAAAATAGCCTTTTTCTGAGCTTTGGGGAGAATAGAATTGAGATTCCATCAGTTGATTTGATATTCCAGCAGCCTGAGCAGGTGCTTGGAAAAGATATCTATGAGACGCTTGGTCCTGAGTTTCCCATTCGTTTTGACTTCCTCGATACTATGGATGGGGGCAATCTCAGTCTTCAAGTCCATCCATCGGTGGAGTATATAAGAGAGCAGTTTGGGATGACTTACACCCAGGATGAGAGTTATTACATGCTGGATGCTGAAGAAGACGCCATCGTGTACTTAGGGCTAAAGGAAGATGTAGATAGTGATCAAATGATTACCGAATTGAGAGAAGCCCAGGTAAAGGCAAAGAATTTTGATGCGGATAAGTTTGTGCAAACCTGGTCGGTCAAAAAGCACGATCATGTGCTCATCCCGGCCGGAACAATCCATTGTTCTGGTAAGAATAGCATGGTACTCGAGATAAGTGCCACACCCTATATCTTCACTTTTAAGCTATGGGACTGGGGGCGTATGGGGCTTGACGGCAAGCCTCGACCTATCAACATTGAGCATGGCAAAGAGGTAATCAAATGGGAGCGAACCACCCAGTGGACTGCAGAGAACCTTGTCAATACAGTAAAAGAAATTGCTCATGGAGATGGCTGGAAAGAGGAGCAGACCGGACTTCATCCCACGGAGTTTATTGAAACCAGACGTCATTGGTTTACAGGGACAGTTCCTCACGATACTGATGGCACGTTAAACGTCCTCAATTTAGTCGAAGGCCGGGAAGCGATTATTGAGAGCCCAACAGACGCTTTCGAACCCTATGTAGTACACTATGCAGAGACCTTTGTAATTCCTGCCGCTGTAGGTCAGTACACAATTCGACCATATGGTGAGGGTGAGGGACAGGAGTGTGCGACACTCAAGGCCTATGTAAGATCTGAGCAGTTAAAAACCATCGGGGAAGATCTCTGGATGATGCCAGGGCCAAAATGAAAAATCAAGATTCTAAAGAAGCTAATATGAAAGATGAAATTAACTATGGTTACGTCTACCTCATATCGATCGTAGCGGCCATAGGTGGCCTGCTCTTTGGCTATGATACGGCGGTCATCGCGGGAGCTATTGGCTTCTTGAGAGAAAAGTTTGAGCTGTCAGCGGCAATGACCGGCTGGGCTGCCTCAAGCGCCATTATCGGTTGCGTATTTGGGGCCATGTTTGCTGGTAAGCTAAGTGATGCATTTGGACGAAAGAAGATCCTTATCATTACTGCTTTGCTTTTTGCCATCTCAGCCATTGGGTCAGCTATTCCCAACAGCCTGACCCAATTTGTTATTGCCCGATTCATCGGTGGACTGGGTGTAGGGGCAGCTTCGATGCTTTCACCGCTCTACATTTCAGAGATCGCACCGGCGAAGATACGCGGCACATTAGTTACTACTTATCAGCTGGCAATCGTATTGGGGATTCAGCTAATCTACTTTGTCAACCTGCAGATAGTGGGCATGGGCGATGCAGCCTGGAATGTCAATACTGGCTGGCGCTATATGCTCGGCTCAGAAGCCATTCCAGCACTACTTTTTATGATCACGCTATTCTTCGTACCCGAAAGTCCGCGTTGGCTATCCAAAAACCACAACGAAGAGGAGTCTCTGAGAATCCTCAAAAAGGTAAATGGCGAATCCAAAGGAAGTGAAATACAGGAGGAGATTAATGAGACCTTACATGAAGAGAAAGGAACACTTAAAGAGCTCTTCGAGCCAGGCCTAAGAATGGCGGTCATCGTTGGGGTTTTCCTTGCGATCTTTTCACAGATTACCGGCATCAATGCGATCATGTATTATGCTCCTGAGATTTTCAAAAGTGTGGGGTTTGGCACTGAATCCGCACTACTACAGACTGTCATCATCGGCGCTTGTAATGTCATTTTCACATTTGTGGCTATATGGCTGATTGACAAGGCAGGACGAAGGATCTTGTTGCTTTTTGGAGTAGCTGGCATGGGCATGAGCCTGCTTTGTCTGGGTGCCATCTTCTATTTCGAGTATACTTCCGGCCCCTGGGTCTTGATTTTTATATTGACATATATTGCCAGTTTTGCGGCTTCACTTGGACCTATTCCTTGGGTAATGATTTCAGAGATATTTCCTACCAAGACGCGTGGTGTGGCAATGTCGCTGGCAGTGCTGGTACTCTGGATTGCCGTCTATATGGTCACCCAGTTCTTCCCAATTTTATTAGAATCAATAGGAGGTGCGTTTACCTTCTGGCTTTTCATGGTCAATACGATCATCTTGTTCGTTTTTGTCTTGAAAGTGGTACCTGAAACCAAAGGCAAGACCCTGGAGGAAATTGAAAAGAGTTGGAAACATGCCTAGTCCAATACCTATCAAGTTTAGTAGTTCGTATCTAATGAAATCAACTATTTGCATTATTCTGTTTGTGCTATCCATCAGGGCATATGCAGGACCCTCCAATATTGCCACTCAAGCTAAGGTCACGGCCTCTTCTGCTCTGTCATCAACGTTGAGCGAAACTAATCTCACTGATGGCATCATCGGAGTGGATGGATACGGAGAATGGGCTTGTAAGGGCTCAACTATTTTCTGGGGGTATATCGATTACCCCTGGCTGCAACTAGATTGGCCTGAGCCTGTCAGCATCAACAAGATCATTTTGTATGATCGTGCTACCGGCTCTGAACACACCGCAGGGGGAACACTCTTGTTTAGTGACGGGTCTCGTGTCAAGGTCAATGCTATTCCCAATGATGGTACTGCTAAAGTCATCGATTTACCCGATAGGGAGGTCAGCTGGGTGCGCTTTGAGGTGACCGACGGTGATGGCAAAGACCTGGGCCTATCGGAAATAGAAGTCTACCCATCTTCAGCCAGCTATCCTGATCTTGTTTCGTGGGTCAACCCATTTATAGAGACTACCAGAGGCAGGTATTTTTATTTCACACCGGGGAGCACACCCTTTGGTATGATAGCTGCCGCACCGCACACCCGAAACAAAAACCAGTGGGGTGGTGGCTACAATTATAATACGACCGAGATTCTCGGTTTTGGACAAGTGCATGGCTGGATGCTCTCGGGGATACAAGTGATGCCTACGGTAGGTACTGTAGACCCCACTATGGGTGAGCAGGGCTGGAAGTCACAGTTTAGTCATGATGATGAGATTGCCCAGCCAGGGTATCAGCGACTATACCTTCGTGATTATGGTATATGGTCCGAGTATACTAGCACTGACAGGGTTAGCATCTACAAGTTCCGCTTTACAAAAGCAGATCAGGCCAATATTCTGATCAACCTTGGTGGGTATTTGGGAAATACGACTATGACCGAAGCAGAGGTCAGCAAGGTTTCTGATAAGGAAATAGAGGGGTCTATCATGTCAGCAGGTCGCCTTTGGGGAGGCCCTAAAAAAGTCAAAATCTTCTTTACGGCTAAGTTCGATAAGCCCTTTGATCAGCTGGATAACTGGAATGGAGACCAAAGAGCTCAAAATATTGAAAAACTCATTGGATCAAAAATGATGACCCGACAAGACTCTGGAGTCTATGGTGATATTGTGCAGAGCTACTACGACGCACCTACAGCAGGAGTAGAAGCCAAGTATCAGGTGCAGGCAGGAGAGGTGCTACATATGAAGATTTCGATCTCCTATACCAGCATTGCCAATGCAAGAGCCAATATGGAGGCAGAATTGGATCATTGGGATTTCGAAAAAGTACGGAACGACGCACAATCAACGTGGAATGATTGGCTATCAAAAATAGAGGTGTCTGGAGGTAGCCATGATCAGAAGATGAAATTTTATACCGATCTATGGCATGTACTGCTGGGCCGTCACAAACTCAACGATGTGTCCGGGGACTACCCGGATTATACGCAGGGTGAGCGAGATTGGAAGTTCACAGATGCGCAGCTCCGCGTAAGACAGCTACCGCGAAACAAGGATGGATCCGTCAAATTCAATATGTACAACTCAGATGCACTATGGCTTACACAATGGAACCTCAATGTGCTCTGGGGACTGGCCTGGCCCTCGGTGCTCGATGACTTTAGTGCTTCAATGGTACAGTATGCAGAGAATGGGGGACTACTTCCCAGAGGTGCAAATGCAGGTGGCTACTCCTACATCATGACAGGTAATCCGGCGACCAACATGCTCGTGAGTGCTTACATGAAAGGAATGTTGACCAAGGTCGAGCCAAGTAGGGCTTTCCAGCTTATGAAGCAGAATCATCTACCCGGAGGTATGATGGGAGATACACCCGAAGAACTTCGGTTTTATATTGACAATGGTTGGGCACCCGGCAATGCTGGAAAGACGATAGAGTGGGCTTTCCAGGACTGGTCGCTATCGCAAATGGCACTGAAGATGGGACGAAATCGAGACTACCGTGAATTCAACCGTCGCTCAGAAAGCTGGAAAAATATTTTTAATCAGGACTTGAAATTATTGCTTCCCAAAAAACAAGATGGTACCTGGCTTCATACTGAAGAGCTGAGTGGTGACGGCTGGGTAGAAGCCAATGCCTGGCAGGCCACATGGTCTGTATCACATGACATTCCTGGTCTGGCTCAATTGATTGGAAGCAATGACAAGGCCAGTGAGATGCTCAATTTTTCCTTTGAGCAGGCTGAAGCTGACGATTTTGTATTCGGGTACGGCAGTGGATATGTGAGCTATGCCAATCAGCCTGGCTGCTCCAATGCCCATGTCTTTAACTATCTCGGCAAGCCATGGTTGACGCAGTACTGGGTGCGAAAGGTCAATGCTCAAGCCTATGGAGAGGTGACTCCTGACGCTGGATATGGCGGCCATGATGAGGATCAGGGTCAAATGGGAGGGGTGAGCGCACTGATGTCCATGGGACTCTTTAGCCTCAAGGGCAATGGATCTGCCACGCCTCATTATGAAATTACCAGTCCCGTATTTGATAGGGTGGTGATACACCTTGATAGTGACTATTATGACGGTGACCAGTTTGAGATTGTTACCACAAATAACTCAGATGAGAATATGTACATCCAATCCGCCGAGTTGAATGGAAATGCTTTGGAAGCTCCATGGTTTAGCCATGAGTTGTACAAGAAAGGTGGTAAATTGAATATCAACCTTGGCTCAAAACCCAACACAAGCTGGGGCGCAGGTATTGCTCCTCCCAAATGATGTGGCCACTTTTGCAACCATAGACTTAGTACTTCCTCGCTATATAATTCGACAGAGGAGCAGCATAGCAATTGTGCTTTGCTGTCTTGCTTTGGGATTGAATGGCTGCCGGCAGTCTACTACCACTGCACCCCTGTTTACCGATCTTAAGGCAGACTACACCGGAGTGGACTTCCGAAATGATCTGGTAGTCTCGGACAGTATCAATATCCTCAACTATATCTATGCATTCAATGGCGGTGGCGTGGGTGGCGGAGACCTCAACAATGACGGACTCGAGGACCTTGTTTTCTCCGGTAACCGGGTGCTAAGTAGGGTATACCTTAATCTGGGAGATTTTAAGTTCAAGGATATCACAGAGGACGCTGGAATCAACACCAATCGCTGGTGCACGGGAGTCAGCATTGTCGATATCAACGCGGACGGGTGGATGGACATCTATTTCAGCGTAGCGGGCTCTCCTAAGCCAGAACAAAGAATGAACTTGCTATACATCAATGATGGTAATGGGAAGTTTCAAGAAGTAGCGAGCCAATGGGGAGTGGCAGATAGTAGCTATACCACGCATTCAGCATTCTTTGACTATGACAGGGATGGAGACCTTGACCTTTACCTACTGAATCATGCCAATGACCGGACTGTCCTGAATACACCGCTTCCAAAGAAAGTCCGGGGCGAGAGCCCGAGCACGGATAAGCTCTACCGGAACAATGGAGATGAAACCTTCACAGATGTCTCCTCAGAAGCCGGTATCTCCATCGAAGGTTATGGACTTGGTGTTGCCATTAGCGATATAAACAATGATGGCTGGTCTGATATTTATGTATCTAACGACTTCATCAGCAATGACCTCCTTTACCTCAATCAAGGAGACGGTACTTTTTCAAACGTGATAGCCAAAGCTATTCAAGAGCAATCCTACAATGGTATGGGTAATGATGTCGCTGATGTCAACAATGACGGCCTGATGGACATAGTAGTGATGGATATGCTGTCATCAGATCCCGTGGATGAAAAGATGATGGCTGGTTCGATGAACTACGATAAATTCAACCAGATCAAGTCCATGGGTTATGAAGATCAGTTTGTCAGAAATACCCTACAGTTGAACCAAGGCAATATGCATTTTGCTGAGGTAGGTCGGTTTGCTGGGATTCACCGTACTGACTGGAGCTGGGCACCTTTGCTGGCTGACCTTGACAATGATGGCTGGAAGGACTTTTATATCACCAACGGCTACCTGAGGGATATCACCAACAAGGACTTCATTGATTACAATAATAACCTCTCAATGTTTAAATCAATTGAGCAGGCCAACGAACAGGCACTAGAAAGGGTGGCAGCACAGACCGACCTGGGTGCTGTCAATTACAGCTTCAGAAGTGATGGCAACTTGAAGTTTGAGGATACAGCTTCAGAATGGTTCGGGCACAGCAAAAGCTTCTCTAATGGTGCTTTATACAGTGATCTGGACAATGATGGTGATCTTGACTTAGTGGTCAATAATATCAATGACCCGGCTTTCGTGCTTAGAAACGAGAGTACCCCCACGGCAAACTATCTACAGGTACAGTTGATCGGGACAGAACTAAACCTCGAAGCGATAGGTGCCAAAATAACCCTGAGCACCTCGTCAGGTGAACAGTATTTGGACCAGTCAACAGCACGAGGCTTCATGTCGACCGTTTCTTCAATTCTTCATTTTGGTCTGGGCCAAGATACGCTCGTGCTCAGTCTGGAAGTGACATGGCCTGATGGCAGGGTCAGTCAGAGGCAGGACTTAGCCACTAATCAACGATTGACAATAGATTACGCAGAGGCTGATTTGGTCGGCACCCCGATCACAACTAGCCAGTCTTCAGAACTTTTTATCGAGCGGACGCAAGAACTTGGTTTCAACCAGAGCCACCATAGCATTGATTACCCCGACTTTAAGCTGCAGCCACTTTTCCCCTATAGAACGACAGCAGATGGATTCCAACTGGCTACAGGGGATTTTGACGGCAATGGATTGCAAGACCTCTTCGTCGCAACACCGGTAAGTCACACTATATACTGTCAAGAGACAAACGGGGGATTCTCATCGGAAGCAATGGAGCTACAAGTGACAGGAATATTGAAGGAGGCTGTTGTGGCAGATTTCAACGGTGATCAAATTGATGATTTATTGCTGCAAGCCAGTGGCATTGGAGGAAATGCTGAGTCTGGATTGTCTCTGCATTTCGGTACTCGACAGAGAAGCTTGACCGATAAAACAGCCATGTTACCAGCAGCGGGAGGGACTATTTCTGCTATTACGGTAGGAGATTATGATCAAGATGGAGACATTGACGTGCTGTGGTCCGAGACCAGCAGCTCACCCTATCACAGCGCGTTAAAACTGCTGACCAACAATGGAGATCGCTTTGAAGATGTTTCAGCCACTCACCTTCCGGAAACTGAATTTGTTGGTGTAGTCAAAGATTTGTCTCTAGCTGATTACAGCGGAGATGGCCGGCCGGATATTATTGTTGCAGGGGAGTGGATGCCGATAATATTCCTGATAAGTAAGGATGGCCAGTTTGTTCGTGATCACCCCGTACCCGAATGGGAGTCAACGAATGGTTGGTGGAGATATGTAGAAGCAGCTGACCTGGATCAGGACGGTGATCTGGATCTAATTCTCGGAAATATCGGGCAAAATACCGGATATCAACTATCCACTCATTCACCTGCCACGCTACATCTGGTTGACATCAACGGAGATAATAAACCAGAGCCGCTAATGACTTATTTTGTCGCTGGGAAGGAGACTCTTCAACCTTCCAGAGACGCCTTGTTTCGCAGGTATCCTTTTATAGCAAGGCTGTTTCCAAATCACCTCAGCTACGCCCAGACAGATATTCATGAGCTGGTACAGGCAAATAATCCCATGGCCAGCCTATCTGCGAATACGGCATCTTCCTACTACCTGGAGAATGATCATGGTCGATTTACAGGACACAGTTTGCCAATGAAAGCTCAGCTATTTCCGATAGGAGAGAGCCTTGTGCATGATTTTGATCAAGATGGTTATCCAGAAGTTCTACTCGCTGGCGGTTTTTCACTGGCTGAAAATGATGGCCGCAGCTATGGGCGGTCTAATCCAGTATTAGCGGTATTCGAAAATGGTGAACTTACTTCAGGCACTCAACCTCCATTTTACGCTTGTGGAGACATCACGTCCATGACCAAACTTCGATATAGAAGCGATCAGCTGCTGATTGCGGTAGCTATAAGAAATGAGGGATTGAAAATATTTCAATATTGCCCTGATAAAAAGTGCGAATGGGAATAATCCCATACTTGACTCTAATTGTATTGAATTTATTAAAACGAGAAGATCGTCTGTAAACATTAATATCTAAAACTATGAGAAGAAATCTAATTTGGGTCATCGGCATGATGACAGCAGCTTCATTGGTATTCACCAGTTGTGGCGATGATGACGAACCAGCACCAGTTGCCCCGGTGGTATCTATTGACAATGCCTCAGCTAGTGGAGACCTTGGAGATGTAGTAAGCGCGACGATAAGTGGTGAGCTGGATGGAGCTTTTGCTAAAATGGAAATATCAAAATTCATAGGTACCGCCCCTGATGCAAGTTATGGAACGGGTGGTGTGTTGGAAGTGACTAGTGGCCTACCTTACAACTTCAGCTATACTATTGGTACTGAAGGACTTGAGAACCCAATCAGGTTCAATTTTTTGGTGACTGATGCAAATGACCTAACTGACGAGGTGGATTTGGTGATCACTACAAATGCCTCTAATGAGCAATTGCTTGTTTCTTTCAACTGGAGATACTCATCACTGATTTTTGATGACGCTGAGAGTATCCTGCCCTGTGAAGAGGACAATGTCTACAGTTTCGAGGCAGATGGATCAATGAGTGTTGACTATGGCGCTTTGACTGGTTCTGGCGGTGGATCTTGTGACTTTGACGGTTTTGCCACTTTCGACGGATGGGCCATGAATGAGGCTCAGGATACACTTCAGTGGTTTAGAGCTGACGCCTTCACAGGAGCAGCTACGGATACTGTGACTTATGCGATTAAAGAGTTTACTAAGTCTCAGTGGGTGGCTGATGAAACTAACCTATTTGGTGTGTTCGAATACACCTACACTGCGGTGGCGAAATAAATCATTATTTGAAATGACATTATGAGGTCATTGAGACACTTCCAATGGAGTGAGTCATTAAAGAGAGTAGTTATCCGCTACTCTCTTTTTTATTTTGTGAGTATATGCTGAAAGCAATTGAAATTACTTGTTTTTTGATTGCGGGATTTTTTGCTACCGCAAATGCTCAAATCCAGCTCGAGGAAGTAGCCCAACAATGGGGAGTTGATCATTATCACCGCGGCTTGATAGGTGGTGGGGTGGCCATCTTCGACTTCAACAATGACGGCTTTCAGGACATGTATCTCACTGGCGGTCGCTTCAAAGACAAGCTCTATAAAAACAATGGCAATCGTACTTTTGTAGACATAGCACCTTTCGCAGGGCTTGACACGACCATTTTCTATAATACTATGTCAGTAGTGACCGGTGATATCAACAATGATGGCTATCGGGATATCTTTGTAGGTACAGATCAACTCAGGCATCACCTTCTCTTTTTAAACAATGGTGATGGTACATTCGAAGAGATTTCACAAACAGCGGGTATCAATGTATTGGAATGGGCTACAGGAGGTGTATTTGCCGATTTTAACCTGGATGGTTGGCTGGATTTATACATTGTCAATTACGTGCAACGCCAGGAGGCTGTGGTTGATGAAGAAGGTGATGTGATCGGTTTTAATCATTCTTGCTATCCCAATCGGTTGTACCTAAACAATGGCGACCTGACGTTCACAGATGCTACTACTGCGACACAGACGGGTGATGTAGGCTGTGGTTTGGCTGCTGTTGCCACTGACTTGAATGGTGATCACCAGCCGGACCTGTTTGTTGCCAATGACTTTGGGGAATGGGTGTCACCTAATGTGGGTCTGACTAGTGCTTTTCCCGATTCAATCTTTGCTAACTCCTCTGATGCCATGGGTCTGGCAAAGGCTATCTATGGAATGGGGATCGCTGAGGGGGACTACAATAGGGATGGGTACATGGATTATTATGTCACGAACCTTGGAAGCAACCTCTTGCACACCGGAAGCGCAACCAATGTTTATACCGATTTAGCAGCTGAATCAGGTGTAGACAACACTTTTGTTACTGGGGCATTCACTACTGGTTGGGGTACTGCATTTGTTGATCTCAATCATGATGGGTTTGAAGACTTGCTGGTGAGCAATGGTGATATTCCAGCTGCCAGATTTATTGCCAATGACCAGGAAGATCCTAATAAGCTATTTCTCAACAATGGTGATGGAAGCTTTAGTGATATCTCTTTTTTAGTGGGATTTGATAATACGCAACGGGGCAGGGGCCTTGCGGTGGGAGACTTGGATAATGATGGTGATCAGGATGTAGTAGTAGCCATAGCGGCCGAAAACAATGATTCTGGTCGACTGCTGATTTATGATAATAAGCTTGAGAGTAATGATCACTGGCTGAAAGTGACGCTAGCAGGGACCCATACCAGTAGTGATGCATTTGGAGCTAAAGTCTTACTATATCATCAGGAGGAATTGTGGATTAAAGAGCTCAATGGAGGCTCATCCCACGCTTCTCAGCATTCGTCATTGCTTCATTTTGGTCTCGGTTTAGTCGAGCAGCTTGATTCAGTAGTGGTGATTTGGCCTGGCGGCAAGCGACAGTCAATGTCCAATGTTAACGCAGACAATTTGATCAGAATCACTGAAGATCAGGTAGGCTATCAGATTGCAGGCTGCACCAATGCTGATGCTGTAAACTACGATACGAACGCAACTTTCGACTATGGCTGCTTCGTCGAATTAGCAGGCTGTATGGATCCGACTTCAGCAAGTTTCGACCTTCAGGTCAACACCGATGATGGAAACTGTGAGGTGGTAGAGGTAGTGACGGCCTTAGACCATGCGGATGATACCTGGCACATCTATCCGAACCCCATGAGCACTGCTACAATTATCAAAAATACCAATGCTACATCAAGCCGGTTGGAAGTGATGGACTTGTCAGGCCGAACCCTCCATTATGTGTCGTTCTTTGACCATTATGAGCTGATTAGGAATGACTTACCATCAGGAATCTATATTATTAGATTAACTTCTAGTGGCAAGTCTATCACCAGCAAATTGATTGTCAGGTAGTTACGCTTTATAGGCTTGAGCTACCTGACTTGAGGTGCCTAATCCCTCAATCCCCAACTCTACTACATCACCAGGTTTGAGGTACTGAGGTGGATTAAAACCCATGCCTACACCCGGAGGAGTACCTGTTGAGATCATGTCACCGGGTAGAAGTGTCATAAATTGAGAGATATAACTCACCACCTTATCCACTTTGAAGATAAACTGACTCGTACTACCGTTTTGCTTAGTTTCTCCATTGACCTTTAGCCAGAGGTTAAGGTTATTTGGATCAGCTATTTCATCTCGTGTAACTAACCAGGGACCTACTGGAGAAAAGGTATCACAACTCTTGCCTTTGACCCATTGACCACCTCTTTCGATCTGAAACTCGCGTTCGCTATAGTCATTGAATAGGGTATACCCTGCAATATGATCATAAGCCTCCGACTGCTCGATATACTGGGCTTTCTTTCCGATGACAATATTCAGCTCTACCTCCCAATCTGTCTTTTGGCTGTTTTTAGGAATGGTCATGGGATCATTTGGGCCGCAGAGTGAAGTGGAAGCCTTAAAAAACAATATAGGCTCCTTTGGTATGTCCATACCCGCTTCTTTAGCATGATCGGCATAGTTGAGCCCTACGCAGATGATTTTACTCGGATCTTTGATAGGAGCTCCCAGACGGATTTTATTGTCAACTGTGGGCAGTTGATTAAGCCCCTTGTCAACAATCTCTCTCACTTTTTCTAATCCACCCTGAGCGAGAAATTCTCGATCAAAATCCTGAATTAATCCACTCAGGTCTTTCCTGACTCCATCATTCATTTCAATACCTGGCTTCTCTTCACCAGCATTACCAAATCTTATTAGCCTCATATAATTGTCAATTATTCAATTTCAATTGTAATCAAGTATTAAGTGTCACAAACCCTCCGTCAATATAGTAGTTGCTCCCTGTCACAAACCCAGCCTCATCAGAGCAAAGGTAAAGTGCCAGATGTGCGATTTCTGAGGGTTTCCCCATTCTTCCGATAGGTTGCGTCTTGGAGAGCTTGTCAAACATTTCGGCTTCCTTACCAGGGTAATTGTTGGCTAGATATCCATCTACAAATGGCGTATGCACCCGCCCGGGAGAGATGCTATTGCAGCGAATACCGTACTCGATGTAGTCTTTGGCCAGCGAATAGGTCATCGTCAGGATGGCACCTTTAGTCATAGAGTAGGCAAATCTTGCCTCTAAGCCTACTACAGATGCCACTGAAGCCATGTTCAGTATGCAACCTTGGCGCTGTACTTTCATCTTCTTGATGGCCGCCAGGCTGCAATTGTAAGCGCCCTTCACATTGATGCTGTAGAGCCGGTCCATATCAGCCTCTGTCGTTTCCTCGATCGTACCAATAGCTGCCACACCGGCATTGTTGACCAATATGTCAACAGAACCGGCCATTTCATTTATCATGTCAAAAACTTCCAGTACGACCTTCTGATCGACAATATCACATTGAAAGAAAGTAGCAGCACCTCCATCTTTTTCGATTTCAGTGACGGTAGCTTCAGCAGCATCCACGTTCACATCCAGAATAACTACTTGCGCACCTTGCCGAGCAAATACCTGTGCGATAGCCTTGCCAATGCCACTTCCCCCACCGGTGATGACGGCAGTTTTGCCGCTAAGATCAAATATGTTTTTCATCTATCTTAAGTAGGGTGACTTGAGGACAATAAATCTAGGTCTGTATATATGAGCATCCTTTTGGATGTCGTTCCAGAAATCGGCTGTAATCGTATTGTAGCTGATGAGCAGTTCACCGGGTTGGGAGAGGTTTGGATGTGCTTTCGCGTTATAGGGCAGTATTCCCGGCGGCTCGTTGATCTCAGGAGTCGTCCACACTTCATGCGTTGGTCCAAACGGTCCTACCGGACTTAAGCCTACCTTTACACCTACCTTATCAGAAATGCCCATTACCTGGAAAGTCAACAGATAGCGACCATCATTGAGAGGCGTCACGCTTAGCTCATTGGACAGGTTATCGGTGATCCCCGCGATCTGTGCAATATCTCCGCTCCAATCTTCTCCAGTCCAGTACTTCCATTGATCAAAGGATTCAAATTCCGATGGTTTGACCCTCGCCGCAACTAGCTGTTTACCTGCACCGATACAGCCATAAACATAAACAAAGCCATCAGGGTTGGGAGCACCGGCCCATTCGGTATTCACTAAGACACCCGCCCCAAGATCACCTTCACCAACTTTGCCCGAATTGATGTGTAGTGGGGTGGTTAATTGCTCATAGTCATCAAAAGGAGGTGCTGTAGCGTCCGGGATAGCGAGCAGGCTCACATTCTCTACCGCAAAGTCGAACACACCCGGTCCGGTCATCGATACGTGATAAGCAAATAGCTGTAGCTTGTTATCCATCTCCTGGTTGATGAATCCATCACCCATCCAGTAGTATTGGCCTTCCTTGGCATTGGCATTTTGGGGTACAAAGAAGGTTGTCGGCTGACCATTATCCCCTTGCTTGTAATGAAAATTGATATTCTCGGGATCAGGTGTTAACCCATCAACATATGCCACTGTGTTATTGACCATTGTATTTCCCGGTAGGGGTGCACCATCCTCGCCAACTTCTCCAATGTAAGTATCGCTGAAGATCAACAGCGTCTTATTATTACCCTCATTGCCCGGTAGGTCCACACCCGAGAGGGGAATAGAAAATATCCCATCAGCACCAAACCAACCTGATTTGCGATAGAACAACTCGGTCCATTGGGGGGCTGCTTCGGTGGTATACTCGAAAGCAAACGGATCTGCCGGTACAGTTTCAGGTATTTGATCCGTGGTTTGATCTGTAGGCTTGCTTTGACAAGCCATGAGCCCGCACAGTAGTAGGATGGTGATGTAGCTATGTATCTTCATAATCGATAATTATCTCCAGTTACCCACGCGAATAAAATAAGGTCGATAGTAATCCGCATTGTCAAAAAGATCCGGGAAGTTGAAGCTGTTGATATTGTAAGAAATTAGAATCTCATCGTTTTCAGTAAACTGTGGATGCACAAAGGAATTATAGGTCCATCGCTCACCTTCTGTTTCGGGTGTGCAGTAAATGGTTCTTTGATTACCCCAGGGACCGACCGGTGTGGGGGAGTCCCAGATATAAATCTCATCGCCAAAGAGAAAGTTATGAGTGACAAGGTAATAGTGACCATTGTCTTTAAAAACTGCAAACTGCTCCGAAACATCGTTCATGAGGTGTGCACTGGATTCTATATCCGGCACCCAATTGGTGCCATCGTAGTATTCCCATTCATTCCTCAAATCGCCATTGGCGGCTCGGGCGACATTGGCAAACTTCTGCAGGTTACCGGATTCTGCACCATAGATATAGATATAGTCATCATCTTCCACCACGCAAGAGCCAAAGGCGATGGTTGGTTCCTCTATTCTCGGTGTGATGGAGATCAACTCAAGATCGGGGAGTGTAAATAGAGCCAAGTCAATCCGGGCATACTCAAAACCAAAAATTCCACCCTGTCCGGTCGAGCGAAAGGCTGACAATAACACCTGTAGCGTGTCATTAACCACTGTGCCATCTGTAGGCCAATACCACCAGCCGGACTCTTCCGGAGTGATAAATGCTGATCCGTCGCTCTTGACATATGTGGTGAGCTCCTCACCTTCTTGTACAACAAATGTGTTTCGTGAAAGTGGCCCTCCCGGTCTTGATCGATCAGGCCGCACAGTCCCCAGGAAGGTATCTCCAAACATCCAGAGCGTTTTACCATCTGGCAATAAAATGGAGTAGGTGGCGTCACCACCCGTCCAGCCGCCACCATATCTGGTAAATAGATTGATAAACTCCTCGCTCCTTGTCACCTCAAATGTGCTATCACCACAAACCACCGGTGGAGGCTGTGGTGTTGGCGGTTCCGGTTCAGGAACGACGGGTGGTGGAGTAGGTTCTTCAGGTGTCTGGACTGTATCTTTAGGTACGAAAGGATAATAGTTCTCTGAAGTAAAATCTTCCGTCTCATCCTCAATACAGCCTACCGCTAATAGACACGATAGGATAATAATAGTAGCTCTGGTTAGTCGGATCATTGACATTGCTTATCATACAATTAAATACAGCTCACGAATGCTTGACTCCCGAAGTGTTTTGTGTCTCAACCGGCGCAATCGTATCTGCGGTGGTGAACCATTCACAAACGGAGCTGACGCCATTTTCCAATGCATGGAATTACAGACATTTGAAGTACGCAATCAATAGTTCTTTCAGCGTCTTGAGTTGTATTAAACCCATAACGCTCGAACTATGATAAATCTTGGCCTGGGGTTATATAAATCACTGCTCACTGACGATAATTTTCGCTTCGCGAAGCAAGCTGGCGCAAGCCATATTGTAGTACAATTGGTCGATTACATCAAAGGCGGTGATAATCCCTCACTCACGCAAAACTACCTTGGAGGTTGGGGTACGACGCTTAATGAACATAAGCCCTGGGCTTTTGAAGAGCTAAAGGCTATCAAACAACAGATCGAAGGACACGGGCTGGTGTGGGAAGCCATAGAGAACTTCGACCCTTCGCATTGGTATGATGTGCTGCTCGATGGTCCAAAGAGGGATCAGCAGCTTGAGCAGATCAAAATGACGATCCAGCATATGGGTAAACTGGGCATTCCGGTAATGGGCTACTACTTTAGTCTTGCAGGAGTCTGGGGCTGGACAGGCAAGCCTTCCGGTAGGGGACAAGCAAGGTCGATAGAGTTCGACGCTAGCGCAATCGACACCCAACAGCCTATCTCGGATGGTATGGTATGGAACATGACCTACGATCTGGATTCCTCTGAGGCTACCGTTGGGCCGGTAGGCCGTGAAGAGATGTGGCAAAGGCTCCAGTATTTCCTGGATCGAATCCTGCCTGTAGCAGAAGAAAACAATGTCAAGCTGGTAGCACACCCCGACGATCCGCCACTGCCTGAGTTGCGCCAAACGGCCAGGCTATTCTATACCCACACCGAATATGAGAAGCTTTTGCAGGTCAATTCCAGCCCTGCCAATGGATTTGAGTTTTGTATGGGCACACTTCAGGAGATGGTTGATGGAGATATCTATGATCTACTTGCTAAGTATGCCAAGACCGACCGGATTGGTTATATTCATTTCAGAAATGTGGTTGGCAAAGTGCCGCACTACAGAGAAGCTTTTGTAGATGAAGGTGATATAGATATGATCAAAACACTGAGGATACTCAAAGAAAACGAGTGGAACGGCGTACTCATCCCGGACCACACACCGGAGATGACTTGCGGGGCACCATGGCATGCGGGCATGGCCTACGCGCTGGGTTTTATGCGAGGAGCGATCAATTCACTGGCCTATGGATAATGTAAGGTTTCCTACCGGAAAATGTAGCATCTCAGATGATTGGGCGTACAAAGATATGCCGGTCGTCTACATGGAAAATGACTTTATTAAAGTCGGAATACTCGTCGGTCGGGGAAGCGATATTTTCGAGTTTATCTACAAGCCGGCGGCACTCGATTTTATGTTGCGCATCGACAAGGGCATCCGCAATCCAAATCAGGATTTTTCCCAACATAGAGGCACTGGGAACCAATTTGAGGACTACTACTACGGCGGATGGCAGGAAGCATTGCCCAATAGCCCCGGCTTTAATTACCGCGGTGCACAACTGGGGCAGCACGGAGAGGTCGCATTGATCCCATGGAAGCATGCCATCATTGAAAACACTGATCAACGTGTGATTCTAAAGCTCTGGGTAAGACCACTTCGGGTTCCAGTGTTTCTGGAGAAGACCATTACGCTTGAGCATGATTCACAAGGTATTCTCATCAGTGAGCGCTTAGTGAACGAATCAAAGACCGACCTGGATATTATGTGGGGACACCATATTGCTTTTGGTTTGCCCTTTCTTGACGAGGGTGCCAGAGTGATGACCAATGCCAAGGACTTTAAATCTGAATCAGCCATGCCGGATCATCGCCGTTTTCAATCAGGGCAAAATGCCACCTGGCCCAACGTTACAGATATTAACGGGCAGTCAGATGACGCGAGCATCATCCCGTCCCGCACGGCTCCAGCTTACAGCGACCTGGCTTACCTCTCTGGTTATCCGCGTGATGCCAAGTATGCATTGTGGAGTGAAAAGGAGCAAATTGGCTTTGGTGTCCAGTGGGATGCCAATATCTTCTCACACCTCTGGTACTGGCAGGAGCGCTATGCGACTCAGGATGCGCCCTGGTGGGGTGGTGCTTATGCGGTCGGACTTGAGCCATGGACATCCGCCTGGACGAGTGAGCCGGAGAAAGCCATCGAAAAAGGGGACTGGTTGAAAATCAAAGCGGGAGAAACGAAAAAAACACAATTACTGGCAGGTGTAATGACGACCGAGCCATCCATTTAAGTCTATAAACGAATTTATATGCATCCATTATTAGAAAAAACTACGGTATTTGCTGACGGACTGGATCATCCGGAATGTATTGCTGAGCACCCTGACGGCACACTCTGGGCAGGAGGTGAAGCCGGACAGATCTATCGCATCTCCAGTGACGGCACTCAGGTCAAGGAAGTCGCCAATACAGGCGGGTTCATTCTAGGTATTGCTTTCAGCCCCGGTGCTAAGTGGATGGCCATCTGTGATCTAGGTCTAAAATGCCTCTGGAAACTGGACATGGCGACTCTGAAGCTTGAGAAGTTCTCTGAAGGCGCTGATGGACATCAATTCAATATTCCCAATTATGCCGTCTTCGATGCAGAGGGTAACCTCTACGTGACAGAAAGCGGAGAGTTCAGGGAGGTCAATGGCTGCATACTCAAGTACACGCCTGACGGTCAGGGCCATATCTGGCATCAGGGTCCATTTAACTTCTCTAATGGCTGTGCGCTCAGTCCCAAGGGCAACTATCTCTATATTGTGGTTTCTTTCCTACCGGGAATCGAGCGGGTACGTATCAATGCAGACGGTACGGCAGGTGATCGGGAGGTCTTTTGTACCCTACCGGAATCCGTGCCTGATGGATGCGCCTTTGATGCGGCAGGCAATCTCTATGTCTCCTGTTATGCGCCCAACAAGATCTACAAAGTGACACCTGATCGTGTTAACACCGTCTTCATTGATGATTGGGAAGCACACACCCTATCTAATCCGACCAATATTGCTTTTGGTGGCAAAAACATGGAACAAATGTTCACGGCCAACCTTGGTCGCTGGCATATCACGAAAATTGATGCTGGCATCAAAGGATTGGCCTTACCCTCACATACGAAGTAGCATGACCACAGTAAAGAAGAAAACAGCCGTCATCACCGGAGGAGCCAAAGGAATTGGTGGCGCATGTAGTCGGCTATTTCATCAAAATGGGTGGCAAGTCGCCATCCTTGACCTGGATGAGATAGGGAGCACTTTAGCCGATGATCTGGGTGAAGGTGCATTATTTATCCAGTGTGATGTTTCCAAGGGTACTAAGGTAAAAGCCGCTTGTGAAGCCGTCGTGGCTGAGCTTGGCGGAGTAGATGCCTTGGTGCATAGTGCCGGTATCCAACGGTACTCTACGGTCACCGAGACCTCTGAGGAAGAGTGGGATCTTGTCATGAACGTTAACCTCAAGAGTGCATTCCTCTGTGCTAAGTATGCTATCCCCGAGATGCAGAAACGTGGGGGTGGTCTCGTGACCTTAGTATCCAGCGTACAAGCCTATATTTCACAAAACAATGTAGCCCCCTATACTACGGCCAAAACAGCGATACTTGGGTTGACCAGAAGTATCGCGGTAGACTATGGCCCTGACATAAGGAGTGTTGCGATCTGTCCAGGCACTGTGGATACACCCATGTTCAGGTCATCCATAGCAGAGTCGCCCGACCCAGAGGAAGTCCATCAGGAATGTGTCGACATGCACCTGACACAGCGGATTGGTACCCCGGAGGAGATCGCCGAGCTTATCCACTTCCTTGCAGAAGGCAAAGCCGCCTTTATCACTGGACAGGCTATCCGGATAGATGGTGGCCTGGGTATCAAGATTGGTGGGAGTAAGCGGGATTGAGACTTTTTGGTCGGTAGAAGTGGTCGGACGACTCTTCAATGTTAATTTGCTGAGATGATCCGCTTCTCAAAATACAACCACAAAAGTCGTCAGACCACTAGCTTGACCTTTTCCAGGTATCGTATTAGTTCTTATACAATTGCAGCCCGAAGCATCTCATTTTCCCTCATCGAGGAGGCGGGGGGTACCCAATGCAACTTACACCCCCTGTAAGTCCCCAATGGGGACAAAGGCGCTCCAGACTTCTGCACCTACCTGTTTTTATAGAGGTCTAATTAACCAGTCTGGTGCTGATCTACAATATGTGTTCTTCAATCAATGCGTCTGATTTCAGAACAAGACCTAGTTATTTGGCATCAATTTAAGATTCCATGCCAACGAAGCTTGAAGCACACCTTTCCCCCTCATCGAGGGGGTTAGGGGGAGGTTTTTCTTATCCTACAACACATCCCTGTAGTCCCCAAAGGGGGCACAGAACAAACCAGTTCCAGCTGGAATATGTCCAGAATATCCGCGCCTAGCTATAGCTGATCCTCATTACTTCTTCAAATCCACCGCAGTACCCTTCCGCTCCCAAAAGAAAGTCGGCTGATAGCGCGAGAAGGTATGCTGATAAATGCTATCCATGGTCATGATGGTGGAGTCAAACCAGCGCCATTGCCAGTTGTAATCCGACCATGTGATGGAGACCATATCGGCAGATTGCTCAATAGGGTAGTAGAGATCAAGGTAAACGAGGCTCTGGGATTGTAGCAGGCCCTCATCTAGCGACTGCAATGATGTAAAGTGCCTCAATTCAGGGGTAAGCTCAAGATCATTGGCAGCCACAGTGTTGTGACTACCAAAGTAAGCGAGTGTACCTACTTCATCAAAGGCATCAGCAGAGCGCCCTGTTAAGAGCACATACTGCTCATAAGGTAAAGTCAGTTCATGCCGAATGCCCAAGGGCGTAATGGAGAAATAGGAACTGGTCAGGTGGGAGGGATTGATCAGATGTTCCTGGCCGGAGGCAAGCAGCGTGAAGGGCTGATCTGGCGAGACTTCTACGTCATTTACCAGCTTGTCACCATTATTGAAGGCAGTGAGGAAGGTCACTGACCGTATACCAATCTCATGTTGATCAAACTCCTGGTGAAAAGTCAACTGATCCCAATCAGCATTCGGAAGGGTAGCGGTCAATTGATATCTGATGCTGTACTTCATAAGATCCATTGCTGCTATCTTTTCTCCGGTGAGCTCATTCGCATCAATGGCTCTCATAGTCAATGAGATGAGCTCGCCTTCAGCATCTGTGAAATGAAAATAGTCTTCGATGATTTCGCCATGTACGTCTGATAATGTTTTGAGCGTATCAGTGTTGTACTGGTAGTAGCCATCGTGCTCGGGATGATGGAAGTAGATCAGGTCTTCCACCAATACTTTGAAGTTAACACTCACCTGAGTGCCGTTGATTCTTACGTTAGCCCAGGTAAGCGAGACGGGATGAGTCCTGCCCACCCAAGGCAACAATAACAATAGGCCGATCAGCCAACACTTCACGGTAGCTCCGCTCGGATGGTCAGTATCTCCCAGGGCACCATATCAAAACTAGTGTCCGCCGCATCTCCCGATTCTTCCAGCGGACTGCTCAACACGGTGCTGGTTGGCTTTACAGCTCCCCAGTTGAGTTGTACCTGATTGGCATTATCACTACTGTTGAATAGCCGAATCATCCAGGCCTTTTTATCGGCACTCGGCTTGAAGCTGCTAACGATCACATCGGCACTACCACTGAGGGTAAAGGGCGATTCGGGTACGTCAGCGGACTTACTCACAGGAATTACCAGGAGTGGTGTGGTTTGTTCCATCCCTAGTTTTTTAGCTTGCGCATCACTATACGTCGCATGCGGCTGAAGTGTATATCTAAACCTAATCTCACCCTCCTGATGCGCTTTGTAGTTTACAAACCAGGCATTGTTCATCACCCATGAGTAGAGCCGCTGGGAGGGCGTGTAGGTTTTGAGCCATGGACGATTCTTCATATCGGTCATCCAATGCTGGCCGTGCATATCACCGATTTCCCAGATCGGTGCATCAGGTGTAGCGAGTGTGATGCCCACTTGATTATTGGAGACATCCATAAACCGCTGTGCAGAGAAGAAATTGAGGTTCGCACCTTTGAGTTGGTTCTCCGCAGGGTTCATGACTGACCAGGGAATGTCAACACTGATGTTTCCGCCCGGTACATCGAAAGGAAAAGAAAAGCGTACGTTCTCATTCTCAATGATTTTGAGCTTATCGACAGTGTTTACCAGACTCACCTGATTGATGCCACTTACCAGCGTGATCTCCTGGGTGATCGCATTGGCACCTTCACCTTTGCTCTCGATGAGCAGTGAAGACATCAAAGGACCATTCTCTTTGATGGTTACGGTAGGGCTGTGGTGTCTGCTTAAGTTTTCCTTGATAAGGCCTGAGTACCAATAAGTATTGAAGCCGGTGCTGTCTTCCACGTCTACAAACTGGTGGTTAAGTTGCTTATCAAGCAAACTGCTGATATTGCCAGAAGTAGCATCGATACTCAGTGCTATTCGGTCATTGCTGATAGTTGTGTTTGTAATGGAAACTGAGCCCTCAGCCTTAGCTTTTCCTTTTTTGATGTAATACTTCTTAGCGCCTAATGCGGGTACATCGCTGGCCACAAAAGACAGTTGCCCATCGCTGAGCAGTTGGGTAGGTTGCGTCTTTCCATCTTCATCAGTGACGCGATATCCCGGCAGACTCCATTTTGCCGGTAGGCGGACCAACTCCGAGCGATCCCATGAGAGTGTATTTATGACTTCTACCGCTTCGACCTCAGCTGCCTCATCGGCCATCATTGGCGCCAATGCCTGTGTGGATAGGTCTTGAGCTGACTGTTGCGCATCGAGGGTAAAGCCTTGCTTTACATTCCAGAGGCTTTTCGTGAACTCGCTATCAGGGTCGGACTTGCTAACATTTGCACCCCAGGTGTGCTCAGAAAACAGCACGATATTCTTCCACGCTTCATCAAAGGCAGGTTTGGGAAAGTTTTCCGGACTAGTCATTGCCCAAAGGGTCTCCGCCTGTACAAGCTTATCAGCGCTATTCTTGTTAATGGCCGTCTCCTCTGCTGAGGATGCGACTCCATCTTCCCAGTAAGGTGTGAAGTCACCTGTGGCTTTAGGTATCTCGTCCTGGTACTTCTCCTCGAACGCCTTCATCATCTCCATAGTCGTAGCGATCCTGAACTTTGGCCATTCGTACTTCTCGTTCCACGCCTTGAAGAAGTCAGGCATGTCCGGGTCTGGTGGGCCATTGTCATTTCCAATATTGTAGCGCAATTGGACTATGTCGTAGGGGTACTGCTGATCATCCAGCTCATTTAGAAAGTTGAGCACCGGCGCACCTCCGGCATTGCTGATATTGCCCATGAGCCAGGAGTGAAACCATGAGTAGCCGTGTGTACTCATCCAGAAGAGAATTCGCTCTTTACCGGAAGGGGAGACCCAGTAAAAGGGTACATCGCCCCACGCCTCTAGTGTATGTCCGACCTGGTAGCCACCATGCGCCAATTGGGGCATATGATTAGGTCCTACTGACAGGTAGTTGATCCCCATTTGCGCTAGCCCAGGCACAATACCCCAGGTGTAGCCCGGCACATCAGTGATCATGGCCGACTGGATATCAAAACCATACTCCTTCACTAATTGACTTGCATAGAGGGTATTATTAAACATTTCTTCTTCGGTTTGTATACCGGTAAGCACACTACCGTAAAGGGCATCTATCCCAATAGTTCCTGCTTCTACTGCATTGATGAATTGTTGTTTGCGTTCGGCACCAGCTTGCTTGAGGTAGCCATCCAATACCCAACTGATCTCAGCATTCCATTTGTAGCGAGATCGCTCAGGATAATCGGCGGTTTTTTCCGCCAGGTCAATCGCCAGATCCAGGTTTTTCCATTGCAGCTCGGCGACCTCTTGCTGCTTATGTGTAAATCCAATGTCAACATGAGAGTGAGGCAGGAAGTACACTTCGAAATGCCTGACTGGTTTCAGGTCGACTGCTCTTGAGATTTCTGGTTTTCCCGCTACCGCAATATCCAGGGTAACTGTCTTGGCTGCTGTCACAGGGTCGACCAGTACATAGATCTCATTATTACCAGGCTTGATCGGCGTAGTGAGCAGTAGTTTACCATCTACCGAGAATTTGCCTTCTGTAGGTGCGCCAAGATGAGTAAGATCGATCTTAATGCTCTGCTTTGGTCCTGCTTCAGTCTTGAGGATGGTAGGCTCGGCCAGAATCTTGAGGTTTTCTTCAACAGGATTCTGAATGGCCATATAATAATCTCGTTTGTTGGAACGAATCTCCTCCATAGAGATGGTCACTGGCTCACCTTTGGTGACTTGTGCAGTAGGCATATTGAGGATCATATAGCCAAATCGATCTCCATAGGCCTTATCCACAAAAGTTGTAACGAATGCCAGCTCTATTCCGGTAGGTGAGGTGTAGGTCCAGTTCTCAGGGCTATCAAGCTGATAGGTATCAAATGACAATAGCTTCTCACCCTGCACGGCGATCTCAAAGGTCGACTTCTCTGCTTCGCCATCGGCAGTGCGTGCATAGCCACATGACCAGATGAAGCTGGCATAGGCTGACGAGTGATCAGTGGGCACAGGTGCCGTCTTGAAGGAAATCGGCCCATACAGCTTGTTCTCCCCGAGATAAAGTACAATGTTGTCACCTTCAAGGAAAGGGAAGAAGTCCAACTCCGTCCCTTCGACGGTATTGTCAAATCCTTGATAGAAAGGTTGACTTTTGACCGGCCAGAGGTTGGTTAATGACTTGACCGACTGTCCATGAGAAGTCCAGGCATAAGCCATGATTAACACGAGCAAAGGAAGACGAAAGAAAGCAGTGGTGTTCATAGATCTTTTTTTAACATACCACGCCACGTGAAGTGTGGAGCTGACACAACAAGCATACAATCTGAGCGATGTTTTGGATTATCTATGAGTCTCCAGTGTGTATTCATGAGTCCTGGTGAATATAGGTTTGATATGGATGGTCAGCAAATGCCCTAACATCAACTAAAAAACCCTCACGTCATTTCACAGGACTAATTGAGAGCTCCTTGACATTCCTGGCTGCCCGAAGGAAGGTTTAAAAGGTGGAAATAGCATCCTATGTACGGATATAGTCTTGACCATAGTTCTGATGGCTCATTGTTTAAGTAGTAATTATGAGCTAACATTACACCAATAGTATGATTATCTACTTAATAATATGTTTATGGCGACTGTTAGAAAAACAATAACGATCACTGAGCAACAGGATAAATGGATTAAAGCACAAATAACTGCTGGTGAATTCACGAATGATAGTGAGTATTTACGACACCTGGTCCGTCTAGATCAATCTAAAAACGCTAAATTTTCCAAACTAAAATCGGCTATTGCAAAAGGACTTGAAAGTGGCATTAGCGAGAGTGCAATCCCCGATATTATGAAGAAAGTTGAAGAAAAAATGAAAGCAGATGGCCGCTTATAAGCTTTCTGTAGAATGTGAGATTGATATTTCAGAAATCTATGAATATGGTATCGAGAAATTTGGATTGAATCAAGCGCAAGAGTATTTGATCGGCCTTCAGGAGCTATTTGAGAAATTAGCGAAAAACACTAATCTGGGTAGAGATGCTTCGGAATTTTATCCATCACTTAAGCGATTTGTATACAAGTCGCACATGATATTTTACCTCCAGGCCCAATCTGGAATTTTCGTTGTGAGAATCCTAAATCAAAGCATGGATTATGAACGACACCTGGATTTGTGATTCCTTTAATCATAGCACGTGTCGCATAACAATGTTTATCAAATCTATCAATCGGCTGGACTATTTAAAATAGCCTGAATATATGTATCACGGAGCGTTTGTTGCATAATGTCTCTATGGTACCACCAAGTGGGTCAGTCAATTTAGCATCGGTGCGGACGGGCAGTCTACGCGACCCGGTCATAGCTTCAAGATCAATTAAAACCACAGATCATCCCATGGAAGCCAAGAGCAAACATTTGTCACTTATGACGATGGGCGCGCAGTGTATGAGAGTGCGGTAAGGGTAGGGATAGTTTCCTACCCGGATATTATATCCACTTTGCCTTCAAATCTTTGTACTTCGTTCGGCCTATAGGAAGGCGTTCTCCATTTTTCAGCTCAACTGTATACTTGCTTCCGGATGATACTTTAATTTCTTTGATCTCATCAATCTTCAGCAGATAGGATTTATGAATGCGCTCGAAGGCATTTGATAAGAGCTGTTCCAGCTTCTCAAGTGACTTGTCATGCAGTTCTTTGGTTCCGTCAGTCAGGTAGAGTTCAGTATACGCCCCGGCTCCTTTGATATACATGACGTCCTCAATGGGCACCAGCTGTATTTGATGCCTTTTTTTCACAGCCAGGTATTTAACCAAATTAGATTCGGTCTTCTCTTTTACTGTGGCCCGATTAAACGCCTGTTCCAGTCGTTCCCTGTTGAAGGGTTTGGGCACAAAATCCAGTACCCCATGTTCGAAAGCATTGATCGCCTGATCCTTATAAGCGGAAATCACGATGGTATGAAACGATCCGGAAACAGCCTGGGTGAGCAGACCAAAACCATCATCTCCGTTGAGATTCAGATCGAGCAGAACGAGATCAAGGGGATGGTTTTCTATGAACGCCAATGCATCCTGAAGCGCACTGATGTGTTTTAGTGATTGGATCGCATCGCCATAAATCTCAAGAGTCATTCGTTCAATTCTCTTGGCAATTCTTAGTTCATCTTCAACGATTAAGATTTTCATTCCTTAAGAATAAATTTTCAAGACGCTCTTCCATCCATGATCAGTTGGCTCAGAGCTGAGGTCCCACTTCGTATCATAGCTTTCGGTCAGCCGGGCTTTAATGTACTTCAAACCCGTTCCCTCTTCTCTGCTTACGGTCTCACGAACTCCGGCAGAAAATGTGAAAAAAGAATAACACTTGAATTGATCATTCGATTCATAGCTTAGTTTGAACCTGATGCTGTTGTCTTCGAGTGGGAGACTGTGAGTAATTCCATTTTCAAGGAGTGTATGCAGTATAGCGGGCGGTATTTTTTCCGCTGGATCAATGCCTTCTTCTTCTAAGGAATAGCTGATTTCCTTGCGGTATTCCATGATTTTCAGGTGTGTCCTGCAAAGGGCTATTTCCTGGCCAATAGGTATCAACGTTTTATCTTCTATTTGACTAAAAAGGTCAAATTCTTTAGCTAATGCCTCTATGAACAAAACTCCCTTCTTTGGTGATTCTTCCACCCAGTCCATCAAGGAGGTCAGGGTATTCATGAGGAAATGGGGTTGAATGTTCTTCTTCAATAGTTCCAACCGCAGACGTGTAGATTGAACCAATGAATTTTCATAGGCCAGGCGCTGAGTTTTGATGTTAAGAGTTAGTAGATACAGCATGCTCAACAGAATAAGTCCCAGCCCCGTGTACAAACTAATGACAAATCCAGAGGCAAGAAATACAATAATAGATAAAAGCAATATCCCAAGAACAACCCGTGCGCCCTTTACTCTCTGATATGCTCCATAAGCTACTATACCAAAGGAAAAACACCACATACTCAGTACCATGCCAACTGTTTTGAAATCATAGGCATGCTCACTTAAAAGCCAAAAGAAAATGAGTACCGCAGCGTAAATTATGAAAGACAATCTATGCCTTGAATAGGGGAACTGCATGGAAAAGTAGTATGGAATCAAAAATGAAATGCCCAGCAATAATGAGTTAATGATTTGTAGTCTAATGACGTGGACACTGTAATGAATGGAGACATAATCTTTGCTAAATACGATTAGGACAAGCGCAAAAATGAGAAAGCAACAAACACTAAAAATGAGTGTGGGGTATTCTTTTCTATTGTTGAAGAATAGAAAAAGAAAATAGATGGATATGATCAAAAAAGCTCCTGCAAAGACGTGCATGTAGGAAGTTTTAATGAGCATGTCCGTAAGCAAATCCTCATAATCCGCAATCTTAAGTTCATATTGGCCTACATGATCCGGAAAATAGTAATTGCTCAATCGTAAGGCCAGCACATGTTCACCTTCGGCTGCCAGGTACGTAGGAATGCTGTATGTAATCCACAATTCACCCTCAGGAGGAAGCTCGGCTTCTTGTCCGGGATTTCCGTTTTTTCCAATCAACACCCCATCCCAAAAGATTTCATATTCGCCGTACGCATCTATTTGAAGACCGTAGGGTCGTAATTCCTCAGGAGCCTTTAGGATATCAATTCGCGTTCTGGACCAAAAAATCTCACCTTCCGGAATAAGTGCTATCCTTCTTTCCCAATTGCCATCATTCAAGACCTTCTTCGCCCAGGTTGGGTTGTCACCTATTTTGAATACCGTACCCCCTTCCTTGAAAACTTCAGGCGCTTGCCTACAGGAAGAGGCCAGCAACAAAACACCTATCAATAGTAAGGATGGGAGCGACCTTAAATTCATTTTAACTTGGTTTTAAAATACAGTCATCTGACTAATTTCAAATCCTTATAAAAGTACATTTAAACTAGTTAAAGGCATGTTTTGAAAATTTCCAAAAACACCCCTGTAGTCCCCTCAAGGGGACAATTCCCCCTTTGGAGGGGGTTGGGGGAGGTTTCTTGTAGTATTTACTTATTAATTTTTCCGAGGACATCAATGTTTTAAGCAAGCAAAGTAACCTGATATCACTGGCTTTTCCAGTTGGTTTTGAGCAGTTCATTCAGGCATAGAGCAGTTCACAAGTTAAAGGAAGCTGATCAACAACTCTCCCCAATACATTGCTGTATACATGAAAAACTGAATCAAAAATCTATGACCTGTTTACTCAAAGTTTTAAATACATCACAAGCTAAAAGCCTGTTCATTTTCTCGTTTACGATCATTGCATCCTTAAGTAGCTTACTAGCTCAAGAAAGAGGTAGTGAGGAACATGAACAAAGATCTAATTTGGAATTGCCCAACATAAAGGTGATTCCTATTAAGGACATGCAAAATGACAGACAATATGAATTGTACATAAAATTACCTGAAAAGTCTGCGGAAAGCGGGAACAAAAAGCATCCGGTAATCTACTATGCGGATGCCATATGGCATGTAGAAATGCTATCAGGTTCTGCTGAGTACATTATGGAAGATGCCATACTAGTAGGCATATCCTGGCAAAAAGATATCAATGAAGATCTGCTGGAAGAAAGAGTGGCTCATGTAAGCAGATTCCGCGATTACACCATACGCCCACACAGCAATCCGGAAATTCAAGCTAAATACCAATTAGGGCAAGCAAGCGATCATCTGGAATTCATTCGTAAAAATGTCATACCGTATGTTGAAGCGAACTACCGAACTGATCCTCAAAACAGAACCTATTTCGGCT
>CAYGOT010000034.1:0-47398 GCA_964351595.1 uncultured Roseivirgaceae bacterium | reverse complement strand
CGTATATTCGAAGCATACGAGATAACTATGAAAAAACTGTTTACACTCTCCATTTTGCTGCTAAGTACGCTGATCATCCGTGCGCAAGACAATCCGGAAGAGGCAACCATGGATTTTGAGGATTATGACCCTCCATCTACTTTGGTCGTACCCGAAAATATAGTGACAAGTGCTAAATATCCGTTCATAGACGTTCACAATCATCAGTGGAGAATGAATGAGCAGGACCTAAGTGGCCTTACCGGTCAGATGGATCAACTGAATATGGGTGTAATGATCAATCTAAGCGGAAGAGGGCGTGGTAGCAGGCAGTACTTCATGGAAGTGATCGATAATGTGAAAAGCACCCAACCCGATCGCTTTATTATATTCACCAACATTCAGTTTGATGATATAGATGAACCTGACTGGGGAGAGCGTCGTGCAGCTCAGATTGAGCAGGATGTAAAGGATGGTGCCAACGGCCTGAAAATCTACAAGAGTCTCGGCCTCAGGTACACCGACAAAGCCGGTAATCGCATAGCAATCGACGATCCGCGCATTGATCCGGTATGGGCCAAGTGTGGTGAACTTGGCATACCCGTTCTTATTCATAGTGCTGATCCTAAGTCTTTTTGGGATCCACATGATGCCAATAACGAGCGATGGTTGGAATTGAAGCTCCGGGCTGGGCGTGGACAGTATGACAACCCCGTTTCCTTTGAGCAGATCATCGGCGAACAGCATCACGTGTTCGAAAAACATCCTAACACTACTTTTATCAATGCACACTTTGGTTGGTATGCCAATGATCTTACAAAGCTGGGAGGGCTATTGGATAAGTATCCAAACATGATGGTGGAGATTGGAGCCATCATCGCTGAACTGGGGAGGCAGCCGCGAGCCGCCAACATCTTTTTTGAGAAATACCAGGACAGAGTGCTTTTCGGTAAGGATGCCTACAATCCCGAGGAGTATTACACCTATTTCAGGGTACTGGAAACTGCTGACGAATACTTCCCCTACTATAAGAAGTATCATGCCTTCTGGAAAATGTATGGACTGAATCTCCCGGACGATATTCTAAGGAAACTCTACTACAAAAATGCGCTCAGAGTCATTCCAAATATCAAGAAAGACCTTTATCCCGAGTGGGTGGAGGAGTAGTCACATTTACTCCAACTATTTGGATGATAATCCTTTATCGTTGATATTCGTATAGTTCATAATATGATACTTAATGGACTTAAATAAGCGTATGACAGATCTCGAAACTATAACCTCGGAACTGATCCATGCCAATGAGATCGCGGAAAAAAGACTATCAATAGTCGAAAAAGTTGGAAGTGTCCTGATCATTTATCTCACCGTGGCTACAGCAGCAATAATTGGGCTATTGGCTTATACTATCTTAAACTAGTACCTAACCACTTTTGCCGTCTTGCTCTTTTTCAGGTAGCCCTGAATGATACGAGCTACTTCTCGATTGTCTTGAGCGTATGACGTACAGTCCTTGAGCGCTTCGACGCTTTGATCGCCGACTGTACTGTCTGCGTAACCAAACCCTCGATATCTGCCCTCTTCAATCTTTACCACAGAGACTTCTTCCTCGCTCCTCCCCTGATCAATAATCAGAAAGTCGGGGTGATCAAACTGAAAGGTCTTCATCGCAGCGGCTGCCCGATGGTTATATTCATCCACGCTCTCTTCTCCAATGCACGACCCCTGGCAAAACTTGATGCTATGATGAAAGCAGGCTTTAGGCTCAGAAGGAGCTACCTCAAGCCCGCTTTTCTGCAAGCAAAGACCATATACTTTGGTAGTCTCGTACATTAGTTTCCTGGCTTCTTCTTCGGAACTGCAAACCACTACTGGCTCTAGTCCCTTTTTCTTACCATAACTGAAGTGGATGAAACCATCTAAGCGCAGATCAGCGAAAATGCCATATCGGTACGAATCTCTTCGCTGCTTTTGATTGTAGAAAGGCTGAAGCTTCTTGATCTCCTCTGACTCCAGGAGAAGAGCCAGTAGTTCACTGCCAGTGAGTTCATATTGCACGTCCGCAACGCGCTGTTGCATATCCTGGGCTCGCTTGGTATTGGCATTTGCCAAATGCTTGGTCACACGAGCGCGGATATTTCTACTCTTACCTACATAAAGCGGATCACCCTTTTCATCAAAAAAGTAGTACACTCCGATGCTTTCTGGTAAGTTTTGAATAACCTCTTTTCCGAGATGATCATTGAGTCGATTAGGAAGTACATCACGCTTCACTAGCTTCTCAAACTCCCCAGCACTGGCATTCTGCATTAGCAGTTCTAACAACTTGACTGTCGCGAATGCATCACCTCCCGCTCTATGGCGACCATTGATCTCGATCCCAAACTGTCCACAAAGCTTACCAAGACTATAAGAAGGTCGTCCAGGTATCAGCTTGCGACTCAGCTTGACCGTACAGAGGGTATTACGCTCGAAGTGATACCCCAATCTCTTAAATTCCCACTTGATGAAGTTGTAGTCAAATCCGGCATTGTGTGCTACAAATACAGTATCCTCAGTGATTTCGACAATGCGCTTGGCCACTTCGTAGAATTTTGGAGCATCCTCCACCATTTCATTGCTAATGCCGGTTAGCTGAGTAATGAAGGGCGGAATGGCGCACTCTGGGTTGATTAGCGACACAAACTCATCCACCACCTGCAGCCCATCATGGACATAGATGGCTATCTCTGTGATTTTCCCAAATTGCGCATTACCTCCTGTCGTTTCTACGTCTATTACTGCGTACATGCTCGCCGCTGGTGGAGTTCATCCCAGCTTTTTGGTGGGTTCTTCCTAATTTCAAGGTAAAATAAGCATAATGATGAAAAACCTCAGTACAGCCTTCTTCCTATTGCTATTCTCATTGACAGTGAGTGCGCAAAACGACTATTTCTTCCCGGACGCTGGCGATTTCGATAGCAGCATCCCCAGCCCTGAAGAGTTTTTGGGCTACCCTGTCGGGGAATTCCACACACGCCACGATCGTATAGTCGCCTACTATGAGAAGCTTGCTGAAGTATCCGATAAGGCGACCATTCAGACTATTGGTATGACCTATGAGCATCGTCCGCAGATCATATTGACGGTGACGAACACGGACAATCATGCTAATCTTGAAGACCTACGCCAAAAGCATTTGGCGATAGCCGATCCAAGTGCCACCATGCCGAGTCTCGATGAGATGCCACTCGTCATAGTGCTGGGGTACAATGTGCATGGCAATGAGCCCTCCAGTAGCGAAGCTTCTATGCTGATGGCTTACTACTTACTGGCATCAAAAAGCGCAGAGGTCGCGGATTATTTAGACAAGGCCATCATCCACATTGAGCCGGTGCTGAATCCCGACGGACGCGATCGGCATACCAACTGGGCCAATATGCACCAGGGCAATCCTGAAGTCGCAGACCCAAACGACCGGGAGCACAATGAGGTGTGGCCAAGCGGTCGTGTCAATCACTACTGGTTTGACCTCAACCGTGACTGGCTGCCATTGGCACATGTCGAGAGCCAGGCACGGATCAACTTTTACCACAAATGGCTACCCAATCTAGGTACGGACTATCATGAGATGGGCACCTCGAGCACTTACTTCTTCGAGCCAACTAAGCCTTTCGGTTCGGAAAATCCAATTGTGCCGAGAACCAATTACGACGGACTAAACAATGCTCTTGCTCCATTCTTTGCCAACGCCCTGGACAACCTTGGATCTCTGTACTTCACCAAGGAGCAGTATGACAACTCTTACCCGGGCTATGGTTCTACTTATCAGGACATTCATGGTGGCCTTGGTCTGGTATTTGAACAGGCCAGCTCGAGAGGTCATCTACAGCAAAGTTCAACGAAGCAGGTGAGCTTCCCATTTACCATCCGCAATCATGTAGCTACTTCAATCGCTACCGTAAAAGGCACAGTAGCCAATAAAATACTCTTCCAAAATCACCAGAGGGATTTCTTCCAGTATGAGCTGAACGAAGCTGCTAAGGATCCTGTCAAGGTCTGGATTTTCGGAGATGAGTACGACCGTACCCGAAATGAAGCTTTCGTGAATCTACTGCTGCAGCACAAAATCAAAGTGTACGAGAACTCTGCCGATCAATCCGCTGGAGGTGACTCCTTTAAGAAGGGGATGTCATACATGGTACCTACGAACCAGCGCCAATACCTCATGGTCAAGTCGGTTTTCGAGCATGTGAAGACCTTCCATGATTCGGTTTTCTATGACGCAAGCACCTGGACAGTAGCCTCTGCGTTTGGGCTACCTAACGAGGGGTTAAGAACTACCAAATTCTCGCTCGGAGATGAGGTTACAAATATCTCCCGAAGTGCTGCTAAGCCAGCAATGGCGGAGTACGCCTACATTATCGACTGGAGGGAGTACAATGCTCCGATGGCCTTGAGTTATTTATTAGAGAACGGCGTTTTCGTACATACGGCTTTCAAACCCTTCACTGTCAATACATCATCAGGCAGTAAATCATTCGGGTACGGAAGCTTAATGATACCCGTGGTTGACCAATACAAAACGGCTGATGAAGTATATGAACTGGTGAGTACGGCGGTGGCCAAGGCTGGAATCGAAGCGACACCTGTCAGTACTGGCTTCAGTATCAATGGGATCGATCTGGGATCAAGCAATTTCAAGGTGGTAGAACAGCCCAAGGCGTTGATGATCGTGGGTGAAGGCGTGTACCTCTATGAGGCAGGAGAGATTTGGCATTTGCTCGACTCGCGAGTGGGTATGCCGATCACCAAGGTAGATAAGATCGATCTGGGCAGGGTCAATCTGCATGATTACAATACCCTCGTGATGGTCAATGGTAACTACAGCGACCTATCGGAAAAATTTGTAGCAGATGTCAAGAACTGGCTCTCTGCCGGGAATACCTTAATCGCACAGAAATCCGCGGTGAGTTGGACGATCAGCAACGAGCTGGTCAAGGAGGAGCTGATCAAAGTGGAGGACTCTGATGACCAAAGGATGGACTATGTCACGGCAAGAGACTACCGTGGATCGAAAGTCATCGGTGGATCTATTTACGAAGTGGATCTGGACATCACTCATCCCGTAGGATTTGGCTACAGCAAACGTCAACTTCCGGTCTATCGCAATAGTAATATCTTCCTTAAGCCAAGTAAAAATGGGTTTAGCACTGTGGCGAAGTACACAAGTAACCCCTGGATGAGTGGTTACCTTAAGCCGGAGAATCTCGACTACATCAAGCAGTCTGCACCTATCGTAGTGTCCAAAGTAGGACGCGGCAGAGCGGTACTAATGACTGACAACTCCAACTTCAGAGGCTACTGGTACGGCACCAACAAGCTGTTTTTGAATGCTTTGTTCTTTGGGAGTTTAATCAATACACCTTAAAATCTCTAATCACGCGAGAGGGAGCACTATCACTTATCTATCCGCCTGTTTGATCAAAGTTTGGATAATAGTCAGGCTGTACATCCGTCGTAAAAGGAAACATCCAACATGGTCGATCGGTGAAAAAATCCGGGATCACTCCAGGAATATCAGCAAGATCAATATGTGAGCGAGTGTCTTGCCTTGTCGCAACCCAAAAAATGCCATTAACTGTTCGAGTTGGGTTATTCAAAAATTCGATATTTCCGGCAATAACGTCTATTCGAACAATCGGAAAAAAAGTAGGCACGCCAACAGACTCCAGTTAATTCATTTCTATTTACGGAATATTCCTAATTAGTTCTAGTGAGACACGTACCGAAATCGTATCAACCATGCCATCTTCGTCGATATCTTCGGAACTATCCGCTTCATGGAAAATCAGCCTCATCCGATTAGAGGTGAGTGTTCCAACTTCAGCGATATAGGACTCTCCTTCTGAAACAAAGGTTATTTCAGTCTCATCATTGTTCAATGAATATGTGCCATTTTCGTCTCCATCCACAGGGTCAACGATAGTATATGATCCATCTTCTTCAAAACGAAAAATGATCTCACCAAAGTCGGAAAAATCATCTATTCCTGATTCATTAATAATAAGGTTACTAAATAGAATCGCTTCTTCCTCACTTAACTGCAAGGCATCAATAAAATACTCAATAAACTCTACTCCATTGATTAGAATAGAGAAATCAGAAGACTGAATAGTCCAAGTACCTACAATATCCGAGACGGGAGCGGGCGATTCATCATCGTCATCACCACATGAGACTGCAAATAAGGAAACGAAGAGAATAGAGAGGATAAATTGAAATTTGTTCATAACAGTTCTTTTCTTGTAAAACTAGCAAATGGCCACATCAAATAGATAAAGAATTCGTTAAGCCCAGGGCATCTAAATCCACTAACTTCGCATTACTCTTGAATTGTAGTCATGGACACAATAGCATGAAATCATTTCTTATCTCTTTTATCATAATTGCAGCGTTCAGCGCACAAGCCCAGCGACCCACCGATGGCGAATACCTCGGTATGATGGACAAGGCGGCTGAAATGATGTACTCAGGTGATCACAAAAAGGCGGACTCAGTATTCCATATTGTACTGAAAAACTTAAAAGTGCTACCAGCAGAATTGGCCTTCTACTTCGGTAGAAACAGCTTCTACATGGAGAAGAACAAGCAGGCCATCAACTGGCTTAACAAATACATCGAACTAAAAGGAACCAAAGGGCAATACTTTGACGAATCAATCCAACTGCTAGAGGTGGCCAACTCAAAGTTTGCGACGCAGCGAATTGAAGACGTAGCGGAAGTAGTGGCCGAGCTATCAAGAGACACCCGGATCGAGTGTCCTACCGGAAGAATGCTTTGCCCCGTCTGCAATGGCAGTGGGGTGCTGATCAAAGAAGGCAAATTCGAACCCATCTATCAAACATGCCCGTTCTCCGGTGGAGATGGATTTCTTACCTGTGATGAATATAATCTCTTTCTGAGGGGAGAATTAGCTCCAGAGACTGAAATCAGGTAAAGATAAAAATGATGCGGGAGCATATTTTTTCAGTAGTCAGGAATGAAGTTTAACCAGTTCTCAACCCGTGTACATCTGCCGTGGCTGACTTTTAAGTTTACCTTCATCAATGGCCTGATGATGTTGGCCTACTACACCATTTCTTTCAATGTTAGATTCTTTGACGAATGGAACGAGGCAGGTAGTTTGTTGATCATAGGGGCACTGGCCGTCATATTCATTGTCGCTTTTTTCTTACTGCGCAGTGCTGTAAGCAGCACTTTTGGTATTTTCTATAATCAAGAGGTGATCAGCTTCGAGTACCCGCTATTATTTCATAAGAAGACCTATTTCTGGTCAGTCTTCAAAGGCTTCAGCACCTCTCAGAGTCTCAACTTCAATGTCATCATTTTCTATCTACAGGATGGTCGCCATCTGTTGGTATCCCAAAGGAGTGTCTGGAATTTTAGTGACTTTAGATACCACCTGGGCACCATGCCCATCACTTATCTCGGCAGAGAGAAGCAGTCGTTTACCGTTGGATTTCCAAAGCTACTGAGGCGCAAGTTCTCATTCGACTGACACCATCCAGGCAAAGCCAAAGGGATTTAGGTCAGTCTCCACTGGCCCAGTTATGCACTTTGCTGCGTCTGAAAAGTCCTCAGGTAAAGGAATCACCTCGCCGAAAAGATTGAAGACTCCAATCAGTTCTCTACCTTGCCAACTTCGCTTAATAATGAATGCACCCTCGCCTATCCGCTCAATGCTGAAGCTCGCTCTAGGGTGAAAACAAGGTTCATCGATTCGCAACTGGATAAGGTTCTTCAGTCGACTGAATATATGGTGCCTCAAAGAGGAGGTATCATCCAATTCGGTGGCGAGTACTTCTGCATTCAGCTTCTCTCGGTTGATAGAGCGGTTTTGGCCGGAACGCCTTACTCCTTCCTGATCGTTTTGGCTACCCATCAACGAGTGAAAATAGATACCGGGCACACCAGGCATTGTCAATAAGATAGCATGGGCCAGCAGCATTTTGTTAACCCTTTGATCCAAAGGCTCATCCTCACCGGACAACAAATTGAAATAGACACAGTTCAACTCGTAAGGAGATTGACTACCGTCGGGATTGGCTTTGTAAGATACTCGTCCGCCATGCTCGACGGCCTTGTCAGCCACGAACTGCACTTCTTTTTCCGGTAGGATACCCGTAAGCGGACGTACGCCTACGCCATCATGACTCGCCAGAAAATTGAAGAAGCACACTTCATCGGACGGCAATGTGAGTGAAGCGGCCCATTCGACCAAAACAGAGACATCCTGCTTCAGAATGCTGTAGGCCAAAAGCGGCGGTAAGGTGAAGTTGTACACCATATGAGCCTCATTGTGACCGTCACCAAAGTAGCTGATGTTCTCGAGATGAGGCACATTGGTCTCGGTGACTAACAGCGCATCTGTGCCCGCCTCCTCCAGCACCTGTCTCATCAGCTGTATCAGTCGGTGAGTCTCCTGTAGATGAATGCAGGTAGTGCCCAGCTTCTTCCACATGAAACCGATAGCATCTAGGCGGATAAGTCTTGCACCCTTCGATGTGTAATAGAGCAATACGTCTAGTACCGCCAGTAAAACTTTGGGGTTCTCGTAGTTGATGTCGATCTGATCAGCACTGAAGGTTGACCAAAGATGTCGCTCACGACCATCTTTGCCTTCAAATCTGGTCAACAATGGAGAAACCCTTGGGCGGGTCACTTGTGAAAGGTCGGTATTGGGAGGGAGGTCGATGAAGAAATCTATATAGTCCGGATCATCGTCGAGGTAACCTAGCAACCACGTACTCTGACTTGAGATATGGTTGATCACTGCATCAAACATCACTTCGTAATCATTGGAAAGCGCTTCTATGTCCTTCCAATCTCCCAGGTCAGCATTGACTTCCTTGTAATCGATCACCGAAAAACCATCATCCGAGGTGTATGGATAAAAGGGTAACACATGTACTGAATTGATCACATCCGAAAGTCGCGCATCCAGGAAGGACTTTAATGTGGCTAGTGCCGTTTCGCTTTGAGACTGCACCTGATCCCCATAGGTAATCAGCATCACATCTTTTTCCGATAGGTGCTTTTTACGCTGATCAACCAAGGGCTTGTACTTGGCTATCAAAGTAGAAATCCCCTCCAATATGAAGGGGATTTCATGTTTGGGGTATACTTTTCCCAGTAGTTTGTCTTTATCCATTTACCTGGCTAGTCCGCTTTCCGAGACAAGTATGAGCATCGCCAACTGCACAGCTTTCCAGCCTTCGTCGTTGTAGAACCATTCCGCCAGTGAGTGACCACCAAAGGCCTTACCTCCACGACCAATGGTCACAGCAGGTATACCCAACGAGATTGGAATATTGGAGTTGGTGGATCCTCTGGTGATGCGTGGTTCCGCTCCGAAAGCCTCAGTAGCGGCAAGTGCGCGCTGTACCAAAGGTGAGTTGGGGTCACCCTCACCAGAAGGACGATTACCAATCATTTCAAACTCTGCACTCATGGGTCTGCCACGGCGCTTGATAGTGTTTTGCTCATCGATGGCTTTCCCGACTGCCTCTCTGAGAATCTTATCCATATCATCCAGACGCTCAGGCTTGATCGAGCGCATGTCTATATCCATAAATGAGGCAAAAGGGATCGAATTGACAGAAGTACCACCTCCGATAATACCCACATTGTAGCTGGTCTTGGGGCCTTCTTTTGTGTATTCGTCAGCGGCCTGTACAAAGTAATGGATAGCGCTTCCCAAAGCATGGTGTGTGTTGACCAAGCCGAAGGCACCCCACGAATGTCCACCAGGGCCGAGGAACTTCACACGATATCTGATAGAACCCAGACCCATTGTATTGACACGGCCTATATCACCTCCGTCGATGGAAATCCAGCTGTCGATCCTGGGGCCATTTTCACCAAACAGGTACTTCACTCCTCTCAGGTCACCAGGGCCTTCTTCGCCAACTGTACCAATAAAGAGTATATCATGCTCAGTCTCAATATTGAGGTCTTCCATAGCTCGCAGCACTGCGATAACCATAGCTAATCCGCGCGTATCATCACCAATACCGGGCGCTCTGAGGGTATCACCTGTATTTCTTACTTTGACATCCGTCCCTTCCGGGAATACCGTGTCAAGGTGTGCATCCAGTGCTACTACCTTTTCTCGTTTAGTTCCTTTCCTTAGGCCAATGGCATTGCCCTCTTCATCAATCCACACCGAATCAGCACCGGCTTCTTCCAGCATTTCTTTGAACTTGAGCGCACGATTGTCTTCTTTAAAGGGCGGAGCTTCAATCTCAGTGAGCGTTATCAAATCAGCCATGGTCTGATCGTCCTGCTCTTTAATCAGGTCCATCGCCTTGATGACATTTTTATTCTTCATCAGCTTGGCGATTTCACTCTTATAGGTTTTCTGAATTTCGACATTCACATCATCATCCTGCGCCTGGGCGGCAAACACCAGGAGAACGAGCATTATCAAACTGGTAATTTTCTTCATATCGGTTTGGTTTTGATTGATGCTAAAATAGGTAAGACCATGCTTAGAAGCTTGCCAGATAGGTAATTATGCCGCCGACTGGAAAAAACAATGTCGATTTACGATTCTTCAATTGGCAAGCTGCTTTGTAAAAGCGCAAGAGGTTGTCTCAAAAGTATCAACGAAGTATCATGCTGAGTTTATTTCAGCATCTCTTTTGGTGGGGCTGTGCAATAAGTCCAACCTCCAAAGGAATCACAGAATTTTGTTTTGTTTGACATCTCAAATACACCCCTATAATCCCCGCTTCCGCGGACGGCTCAAGGGGATAAATTCCGCCCTTGAGGGCGGTTAGGTGGGTGTTGCCTTTCACGTAGAAGATTATTTTGTGGTGCGTTAGCTCAAATGGCTTATTGCACAGCCCCGACAAGCTACTTGGTAACAGAAATTACTTGATATGATTCTCGGTTCCCATTTATCCAATCCGCTTTCTGATACCAGAATGAGTAACGCCAGTTGGGTACCTTTCCAACCTTCATCGTTGTAATACCACTCGGCCAGGGAGTGAGCTCCAAAAGCCTTGCCTCCACTGCCAATAGTAATGGCCGGAATACCTTTAGAGATCGGAATATTCGAGTTAGTAGATCCGCGTGTAAGCGATGGCTGCCCTCCAAGTGCCTCGGCAGATGCCAACGCTCGTTGGATCAGAGGCAAATTAGGGTCGCCCTCACCTGAAGGTCGGTTGCCTATCATCTCAAACTCAGCGGTCATGGGCCTGCCTCTTCTCTTAATGGCGTTTTGCTCATCGATTGCTTTCTGCACCGACTCCTTTAAGATGCGCTCCATATCTGCTAATCGCTCAGGCTTGATAGAGCGCATGTCAATATCCATAAATGACTGAAAAGGAATGGAGTTGACCGAAGTGCCTCCACCAATAATTCCGACATTGTAACTGGTCTTAGGGCCGTCTTTCGTGTATTCGTCAGCTGCCTTGACGAAGTAGTGAATTGCACTGCCCAGGGCATGATGCGTATTGGCAAGGCCAAATGCTCCCCATGAGTGCCCACCAGGGCCGAGGAACTTCACTCGGTATCTTATGGAGCCAAGCCCCATGGTATTAATCGTTGAGATATTCACGCCATCGATGGCAATCCAACTGTCGATTTGGGGGCCATTTTCACTAAACAAATACTTGACACCTCTGAGGTCACCAGGGCCTTCCTCACCAACAGAACCGATAAAAAGCACATCATGCTCTGTCTCAATACTCAGGTCTTCCATCGCTCTGAGCACCGCAAGGACACCCGCTAAGCCACGCGTATCATCTGCAATACCAGGTGCCCGGAGAGTGTCGCCAGTATTTCTTACTTTAACATCGGTCCCTTCCGGGAATACCGTATCCAGGTGAGCATCCAGCGCCACTACCTTTTCCCTTTTTGTGCCCTTTCTCAGACCTATCACATTGCCCTCATTATCTATCCAAACCGAGTCTGCACCATTCGCTTCAAGCATTTCTTTGAACTTCAGCCCACGATTATCTTCCTTGAATGGCGGTGCTTCAATCTCTGTCAGGGTGATCAGATCTGCAATGGTCTGATTATCCTGCGCCTTGATCAGATCCATGGCCTTGATGAGGTTTTTATTCTTCATCAACTTGGCGATTTCACTCTTATAAGCTTTTTGAACTTCGACCTTCACATCATCCTCTTGCGCCTGGACGGCAAACACCATGAAAATGAGTATTAGCGAACTGGTAAATTTCTTCATATCGGTTTGGTTTTGGTTATGACTAAAATAGGCAAGATCACGATCAGAAATCTACCGAACAGATAAATATGCTCCGTTTGGGATCAAGCTGAGCTTACTGATCTATGAGAGTTTGTTCTTGTAGTCTTCGTACCCGAATTTGCGCAGAAGATTGGACCTGCTGAAATTTGACTTTGGCTTAATGGATCATATCCTCGAAAACCCTTTAAGATTACTTTGAAATAAGATAAGTACATAGAACTTTATCACCCTTACTTAACTGCTAATATGACTATCTTCATCAAGTGAATAAAATCTGGCTAGTTTTCATCCTATTGTCATGCTCAAAAGAAAGAGAGATAGTAGATTATTATCCAAATGGAGCAATTAAGAATCATGGCATTGAAGTAAATGGAATTAAAGAAGGTCCTTGGGTTCACTATCGAGATTACAATCAAGATACAAGTCAAGTTGAATACTTCAAAAATGGGGTTAGATATCAATTGGATATTTACGCGTACGAAAGCATAAATGACTCTACATCAACAAGCTCCACTATACTGGTACAAAGAACTCAGTACGCTGATACCTTAAAGGATGGAGAAGAACTTAATTTCAACATTAACGGGCAGGTTAGTTCAAGAGGCAATTTCGTAAAAGGAATGGCTCATGGTGTGGGGTTTAGTTACTATGATAACGGTGATGTTAAGGTAAAAATCGTTCATAACAAGGACACTATTGTATCATTTGAACAGTTTTTCCCAAATGGTCAACTTTTTATAAAAGCCGAGAATCCTAAGAATGGTATTTCAGTATTTCATGATACGCTCGGGAATCAAGTACTCAAAGTTTATTATAAGAATTGGCAACCACTAGACACATTGGATATGTAGAATTATGGTAAGACTACTTGATAATCTTTGTAGATTAATTCGAGAACTAGGGCTTGTATCCTAGAAGTTTGCATATCCGAACCTATGACAGTTTATTCTTATAATCCTCATACCCGAATTCTCGAAGCAAGTCGAAGGTGCCATCCTCCCGCCATATACCGATAGAAGGGTGCGGGACACCATTGAAAGTGCTGGTCTTCACCATGGTATAGTGGATCATGTCCTCGAAGATAAGTTGATCGCCAATTGAGAGTGGCTGATCAAATGAGTAGGCCTCCATGAAATCGCCGGCCAGGCAGCTGAGGCCTCCGATTCTATAGGTCGGCTTACCGGAAATGGCTTCTGAATGTGCACCCGTGATTTTTGGCTTGTAAGGCATCTCCAGACAGTCCGGCATATGACAGGTAAATGATGCATCGATGATAGCGGTCTGCACACCACCATTATCAACAATATCGAGCACGGTAGTAACCAGGTCACCAGTCTGCCAAGCCACCGCACTACCGGGTTCGAGTATTACATCGACATCCCACTTTTCTTTGAATGCCTTCAAAATCCTGATCAGGTGATCCACATCATAGCCTTCTCTTGTCATGAGGTGACCACCACCCATATTGACCCAACTCGCCTCACGAAGCTGTGGGGCAAACTTCGCACCTAGTGCTTCCAGCACCTTCTCTAGCGCGAATGAAGTCGACTCACACAGTACGTGAAAATGTAGGCCACTTACATTTTCCGGTAGGTGATCGCCAAAATGGTCAGCCGTCATACCCAGGCGACTCGTCGGGGATGAAGGGTTATAAAGATCAGTGGTGACATCAGACCACTCGGGGTTCACGCGGATGCCCAGGGAAACCTGAGGGTTGTAGCGCTCAACCATATCACCAAACTGCTCAAGCTGAGTCAAAGAATTAAATGTCAGATGGCTGCTCAGTGTCGCTATTTCTTTAATCTCCTTTTCCTGATAAGCCACGCAATAGGTGTGCGCATGAGTGCCCATCTCTTCGCGGCATAGCCTGGCTTCATGTAGCGAACTAGCTGTCGCACCTTTGAGATACTGCTTTACCAAAGGGAAAGCACCCCACATCGAAAACCCCTTGAAAGCCAGGATGATATCCACGCCTGCGGCATCCTGCACATGGTGCATCAGCTCAAGATTCTTGCGAAGCTTGGCCTCTTCGAGTACGTAGCAAGCGGACGGTATTTTGGAGAAATCAACACTCATAGCTGATAGTTTAAAGGTGAAAGTGGAAAACTAACAGTTCTCAACTTTAATCTATCATCTAAATCAGTCCATCTCAAGGTCTACGTCATGCAGCTCATGCCACGCCAGGCCGTGCTCGTTGAGCATTGCCATGAATGGGTCAGGATTAAACTCTTCGACATTCTTAACGCCAGTATCCGACCATTCCCCTTGGAGGACCATCATCGCTCCGATCATTGCGGGTACGCCTGTAGTGTACGAAACGCCCTGCGCGCCAGTCTCGAGATAGGCGGCCTTGTGCTGGCAGTTGTTGTACACATAGTAGGTGCGCTCAGAGCCGTCCTTCACACCACGGATGCGACAACCAATAGATGTCTCACCTTCATAGTTCTCACCCAGCTCACCTGGATCTGGTAGTACTGCCTTCAGGAATTGAAGCGGCACAATCTCTTTGCCTTCATAGTTGATGGGCTTGATAGAGGCCATGCCAATATTCTGGATTACGCGTAGGTGGGTCAGGTATTCGTCTCCAAAAGTCATCCAAAAACGAGCTCTCTTTAGGCTTGGATAGTTCTTAACCAATGACTCCAGTTCCTCATGATAGATGAGGTATGAAGGGCGTTCACCCACATTTGGGTAGTCGAGCATTTTCTTGATCTCATGGGGCTCGGTATACTTCCATTCGCCATCTTCCCAGTATTTCCCCTTTTGGGTTACCTCACGGATATTGATCTCAGGGTTGAAATTGGTGGCGAATGCCTTTCCATGATCGCCAGCATTGCAATCCACTATATCGAGGTAGTGCATCTCATCAAAATGATGCTTGGCAGCATATGCAGTGTAAACGCCTGTCACTCCAGGGTCAAAGCCACAGCCAAGTACTGCGAGGATACCTGCATCTTTGAATTTTTGCTGATAAGCCCACTGCCAGCTGTATTCGAACTTCGCTTCATCCTTGGGCTCGTAGTTGGCCGTATCGAGGTAGTTGGTCTTAGTGGCAAGACAAGCGTCCATGATCGGAAGGTCTTGATATGGCAGGGCCAAATTGACCACTAGATCGGGTTTGTAGCTATTGATCAGCTCAGTAAGGGCAGGTACATTCTCCGCATCGATAGCTGCCGTGTCCATATGACGACCGTATTTCGCTTTGATGTCAGCAGCGATCACATCGCACTTGGACTTGGTGCGACTAGCCATCATAAATTCACTAAAAACTTCCGGTAGTTGGGCGCACTTGAAAGCAGTAACTCTGGCTACTCCACCTGCACCTATGATCAATACTCTTCCCATGAAATCGTTACGTTTAATTGTGTGGCAAATGTAGATAAATCATGGAAAGATTGATCAACGTAAGATCAATCGTAAATCAGGTTTTGATAGTTGAAGTATCAGCAATATGTATAGGGCAAACTTAATCAGAAAGTCATATAAACTAAGTGCCTCACGAAGTAGCCGGAGCAGTGCCCTTCAGCGGTTCATCGATAGGCTCCCAAAGTTCAATCTTATTACCATCAGGGTCCATAATCCATCCAAACTTACCATACTCGTAGACCTCCATATCACCTACGATCTCTACACCTTCGTCTTTCAACACTTTGAGCAGTTCTTCGAGATTTTCTACTCTGTAGTTAAACATGTACTCTTTCTTACTTGGCCCAAAGTAGGTGGTATCATCTTTGAAGATGCTCCAGACGGTATGGGCCTCCTTCTCGGGATTACCATGCTCGCGCCATTGAAACATCCCACCATAGTCACCTGATTCTATTCCCAGATGCCTGGCATACCACTCTTGCGCCTTTTTGGTATCCTTACTCTTGAAAAATACCCCGCCTAGTCCTGTTACCCTTTTCATATCTCAGCCCTTTTGGTTGTTTCGTTTCTCTTTAGAATAAACGCACTGATCAGTGTAATAATCAGGCCTACCGGAAAAATCTCCATCAATGTCATCCCCCAACGGATTGGTGCGATTTTATACATCTCCTGCATGTCCTGCATCTCGGAGATTTTGGATTCTATTTCAGCTTCAGTCGCACCCTCAGCTCTGGCCTCATCGACCATATAAGTGGAGTATTGCTCCATAAAATCTCCAGCCGATGTGGTGTAATAAGACTCCCACCCAACAATGTAGATAAAGGACGCCACCAGTGTGATGTACAGCCCTTGTAGGAAGGCCTGCTTAAAAGTGATGAAAGCGCCCAGTTGATTATCTCTAAGTGACTTGATTCCTACAAAAACCGTCACCAACGAGACCAGCATTCCCAGGTAGCCCAGAATTTCCCCTAAGGCAAAGTTCATTTCATCCTGCCAGATAGGGAGCGTAGAATAGTTGATAACAGTGATAATGGCTCCTGCAGCCAGCCCATAGATTACAGCAATTCGTATCATCTTTTTTTGAGAGTAAAAGAATGGGTAAAAACAGAAAAATCGCTCACCCGAAAGTATGAATTACACTTTTTCGGCAATCAAATTCATCTTCTTTGCTTTGGCCAAGGCCTGCGTTCGTCTGTTGACATTGAGCTTCATATAGACATTGCTCACGTGCGTTTTTACTGTATTTAGAGAGACGAAGAGGCTATCGGCAATCTCCTGGTTCGACTGACCTTTGGCTATACCCATCAGCACATCCATCTCACGATCACTCAGCAGGTCATTAGGATTCATGGTAATGGAATCGGGAGATCCCTCAGAAGAGGAACCACCACCAACCCATCTTGCCCCTGCCCAAACACCGATGACTAAAAAGAGTGCGGCTATGATCCCAATGTAAAATTCCAATTCGATCCGATAGGAGAAAAAATAGTATTGAACCAACTTCAAGCCAGCCAGCAATGCGCTCAACAGCAAACCATAAAGTACGGCTCTTCTAAGCATAGAAAGGGGTTCTTGACAACTACCTCAACTTATTTAGACTAGTGATCGGACGACTAGTAATCGAAATATCTGCATATTTCCTTAGTTCTTACTAAGCGACCAATAACAGTCGTCCGACCACTTCAATCTATATTTGATATCTGAAACAAGATAAAGACAATGGATAAAAAAATCACGATCATCGGCGGTGGAAACCTCGGCGCTGCAATTGCCGAAGGTTTGGTAGCGAGCCAGTTCATCAAGCCTGAACTGATCACGGTAACGCGTAGGAAGCTACACCTCATCCAGCATTTGCAGGATATGGGCATCAACACAAGTGATCAAAATCCGGAAGCTGTGCAAGGGGCCGATATAGTGATCCTGGCGATCAAGCCGAAGCAGTGTCTTGACATCATCGCGGAGATCAAATCCAGCCTATCGGAAAATGTCATACTCGTCTCTGTAGTGACCGGAGTGCTCATCAAAGACATGATCGAGGCTGCCGGTAGAAATATTGCTGTCTTTCGAGCTATGCCTAATACAGCCATTGCTATCCGGGAGTCCATGACGTGTATCTCCACTAACCATGATCATGAGGAAGATCGTGAGCTGGTTGTGAATATATTTGAGCAAGTCGGTGATGCCATCATCATAGAAGAAGAGCTAATGAATGCCTCCACGGTCTTGGGTGCTTGTGGTATTGCTTATGCGCTACGGTTCATCCGGGCTGCTTCACAAGGCGGAATCGAGATTGGATTTAGCTCCAGAGTAGCCCAGCGGATAGCTGCCCAGACGGTCAAGGGTGCTGCCTCTCTGCTCCTGGAAAACGGGCTACATCCCGAGCATGAGATCGATAAAGTGACTACTCCACAGGGCTGTACAATAGCAGGCCTCAATGAGATGGAGCACCAGGGTTTTAGCTCTTCCTTGATCAAAGGGATCAAGACAAGTTATGACAAAATATAGCCAAATTTTGAATTGAAAATTGTTGACTTGAGATAGGTCTAATTATCCTGATTTTCAAGAAAATACACAGTTAAAGGATATTTAGTCTTAACAGGAAATCCATTAATAAGGCCCGGCCTCCATTTCGAGTATCTCATCTCAATTTCTTGGGTAGCCAATAAAAACAATTTTTGGTTTAAAGATGGGTCGCTTGAAATCACATATTCTGAATCCCTTTCACATCGAACAAGATCACCCTTCTCATCGATTATAAGGTTTGCTCGAACTTTGTAATGATCACTTGGTTCTAAGTCTGAATATGGGTTAGTAATTTGATCCTCCAGATAAACTAGAACTCCACTATAGGCTCCAATTTGTTCTGATATCCCATATAATATGGAGTGATCAGGTAGTAGTTGTGGCCTTTTGTCACAGTCGAGGAAATAGATAGTGTCAGTTCTATTCTTTTCGAAGAACAGGCTGTCTGCTGTAATATGCAACTTTCTCTTAAAGTCTTTTCCATAGATTTTGGCTATATACTTGTCCATCAAAAAGTTGTAACAGCCATCCGTTTGACCTTTAGGGGGTGGGACACAATTCTCACCTCTGAAAAATGTAGGCGTCATACCAAATCCTCTTATGAGCGAATCTAACTGATCGCGGTATCTGGGTCTTGCTTTATAAAAACCAACATATTCATCCACAGCGATAATCCCGTTTGCCAAATCTTGTCTAGCATCCAACAAGGATGAGTTGCATAAAGAATCAGTAGAAGCAGGACTATCGATATAGGCCAGTAAACTTGTATAAACAGAGTCAAAGAAAACTCTTTCTTCAAGATCCTCAAACTCCTGTCCGTGGGCCAATGTGGAAAGAGAAAGCAATGCTGTTGATATGAGAACTATGTTTTTCATTAGAGGACTTATTACAAATTAGTCATCTTTAATATTTAAGCAAAATCCAGTCAAGAGATGATGTATAATTCAGCTAAGCACTGCGTATAAATCATTAATATTGTTGGCCTTAAATCAATAGTATATGCCCGCATATTTTAAGCAACTCATTCCTCTATTACTAATATTGTTAAGTGCCTGCTCTGAAGGTGAAAAAGAGTCTTCCGATTCCATCCAATCAATATTCGACGCATTCCCCTCCTATTCTGGTAAGAGCGAGTACGCTGCTTCGCCTTATGTGACGGCTGGAGACCGGCTCTACATGGTAGGGTTTCAGGATGGGAGCTTTCCTGACTATGGCTGGCATGTGGAAGGCGAAATGGCGGGTATCTGGGATCACCCTATCAAGCTCATGGATGGTTTCTCTATTGCGATAGGGGAAGGCGAAAACACACCGGAGTGCTTGCCAAAAGCTTCCAGTTTTATCAATTTTCCGATAGGTAATCAGCTGACCTATGAACTCTCCAGCCTTGACTTGACCATAACTCAAACTCAAGTCGTGCCTGATGGCGAAGAGGGTCTGGTTGTGGAAATCACCATAAAGAATAACAGCAGTGAAGACAAAAACCTGAATGTAGGATTTACAGGCAGAGTTGATTTAACACCTGTGTGGCTCTGGGAGGAAGCTGATATCGCCGATGGGCAGGATCAGGCAAGATGGGTAGATAATAAGGTGGTGGCCAGGGATGCAGACAATCCATGGTTTACGGTATTTGGTGCTGATCTGGAAGGTGCGACTTATCAGGAAGGTGCCTGGTGTCCGCAAGATCGAAAAGGCCTGGGTGTAGATGCTTCATTAATGACCAAAGTGAGTGTCGATGCGAATGGTACTGCATCCATCAGATACATCATAGCAGGATCTTACCTAAGTGAAGATGACGCGCTCAGCACATACGAGGAGTTGCAGCGCAATGCGATGAGGCTTGTTGAGGAAAAAGCGGCGCGCTTCGAAAGTATCAGGGCCACCGCGGAGATCAACATCCCCGACCCTAAACTCATGGAGATGTATGACTGGGTGCGCTGGAATACAGACTGGCTGATCCGGGACGTGCCGGAGGTCGGAAGAGGGCTTTCCGCCGGTATCGCTGACTTCCCGTGGTGGTTTGGTGCTGACAACTGCTATGCCTTGCAAGGGCTGCTATCCACAGGGCGTCATGATGAGGTGTTGGCGACCATCGATCTCCTGATCGAGTTATCAGAATCCGTCAATGACAATGGCCGCATCATGCATGAAGCCTCCACCAATGGTGTGGTATTCAATAAGGGCAATCTCAACGAAACCCCGCATTTCATCTGGCTGCTTTGGGAGGTCTATCGCTGGACGGGTGATCGCGCCATGCTGGAGCGCTACTACCCTACCGTAAAAAAGGGCCTTACCTGGCTGAGTGAAGATCAGGATCAAGACCAAAACGGATATCCTGATGGGCCAGGCATGATGGAAATCCACGGACTACATAGCGAGATGATCGACGTGGTGGTCTATACACAGCAGGCCTATGAAGCAGCGGCCAAGATGGCTAAGGAATTAGAGGATGATGAAATGGTGGACGCTTATCAGCAGAAAGCCAGCGAACTCAAGGACAAGATCAATAATGAATGGTGGGTCGCCGGAGATAACTCTTATGCGGATTTTAGGTCTACAAAAGAAGAGGCCGTGGAGCTGATAGAGGCGGCAATCGTGAGATCGGATACCATTGACAAGCCCTGGGCCATTGAAGAATTGGAGCAGCGGTTGGCACAGCTTAGTACGCAAGCCATTTCGCGTACGGCACCCTTCGTAGTACATCACAACTGGGTAGTCAACACCCCACTCGAAATGAATATCGCTGATCCGGAAAAGGCAGCACTCGCCCTGGAGACCGCCAGAAAATATACGAACCGATTTGGCACCTACGTGACAGGTATTGACCGTGATGAAGGCAATGATCAGAGTTCCGGGTGGAAATCATTCAGCTATGTCGGTGCGGTGATGACACTTCCTACAGGAGTGCAGGCGATTGCAGAAGCCAATTATGGTAATACCGAAGAAGCTGTCAAATACCTCCACATGCTCTACAATTCGTTCAACTACACCCTACCGGGAAGTATGTATGAGGTGTCGCCCGACTATGGGCAGATGGTCCAGGCCTGGAATATCTATGGAGTGGCCGTACCAATCGTCAACCACTTCTTTGGGATCAAGCCGATCGCTCATGAGCAGAAGGTCGTCATCGCGCCTGCCCTACCGGAAAAATGGGGTGAGGCCAGCATTTCTAATGTCGTCATTGGCAACACCACACTAGACTTCAGCTATGATCAAAACAGTGATACCCACAACTACAGAATCGAAATAGCAGATGCAACCTGGACTCCTCTCCTGATCGTGCCCGAGGGTCAACAAAAGCTTCGCATCAACGGTAAGAACTATGATATGAGCAAAAGGAATAGTCGTAGTATTTTGATTGAATAGTGTGCCAATTCCCACCAATCAGAATATTTTACCGCTCATCCTTCATGGGGATTTGGTTAGGATTGTATTTTTTCATTAATTGAGAGGATTAATCGCCTTAGCCTATGATACAGACCGTCGATTTTGTTCCTCAAAAGCAAAAAGGAGGACTTTTTAAGTCAGATAAGATTGAAGCCTTCAAAGATGTGGTCACGGCCATGAATGAGTGGCGCTCCAAGAATGATGTCAATATCATCAGTATAGAGACTGTAGTACTCCCCAACATTCACGACACGGATGAAGAAGGCAGTGAAGATACAGAGCTATGGACAGGCAATGCCTCGAGCACGAGCTGGCATCAGATCATCAGAATTTGGTATACGAGTAAATCGTGAATCTGAGGATTTGTCATTTGTGTCTACACAAATGACAAATCCTTCGAGCACTAGCTTCCAACGGTCACATCAACTCTAACAATCTCACCAGTCCTATTGAAGAGCTTAGCTGACGAGTTCTCATCCATAGTACGTGAGGCATCAGAGTTGATTGTCGTTCCGTCTGACAGCTGCCACGAAAGGCCCGCTTTGTCTCCTTTAGTATAGATCACAGGCACCTGACAGTAAGTGAAAGCCAGCTGACCTTGCGCGAGTTTGATAGTTTGCTTCGCACCTGCAACGTCAAAATACTCAAAGCTTTGAGAGGTATTGAGGTACTCTTCAGGATTCAGGAAGAATGGCTGAAATGATATTTTGCCTTCATCGACTCTTACACCAAGCTCAGCCCACCGGTTCAATATATCTTCTTTGACCTGTCCGGTCATGCCCGGCTGCTGTGCCCCTTTGTTCATCGGGGTGTGACTGTAAGGATCAGTTGGGAACGAGCCATACAACTCCGGTGACTTGTTAATGCCGATACCAGCCCTAATCTCATAATAATGATCGATCATCCGGTACATCTCCGGAGATGCCTTCTCCTCTTCAGTGGCATTCCAGATGCACTCTTGTACCGCAACGAGCAGTTTAGAAACCATGTGCCAGTAGATGCTACCCAGTCCTTCGTACCCGAAAAAAGTACCTGACCTACCGGTAAATGACTTATGATCAAACATCTCCTCAAAAACGGTCAGATAGTCGTAATATTCCTTCTCCACTAATTCGGTATATCCGCTCTCCTTCAACTTTTCCAGACATGCTTTCAAATTATTGTTGTTATTAAAAGAGCCATTGAAGTGATAGGCGCCCTTAGCATCCACTGAGAGCAAACTCCTGTTTCCATCAGCCAGCAATTGCTGGGCAAGCGGCGATCGACTTACGAAATCAGATGGGATAATATTCCTCTCCAAGAACTTAGGTAGCTCCCTGTTCGGATAGAGCATGTAGCTATACTGATCCTCACGATAAATGTCACTCGCCTTTAGCGCGTCCAGGACATTTAGAGATTCTTTTAGGGTAAATGTGCCTGCGGATAATGCCGAAACCTGCCCCTCAAGCATCTCATACAAGTGATCAACCTTCAGCGCATCGCCCTGGAAGGTGATCAGATTGTAAGCGTGATAAAGACCGTCGTTCCTCTTATTGATCCTGATGGACTGATCGATGTACTTGAGCGACAGTTCAAAGAATGCGATCAAGGCAGCCTTATCCAGTCCCTCCTTATCACTCTGACCTCCGTACATTTTGTTGCGGTACGCTTCTCCCGCTATACCCAATTCATCGACAATGGACTTTCTAACTTGGTCGGAAAACCCTTTCTCTATTTGACCTTGATACCTTTCAAAGCTTCCATGAATTGATTTGAATAACTCATTGACGGGAGCATGAACGTTGAAGGCAGACTCTTCTACTTCTGAGAAAAGCTTCTTTAGAAATGCAATATTCCGTCGTAGGTAATAAAGCGTGACCATAGAGACACCATTGCCGACCAACGCATTGTTCGCGTCATTCCACTCCGGCCGCTGTGTGTTGAGCCAGATGCCGGCCTCCGGAATGAAGTTGGACAGTTTGGCTAGCACCATTACCAGCAGCTTCTCAGTGAGGTTGGCATGCACCAATTGGCTACCGCCAAAAATCAGTTTTCCATCAGCACCTACTTCAGCTACTTTGTGCTGAACGCGCTCCTCCATGCCCTCATCGAATATGATGGTGTCCTGAGGGTCAGCGACAATTTCCTTATAACTTTTGATTCTATACGGTACATTGGCATAGACGAAACTCTCCTCTGATAGCATCCCATATATCCTATCGGGAAAATGCTGCACCGACAGCTCCAGGAGTTTTTGCAGGTAGATGATCTGATGATCACCCCAATACCCTATGTATGACCAGGGATCATCCGGCTCAATCACCTCCCAGTCTATTCCATCCCGACTGATCCGATAGGGATTGTAGCCATCTACCGTTGATGCATTCACGAATTTCGCAATGATGCTATTGGTAAACCCAGGGATGGAATAAGCCAAAGCCTCCCAGTTTTGAAAAATATCTCTCCAGTTACCCTCATAATGTCGATTTACACTTCCGTCCTCATTTTTAAGCTCTATCGAGAATCTATTCCAGGGTCTTGACGGGTCGCCATGTCTTCTACTGAAGGTAAGGGGCAGATACTCCCTGCAGATTCTGGTAAGGTCAACATCTCCGGCCGCCTGGGCACGCTCCGTTAAGTCATCCAACTTTATATTGGCTGGCAGTCCATTGAAAAAGGAAGCGTTTGATGCAAAGACATACTTGTTAATCATTTGGGCGTAAGCCTTCAAGTCGTCGGTGTAGATAAGGTATTGATCTTCGAACAGTCCACCGCGCATGATGTTGAAAAGCACATTGGAGAAATGTCGACCTGTGCTGAGTTCGTCAGCGGTCAATTGCTGCCCATCCGCCAATGCCACTTTCTTCCTCAAAGCCTCTGTTCCTGCCGCAATGGTATTTTCTACTTGTGACTTAAGTGTCTGCGGATCCGCTAGTTCCTGCTGGAGCTCGACTACATCAGCATAGTCCTGATTGACCTCAGCTCCAATGATCCAGTCCAGACTTGAATTGGGATTCAGGTCAAACTCGCTATGAACAAAGAACGCCCCTACCTCGGCTTTTACATCGTGCTCAGGACGTACTGCTCCAGTTCTTCTAAAATCATCAAGCTGAAGACTGCAAAGCAGGTAAGCATTGGCAGGTAGGCCAACCGACCATGCGGTAGAAGCCTTGAGGGCCTCACTCGGCTCAGCCCGATCCACGATCATAGAGCTCAATGCAAAGACACCTAAGCCTCGCTCATCAGCCAACTCACTGCGCTTATAGGCATTCGCCAGGTTGCTCCTGATGCCTTGAAGCCCGCTATTGACACCATTGGGCATGATATTCTGGAGACCATCAACGAGATTGACCTTCGCGAGCTGATCGCCAGAGTTTTTCAGACTGGTGCGTTTAATAAAACCGTACTTCTCTGAAAACTCCCACCTGTAGCTGTAGGTCACCTGTAAATCCAGATTGACTTCTTCGAAGATCAATCGATTACCGGATACATTCTTGTAAATATTTCTTTGAAGCCGATATACACCAGCATTACGCTCTGAGAACGGCTCCCACATGTGCTGTTTGCCCGCTTCTCTGCTCACCAGAATTATGGCCTTGTTACCGGTTGATTCAGACGATTCACTGATCTTATCATCAGTGTAGTACGGAAATAGTGAGCTCTCATCGTTTCGTCGGCCAGCACTCAGTCCTCCGGTACTTGAGATAAAGAGCCAATGATCAGAATGGCTTACTAAACTGATGAAAAAAGGCCTCATGCCATCATAGTTGGAGATCTTGTAGAATCGATCTCCCTCGAGATCGACATACTCTCCAGCTATGTCTTTGAAACTATCGGTAATTGGATTATTTCCTATGAATATTTTGCTAGACATGCTATTTGTATTAATCAATCGAATAAATAATGCTTGTTGAAGTAACGCTTTCTGGTGTTAAGTTTAGCCCATCGGACTCCTCGTACAGGAGATCATGTCGTCTCTTTTCAGCACCAACTTTAGTGAAGAAGTGAGCTGGAATAGAGATAAGTTTAGTCGGTTTCATATGTTGACTATTTTTTGACAAGGAGTTCTTCCAGCTCTTCTAATGTCTTCCCCTTCGTTTCAGGTACTGCCCTAATCACGAACAGTAGTCCCAAAAATGCGAATGCTCCGTATATCAGGAAGGTGATGCTACTGCCAAAAGTTGCTAGTTCCCAGGGGAAAAACTGCTGCACCAAATAACTCACGGCTGAGTTGATGAATCCTACAAATGAGATCGCAGCACCCTTTATTCCGATAGGAAATAGCTCTGAAAACAACACCCACATCACGGGCCCAATGGATATAGCAAATGAGGCCACAAAACCTAGTATGCCTACAAGTATCAATGTCGGGTTCATATCTATGGAGGCTGTGACCAGCTGAGACTCATAGGTCAACCCCATTTCATCACCCAGAGCGGCTCGAATGGCTTCCTTGAAACTAACATCATCGCCGTACTCGACATTGACCAATAAGGTAAGGTCAGCATTTGTGACTTCCGCGGGTAAACTGGCAAGTTTGTCCTCTGTGAGTTTGTAGGTCGCGGCTCCAAAGCCGTATGCCAATAAAGCCATGGAGAGCGTAATTCCCGCCAGACCGCCAATGAGCAGTGGCTTCCTACCCAACTTGTCTATGAACATGAGCGCCAGGACAGTGAAGACAAGGTTAGTGAGCCCAACAAGAATGGCCTGAATAAATGAGGCGTCAGTGCCTATCCCCGACTGCTCAAAAATCATAGGAGCATAGAAGAACACCGAGTTGATACCGGTAATCTGTTGTAGAACGGCTACTATAATACCAATGACCAGGACCGTTCGATAAGCTGGCTTGAAGAATTCCGTTAGGGCTACCTTCTCTTTCTTGCTATCTGCTTCAATGCTCTGGACAGCCTCGTTGATCTGCTTCCTGGCGTCCTCCACATCCGTGAATTTCTGCATGACCAGTAGTGCCTGATCCGTCTGTCCTTTCATCACCAGCCATCTTGGACTTTTGGGTACGAAGTATAGACCAAAAAAGTATAAGGCCGCCGGTAAGAACTCTAGTCCCAACATCCAGCGCCAATTGTACTCATCAAGCTTAAGTGATGCGGCCCAGGAAGCATCCGACTGCCCCCAGCTGAGTATCAGATAGTTGGTGAAAAAAGCAACCGAGATGCCAATGACTATATTGAGCTGATTGAATGATACCATCCGGCCTCTCATCGAAGGAGGAGCGATCTCAGCGATATACATAGGAGCGAGTATCAAGCTAGCCCCGACACCCAGTCCTCCAACCATTCGGGCTATGACAAGTAGCAGAAAAGTAGGTGCGATGGCCGATCCCAATGCGGATACTGCATACAGAATGGCAGCCACTTTCAAGACAGAACGCCGACCGTATCTATCACTCAGCGGCCCGGAAACCATCATGGCTAATGTAGCCGTCAGTGTCAATGATGCCACTGACCATCCAAGCTGCAGCTTAGTAAGGCTAAACTCCGGCTCGATGAACTTGACCACCCCGGAAATAACAGAAGCATCAAAGCCCATCAGGAACCCGCCTAAGGCTACTATTAGTGCGATACGCGTAATAAAACCATTCTTACCTGTCATTCGCTTGTTTTTCTCCTTTAGCAAGCTAGCCAATAAATATCCTTCGTCAAGACATCAGAGCACTCTTAATGCTGCTGTCAGCCATAAAGTAGAGTCTCTTCAAACAGGCTGTCGTTGCAATTCAATTGTCCCTCTACCAATCGCAGAAGGGTTAATTTGCTAATGGTGCTTTAAGCACAAAACCCCGAGAGTATAATTCAATACTTCAGTTGCTCATCTTTGTCCCAGATACCCCAGTATGCCCCTACATCACCTTCAGACCCCACCTTCCAGGCCTCATCAAAAGAAGAGAAATAGAATATTTCAATGTCATCTTCGCGAGACCATTTTTGGGTATTGATGAAGTACTTTAAGAAGTTTTCGTCTGACGGATGAGCGCCATGTAGTGGAGTACCCTGGCTTGGCCAGCCTGTCTCCGTAATGATTACCTTCTTGCCTTTCGCTGCATCCCTTGCCTGGTAATACATGTCCTTCATGTACATGAGTGAATAGTCGATATGACAACCCTCCCAGAAAGGATAGCAGTTAGCCAAAATAATATCACAAGCCTCGGTGACCCTGGGTTTGATAGAAAATTCATAATAAGCATCTACATAGCCTACCGGAATACCTGGTACCGCCTCTTTGACCTTATAGATGAAATCAAGTAATTCGTCTTCCGTGAGTTCCTTACGATACAGTACTTCATTACCCACAGCAGCTATGTCCACATGACCAGCCTTGACCAGCTTGATCAGTCCTTCCACCTCACGATTATTAATATCCGGATCATCTCCGAGCCAGGCTCCTACCAATGTCTTCAGGCCGTTTTCTTTTGCGATCCTTGGGATCATTTCATTCCCGTCTGTGCAGGAAAAAGACCGAACCCATTTCGTATAAGGCTTAATGATCTGCATTCTACGGCGCACCTGCTCCTCGGTGAGCTGGTCACCCGGCTCCTGACCTTCTACGTAAGCACTGAAACAAAGGCCATGCATACCCAATTGAAGATGTTCATTATACAGATCTATTAATTCATCTGCAGAAAGCTGGTTCGTATTGACACCAGCCAGGGACATTATTTTATTACCTCTATATGACATTATTGCTAGTTATTATGATTAGCGAGATGATTAGATAAATTTCAGCTTTTCATCTTTATTCCACAAGCCCCACTGAGCGCCTACTTCACCTTCGTAAGCTATTTTCCACGGTTCGTCGAATGATGTAAAATAGAACAGCTCAACTCCTTCGTCCTGCGCCCACTTCTGAATAGTAACGAAGAAGCTCATGGCATGTGATTCAGAGGGAACTGCATCCAGTACAGTCTTGCCACCACAAGGCCAACCGGTCTCCGTAATTATTACTTTTTTGCCTTTGGCTACTTCCTTGGTCAACTGATACATGTGCTGCACACTGAAGGCTGAGTGGCGATTCTCAATGCCCTCCCAAAATGGATAACAGTTAGCTAGTACTAGATCGCAGGCATCAATAATCGCAGGGCGTTCAATAAACTGATAGTAGGCATCTACATAGCCTAGCGGAATATTGCTTGGAAGCGCCTGACGTGCCTCGTTGAGGTATTTTACAACCTCGTCCTCATTGAGTTCACCACGCATAAGTACCTCATTACCTACTACCGCAATATCTACATAGCCCTTTTTGGCCAACTCGACCAGCTTATCGATCTCTTCCTTGCTCTTCTCACCGTCTGTACTTATCCATGCTCCGGCCATGGTCTTCAAACCCTTTTCATGCGCCACTTCCGGGATGAGCTCATTGCCATCGGAGCAGCTAAACGATCTCACCCATTTAGTCTTGGGAGCTATGATGTCCATTCTCCGCTCAATTTGCTCTCTGTTCAGTGTATCGCCCAGTTGCTGGCCTGCTTCATATGGACTAAAGCACAGGCCATGAATTCCTTTATCAAGTGTTTCTTCAAAAAGTTCGGTTAAATCTTCTGTGGTCTTATCAGAAAGATCAATAAGCGGTCTTGGTTTAAAGGTCTTATCCAAAGACTGAAGCTTGTTGCGTAAATGCGAAGCAGTACTCTTCTTCGTAGCATTGACACGAGCTATCTCCGCTCTCACTTCATTGGCCTTCTCTTCTGTGACATCATAGTCCCACATGACATACAAGGCTATCAGTGTACCGAGTATAGGGAAGCCCGAATAAAAGAGTCGCAAGCCGGTCAGGGTAGCTTCTGTCTGTTGAGCGATATCTGCATTAAATCCAACCACAGAAAGAATGATTCCACTCAATCCACCGGCTATGGCGAATCCAAACTTGACCATCCACCAATAGATAGCACCGAAAATACCCTCACGACGTAATCCCGTGTTGAGCTCGTCCATGTCTATGACGTCTGCAGTCATCGACATCATGAGTACGAATAAACTGCCTATACCAAATGAATGGAATGGAAGCGCTATCATAAACCAGTAAGGCTCTCCAGGCACAAACAGAAACCACAATGACAGATAGCCGAAAATGGATATCCCCTGGGACCACAAAAATGCATTCTTCTTGCCCATGCTTTTGGACATCCGGGTTACGATAGGGATAACTACAAAAGTGGTCACCAAAGCACCCAAGCTACCAAAAAGTGTCGGCCAGGGCTGTGCAGCATCGGCATTGCCACTAAACAGATAATAGACAATGATAAAAAAGGAGAAGGCTGCAATGGTGTTAAATGCATTGAAGATAAAAAATGTCGCTATGCACAATTTCCTGAACGGTTTTAAGCTAAATGCTTCTTTGAAACCCTTCAGAATTTCAACAAGGCTACTGCCAATGGTGCTTACATTTAAGGGTGCATAGTCCTCGTCAACAGTGGATCGGCTCTTTATAAAAATAGCCGGAACCATCGCAAAGAGCATACATACAATTCCTACGCCGATGGCTAATTGACGGGTAGCCACCTCCGCAGTGGGAAACAAATCCTGATCATACATGACCACCCAAAACCAGGGAGCAATTACCCAAGCCCACTGTCCAACCCACTGAGCAACGGCCATTATACTTGTCCGCTCATGAAAATCATTGCTCATCTCATACCCCATGGCTACATAGGGCACACTGAAAATGGTAAGCCCTAAATAAAAGAGAAATGAAAAGCCGAGAAAGTAGGCAAAATTATAGTCGACCCCATTCTCTCTGTACAACTGCCACATCACCACAAAAGAAATTCCCATGATGATTGCTCCTAAAAAAACGTATTGTCTCCTTCTTCCCCATTTTGATCTGGTGTTGTCCGAAATGAATCCCATGATGGGATCAGTAATGGAATCAAAAACTCTGGGAAAAAAGTAAATGACACCCCACATCCAGCCTGGGAAGCCCAGATCCTGAACGAGCACCACCATAAAAATTCCCAACACAGCAGGGAACATTTGATTGGCTAGCATGCCTACACCAAAGGCTACTTTTTGCCCAAATGGGACTTTTGCGGATACTGCTGTAGCGTTGGACATAGGCTTTAGATTTGGTTGGGGATGATGATAGTTTGTATTGCTTGAGGACTTATCGAGATTTTGGCCGATTGATCAGCCATTTCAATATTTAGATATTTCTCTGTTTCTGACTGGTTTAAGATGACGACCGCAATAGACCCATCAGTATTTTGAGCAGCGGTGACCAATATGGAATCATCAGCATTATCCACACCTATAACTTGGGCTTCAGGCCTTACAAACTTGCTGAAATGAGCCAGCGTATAATAGATTGGGGTGAAGTACACTTCGTCCTGCTCCGGATCGACAATCACAGGTGCTACACACCAGTTCTCAAACCAATTGGGGCCTCCCTGTCGATCCAGCACCATGTTCCAATCCACCCAGCCATCAACCCAGTTGTTCATACAACCGATGATGTCTCGGGCGTACCGATAAACGGGAACATATTTTGGGTGCATTGGCTTATCCTCATCAGGTGCCCAATCCCAGCCCCAGTCGGTCGCTTCTTTGCTCCAGTACCACGCATCGTCCTGCCACTTGGGCACTTCAGCATCTACGCATGCCTCGGTTTGAATAAGATGTTTATTTGGAGCTTTGGCATGAGCATTTTGCAACTCATCAGGGAACACTTCGAACGTACTCGCATACCAGTGAATTGCAGTGCCAGCATAGTACTTAGATGAAGCTTCATCTGCAAACATCACATCAACCCATTCGCTCAGGTGCTCTCTGTTTTGGTCGTACCCAAGAATCTTCACATCCGCTTTGCCATCAGCCTCTAGTTTAGGGCCGAGGTGGTTTTGTACGAAATTGGTCATCTCTTTAGGCGTAAAATGCATACTCTCCCAGTTGCTATCATTGCCCAATGGTTCATTCTCTACTGTCAGACCCCATATCTCAATGCCCTGAGCTTTGTATGCGTCTATGTACTTTGCAAAGTACAGTGCCCATGTGTCATAATATTCCGGTAGGAGCTTACCACCAGTCCAGGCGTTGTTATCCTTCATCCAGGGTGGTGCCGTCCAGGGGGAAGAGATAATCTTGAAACCATCCTTAGAAACTTGCTGCGCGTCTTTGATCATGGGTATGATGTCATCCATATCAGGCGCTATCGAGAAATTTTCCAACTCCGTATCACCCTCTTCTGCATAAGCGTATTGCGACAGGGAAAAATCACATGAGTTGATATGTGTGCGCGTTAAGGAGTAATTTGCACCGTCCTCACTAAAGTAGGCATCTAATATCTTTTGCCTGTTTTCTGTACCTAGTTGATTAAGTAAATAGGCAGAAGCCTCCGTAAACGATCCGCCAAACCCGGTGATCTCCTGATACTTGGTCGAAGGGTCCAACCTGATACTTGAATGATTCCCTTCACCCGAGAACTGATCAATCTTTTGAAGTTTACTTCCAGCTGCGGATGTTTCATAAACTTCTACCGGTAATGGGTTGGAGGTTTCGCACGCACTCAGCATAGCACATAGTAAAAAAAGATTGAGGATAGGTTTCATATAGGCATGCTTTAGTTGGTTTCAGCTATCTCATGATGAACTGTCGGCACTAGCGCATCCTTCAAAAGCTCCTGCAGATCGCCATCATAAGTCTTGGTGATAGGGTTACCATTTCTGGTAAGGTCGTCAAATATACCTTCATCGACCAGAGGCCACATTGCATATTTTGCCCTTCCATCCACCTTGAAAAGCCCGAAGTGATTTTCAGATCCTGCCGGATGATGCGCGTCTTTCCATGGTTCGTCAAAGGCTTCAAAATAAAAGCAAGAAATCCTTGCTTCCTCGGTCCATTCCCTCATGAGATTGTAGTAAATCGCCTCTTTATATTCGTCGGCGGCTCTGGAGCCCCTGATGCCATAGTGGCGATTATCACCATCATAGCTGGCCCATCCAGTCTCTCCGATGTGCAAGGGTTTCTCTATTCCCAGGGAATTGACGTAATTTTTGACACCCATAAACTGCTCCTTTGCATAGGCGATAGATCTTTTCATCGCCAACTCTATCTTCGCTTCATCGGACAGTCCTTCATTAGCTTCATTGACTCCCCAAAATACGGGGTTGTAATGCGTATCATGCATCGGGTAAGTATGTAGAGAAATGAAGTCGACCTCAGCAATGAGTTGATTCAGCGCCTCTACATGGTACTCTGAGTCACCTCCACCCCATGAGGCAAAGTTGTCAGAGCTGGTGATCCAGAGTTCCTTTGGAAGTTCTCCAGATGCTTTGAGCCCTTGAAGATGTTTGACCCATTTTAGAATCACGTCAGGTTGCACATAGTAAGAAGTGGCCCATTTCACCATGGATTCATTCCCTACCGCAATAATCTTAACAATGTCAGGATACTTATTGGCCAGGGTGACAGCCCTTGCGATTTCAGCCGCATTTTCTGCACTCTCTATGCTATGGTCAGGCTCCAGGTCAGTCCAGGCATTCTTGCAATCAATCCATGCTCCGAGCATGACATACATCTCAAACTCCGGATCTTCCTTTTTCAACTCACTGATGACCTTTAGAATATTAGGTGCTTGCGCCAATTGCAAATTATAGGTCCTAATCAACCTGACCCCCATCGCAGAGAGTATCAGCATGTCCTCTCGTAACTCCTCTAAAGTAGGCTGTATTGATCTAGTGGTATCCCGGTATCCACCATAGGAAATGGCCGGATAATCGGGGTTTCCTAATATAAATTCTGCTGTGATTGATTGGTCTGATATCATATCTTTTCTATTCACTTGCTTTTGTTGGCAGGATGAAAGCATGCCGACGACAATGAAAATTGCTATAAACTCTTTAGAAACAATCATCGTAGACTCATTTTTTCGAAGCAATCTAAAGGAATAAAAGAAATCATCTCATTTGTCGTCTGATCAGTTTATTCTAACTCTTGATAGATGCGCTGACACATAACACATTTCAAACCAAAGAATTTAGAAAGTATAAAATCTAATATAATCAATCGTCATTTTTTGTGGGAAAGGTGTATCTGGAGAAGGGAAACCTACATAATTTCCACCTACCGCAATATTGAAAATAATGAAAAAATTGTGATCGAAAACCCATTCGCCGGGTACATCCCCTGGAGTAATGCGTTGATATAAATTGTCATCTACAAAGAAGTCAATGAAATCAGGGCCCCAGTCTACTGCAAACACGTGATACTCAGTGTCAAACCGTGCATTCTCAAGTTCGAAATCAGAAGTAACGGCATTTCCGGCAGAGTATCCCGGACCATGTACAGAACCTGCAATTTTGCTAGGCTCCTGTCCACGAAGTTCCATAATATCGATTTCTCCTGTCTGTGGCCAACCTATAGCCGGATCATCCACACCATCTCCCAGTAGCCAAAAAGCGGGCCATACTCCTGGTCCGTAAGGCGTCTTAAGGCGTGCCTCAAACCTTCCATAAGTCCTTTCGAATTTGTCCTGTGTTTTGATTCGGGCAGAGGTAAAGTTGTTGCCATTGCGGATAGCGGTAATGACTAGATTACCATTACCATCTTTAGATACGTTCTCCGGGTTATTCGTATATACCTGAAGCTCATTATTCCCAAAGCCTCCGCCACCCAGATCATAATTCCAATCATTAGGATTGGGTAACTCACCTGCTGGCCCCTCAAAATCATCTTCCCATTCCAAGGTATAACTCCTAGTTAACTCTTCCGAATTATCACACGACAGTGCAATACCGGAAATCATTACTAACAAAAACAGATTCCTTATTTTCATCATTTTTTTCGTTATTCTTCTAAATAGCTTTTCCTGGTTTAATTGGTATCACTAGTTTCTAAGTAGTGAGACATTGTCTATGACTACTACACCAGCTGCTGCCCCCATATCAAAAATCACGCGACTGGTCGCATCTCCAAAATCATTGCCAGTGCCATCGTCTGTAGCAGTCAATGTCAGCGTAAAGGTTTGATTCTCTGCTGTTAATGTGATCTCTTCAGTATTGGCGAAAAATGGATCAGCACTCTGTCCTATTCCCACGATCATCGAGCGCGTGTCCGTCTCAGGTGAGGTAGACGCTTCGAACGTTAGGGTATATTCCGCTCCTGGAGTTAATGTCACCAATTGACTCATATTGACGTCAAAAGGGTTACCCGCCGCTCCAACATTCGCGAAATTGTAACTATTGCCTCCTTCTGTCTGGATATTGAAGGCATTGCCGTACCAAGATCCGTCATCACCGGACTCAAAGTCACCATTGACAACAAGTTCGGAGGGGGTAGGATCAGGTTCAGGGTCAGGATCAGGTTCAGGGTCAGGGTCAGGGTCAGGATCTGGATCAGGGTCAGGAAAGTGCCACCACTACCAGGTCCTAACAGCGAAACATTGTCAATAACTACCACGCCTGCCGCTGCACCCATATCAAATAACACTCTACTGGTTGCATCACCAAACTCATTACCCGTGCCATCATCGATTGCCGATAGGGTCAACGTGAATGTTTGGTTTTCTGCTGTCAGAGTAATCTCTTCTGTGTTAGCAAAGAACGGATCGGCACTTTGTCCAATGCCCACTATCATCGTTCGTGTTCCCGTTTCGGGTGAGGTAGAAGCTTCGAATGTTAGCGTGTATTCTGCGCCGGGAGCTAAAGTCACCAATTGGCTCATGTTCACATCAAAAGGATTACCAGCGGCCCCAACATTGGCAAAATTATAACTGTTGCCTCCCTCGGTTTGAATATTGAATGCATTGCCGTACCAGGAGCCATCATCGCCGGAATTGAAATCACCATTGGTGATCAGCTCAACAATACTTGAGGCTACCGTAAAGGCAATGTTGTAAGTCTTCTGGGTAACGCCATCACCTGCAGTAACCACTACGGTGGTGGTCCCTGGCAAAGAAGAAGCATCGGTCACTTGCACGCTAGCATTAGCAGCAGTAGCTGTGGCGGTGACCGTTGGGACTGTGGTAGCGCCAACAGGAAGCTCAACGTTGTAATTTTCTGTATTCGGTGAAAATCCGGAGATAGTAGCTCCATCTACCTGTAGATCAGCTAATGTAGCATCTGTATCGGGAGCAAATACGGTGAAATTAATTGAATACGTCGCAGTAGTCGTACCGTCAGGAGCCGTTACCACTACTTCGGTGGTTCCAGGTAAAGAAGTCGCATCTGTCACCACAAGAGTAGCATCACCACTATTAGCGGTAGCTACTACTGAGGGTACATCTGTAGTACCTTCTGGCAATTCCACATCATAACTGAAAGTCGATGAAGAAAATCCATCAACTGTAGTACCATCAACCTGGAGATCACTTAAAGAGGCATCTGTTGTCACATCTGTGAGCAGGAAGATGTCATCGAAGTAATAAGTGAAATTCGCAGACCCGTCACCAACCGTACCGTTTTCAAAAATCCACACAAATTTATCATAGGAATTAGCAGTATTGATTCCGTTAAAATTGAAAGTGAGCTCTTCCCACTGGCCTACGGTAGTAGTATTAACTGTCGCCTCAAAGAAGTTGGCGGGATTACTGCTATTTTCTACTTTCAAGAGAACAGATACATCTGCTTTGGGCACCCACACCTTCATACTAAAGGTGCGGTCCTGAGAAAAATCAATGGGATCAGGCAAAACCAATGAACTTCCAGCAAAAGGTTCACCTGCAAACTTGACCATTTCAGCGACCCGACCACTGCTATTGATTCCAGACGCATCAGGATTATCGATTCGGCTTAATACGCCCCCGCCAAAGTTTTCGAAGGGGTAGGCAATTTCATCTGACTCAAAATCAAGCGGTAAACCTAAAATATCCGTGCCAATGAATGCTACTGTATAAATCTGCGTAGTTACACCGTTGGCAGCCGTTACTTCGATAGTGGCTGTTCCGGGGATTCCAGTTGCCTGGGTAACAGTTACCTGTGCATCTTCATTATTAGGTGTGGCGGTAACTTCAGGTACAACAGTGCTCCCTTTCGGTACTCCATATTGATAGTTCAGTATACCCGATCCAAAACCATCAATCGATAGCCCATTCACGGATACATTCGAAAGTGTGGCATCCTGTGCAGGACTCTCCGAGTAGAAATAAATATTATCGACAATTAGATTATCAATCTGATCACTCACAAAAATCAACTGAGCCAGATTGGCTCTACTGGTTAGACCGGTGAACTCGTCCATCCTAAGGTCAAGGGATATCCACTCTCCTGATTTGAAACCGGAACCTGTAAGGGTAAAGTCACCCCTGCTATCATCACCACCTCCAAAAGTGGCATCCGCTCCAAAGTCACCTAGCCCTATATCCAATCGAGCACCCTCGGTATCATCGAAAGTGATGACATCTATATGCATGTGCGTGTTTTCAGTGACATTGATAGTTGGGTTCTTAAACTCAGCGATTACAAAATTTAGATCAGAATAGCTGATGATATTTTTGCCAGGTGCCGGTTCGATGGCGCCTCCCATGGTAGTCTGTCCGTCCGGGATGAAGAATCCATTCCAGAAGTCAACTGGCTCGTTGGTATAAACATCGCTGAACAATGACGTCACTATACGCTCATCTCTGGTCGGTTCAGGTGCCTCAGAAATGGTCTGAATAGTCAAGGAACCAGAAGCCTCCACATCACCCATCATGGCTGTGACCGTGGCTGTACCTTCACCTACAACAGTAAGCGTAGATCCGGCGGTAGAAACAACGCCAGGCTCAGATGGCAGATAATCGAAAAATGCCGAGGTAGTATTTAAATCCAGGTCGATACCATTAGGCATATTGAACGAAACGTTCACACCGGTTACCTCAAGCACCTGACCTACAAATGCTGCAACAGTCGCATTCTCACCATTTTGGATTTGGGCTCTGGCCTGACCTATAGTACCCAGGTTTTCAAATTTTATCTCATCAAGCCAAAAGGTGAATCCTTTCTTTGTTCCCCCATTAGGATTTTCCGGGAAGCAGTCCCCTTCTCCAGTCGGGCACACTCCAGGAGCACCAAACCACATCATACCTTTTTCATTTACTAGTTTTGATGCGTCCGGTATAGGTATGATAAATTGCTTCCAATTTGTCGTTAATTTCAGACCGGTCGCGGCAGTTTGGTATTGATTTCCTGTAGCATTAACTCCAAAACCAAATTCATTTATGGTAGCTGACTCTGAAGCTCTCGCCCAAAATGTAAGTGCATTATACTGGGTTAGATTTCGTCCTAAACCATCAATAATGAAAGCAGCTCCCGCAAAGCTGCCTCCCGGATCATCAGCATCAGGTACGTCAATTCTTATAGAAGATGTCCCTATATAACCTTCTCTCTCATCTACTGTAAAGACATCCGGTTTAGCGCCCCCATCTATGAAAGGGAAGAAAAAGTTAGTTCCTAAACCAATAAAGCTGTCATTGGTGAAAATGTCACCTACATCAGGGTATTCTGCCCTTGGCAGCTCATCCTCTTCTCTATTACAGCCAATAAAAAGAGTACTTAAAATAACTCCAACAACAGCAAGTGCGAGTTTATTATTTATTCCTAAGTTCTTCATTTCTCCTTATTATTATTTGCCAATGTTGATGTGTAAGTAGGTTCTGAACTCCCACTCGCTTCCGTTACCTACACCAGGAGGTACCAGCGCATCCTGGTATACATACCTAGGTGAGAATTGGTCTAGTGACCGCCATGTGAATCTTAATCCCATTTGTGTACTCGGTAGAATAAACCAATCAGGCTTACCTGCAGTAAGCGAGATATCTGCCATGACCTGCAATGGGAACGTAAGGTTAAAATCTCGATGGTAGTCAAATGGTCCCCAGTCATTGATTTTCAAATGCGTCATCAACTTGTACTGTTTGTATATCATCCTCACATCACCACCGAACCTTTCAATTACCCTCGAATCAGGTCCGTTGGCTTGACCGTTACCTCCATAAAGGTTTGCCACAATACCCAATTCAGGAATAACCTTGGAAACGATTCTTGTATATACCTCCCATATATCTTGAGCAGGTGGAGCAGAAGGTGCTGCGGTTGGCACACGACTAGTACCCGGGAAAATGATAGCAGCATCCATATTAGTCGGTTGATTTCGATAGACGAATCCAATACTCGCTGCTAATGACGCGTCTTCAGCACGATCATTGTCCCACTCGTACATCCAAGTGCCTGGCGTAGGATCAAATGTTAATAGTATTTCGCCGGCAGTCATCTCTCTATTAGATCTTACCACAAATGGGTCATCTAATATGTTTCTCGCTCTGGCCGGCTCTGGAGCATCCAGCGGAATCGCATCGACTAAAGGCCTTTGCCATAAGAAGTTTGGAGCAATTTGCCATTTGCCCATTGTATAAGCCATACCTGCAAGGAAATTATTCTGATTTCCACTTCCGCTATCCTTTAATCTCCATCCAGTAAATGTTTGAGTTTGATCGGCACCACCGCCAGCAACAAGTCCCATGGCTGCACCTTGAGCATAACCGTTGATTCGACCGTTCTGATAAGTCACTTTAAACTTCGCGCCCCAGGTATCACTCATATTGACTTGATCAGTGAAGACTGCAGCACCATTACCTTCACCTCTGATTACCTGGAATTCCCTATCGACAAGTGGTGATCCACCCCACATACCTCCGACTTCCACGTCGAAAGGTCCCAACTCTCTTTTGGCATAAACTGTAGCTCGTCTTGTTCTAGGGACCGGAATGGCGATGGAACTAACAGCTGCACCTGGCTCATCAAGGTCTTCATGGTAGATAGCGGTCAGGTCATATTTGCCAACGTGCCTTCTGTATTTCAAAAGTATTGCCGGGTTAGCACCCCACCACAGCTGAGGACCAAACGCCAATTTTAAACCTTCAAATTGCTTCTTGCCCGCTACTTCAATACCATGGGGAGCAATGCCATTATAGATGTCAAGATTAGGGCCATAATTGGCCTCCGGATATAATCCGAAAAAGTCTCCCTCATACCCCCAGTGGTACTTCCCGGTACGATAGAAATAATCAAGGTCGAAATATTCGTGATTCCAACTCACATCCGATTGGTACAATTGAACCCTATTGGGTGAAAGGACCAGATTACCACCTGGTGCGGTTGTAATGACAGCTTGGTTAAGTCCGCGGTTCTCATAGAATATCTCATTAATCTGATTAACCGGCACATTTCCAAGTATATTAAATGTTACATTGGCTCTAATGCTCTCATCAGGCTTGGCTTCAAAGCCAACAAAGAATGATTCCATGTGATCAAATCCTGTTCTTGCTGGATTTGCTAATGGGTTTGTAGGGTCTTGAACATCAGGTGTAGTGATTAAGTCTCCACCTGTGGTAAAAGTGGTAAGCTCCGCACGGAGTTCACTCACTGAAACCTTGGCGCTCGATCCACCCGCCATGGCCTTGTCGCCTCTGGCCTTAAGCACTGCATCCATTAGATTGACTTTACTGAAATGTTCATCTATGGATTCCAGACTGGTACCATCAATCATTGGATTGAGCTGATGAACCTCTTTCAATGCGTAATAAGCTGCCCTTGGATAAAGGTCATAAAGACCTCTGGTATTGGTGGGTCCTTTCGCACAGATGCCAAACCACTCTTCGTTCATATTATTCGATCCTTCCTCAAGATCCCTTGCGTATCCGCCGTTCGCCCAAGAGGCGTTGTTGTCATGCACATCAAGATTCTTAGTTTGACCGAACTTCCACCAACCATCGCTAAATTGGAAGGTATAACCTCCAATAGAGTTTCCTGCTTTTCCTAATCCATAGGCATTATCATAAATATCTCTCCAGTTGTTGACCATGTAGTAGGCCTGTGACTCCTGATCCTCCGTATTTTCTATGGCATTGAAAGCGTCAGCTCCAAACTCGGTAAACATGATTGGCTTTCCATAGACCTCTTTGACCTTCTCAAAAGCATCACCGAACGAAGCTCCTCGATACATGTTGGTACCATAGATATCTACATCAGTACATTCCTCTGCCACGATATCAAGAAACAACACGTCACCATTACATATGGCTACAGGGTGAGAACCATCAATCGACTTCATGGCGATGGCCGCATCGTTCATCAGCTTATACATCGGCCTTCCACGATTTTCTCCTACAGCTCTGAGTTGTTCTTCACCTTCGGGGAAGTCTTCTGTTTCTGCTCCAGCCCAGAACAAACCATAATTGTTCTCATTTCCCAGGAGGTACATCAATAGACCAGGCGTATCCTTATACTCTTCAGCCAGCGTGGTAATGTCTGACATCAAAAGTTCCTGAGTTTTGGGATTTGAATAATCCGTAATAGGTGTCCAGGCGCCATCTATGGTTAGCCCGTACCGACCGAATGAATGGTTGAGCATGGTATAGATTCCATACTTCTCATAGATATATTGAATCCATTTAGCGGGTACGCCAGTATACATACGTACCGAATTCACGCCCATATTACTGAGCAAAGACATCTCTCTATCTAGTGCGGCCTGAATCAAATCATCTGACTGATTCCATAAGCTGTAAGAGTAGTTGGTACCTATCGGGAAATAATCCCAGTTCATACCATTGATCATCATCTCACTGCCATCAACAAGCAGCTTGCTACCTTGCGCGTCGTTGACCACACTTACCTGTTGGCTTTGTGCAAAGACCATTGATGCCGCAAGGCTGATAAATACTAAGAGTATAGTTTTTCTCATAATATATGTGTGTTAGGCTGATGAGGCGCGACCAACACCCCTCGCGGGACATTGGCTAGCGCTTCAATTATTCTTAGTTATTGTTTTATGAATTTTCCTGACCATGTTCCTCGCTCTGTGCTAATCATCACAATATGTAATCCCGCACTTAGCTGATCAACCTGGATCATTATTCGAGAACCCTCCAGCTCATAGTTTGGAATGATCTGGCGACCCGACATACTCGTGATGCGAAGCTCAAATTGATCAAATCTTAGAGCTGGCAGATCGATGTAAAGTTCTCTTTCAACGGTACTTGGATATAGAAGTATCCCTTTGAGCAGCTCATCGTCAATTCCCGTAGCAATACTAATCGCTATGCTATCCTCATCAATGAGCGCTGTATAGTAAGACTGCTTACCTTCCACAAGCTCTATTTCAGAAGTAACTCTTCCTAAACCAGATACTTCAACGGTGAGGTTATAAGTTCCGGTAGGTAGCCCAATAAACCTGACATACCCGTTTTCATCGGTCACAGCGTCGGCGATATATTCCCCCTGCAGGGTTTGTAGTATCGCAATCACACCTCCCAGCGCATCTCCTTCTGTTGAATTGCCTTCCAGAATTCTGGAACCTGTGCCAGTCACTGATCTAGTGTTGAAGTTGAGTGTACCACCAGCTTCCTGCGACAAGAACGCAATGGCCGGAGTTGGTTTATCCACCATATTGATTGTTAAGCCTGTAATCGAACTATTCACCTGAAGTGTTCGGGGTTCGGCAGCTTGATCAACCACGGTAGATACATCCCCATATAAAGTTGTGGTGTACTCAGGGGACGTAGATGTTACGTACAGATAGTAGTCGCCTTCAGGAACAAACGAGAAGGCAAACCCACCAGTGGCCGTCAAAGTTGAACTGTAAGAATTGCTTCTGTTATCCTTCTCAAAGAGGATCGCTCTACCCTGCGTAAACGGTACCCCGTCAGCGGTGGCTTTACCCGCTACATCAAAGTCAAGGGTTTCATCAGATCCAACAACCTCAACATCGAAAGATGTAGTCGCCTTACCATTGATATCATCAATCGCGGTTACTTCGACGATCGAGGCACCAACAGCTAATCCTGTGAGCTGCAATTTACCCTCTACGAGTGACGCTGTTAAAAAGTCATCGTTGAGATTGTTGAACGTATACGTCAGTTCATCATTTTCGGGATCTACAAAATTATTACTGAGATCTATGACAATGGTCTGGCTTACTTTGATCGTCTGATCAAGAATACGAGCTGCAACAATAGGCTTCTTATTGGTGGTCAACTGGAAGTCGACCGTGTACAACTTAGTCGTCTCACCATCCTGTGCCGTCACCTTTACCTGCGCACTACCATTGAGGCTGGCGGCATTGGTGATCTCCACTACCGCAAATTCATTGGCTGCAATGGCTTCTACAGTAGGCACTGTAGTCGTGCCCTCAGAAAGCTGAACAGTGTAGCTCAGGGTATTCTGAGTAAAACCAGCTATCGGATCGCCATCTACGCTGAGTTCAGCCAAATTGGCATCCGTACTCGGGATCGCTACCGTGAATACTACCGTATAGGACAGTTGAGTTGTACCATCGGTGGCTGTGACCTCAATGGTCGCTGTTCCGGTAGGTGAAGTTGGCTGATTGATCACCAACGCAGCATCAGGATTGGTCGCGGTGGCCGTCAGCACAGGTATCGCGGTGGTGCCGATAGGCAACTCTACTGCGTACTCCACGACTTCAGGATCGAAGTTTTCGATAACCTGATTATTAAACCTGATCTCACTCAAGGTCGCAACAGCATCAGGCTCTACAGCTTTGAAGGCCACATTGTACGTGCTGATCGTTACACCATCTTCTGCTGTGACAGTCACCACCGTACTACCAGGCAGTGCCGTGGCAGGTGTGATCACTACTGTCGCTCGGGTATCCGTAGGTATCACTGTGACTGCTGGTATATCCGCGAAGGTCGATCCAAAGGGTAACACCACCTCGTAATCCGGCACATCAGCGCTAAAGCCATCGACCGTTTCCGCACCGACTTTCAGATCACTCAATGAAGCATCAGCCCCGATTGCCCTCATATTTAGGGTATAAGTACTTGTCACATTACCATTTGTAGAAGTTACCACAATGGTTGCAGTGCCAGGAAGCTGAGTGGCATTGGTAACGGCAAAAGTCGCCGCACTATTAGTAGGTGTAGGCACTATGGCAGGTACATCTACCGTGCCCGGTGCAAGTAGTACCTCATAAGTTAGCTTAGTCGAACTAAAGTCTGCCAACGGTGTTGCGTTGATCGCTATGGCCGACAGACTCGCATCACTCTCTGAAGCTGCCTTGCTGAATTTCACCGTATAAACACGCTCAGTAATACCATTGGCGGCTGTGACGGTGATGGTAGTAGTACTATCTGCAGCTGTAGCCACACCAGTCACAGGAATGGTGGCCGGAGCAATATCGATATCCGCATTTGGATCTATAGATACGGCTGTCACCGCGGGGAACACCGTCGCACTCGACGGCAGTACCACTTCATAGTCTAGTGTCAGCGTATCAAATGCCTCCAGGGTCGTGCCATCGATGGTCAGGTCAGACAAGTAGGCATTGTCAAGCACATAGTTGAGATCATCCCAGTGATAGATACTCGTGGCAGAACCGGCAACACCATCATCAAATATCAACACCACCTTCGACAGGCTCTGATTGGTAATCTGACCATTGAAATTGAACGAGAGTTGCTCCCACGCATTGGCCACCGTTGTGACCGTATCTGCTTCCACCACAACTGCCGAGCTAGTCGCATTTTCGAGTTTCATGGTTATTCTGGCCCCTGCTTTCGGCGAGTAGGTTTTTAAACCAATGATCTGATTTGTACTTAGATCGATCGGCTGACTCAATGTCAACACAGTTCCTGCACCAGCACTACCGGACTTACTCGTCTTGGCAACTTTTAAACTTGTATTGATACCGGATCGGCTTGGATTATCTGCCAAGACTGAGGGTGATCCGTTAAATTCGGCGAATTTATAATCAATATCAGCCGCCTCAAAATTCACCGGGAAGGTTATCGGCTTAGCCGGTTCAAGTACTACATTATCTATAATCACTACTCCAGCATCTCCAGCGAGGTTGAAGAATACCTGACTGCCTGCACCTATTGCGCCATTTCCGGGTAATAGCACCTTAAAAGAGGTTAGCGCTCCATTAGCACCTGCAGCAGGAAGGTCAACGGTAACAGTTTCTGAAGTAAATAATCCTGAACTCTGTCCCATACCAACAATGATAGAACGGGTTTGACCCTCACCCGAGGATGCGTCAAAAGACAGTACATATCCCTGACCTGCTGTGAGGTCAAGTTTCTGATTCAATTGCACATTAAATGCAGAAGATGGTGTTGCGGTTTCGACATTCGCAAAGAAGTATCTGTTACCGCCTTCGAATCTTATTTCAGGCAACTGAGTACCAAAGTTGGTCGTCCAACCCAACGTACCTCTCTCAAAACTGCCATTAGTCAGCAAGGTATTGGTGCCAGCGACTGGGAAGTCAACCGTATAAGTATTAATCGTTGTTCCATCTTCTGCAGTCACGATGATCACAGTAGCACTTGGCAGCTGGGTAGAAGCTTCTATCACTACAGTAGCAGTGGTATCATTAGGTGTAGCCACTACCACAGGTACTGCAGTAGCTCCAGCAGCTTGACTCACGGTATAACTCAATGTCGCAGCACTAAAACCTGTGATGGTGGTACCACCAATCGTTAGATCAGCTAGTGTAGCATCTGTACTCGCTGTGGCTGCTTTTGTCCACTCTATCGTGTAAGTCTGCTTTGTTGTCTCATCTGTGGCCGTCACTTCGATTGTCGTGCTGCCGGGAAGGCTTACTGCAGGAGTAACTACCGCAACAGCCCCATCAATGCTAGGTACAGCTTCAACAGTCGGTACTATGGTAGCACTGAATGGAAGTTCAATCGCATAAGTGATCGCTACCGAACTAAAATTATCAACCGTGGTACCATTGATCGTCAGGTCGCTCAAAGAAGCATCCTGCGCAGCACCCGCTACCGTAAAGTTGATAGTATAGGTTACCTGAGTCCCATCTTCAGCCGTCACCAAAACAGTGGTGGTTGGCTGTGCCAGGTCTGTTGTTGCTGTAACCAGTACCGTCGAATTAGGATCGGTAGGCGTTCCAGTGATCACAGGTACATCTGCTATGGTCGATCCTGAAGGTAGTAGAATGTCATACACATTCTCTGCAGGGTCGCCTGCCACAAATCCATCAATAGTATTGCCAGCTGCGAGCAGGTCGCTCAAGGTAGCATCGGTTCCAGCCGGAGCAAGTACAAACTGAACAGTATAGTCCTTCGTGCTTAGGTCCTGTGCAGTAACTCTAACGACCACATCGCGATTAGCCGTCGCACCGGGCGCAGGCCATGGATTCGGAGCTGAGAATATAGCTGCCGATGCACTCTGGTCAGTTGTCGTAAATGTTACCTCAGGTTGCTCAGATGTGCTGTAAGGTATCGTAATTGTATAAAGTGGATTGGAGGGAAGGAAGTCTACAACCGTCGTACCATTGACCTGTAAATCACTCAAGGTAGCATCTGCTACTGGAGCAGCTACATTGAAGTCGATGGTATATGTCTTATTGGTGCTATTATCTTCAGCCGTTACCACAATCTGTGCCACACCATTGACATCTGGCGCCTGCGTAATAGCAGGAGCATTGGCTCCCACATCATTGGTAGTAGCCGTTACGGTTGGTACAACTGTGGTACCAAATGGTAGTACTATGGTATAATCTTCCACTTCTGGATTAAAATTAGCTACAGTGACATCATCCACACGAAGATCACTCAAGGTGGCGTCAGCATCAGTCGCAAAGGTCACATCATCGAAATAGTACTCACTACCATCTCCGGCATTACCATCATCAAAAACGAATACTACTCTACTGAGATCATTACCAGGGTTTTGACTAGTAAAGTCAAACTCCAGTATTTCCCATTCATCGATCTTGGTATTTTGGGAAATTACTTCAACAGTAGGTGATCCTGTTGGAGACACACTCTCCAAGGCCAATTTCACAGACATTCCACTTTTAGGAGAGAAAAGTTTCATACTGATCACTTGACTTCCCGAGAAATCGATTGGTGCGGCAAGGTCTATAAAGCTTCCTGCACCTTGTGTTCCAACTAATTTCGTTGTTCGTCCAACACGATTACTAGTATTCAGTCCGCCCGGAACTGGATTAGCAATCGCTTCAGTTGGAGCACCGTTGAATTCAGTAAATGTATATGCCTGATTGTCATCAAAAGTGATCGGGAATGTCGCCGCTTCAGCCACAATTAATGATACGTTATCAATGATTACAACTCCGGCACCAGCTCCCATGTCAAATAACACTCGACCACTGGTTCCAGCTTCATTGCTTGCATTAAAATTATATGTGTAGGTCGTTGTAGTTGAAGATAAGGCTACCTCTGCAGTAGCATAACCTGTTCCTCCTGAAACAGGACCAATACCCGCAATCATTGTTCTAGTATTACCATCATTAGTAGAGGCCTCAAAAGACAGCTGGTAGTTTTGTCCGGCTATAAGATTTACTGCCTGACTCATGTTTACATCAAATGCATTTGGGCCTGCGGTTTCAATGTTAGCAAAGAAGAAACTATTACCACCTTCGGTCTGAATTGCAGGGCCACCATCATAATTAGCGTACCATGCTTGATCACCCAATTCAAAATCTCCATTAGTCAACAGGTTGCTTACATCCTGTCCACTATTGTAGAAGATCATATTATCGAAGTACGCCTCACGAACATTCAACACGTCGATGACGATTTGTTGTACGTTCGTATTTGCAGAAAGACCCAATTCTGGTAAGGTGAAATCATACGTGAGCCATTGGCCTTGTGTGATAGCAGGATCAGAAGCTGCATTTAATGTTACGATGGCCTCATTTGTGGTAGTGCCATCATTAATCTTAAATAGGAAACTACTTTCAGCAGTTAAGGTCTTAGAGAACCAAACATCAAATTTGAAATTGGTAATCCCTTTGGATGCCAGATCAATTTTATTGTCTGTACCCATGTCAATGATGTTGAAGTTGTTAGCCCCGATAGCATAGCGCAATACCGAATTTCCACCAAGACTTAAGGTTTCAAATTCTGATCCTCCTATTTCATTGAACCCAATTTTAGGTACGTCATCATAACTGTCACTAAAGATCGAGAATACGCCAGCTGCGTCCTCCG
>CAYGOT010000033.1:0-47796 GCA_964351595.1 uncultured Roseivirgaceae bacterium | reverse complement strand
AACAATAACGTAACGCGCACTGTGCGCGTTATCTGCCTTTCAAATATACCTATCTACATCATTAAATCTAATGGGCTCTTGATCTCTTCCAGTTTTTTGGTGGACACGTGCGTATAAATTTCGGTAGTTTTTGGGTTGGTATGACCCAGCAGCATTTGTATATACCTGAGGTTAGTGCCATTTTCCAATAAGTGAGTAGCGAAACTGTGCCTGAGCGTATGTGTATGGACTTCTTTGCAAATACCTGCTTTTTTCACCGCCCTGGCGAGGATTTTTCTCACACTACTAGCCGAATAAGGCTTATTATTTGGTCCTTCGAATAAGTATTTTTTCGGCTTATAATCACCGTAATATGCTCTTAACAGCTGTAGTAACAGCGGTGATAGGACTGTAATTCTATCTTTTACCCCTTTGCCCTCCCGCACCCAGATACGCATGCTGGCCGAGTCAATATCGCCAATTTGTAAACTGATCAGCTCTCCGACCCTCAATCCTGATGAGTAGAGCGTGGTGAGTATAGCTTTATGCTTTAAGTTTTGCGTACACTTTAAAATCTTTTGTACCTCGGAGAGGCTCAGTACCTGAGGCAAACGATGGATCTTCTTTGGTCGGTCAATTTCAAACAACTGCCGATCATGACCAAGCACCTGCTCCAGGTAAAACTTTATAGCATTGACACTTTGATTCTGGTAAGAGCGGGACACCTTTTTCACTTTTACCAAATGGTTCTGATACTGAAGAATGTCCCATTTGGTGATCTGATGAAGCGGTTTTGGGTACATCTGTTTCAGAAATTCCCGAAACATGAAATGGTAGCTATGGTGAGTGGAAGTACTGTAGCGCAGGACAGTCAGTTTGGCTGACATCACGGTCAGCGCAGCTTGGTAATCCTTGGTGACCGGCAGCAATGGTTTCATTGGGTAATGAAATAGAATTTAAGTCAGAAAAGCGTTTTTCTAAACGTATACTTACGTAAATAAACGTATATTAAACGTTTATGGAACCTTTAAGAACCGCCACTGAATGTCTCAACTGCAACAAAAAATTGACCGGTAGGAGAGACAAAAAGTTTTGTGATAACCAGTGCAAAGCCGAATATCACAACAGGAATCAGTCTTATGGGGAGATGTATATCTCAAGTGCCCAGAGTATCACCCGGCACAACCGAAGAATATTGAAGACGCTATGTCCGGATGGTAAGGCCACAGTCAGAAAGGAAGTACTTGATAATATGGGCTATGACTACAGGTATTTTTCGGGGCTCTACAAGTCGCCCAAAGGACTACTTTACTATTTGGTATATGATTATGCTTTCTCTCCGATCCACGAGCGAAAAATAGAAAAGGCACTTATCGTTCAGCGTCAGGATTACATGGACCTGATCAGCTTCAAGGTTTGGAAAAACCCTTCCTAGAAATAAACCAGCCTTCAACCGCCCCCAACGACCCTCATAAGGCGAGGTTGCACAGCATCGCCGTATGACATGCCACCAGGCCGGCGGTCTCAGTGCGCAGTGTACCCGCTCCCAGGCTGACGGATTGGAAGCCTGCAGCCGTAGCGGTCATTACTTCCTTATCAGAAAAGTCGCCTTCCGGCCCGACCAGGATGACGATCTCATTTGCGGTAGCATCAATAGACCTTAGCAAATGGGGAAGCCCGGGGGTCACTACCGCAATATGCTTACTTACCTTTTCCGGTAGGGAGGCAATAAAGCCCTCAAAGGAGATCAACTCGCTGACCTGCATCTGGTATAGGTTGCCGGACTGCTTGAGCGCAGAGATGGTCTTGCGCTCCAGACGATCAAGCTTGAGTACCTTGCGCTCAGAGTGCTGACATTGGATAAAAGTAATCTTCGGAATACCCAGTTCGCAGAGCTTCTCGACCATCCATTCGATCCTGTCCAGGTTTTTGGTCGGCGCTATGGCCAGATGTATGACCGGTGGCTTGAGGTCTTGCTTTTCGATGAGACTGGCCTGATGCACGATGCATTTTTTGGGATGCGCATCGGAGATGGTCGCTTCATACTTTTCACCCTTGCCATTGACCAGGTGGATGAGGTCACCGGCTGTGTGACGCAGTGTCCTGACGCAGTGGGCCGACTCTTCAGGGCTAAGCTGGCATGGACCATCGCTGATTTGCGGGGTGTAAAAGACGTGTGTACTCACGCGGCTAAAATGGATAACCGATGGCGAGATTCCAAATGAGGTTTTCTTTTCGCCACGCTTTGCGACCAATATCGAAGCGATCGATCCAGCGATCATCAGGATCGAGATAGGGCTTTCGAAGCGGAATACCCAGATCTAGTCTGAGCACAAGAAAGTTGATGTCCAATCTTACACCGGCACCTGTGCTTAGGGCTATCTCGCTGAGCCAGTCGGGGCTCCATTGTCCACCGGGGATGCTCTCATTTTCGTTGAACAGCCAGATATTGCCCGCATCGACAAACAGCGCCCCTTTGAGATATTTGTAGAAGGTAAATCTATACTCAAGGTTGGTCTCCAGCTTGATGTCACCCGTCTGGTCAAAAAATGCATTGTCGGCCATTTCCGGTGGCTGATAGCTGCCGGGTCCCAGTGATCGTACCCGAAATCCCCTGATGCTGCTCGGCCCACCTGCAAAGTACTGCTTGATGTACGGCAGTGACTGAGCATTGCCATAGGGGGCGCCCACACCCACATACCCTCTCCATACGAGGAAGCCATCACGCCCCGTTCGCAGATAGTATCGAAAATCGGCATCCGTCCTTACGTATTTGGCGTAGGTTCTGCCAAACATCTTGTCTGACTCTTCACCACCGAAGAGCTGTGACACAGCATTCACAATATTGCCTGCCAGGTCGAGCTGTAGCTGGACAAAGATCTTGTTACGCTTGTCTTCTTTGGCGCGCTCGTTGTACTGCCAGCCGTAGATCAGCCCGGGTATAAACTGGTTTTCAAAGCTTTGCCGAAGAAAAGGGTTTTCGTCGAGGATCTCCTGAAACTCCTCCGTTACGTTGGCCGTGTTCGTAAAGTTGAGCGAGATAGGAGTAAGGTCATGCCTGATGTATTTATTGGTCTGCCAGAAAAAGCCGTAAGTACCCTGTATAGAGGTCAGCCGATAGTACTGGACTCTATCGAGAATGTTATACCCCAGGGCAAACTTAGTCTTGGGGACGGAGTAGCCACCCGAGGCATCCACTTTGAAAGGAGCAATTACCCGAGGCACGATGATCTCGTTTTGAAAGCCCGCCTCGTAGGAGTTGAGCCCGGTAGTAGAGCCTCCCTGAAACTGCGTCTCGTAGGCGAGCGTGACGGAGGACTTCCAGATTTCTCCACCGCCAAACAGGTTGATATTCTGGTAAGAGAGGATGAGTCCCGGTCCGGCAAAATTGTTGGACTTGGTCACTGCCTGGACTTCAGCGCTCACAGAGTGACGGTTAAATTGCGATAGGTAAATATTAGCATCGAGGTGCCCCAGCTCGGAAGCTGACGAATCCAGCTCGGTAAACCTGGTGGTCACGTATTTGAAGGTGCCCATCGAGGACAGCCTCCTATTGGTCTGGGACTGTAGGTCGGTGCTAAACAAGGCCTTGGGAGATAGCGTGATATAGGGAGGAAGATGACGCTCCTCGAAGGTGTCATCCTTCTCAATAAAGTAGATCCCCTCGATCTGCACCGTGTCCCGCCCCTCGGTTAGTTGATCATCGAGACTGTAGTCTGTGTGTACGTAAATATCTTCGATCTGGTAAGGCTTCAGTAAGGCGGGTTCGATAGCAGCCTTCAGATCAAGGAAGAGATCAAATTTGCGGGTATCGTACTGATTGGTATCGACTCTGAATATGAGCAGGTCCTCCGTAAAGTTGAAGTACCCCTGGGCCCTCAGATTGCTGCTGATTCGTGTACGCTCATCCTTCAATTCATCAAGGTCCAGCAGGTCGCCCTTCAGTAGGGGACTCCTGGAGATGCTCTTGCGTATAAGTCGGTCTATCTCAGCACTATCCCTGACATAGCGATAGCTCGCGAGGGTGTAGGGAGCCCCGGCAGTGATCGTGTAGTTTAGGCTCGCTTTGTGTTTGCCCTCATTTAGCTGGCTGGTGACTTCATTGAAGTAGTAGCCCTTGTTTTCGAGCCTATTGGCAATGAACTCCTGGGATCGGGGGACGTCCACATCGCTTAGGTACACGGGTTCTTCTCCAAACTTCTTATTCATATACTTGGTGATAAACCCTGACCGCTCACGTGATCCTTTGTAGTAGGACCACAGACCGAGCCTACCACCTAATAATGTGGAATTGGGACGTGGACGCAGGGCACCTTCCAGCTCTGATTTATTTCTGGAGGGTTTCCTCATCTGACCACCATGGTCGATATCCACAGAGGCTCCCGTGTAGAGTTTTTCATCTTCAGGGACAAACCTGGCCACATTGCAGCCGTGCTGCACTACCGTGAATAGTAGTACCACCCATAGGCAGGTCTTAGCGGTATATGGCTTTCTAAGATTCACTTTGTGACTTCTGCGTTATTAAAGATGTTCTTGAACTGATTGAATTCTTTGCTGAAAAGGAGTGAGAGGCCCGTAATGGTTACTTGCCCTTCGACCAAATCATCAAATGAGTTCTTTTGAAATCCCTTGAGTCGATAGCGGCCGTCTTCCGTTAGCAGGTACTCTATTGTGACATCATCAATCCATTCATTGGTTTGTCTGGTCTGCCCCTCAATGTCTACACTGTTGCCTACACTGATGATGACTCTATCGTCAAACAAAGCCTTTTTGATGCTTACGGACAGCTCTGTTCTGTCCGTGGGACTGCCTGTCTGATAGTCAGAGAAGCTATTGAGGTTGAAGTCTATATCTATACCTTTGATGTAGCGTTGGGATAGATTGTTGAGTTGTGAAGAGAGTATTTGGTTTACACTTGATTTGGCAAGGTTGGAAGTGGTGGAGCCGGAGGCATTGGTCACGGCACTCGGCAAAAACTGATTGAATGCAATCAATGAAAACACTTGCTTATTGAGCTCATCCTCATTTTCGTTGATTTGATTGATGCGCGCGTAAATGTTACCACCGAGTTCGTTGCGTACACCCTCCGGCATATCCAATCTGAAGGACATCAGAGGCTGCTCAAGGCTGCCCTGTATTCTCAGCAGTACTTCGAAGGGCAAGTCCTGCTGGGAGCTGACCTTTGTGGTGGGATCGGCATTGGCGACCTGCTCTTCCATGAGCTCCTTGACACTGGTGCGGAGGTTGTATTGGGCGGTGAGGTCAAGTTCAGCCTTGAACGGGTCTCCTGACCAAATAATACGGCTTCCGGGCACTACCTCAAACCTGCGCTGGACTATTTCATAGAGGCGAACTTCATAAGCGCCCTTGCGGGCAGTATAGATTCCGCTCATAGTAGTTTTACCTTTCCGGTCGATATTGATATCAAGGTTGGCCTCACCACCGATCTCGAGATAGTCACCCGAGCGCTTATCAATGATCATTTTGAAATTGGTCTCAGGATCGATGGCGAGTTTGGACCGAAATTGCACTCCTTCGATATCTAGGATTTTTGGCTGAACTCTGGCGGTTTCTTTGAGGGTAGAGGAGTCATTTTGATTGAAGAACATGACCACACCTTCCCGTTCTTCGATTTCCAGCTGTGATTCCGGTAGGACGTAGGTGAAGTTACTTCCTTTGTTTAGCCTGGCCGTCACGTCTACTGTCGGTGCACTCAGTCTTCCTTTGACTCCCAGGTTAATATCGATAGCCACCTTGCCGTAATACAGATCATTGTCTTGGGCCGTAGAATTGAGTAACTGAAAGTCCTTGCCAACTACCTGAAAGTCAAAGGCAGGGTCCGTAAAATCATCAGTTCTAATATTCCCATTGAGCTCCAGGATATTGTTTTGCTCATCACGGATGGTAAAGTTATCAAAGCTGATCAGCTCATTGTCTATGCGTATGGATTCGTCCTCCAGAGAGAAAGGAGCGTTGATATCCGTTACCACAAATGAGGCGCCACGGAAATCAATCGAACCCTTGTAGTCCGGCAAAGAATCGGGCCCGGTGATGTTCAATTCACCTGCCATATAGCCGGAGGCCTTGCTGATGGTTCCATCCGAGAAACCCTCAATCACGGTCATGGCGACCTTGTTAAGTTTCATTTGCAAATCGAGCATGCCATTTTGATCTAATGAGCCTGATGCCTTGATATCCAGCTGCGGACTGGTTGCGCTCAGATCAATCAGTGAGCCGTTGGCTTCATCACTTTTTGACTTCCATTGCAATAGGCCTATGTATTGCTCAAGTACGACCATATCTTTCACCTCCAGATCGGCCAGAATGGTTGGATGATCCTCTATCCCATTGATGTCTACAAACCCGTTGATTTCTCCGGTTGCCGGATACGCGGTGGCATTGATGATCGAGGTGAGGGTCCTAAGCTGAAACTCTTCAAATCGCAGATCTAACGATTCTGTACCGGCATTGACGGTGGAGGATATTTCCAGTAGATCGTTATCATGCCTTAGCAGGAAATTGTGGAAGAGTAGATTGCCATCATAGTAGACAATTTCATTGTCTTGCGGAAGTGTCCATGAAAGGCTGTCGAGTCGGAGACTTTCGGGTACGATATGGGTATATACTGTGTCGCCTGCCAAGCGTGACTCGGTATCCACCTGTATGATCGGACTAGTAGTGGAACCTGCGATCCGAAGTGCATTGCGCCACTTGAGGTCTGCGTAGGAGCCATTAGCAGAGAGTTGATTGATCTGTGCCGGGCCACTCCTGAACTCTTCAACGCCAATCTCATAATTGATCGTATCCTCTCGATTGAAGAGATGTATATCCAGGTTAGTCAGCTGCTGAGACTTGTAACTGGTGGAAGGGGCACGGAGCGTTAGTTGGTAATCATCAGCGGCTTGATTGATGGCCATGCTCAGCCTGATGGTATCCGCTATATCCAGCTGTGGCCAGATTTGCTCAAACTGATCGGAGGTGGGGTTAAACTTGATATTGGCGGAAGCAATTAGACCTTCAAAAACCTGATCGAGATTGAAGTCCGCTAAAGTAACCGAATCCGAAACCCATGCCGTACTTCGCTCGATGAGTTGCTCGATCGATGCATTGACCTGCCCATCTCCTCTAAAGAGGCCAGAGACCAGATCGAAGTATAGGGTATCCTCTGAAGATGTCAGGTCTATTCTAATGGGTTTTAGCCTATGTTGTGCATTAGCCGACAGGAATTTTGAATCGGTTATTTTCAATGCGATGCTGTTCTGTCCTGTTGAGCGCTCCAGTTGCAGGTCGATGTTGGAGCTTACCAGAATGCTGTCTTCTGCCATTTGCCATCTGTGCAGATCGAACTTACCAAGAGAGAGCTGGATGTCAGTGGTGAACTTGTCTATAGTACTGAATTCACCCTTGCCGGATAGTTTGGCTTCAATGCTGGGTTCTGAGATGCTTAGGTCCATGGCATACCGGCCACTGTCAAGTGATAGCTCTATATCAATACTATCCATGCGCTGATCGAGTAGGTCGATCGTGTGAATGGACATCCGGGCATTTGAAGTCATTTGATCCAATGCCAAACCCTGGCCGGATAATGTCAGCATTCCACTAATTGTACCGAGCTGTTCCGTTTTCAGCCATTTGCCTAGGTCAATATTTCTAAAGTTGGTTGTGGACTTGTATACAGGGATAGAAAGTGAGTCGGCCAGTGCTAAACTCATATCCGCACTGCCCTCATCAGACTTAAAGCTCAGGTTACCATCAAGATGTGTCATCGAAGCATTGAGTTGCCCGGCAAGAGTCACCTGACCCGGTAAATCGACGGGCAGGTCAAAAACAGTCTTGATCGCCTCCATATCCCGACCCCTCGTGGCAAACCGAAATTTGGATAATGCCACACTTACCTGACTGCTATCCAATGGCTCTACCACCTCTCCATCCAACTGAAGCTGAGTTTGATCTGACCAGTAAAGCTCCACCTCACTGACATTAACCTCCACCGTGCTGTACTGGAAGTCACCGGAAGCGCGGATGGGCTTTTTGAGGAATAAGGCCATTGATGGCTGATCACTTACCAGAAAGGACAACTGCTTCAAGTCCCCCACACCCAACTCCAGCTCCTCGATTTTTGCTGAAATGTGACTATTAAGTGGATGATTGATTAGTGAATCAAACGATGCGTACCCAATGTTGAGGTTGGCGCGAATGTGCGAAGCAGCAGTTGACAGATCGAGATCAGTTAACGCTATCCCTTTTTCATTAAGGCCTGCGACAAGGGTACCATCCACCTGGAGGTTTTGATTTCGCTCAACTATGGAGAGGCTTTTAAGATCAACCTGAATGTCGCCGGGCGAGAAATGTATACCAGCAGCCTGAACCGCTTTGAGGTCCCAGTTCATCTGATTCGGATCAATGAAAAGTGGGTCTTTATCAGCTGGCCCAAGACTCAGGGCGATGGAGGTGTTATTAACGGCGAGCTCTCCCAGGTCAACAGTCCATTCCGGCCAGACAAACGCTAACTGAGCCGAGTCTTTCGCAGATGTGGGCTGACTCTGCGAAGAACTGGTCAATGTCACCTGAGATTGGTCGATCCTCAGTAATTGTCCGATGATACTGGAGTTGTTGAGGTCAAGCCCGGCCGTTCGGATAGCCACCTCTCCGACGTGAGTGATAAGGTCGAGCGAGTCTGGGGTTGATGAGTAGCGCACATCTATATTTTGAATATCCAGCGCATCGACTATGATTTCCGGTAGGAGGGAGACCTCAGTATCCGGGGCAATGCTGCTCTCAGCTACCCCAAACTGAACAACCTCTACATCCGCTCCATCAATGGCGCCAGCAGCTACATGAAAAATCAACTCTTCCAGATCCACCTTCTTCGGTACTAGCGCTAACTCACTGACAAAGGAGTTAATGTTGATTTTGTTTTGATCGTCAGCATATCGAAAGCGAATGTTTTGAAGGGAAATTGGTCCGAGTTCCAGAGAGATGGCCTCATTGCCGGGCTCAGGCACTTGTTCTTCACCGGAATCGAAAGCATCAATGATGAACTGGAAATTGAAGGTGCCGGATGCATCCGCTTTGATCTCTGCGACCACTCCGCGCCAGTTGATTCTGGTAAGCGCAATATCTCCCTCAAGCAATGAAGGGAGCGAAGCACCTACCTCTAGGTAGTGCGAATAAACTAAGGTATCACCGGTGGGTGTTGCCAGCAGGAGTTCATCGATCTGAAGATCACCTCGGAAAGTAAGAAAGAGTCGGTCGATACTGAGTTGAGCTCCTGTCTTCGATTCGAGCCAGCTGGAAGCCATGCCTGTAAGCCGGGTCTGAATCTGGGGTGTCCTGATCGCCAGCACCAGCATCACAAAGAGTAATACGAGTATAGAAACGATCCAACTGACCACTTTGATAACTCTACGAACGGGGGTATTGGCTTTACTCACTTGGCTGCAAAAGTACTTAACGCATATTGAGAACCAAGCGTATACCGGCTATTGCTAGCGCCATCCAATTTCAGAATGTCTCGAGCCTCAGAACTGCTCTTTAGCTATTCGCGGATAGTATTCATTGAGCTTCATCATGGCCGCACTACCGTACCAGGGATGTAGCTCCATTTCCAGGCTACCCGCTTGTATAGCCGGGTCAGTGGCAGTGAGCGCTTCAGCTTCCTCGACTGACGCTACCGCAAAGACATATATGCCGCGAACATCTCCATTATCCATAAAGGGACCGGCCAATACCAGCTTTCCTTCTTTGGCAAGGCGCTGGATGTTGTCCATGTGAGCGCGTTGCAGACTGGCAGCAGCGAGTGAATCTAAATCGCGGTTGGGCCCGCGTTTCAAAAAAGCCATAACGTATGACCGCATACCGTAATCATCTGCGCCTAGCTCGGCGGCTAGTTCAGCATCATAGCCTATGGAGCTGGAAGCCGTAGTTTCTTCAGCGTCTTTTGAAGACTGACACGCGTAGAGCGATATCGCCAATGGGAGGAGAACAAATAATGACTTCATTACCTAAGGGTTTAGTTCTCAACCTAGTCAATTTTGCGATAGCTCCAAAGAGAATGCAGCAAGACGAGCCTTATTTCTGAAAGCTCAGCCTTATTTCCTCTACTTTGGCTTGAAAATCGCCCAAAGAGGGAATGGTGTCATTCCATCCGACGGAAATGAAATTGTAAGCTTCGTTGGTCTTGATGTCGTAGAATCTATCGCAACCATCGGAGCATCTATTGCATGATTCCGGTAGGTCGAGGGCATTGTAAGCTCCTACATCTATGCTGCTGAGGAGGTCATCCCACTGCGCCTGAGTAAACGCTCCATTTTGAATCGTGGTTTTCTGACCACCACTGGTGTACTCTGTGCCCTTGTAGAAAAGTAGCTCAGGCGTGATGATCAAAGTGTCCTGACAAATGCCAGCACATAGCCCACAGGCGATACCTGCACGGATGTAAGGACCTTGAAAGTTGGGTGTAGCGGAAAAATCATCCTCGCTACCACAGCTCACGAGCCAACTCATCAATGCGATGAGCGCAGCAAGCTTCAATAGACTCAATTGGATCGACGTGCGCAATAGCTTTGTCATATGGATTATTATTTAGAACCATAGACCCATGCTACCCTGTGAAAGTTGGAATCTAACGAAAGAAGTTCGGTCTGTCTTGCTCCTCACTATCAACTGGTCGACCAATTTTTGATATTGATATTTTCCATTACTTTCAAGGCTTTGAAAGTCATTTTCTATAGATATGGATGAAATGAATATCGGGAGCAAGGTGATATTTATTATGGGTGTAAGCGGCTGTGGAAAATCTTTGATTGGTCAACAGCTGGCAAAGGAACTTGATATTCCGTTTGTTGATGCTGATGATCATCATCCTGAGGCCAATATTGAAAAGATGAGTCAAGGTATTCCTTTGAACGATGAGGATAGAATACCTTGGCTAAATGAGCTCAATAGGATTGCTAAAGTGCAGTATAGCCAGGGGTGTGTAATAGCATGCTCCGCGTTAAAAGAAGAATACAGATTAAGGCTGATGAACTCAATCGAGTCACAAGCAGTTTGGGTCTATTTGAAGGGTTCTTATGATCAAATTTTTGAAAGGATGAATAGACGGGAGAATCATTTTATGGGTTCAATAATGTTGCAATCACAGTTTGACACTCTGGAAGAACCGGACAATGCCATCACGATCAGTGTTAAGGATTCTCCTGAGGCTATTGTTGGGCAGCTTAAGAAAACACTGGCGACACAGATATGAGCAGGTAATGTCCTTTATCAGGAGCATCACAGCTTCATAAAGAGCAACCGCTAAATAATCGGGCATTTAATTTTTTATACTTTCGCTAAAAAGTCGTTTTGAGCGTGGAAAAATTGGGGCCCCTGGATACCGCTGTGTCTGTTGATTCTTATGAATGCACAATAGCAGTCGAATGCAGTGTATTCGGTTTTCAGGAGAATGAACTAAAGATTTTACTGGTTAAGCGATCAATTGAGCCATTCAAAAATTACTGGCTGCTCCCGGGTGGAGCCATGATGGAAGGTGAGACATTATCGCAATCTGTCAATAGAGTCCTGAATGACTTAACCGGGATAGAAAAGATCACCCATGAACAAGTGGCTTGCTACAGTGAAGTGGATCGCCACCCCATAAAACGGGTGGTTTCAGTATCCTTCTATGCCTTGGTCAAGCCCGAGAATTATCCGGTGATACCCAAAAGCTACATTTCGGATGTGAAGTGGTATGGACTTGACGAACTTCCAAAACTAGGGTTTGATCATGACCGTCTGCTACACGATGGGTTGGAAAAACTCCGGGGTAACCTGAGAGAGCACCTTGTTTTCGGAGAGCTGCTGTCAGACAGATTCACTCTTACCGAATTGCAGGAACTATACGAGAGTATTTTGAACGAGACCCTGGACAGAAGAAACTTTAGAAAGAAGATTCTTCAAATGAATATTCTCGAACCGACCGATGAAAAGAAGACTGGTGTAAAAGGCGGTCCTGTATTGTACAAGAGAAAATAAAATTCGCAGTTAATTGGCCGAAAATTTGTGAATCCATCATTCTGTGTATAAATTACACAGAAAAACAATCCAACTTAAAATTTCATTTGACATGGATCATAAAGTAGTAACATTTGGAGAGATCATGTTGCGCCTCGCACCTCAGGGATTTCTGAGATTCTCGCAGGCCAGTTCTTTTGATGTGGTGTACGGCGGAGGCGAATCCAACGTAGCTGTCTCATTGGCCAACTATGGCGTGCCCGTTGATTTTGTGACCAGGCTACCGCAAAATGACATTGGTCAGTGCGCCATGATGGAGATGCGCAAAAGAGGTGTAAACACTCAAAACATTATCTGGGGTGGTGATCGGCTGGGTATCTATTTCTTGGAGACCGGTGCTGTATCCCGAGGTAGCAAAGTCGTCTACGATCGTGCACATTCGGCTATGGCTGAAATTGAAGCTGGTATGGTTGACTGGGATAAGGTCTTTGAAGGAACTTCTTGGTTTCACTGGACAGGCATCACGCCAGCCATTTCCCAAGGGGCGGCTGATGCTTGCCTGGAAGCAGTCAAAGTGGCTTCTGAAAAAGGCATTACTATTTCTACAGACTTGAACTATCGCGCCAAGCTTTGGAAGTTCTGCGATGCTGCTAAGCGCGAAGAGATTATGACCGAATTGACTTCTTATTGCGATATCGTATTGGGCAATGAAGAAGATGCGGAGATGCACTTTGGCATTAAGCCTGAAGGTATCAGTGTGCAGACGGAAGGTCACAATGTGAAGGCAGAAGCCTTTCTCTCAGTTTGCGAGCAGATGATGGAGAAATTTCCCAAAGCCAAGAAGGTTATTACTACTTTGAGAGGCTCAATCTCTGCATCCCACAATACCTGGGCAGGTGTCCTTTATGACGGAAAGAAACTCTACGAAACAAGTCAGTACCAGATCACAGATATTGTCGATCGTGTTGGCGGAGGGGATTCATTTATGGGCGGTCTGATTTATGGACTTCTCAAGTATCCTGAAGATGATCAAAACGCGCTTGATTTTGCGGTAGCAGCATCCTGCTTAAAGCATACGATCAAAGGAGATGCGAATCTCGTGACGGTAGCCGAGGTAGAGAAGCTAATGGGCGGTGATGCCTCTGGACGCGTAGCGAGATAGATGATGAGCAAATCGATAGCTATACTTTGTGGAGGAGGGCCCGCGCCGGGCATTAATACTGTCATCAGCACAGTGGCTAAAGTCTTTCTTAAGGAGGGCTATCAGGTGTTGGGTATACATGAGGGTTACAAGGGACTATTCTCCGAAAACCCTCAGCTGGTGGATTTCGACTTTGAGCACGCCGATCGCGTATTTAGCAGGGGCGGTTCATGCCTGGTCATGAGCCGTCACAAGCCTAAGAACGAGGAGTTTACCACTCGGTTTTTTGTTGAGCACAATGTGAAATTACTCGTCACCATAGGTGGTGACGATACAGCGAGTACGGCCAACCGTATTTCTAAGTTCCTATCGGAAAACAATGTGGAAGTCTCGAACATTCACGTGCCAAAGACGATAGATAATGATCTCCCGCTACCAGATCGCAACCCGACTTTTGGCTTTCATTCTGCTAAGGATGAGGGAGTAAAAATTGGTAACACAGTCTATGAGGATGCCCGAACCAGCCGAAACTGGTTTGTGATGTCGACGATGGGACGCACGGCGGGGCACCTGGCATTTGGTATTGCCACGGGCTGTCATTTTCCGATGATGATCATCCCCGAGATGTTCAATCAGACGAAACCAACATTAGATAAAATCATCAAGCTGATCATATCCTCAATGCTGAAGCGGCGCATTCTCAATATAGATTACGGCGTTGCGATTATTGGCGAAGGTGTCTTTCATGACATTGATGAGGAGGAGCTTAAAAACAGCGGCATTTTGTTTACCTACGACGACCATGGGCATCCGGAGTTGGGGAATGTGAGCAAGTCCAATGTATTTAATGTACTCGTGCAGGAGGAGCTCAAGCATCACAAGCTTGATGTTAAGAGTCGCCCTGTGGAGCTGGGTTATGAGCTAAGGTGCTGTCGACCGATTGGGTTTGACTTGTCACTATGTACTTTGCTAGGCATAGGAGTGAAGAAGCTTTTTGATGAGGGTAAGTCTGCCTGCATCGTGACGGCCAATTCGAGGGGAGACATCACACCGATGTACTTATCAGAATTTGAAGATACTAACGGTAAGATACCGCCACGTTTGGTAGACATGGACTCTGAGATTGCCAAGCTGAGTCTTGAGAATCTCCATTTCACATCTGAAAACGATTACTCAGCCGCAAGTGCCTATGTGGAGTCACCTGCAGATTTTGATTTTCATAAAATATTGAACTGGTCATGAGCAAAAAGCGAGTTGTGACCTTTGGCGAGGTAATGATGAGGCTGTCGCCTCCTGGATACGCTAAGTTTTCCCAAGCGACAACACTGGAGATGGCGTACGGTGGTGGAGAAGCCAATGTAGCTATTTCGCTCGCCTACATGGGGCTCGGCGCTGCTCATGTGACCAAATTCCCAGACAATCTTGTCGGCCGTTCAGCGACACAGTTTTTAAGACATCACTGGCTGGACACCAGCTGGATAGCCTACGGCAAAGGGTTGATGGGCAAGTACTTCCTTGAAAAAGGTGCCGTACATCGTCCCAGCGAGGTAGTCTATGAGCGTGACAACTCAGCATTTGCTTTGATTGAAGAGGACACCTTTGATTGGGCTGAGATATTGAAAGACGCAGATTGGCTGCACTGGACAGGGATCACGCCGGCGATATCCGCTGGTGCTGCTCGGAGCTGTTTAAAGGCGATTCAGACAGCTAATGAACTGGGTGTAAAGGTCTCCGCAGATATTCACTCCAGAAAGAGCCTTTGGAGCTACGGCAAGTCACGTAAAGAGATCATGCCGGAGCTTATTGCAGGTTGTGACTATGTCATTGGTGGTTATCTTGATATCATGGACGTATTTGATATTGAGGTAAGACCAAATGAAGAATTCAAATCAGCCGCTCAGCAGTTGATGAAAATGTATCCAAGAATCAAGACGGTATTTGATAAGAATAGGGTGGCGGTAAGCGCATCACACAATCGCATACAAGGTAAAATGTGGAACGGCGAGACGTTGGTCAAGACGCCTGAGCTGGACGTGACGCACATTGTGGATCGTGTGGGTACTGGAGATGCTTATGCGGCCGGTATCATCTACGGATTACTCCACTATGATAAGAAGTTAGCAGCTCTTAAGTTTGCTACAGCGGCCTGTGCATTAAAGCACACTGTGGAGGGTGACTCCAATATGGTCTCCGTTGAAAACATAGAAGCATTAATGGAGGGTAACACCTCAGGAAATATTATAAGATAAGGCTTCTAAGAGGCCGGGAACTAACAGCAACTCAAAAAACAAAATAAAAGAATCATGGCACGATTTTCAAGAATATCAGTAGCAGAAGCAATGAAGTCAACCGGCATTGTCCCGGTGTTTTATCATCAGGATGTCGAGGTGTGCAAAGAAGTATTGAAAGCATGCTACGATGGTGGAGTTCGTGTATTTGAATTTACAAACCGAGGGGATTATGCCCATGAAGTGTTTGCGGAACTAAACAAGTTTTCTGCTAAGGAAACTCCCGAGATGATACTGGGCGTGGGGTCAATCCTCGACGCTGGTACTACTTCACTCTATCTTCAGCTAGGAACTAATTTCATTGTAAGCCCTGTGCTCAACCCAGACATGGCCAAGGTTTGCAACCGACGGAAAGTAGCCTGGTCTCCGGGCTGTGGTTCTGTGACGGAGATATCTTACGCCGAAGAGCTCGGAGCAGAAGTGGTGAAGATATTCCCTGGTAGTCAGGTAGGCGGCCCATCTTTTGTCAAAGGTGTGAAAGGTCCGCTCCCGTGGGCCAGCATCATGCCTACTGGTGGCGTCACTCCAACGGAGGACAACCTCAAGGCATGGTTTGAAGCGGGTGTGCATTGTGTGGGCATGGGATCTCAGCTGATCTCCAGCGACATGATCAAAACCAAGAATTATAAGGAACTCACCGCACTTTGCCAGTCTGCTATTGCGATAGCGAAGAAGTACATGAAAGCATAAGCAGCTTGAGACGTCATTTGGCAGGTTAGTATTCTAATATTTGTAAATGCGTGTTAGCGTGTTTGCAAGAGTTTCTATTCTGGTTGCTTGCCAACATGGAAGTACCCTGGTGGGCTTGCTAGCATTTTATTCAGCCCGGAAATTTCAGTTGGCCTTGTTGGCAACAGATCTATGTTTTGTTCATTTAATGACTGATAAAACCATATGATCAAATTGTAGTTAGGGTTATTTGGATTATATTCATCTGCTATTATTTAAATAAACCAACTATTATTCCCAGTGCGCAATTCCGCTAATACGCTACCAATTGCCAAGGCCTATAACACTCTTCTAGTTTTTATCTTGATTGCTATGCAATGGTCATGCTCGAGTACAGAGCATATAGTGGAGTCTGATTACAGTTACGCAGGTACGTTTCATCGATACAAGTCATTCAGCTTTGGGCAAAATGGCAATTTCGGTGGAAGCGAAGAAGACAAGGAGCTTGTCGAAAAATACATCGGAAATATACTCACGGCCTGGGGTTATAGGGTAGAAGAGAGTAAACCAGACATTTACATATTCTATTCGTTTTATTATGATGATTTTGCATATCGAGGATACAACCAACCGCAGCTGCATCAGTGGGTTAACTATAATCATCCCGCCTACGGAGAGGAGATAAGCAGGGGAGAAGTTGATATAGATAGTCTGACGAGCGATAAGAGGAAATCCCGAAGACTCTATCCTAAAGAGGAATACGACGCTGTTACCTACGAACTCAGAGAAGGTACGATGCTTATTTCGTTAGTGGATAGAAGAAAGAAAAGAACCATCTGGCAAGGATATGCATCAGGAGTGATGGGCCCTGACCAGACCAAAAATCAACGGGTAATGCGATCTGCAATCATTCGCATTATGGATGAGTTTAAGCTGCTCTCCCATAGCTCTTAGTTCAACCGCGCCATTGATTTATTTTTTATAGCAAAGAAGGCTTGACCCCATGGGATCAAGCCTTCTTTGCTTCAATAGATATTAGTTTGGACTAGTCTTCCAAAGCCGCAACACCAGGAAGCACCTTGCCTTCCATGTATTCAAGCAATGCACCACCTCCGGTAGAGACATAGCTCACCTTGTCACCATAGCCTAGCTGGTTGACAGCAGCAGCTGAGTCACCCCCACCGATCAATGAGAAGCCTCCGTTCTCTGTGGCTGCTACTACTGCATTGGCTACACTCTTGGTGCCTGCCGCGAAGTTGCTCATTTCGAATACACCCATGGGTCCATTCCACAAGACCGTCTTAGATGAGCTGATCACTTTGGAGAATACTTCTCTCGCCTCAGGTCCAATGTCCAGCCCCATCCAGCCATCTTCGATAGCGTGGTTATTAGAAATCTTAGTGTTGGCATCATTGGCAAATGCATCGGCCACCACAGAGTCCATGGGTAGCAATAGATCAACACCCAGGTCTTTGGCTTTTTGGATGAGTGACTTGGCCAGGTCCAGCTTGTCTTCTTCCACCAGTGAGTTACCAATCTGACCACCCATCGCTTTGAAGAAGGTGTAGGACATGCCGCCCCCGATGATCAGGTGATCTACCTTGTCCAGCAAGCGCTCGATGATCAATATCTTATCAGAAATCTTTGCTCCACCCATGATGGCTGTATAGGGCTTGGCTGCCTTGTCGAGCACTTTTTGCGCATTATCTATCTCTGCCTGCATCACATAGCCACATACCTTATCAGAAAAGAATTTGGCAGCAATCGTAGTTGACGCATGTGCTCGGTGGGCAGTGCCAAAAGCATCATTCACGTAGACATCACCAAGGCTGGCAAGCTTCTCAGCGAAAGCTTCATCGCCCTTTGTCTCCTCTTTGTAGAAGCGTGTATTTTCAAGAAGCAATACTTCTCCAGGCTGTAGTGCAGCTGCTTTATCACGTGCTTCATCTCCCACACAGTCATTGGCAAACTTCACATCCGTACCGAATCTGCTGGATAGGTCTTTGACCAGATGTACAAGTGAGAACTTGTGCTCAGGGCCTTCTTTGGGTCTGCCAAGATGGCTCATTAAGATAGCCGATCCACCATCATCCAATATCTTCTTGATCGTCGGCACTGCGGCTCTTATCCGAGTATCATCGGTGATTTCAAAATCAGCATTCAAAGGGACGTTGAAATCCACTCTGATCAATGCCTTTTTACCGGAGAAATTATAGCTATCTACTGTTTTCATATGCGTTAATTTGAAGGTCGAAATTGGGCAACAAGAGAACAATTACAAAGCATAAATGCTATTATTTAGCTGATAACGATTGCATTGGCATTAAGAGAAGTGTCCAAGTATCCCTCTCTTTGAGAGGGTTAGGGAAGAGGTTAGAAAAGTAGCCTTACCAATGGCTAATGCTTTTCTCTAGCCCTATTGGTCTTTAGGCAACAGATGATCGCCGGTGATAACACCGGCAATGGCGTTTGGATGCCGAGTTGCACTTAGGATGACGCTAAGAAAAGATCAGCAACTCACTTTGCCGAGGCTCTGTTTAACCGATCGTTAATAGCACGTCCAAGTCCCTTATCAGGAAAAGGCTCACTTAGAATCATATCGATCGGAAGTCCATCGAGTTTGCGAAGGGCACCAAATAGATTGCGCGCAGCTTCATTCAGATCGCCATTTTGCGATAGCACGGTCTGGTGCTCAGCGGCCAGCTCCGGGTACCGATCAACAAAACTGATGATTCCAATCCGCTTGTCCCTGTTCGCATCGATGAGCCGGGCGATGCTGCCCACGAGCACCGGTTTTTTGGGCGCATAATGTGATTTCATCATTCCCGGAGCAGATGGGTTGGAGCTTTGATTGAGGTTGATTTGCACCGGTCCGATGAGCGCTTCTATTTCCTCGACCTGCTTACCGCCGAGTCGATAGACGGTTGGTTGTCCTTCGGGAAACCCAATGATGGTGGACTCTATACCTACCTCGCATTCCCCTCCATCCAGGATGTAAGGAATCTCATTGCCCAGCTGATCTTGTACATGTTTCGCGGTAGTGGGCGAGATATAGCCGAATGGATTGGCACTTGGAGCGGCCAATGGAAAGTCCAGGGTGGACAACAGCTCCAATGTCAAGGGGTGGTTGGGAATTCTGAAAGCCACTTCCTCCAAACCCGAGGTGGTCAATGACGGCACGATGGTTTTTTTCTTGAGTAGTACGGTCAGCGGACCCGGCCAGAAGGCGTTGGCAAGGGTCACTACTTCCTCCGGGATGTACTCGACGTATTGCCTGATCTTGTCAATGCTATCGGTATGGCAGATAAGTGGATCAAATGCAGGGCGATTCTTGGCCTTGAAGATCTTCACGACGATATCATCTCGCAGCGCATTTCCGGCTAAGCCATAGACCGTCTCTGTAGGGATTGCTACAATGTTCCCCGTCTTCAAAAGCTTACTCGCTTTTAGGATATCTCTGCCTATAGCTGCCATTATGGGGGCGAATGTACGATCTTTTACTTGACAAACTCAAGGCAAAATATATATTTGCCCAAACGAGAATCCTATGAGCAGCCGAACTAAATCCAGCTTTAAAATTGTCTCTATCCTTATTGTGGTCGTCGTACTATTGGGAAGGTTTGGTGTGGTTGTGATACCTGCGCTGGCTCCCTACATCTTCTGGCTACTCATTATCGCTTTCGTACTGCTTTTCTTGTCGACGTTGTAGGTCTACCCTAAATGGCCGCCCCAGCACCGTGGTTTGTGGCACACAAAATACTTTCACGGTTGCCCTCGCGCCGAGGTTTGTGTCCTCACTAACCTCCCACGCCCAGGTTTGTGTCCCCACAAACCTGTTCACTATAAGGCCCGTGCAGACACGTGCCTAGGCGGTGGACATATCCCTAACAGCACTTCGTATAAGTTCCCTATCGGGAAGACTGTAGGGGTGGGAAGTTGGTTTTATCAACTGAGCTTAGACGAACCGTCATACCGTAGGCATCTTATACGTCGTGAAAATACTCACCGCCTAGATTTACGGCCTCACTCAGCACCGTGGTTTGTGGCACACAAAACACTTTCATGGGTGCCCTCGCGCCCAGGTTTGGGTCCTCACAAACCTGTTAACTACTAGGCCCGTGAAGACACGTGCCTAGGCGGTGGACATATCCACTAACTGCACTTCGTATAAGTTCCCTATCGGGAAGACTGTAGGGGTGGGAAGTTGTTTTTTGAACTGATCTTAGACGAACCGTCATGCCGTAGGCATCTTATACGTCGTGAAGGTTCTTTCTGCCCAGGATTGCACCCTAACAAACCCCTTAAAACCGCCCGTGGAGACACGGGCTTAGGCATTAAACTACCCACCACAATTCTCGGCAATAGCATCCTTGGCATCACCGTGTCCCATGCGCTGGGCTGTTTGTAGGGTAAGACAGCCTTCCTCCCGATTGTCGACTTGCAGCTGTGCCAGTCCAAGCCAAAAGAATGCCGGGGCATAGTTGGTATTGAGCTGAATGGAAGTTTTCAGATTGATGATAGCCTCCTCAAATTGATCCAACAGAAACTGCGTCTTGGCCAGATTGAAGTAAGTGAAGGCATTCTGATCATCGAGCTCAAGCGCATACTTAAAGTCAGCAGCAGCCTGCTCATACTGAGCTACTCTGTAGAAGACATTGCCGCGATTGATATAGAGGTCAGTTACTCCGACATTGAGCAAAATGGCCTCATTATAATCGTTGAGCGCACCTTGAAGATCAGACATTTCCAGTAGGGCATTGCCGCGATTGTAGAAGTACCGATAGTCCTGGCTATTGAGCGCCAGGGCCTGTGTGAAGTCCTCAGCAGCCTGGCCATATTGACCTTGCTCCAGCTTCGATACCCCTCTCAGGTTGAAGGCCTCTTCGTCCTGCATATCATTGGCGATAGCCTGGTCGAGATAGGAGACCGCTTTGGCAAAATCGCTCGCTCCCATAGCTTCTCGCGCCACTTTTTTGAGTTCATCGTTACCTGGTTGGCAGCCAAGTAGCAGCCACATCAAGCTGAGTGTTAGTAGGAAATAGCCTTTCATGCCGCAAATATAGCGGCCACTTAACCATATCGGACTTTAGGCGTGTAATAGTTTATGCAAAAGCTAATTCTGTCTCTTATCCTCCTGGCTACCGCTTCATTTACGGTAGTAGGTCAAAATATCTATTGTGAGTCAAAATGGGAGGAGCGAGATACCTGGCAGCAGGCCGAGAGGATCATCGCGCTGTTAAAACTGCAGGAGGGTAGCAAGGTCGCGGATATCGGTTCGCATCAGGGCTACATGACGGTCAAGTTGTCTGCGGAGGTGGGAGCGGATGGTAAGGTGTATGCGGTGGATGTTAGTGACTACCAGCTTGACAACCTCAGAGCCAACCTTGAGGCCAGAGACATTACCAACGTGGAGGTGATCAAAGGTGACTATGATGACCCACACCTACCGGAAAATACATTGGATGCGGTGCTGATCCTGGACACTTACCATGAGATCGATGATTATATGACAGTCCTGGGCCACATCAAAGACGCACTGAAGGCGGGTGGTCTGCTGGTCATAATCGAACCCGTATCAGAAGAGCGGCGCGGGCTGCCACGGGACGAACAGACGGCCAGGCATGAGATCGACTATAAGTGGGTAGAAGCGGAGCTAATTGAAGCAGGTTTTGAAATTAAGTATTCGCAGGATCCGTTCCTTGATCGTACTGAGCCCAAGGGTGATAAGCTGTGGGCGGTAGTGTCGACGAAATAGTAGGTCCGTCTTGATGACGCCCGAATAGCCTGGTCTTGCTGGATTAAAACCGTTGAAACGGTTCCCCAAAAGCCTTGAAATTACATAGCCCATGGTTTAAACCATGGGCTATTGAAGACGCTTATTTTATGAACCCATCTAGGCAGATTGGATTCTAGTTTCCCATTACTAAGAGATCAAAGCAACAAGATCAACAGTAGAATGATAATAATGATGGCACCCACGGATAAATAAACACCGCTTCCCATCGTCTTATTCTCTTTCTGAATCTCTCTCAGCTCTTTCCTGACATCACGCTTCTCCGCTCGGGTCATCGTCGAAAGATCCATCGCGTTGATTTCCTGCACTCTAGATTCCAACATTTTCACACGCTCGGCTACTTCTACCTCAGAAAGTGCCTTGAGGTCCTTCTTAGTCATAGGGGTGATTTCCTCAGCACTGGCCTGATGACCGAATGTACCAGCAGCTAGAAATAGACCTAGCGCAACAAGTTTTGAAAAGTAATTTTTCATAGGTTCTAGAATTTCAGTTTAAATGAATAATCGGTACAAGGTTATGATTTACGTCAATAATTGCAAGTTGAAACTTGAGATATCGACACAAAAAAGCCTCATTCCGATAGTGCAAAATGAGGCTTTCAATACTTAAATCTTATGACGCTTAAGTCAACAAGATGAGTAACAAAATGATGATGATGATAGCACCAACAGAAAGATATACTCCACCTGACAGGAACTCATTTTGCTTCTTGATCTCACGAAGTTCCTTTTTGACGTCACGCTTTTCTTCTTTGGACAAAGTCGATAGATCCATGGCTTGAATCTCCTGTACACGTGACTCGAGCATCTCCAGTCGCTCGGCTACCTCTGTTTCGTTGAGTGCCTTGAGCTCTTTTTTGTTCATTGGGTTAATCTCGGCAGCAGCGGCCTGCTGACCCGCGGTAGTAGCTATCGCAAATAGGGCTACCGCAATCAGTTTAGAAAAACTATGTTTCATGATAGATATTGAATTTGTTTGTAATGAGTTAATTCCAAGTGCAAGGTTGCTATATCAAACAAAAAATAGCAAGACCGCCCTCAATTATTCGTAATTATACCCTCCGGGGTTTTCCTCAAGTGTTACCCCCAGCGACAATACGATTCTATTGACAAAGTTGAAATACGCTATTACGAGGGTCGCATCGAGAATGGCGCGATCACTTAAGCCTTGATCTTTGAGAGGGGCGATCAAAGATTCATCATTGGCGCTTTCGGGATGTCTGGTTAAGATATCGGCATAGGCACACATTGCCAGTTCAGTTGCATCAAGCCCAGCTAGGGTATAGTCGGCTTTCAGCTGTGCAGCGCGCTTCTCATCCTTCCAATAGCTATTGACGGCTTCCAGGTGATGGACTTGGCAGTATTCGCATTGATTGGCTCTTGAGACGACCACAGCCATCATCTCCCGATGCACACGCTTGATGGGCGACTTGCCAAACATTATGGTCATGTAGAGATCCATATGTCGTGTGATGGATTCAGGATTGAGGCTTTGGATCATGTGCACATCAGCGATCTTTCCTCTGCTTTTGATCAAGCCATCATAGATCTCCTTGAGTTCATCTGTCGCAGCTTCTGGTGGTATTGTTTCGATTAAGGCCATGGATCCAAGTTAATTATTTATCCCTAAGACCAACGATTCAGGTTGAGCGTGGAGATTTGTGGGTCACACCTCCTTATCCAGCAAATCCGTTACGACCCAATATCTGGGGTCGTCGATGGAGGATTCGATCATTGAATCCATCGCAGGATCAGCCTTCAACAGGAGTGTCTTGCATTCAGGGCTGAGGTGCGTCAGCTTCACTTGTTTGCCCTTCTCCATGTACTTGTGCACCAATGAGTTCAGCGCCTCTATTCCGGAGTGGTCACTCACCTTCGATTCGATGAAGTCGATTTCCACCCTATCAGGATCGTTGTTGGCGTCAAACTTGGAGTTGAAATTCTGTACCGATCCGAAGAATAGCGGCCCCCAGATTTCATAGACCTTAGTGCCATCTTCTTTGATGCTTTTGCGGGCGCGGATCATGGTGGCATTCTTCCAGGCGAATACCAAAGCGGACATGATTACTCCTACGATTACCGCTAAGGCAAGATCCTGCCATACAGTAATTCCGGATACGGTGATCAGTACGATGGCATCCGACTTGGGGATTTTGTGTAGAATCCTGAAGCTACTCCAGGCAAAGGTGCCAATCACCACCATGAACATCACACCGACCAAAGCGGCGATCGGAATCTGCTCGATGAGCGGTGCTCCAAAAAGGATGAAACCTAACAGTGCCATTGCCGCCGTGATTCCCGATAGGCGGCCTCTGCCGCCTGAGTTGACATTGATGATGGACTGGCCGATCATCGCACAACCGCCCATGCCACCAAAGAGACCGTTGAGTATATTGGCTCCTCCCTGAGCGACACACTCACGGTTGCCACTACCGCGAGACTCAGTGAGCTCGTCGACCAGGTTGAGGGTCATCAGCGACTCGATCAGGCCAACGGCCGCCAGTATGAAGGCTGTTGATAGAATCAATCCCCAGTGACCTTCCAAGGTGCTGAAGAGCCCAAAAATTTGATTTTGGAAGCTGGGCAATGAGCCCTCAAGTCCAGTACCACCACCATCGATGATAAATGAACCGACATTAGGCACATCCATACCGCCAAAGATGGTTACACAAGCGACCACTATGATCGCAACCAGGGCGGCAGGGACTTTCTTAGTGAGCTTTGGTAGCCCAAACATGATACCCATTGTTAATGCCACCAAAGCGAGCATGATGACCAATTCTCCACCTTGAAGCCATTGTGTAGTTCCATTGATGGACTCTTTGAACATCCCCAGCTGGGAAAGGAATATGACAATGGCCAGACCGTTGACAAAGCCCATCATCACCGGGTGCGGAATCAGCCTTACGAACTTGCCCAGGCGCAGGAAACCAGCGACAATCTGAATGGCCCCTACAATCAGCAAGGTGATAAATAGCCACTGCAAACCAAGGTTCTCGACTGGGGCGTCCAGACTCATGCCTACAAGATTGCCCTGCTGGATCATATGTACCATCACCACGGCCATGGCTCCCGTGGCTCCTGAGATCATGCCGGGCCTACCGCCAAACATAGCGGTAACGATCCCCATCATGAAAGCACCATAGAGTCCGACGAGAGGGTCAATCCCCGCAACAAATGCAAAGGCAACCGCCTCTGGCACCAAAGCGAGTGCTACAGTGAGTCCGGAGAGGATGTCATTTTTTGGATTGAAAGTGAAGTTGCGGAAGACGCGCTTGATCATAACTCTGATTTAAAAGGCGCGAATATAGACCTTTCAAATGAGAGCAGAATGGCCGATTTTGATTGATTTTGACGCTTTTTTCCTGCAAACGATTGTTAGGGAAGTGAGGCTGGAAAGATTTTCTAAACGACGATGATGGCAGTGGCGTATGATCTTGATAATGGAGCTTAGCGTCTAAATGAGGCGGGTGAAGCACGAATGAGGTACGGATATCTTCAATTAGACTTATGCAGTTTCCCATTCTTGATAACAAATTCGATGTTTTCAAAATTGCTGATGTCTTCAGCTGGGTTTGCTTTCATAAGTAAGAGGTTAGCCTTTTTTCTGACATGAATCGACCCAATAGCATCCTCTTCACCAAGTATCTCGGCGTTTGTAATAGTTGCGGCACGAATGACGTCAATGCTTTCCATGCCTACTTCGTTTTGAAGTATAGCCATCTCCTGAAAAATGGGGAGACGCGCCGATAAGTTCAGGCCAATATCTGTCCCCACTCCAATCCTGACCTTATTCCGGTAGGCGAGATTGGTCAATGAAACACCGTAATTGTATAAGGTTGAATCTGGAAAAGATTTGCTGTAAACACTAATCGTAGCATCCAGGATAGTGTTGTTCTGATAAAGGCATTCCATTAGCTTTTGAAAGGCTGGGTTATCGATATCAAAGTTCTCATGCTTGCTATGCCTATGGGAAGCATCGTTTGGTATGTCATTTTGACCTTCCCAGGCTAAGTAGGTCGAATGAGATACAACATCGACACCAGCAGCGCAGACTTCAGAAGGTCTCGCTGGGAAAACCGTAGAATGTGCCCATACCTTCATATTTTGGCTATGTGCAGCTTCGACTATCTTTTTAATGTTGCCCTCAGCCAGATTAGCATATATTTTGATTCCTGTAGCACCTGTTCCTTTAGCTTCGGCAACAGCTAGATTAAAATTAGATTCTGAACTTATTGCCTGCATCCAGGCCGCTTTGCCCGGAGGTTTGCCCTGTGCAGCAGACCTGGTTCTTGGATCTTCAAAAAATGACCCACCAGCCATCAACGCTGAATAATAAATATCTGGAGAAATGATCTCATCCAGAAGGGCCTGCCTGGACAAAAAACTCAAATAGCGTGTATCCCCGGCCATATCTCTGACGGTGGTCACACCATTGAGCAATAGGTAGTTGAGCCGCTTTTTCGTATCCTCAAAATTATCAGCACCCGAAGGATTGGTTCCTAAGTGGACATGTGCATCAATTAGTCCTGGTGATAGGTAGTATCCCTCAAAGTCTAGTAGTTGGACAGTATCGGATACTATGAATTTGTCAGAATCAAAAATCCCGGCTATATGACCTTTGCTTACAACGACAGTTTGGTTTTCAATAACCTGTCTCTTGTTGACATCAATTAAATCGACCTTATGAACAGCGTATGTATCAAAAGAGAATTGGCAAATGGCCTTGTTGGCCAAAGCCAGGAAAAGGGAAATTAGCAGAAAAATTGTCTTGTTGGTCATGATAAACAGCGTGGGGGACGTGAAATAACACCGACTTTACGAAACTATCGTTCAAAGCCGCCAGGCTTTCAAATATACCTTTTCCAACAAAGGAAGAGTTAGTCTTTTAGCTAATCATTGTTGTCGAGCCTGCCGTGCCCTTTGGTCGAATCGTCTCGCTTTGACCTATGATGTTGGATAGCTCATATGCCTTTAGAAGCAATTGCGTTTAAGCTAAAAATTTTATTCACTACCGGAATCAGGACTGGATCATCAGTTTGACTTTGAGTCTAAGTGAGATGCTAAGATTAGCGTGAGTAAGAATACCCTATTGTTCGTTTAATCCAAGCTCGAACTCGATAAAGTCTTTCGCTCCTTCAGTCCCAGTCATTTCCATCCATGCTTCACTTTTATCCCCACTTATGGAAAGTCCAAAAACAAAAAAATCACAACATGCTCTTTCTGTTTTAATAAACTCTGTTAGTTCATCCAAAACTTTGTCTGTTCCTGGGAATTTAAAAGCATAACCGTCCTCGAGTTCTTGTTCGTCTAGAATTTGTTGCTTTAAGGAAGCAACAACACTCTCTTTCCTTCTTCTCAATTCAGGGGTTGTAAGTTTACAACTTACTTCTGCTGATTGGTTTTTGGCTTTACAGCTATTAGAGTAAGAACATGTTTTTGTCTGATTGGTCATTTTTGTTTCAAGGGAAGAATCTTGATTGCACTCTATAGAAGAACCGCATGATAGTAATAGTGACAAGAGGGCAATTAAGATGTGAGACATACGTATGAGTGTTTTATTGAATTTTTTATCTTGGTAAAGATAAACCGTGGAGTATAGTCCACGGTCAAGGAAAAATCCGAAAAAATTTTAAAGCATGCGAATAGGCGAACTGTCAAAGAGGGCTGGACTGTCAAGAGATACCATTCGATTCTACGAAAAAAAAGGCCTGATTGCTTCGGGGAAGCAAGACAGTCAATTTAACAACTACAAAGAATATGCTGATACAACCTTACCAAGATTGATGTCTATCAAAGGACTAAAGGGTTTCGGGTTCACGCTCAACGAAGTGTCAGAATTACTTGAAATGCTTGATGTCAATGCTGCTACTTGTACTAATGTTTCAGATCGAATAGATGAAAAGATTTTGTTGATCAACCAAAAAATTAGAGAGCTGAAATCAGTTAAAAAGCAGTTATTGGATGGAAAGAAAAATTGCTACACCGAGATGGGTGCTTTGAAAAATCCAAATGAAACCTGTCCCGTATTTGTCCGCTAAACGGTATCGTCGGTTATCATATAAAGTTGCTTACGACATCAATATTGTTAGTTAAACACAATCTCATAAACATCTTTCATTAGCTCATTTCTCTGGCCGAAACGTCTCGCTTTAGCCTATGATGTTGGGATAGCTCATTAGCCTTTGGAAGCAAGTGCGTATGTGCTAAAAATTTTATTTGCTACTGGAATCTGGAGGTCATCAGTTTGGCTTTGAGTCTCAATGAGATGCTAAGGCTAGGGTGAGAGAGACTTTGTCTCACTAACTTTTCATAACTGCTTATTATTCGATTAACCTCTTGAAATCCTCTTTAATTGATTGGTTAGTTAGTTCAAGGATAATGTGGTGAAATAAGAAGGCAATTGCAAGACCCAAAATAGTGATCCAAAAAGGCCAGGGGGCTATTTGATCGGCTAATCCAATTACAATGATTGAAACTACAATATACGAGATGACCCTGAAGACCCAACTTCGACTAATTTCAAGAGTCAAAAGTTGTTCATCTAGCAGGATAAAAAAGTGACTAGTAAAGCCAAGGTTGAAAAACCCCAGGTTGAGATCGGGTTTACGCCATACCTTGAACGTCCGGTCATTTATCTTGTCACCGTAATATTTTTCGTCTAGCTGTGCTGTTCCGATTTTATTATGATACTCAAGATCAATTGCATTCCCAACCTTCTCGATTAGTTCACTAAGTCCTAGTTTAGTCAATATGTTAATCCTGTAGTATCCCGCCATCTGGAATTTGGTATATAAGGCCAACAATAAATTATTATCAACCATTTAAAGATACTATTAACATCGTTCTCTCAACGAAGATCTATCCTGTCAAAGCATTTCATCTCCTTTGGTCTAGTCTCGCTTTTACCTATGATGTTGGGATAGCTCATCAGCCTTTGGAAGCAAGTGCGTATTTGCTAAAATTTTATTTGCTACTGAAATCAGGAGGTCATCAGTTTGGCGTGAGCCTCAGTGAGATGCTAAGATTAGGGTTGGGATATTATATTTTAACCGTGACTAGTTCTCCTTCACAAGTTACTCCCCAATCTTCAGCTGCTTGGTCTATATCCCAATACCAGTAGTTCAAGTTTTGATCGAATCCACGGCCTATCATTATTGAATCCATTGCTATTTGCAATGTTGAAAAGGCAATCAAAAGTCCTATTATAACTTTAAATCCGATGATAAATGACTTTGTCCTTTTTATTCTCTTAATACGATTATGAATGAAGTATAAAACAAGACTCCAAGTCAAAGTATTTAAAAAGAGCCCAGAAATACTGTAGAAATGTTCCATTGAGCTTCCAAGAGAATTCTGTTTAAATACAAAAGGACTTCCGTAATAAGTCGGGAAGATTTCAATTCCGGCACAATTGTATTCAATTCCAATTGCACCGGATAATACAAGACCTAAAGCGACGTATGAAATGATTACGAATTTCACTTTAACAATTTACCAACAAAATTGATGTTGTAGGCACACTGCGTTTTACCCATCTTTTAAAGATATCCTTTCTGTTAACTCAGCAAAAGGCCATAAAGTGACCAAATCAAATAACTAATCCATCTCTACCACCACCTCATCAGCCGTCACGCGATCACTCCAGCGATAGGCTTCAGGATCGTCTGTGATGATCCTCACATTTCGCCACTTGATCTGCTTGCCAGCATCGGTGCTATCCCCGATGGCGTGTACCTGTAGGGCGATGAAGCCGCTGCTGGTCAGGGAATCAACCAGATTGGACGTGTTGATCTCATTGACCCACACTCGGAGGCTGGGGCCGATGGCCTCTATGCGATATTTATTCCAGTGACCATTTTTGAAGGCGGTTTTTCCGGTAGGATTATGCTCTAAATCATAGAGCCATCCTCGCCGCTCCTCATCATAGATACCACCGCTCCAGGCGCGAGGGCTCGGGTCGATCTCACATTGGTAGCCATGAACTACTCCGTCCTTGTATTCCGGTAGGGTATTGCTGCGGAACTGAACCCCAGAGTTGACGGTAGAGTCGACCAACACTTCGAATTCCAAAATGAAGTCGTCGTAGTGATCATTGGTCGCTAGAAATGTATTTGGGGTACCAAATAGGGTAGTCCCTGTGATGGTGCCCTCATCAATCACATAGCCAGCTTCACCGTTGAGGATATGCCAGCCATCAAGTGAGTTGCCCTCGAACATGTCGATCCAGGGAGCTTTTTGCACAGGAGTACGCTCCTGAGGGGATTGTTCCTTGTCAGGGGCTGTACAGCCTATGATGACACAAAGTAGGAGCAGGCTATTCAATCGCATATTTCTCATTTAGTTCTTGTTGGGTGTAGGTCTGGTCGGCCGGACGATCCTGATCTCGCAGGGCTTTTACCATCTCTTCTGTCAGGGTTTGAGGCGAGGTAGTGAAGGCATTTCGGATGTAATTGCCAATCTCCACGATTTGCAGATCTGTGAGGTGAGGGCTCATTTTCAGACCGGGCATGGCTGCTGCGAAATCGTAGTTCACCCCGTTGACCGTGATGGGGCCCTGTAGGCCGTAGAGTATCAAATCAGCGAGCAGCTCCGGTGATCCCTCTACAAACTCTGAGGCAAGCAGCGGTGGTGCAAGGTCTCGAATGCCCCTGCCATCAGGGCCATGGCAGGTCGCACAATGCGTTCTAAAGAGCCCCAGCCCCCTGGTGAGACCATCTTCACCGATGATCTGCGTTTCTTGCTCAGGTGGAGGTATGTTTTGCACACTATCGATATAGTCCAGCGTAGTGGCGTACCCGTTGGTCGAGTTTCTAAACTCCTCCAGGTCACCCTGTAGCGCTACCGCAATCGGCTCGGCGATCCAGCGCGACTGCTCATACCTATCGAGAAGCTGTGTCAGGTAGGTGATGGCCGAACTGTTGAAATTCCTGGCCAGTAGATAAGTCGTATAGTAGTCAATCGTGGAGTCCTGAAGTGCTATCATGTCTCCCAGCGCCTTGTTGGTTAGCTTGATGCCATAGTCACCCATCAGCTTCAGCATGTGCGCCAGCAGCCTTGGATGCATGAGCATGTTGTTGATGTTGATATGCTGCTTACTCAGTGTCTGGAGTCCTTCCAGACAGTACAGTGCATGGATTCTCGGTATCTCTGATGAAGTGTCGTTGAGTAGGTCTGCCAAAGGCTCGGTCAGACTTTGGTCGCCGGAGTAGATGATCATCTGCTGGGCCCTGTCCCTAATCCAGATATTCTTGCTGGACAGTGAATCTATCAGTTGCGGTAGCGGGACTACAGATAGGTCGGTGGATGTCCATTCATCCTGTTGAGTAGTGACCCGGAGCACACGCCCCATGCCCACCAGACTATCCAACCCTCTGCTCATGTATTGATCGCGCAGGTAGCTGGTCATATAGGTCTTGTGCTGAATGATCCCGCGGTGCATATCGACGATATACATTGCCCCGTCGGGCCCGTTTTTCAGATTGACAGGTCGGAATCCCTGATCTGAAGACGCGATGAACTCCTGACCGACCCATGCCTGTGAGCCGGTGAGGGAGAAGGGCTGATCGGCCAGTATATTGCGTTTGATCAGGTTGGCTTCTGGCGCACATACAAAGACATTATTCTGATAATCAGGAGGAAATGACAGTCCCTGAAAGTTTAATGGACCGCAGGCACTGGTGAAGTTGACCAGCTTACCCTCTGCATCCAGCATATCGGGCAGGTAGCCACGGTTGACTGCCGTGGGTTGCAGCGGATAGACCCGTTGATCATCTACTACCGTCACATTGATGGAATGCTGCGATACGAACCCAGGCTTATAGAGCACGTTGGGTAGGACGTCATCTCCGCGAGCCTGATTGGAGTTGTCATTGTAGATGAGACGACCCATCTCATCTCGGGTGATGCCCCACTGTCCACGAAAGGAAGTGGGCTCGGTTTGCCATTCGCCATTGACGCGACGATAGCGCTTAGCTGACTTGGCATTGTAAATCCAGTTGTCGATGTTGAGCAGTAGCCCGTTGGGTTGATGTTCTACATTCCCACCCATGGCATACTCGGGATCCACTAGGGTCTTCTTTCCGGGAGTCAGGTCATCATTGATCTCTACAAACCAGAGGTTCGGTGGCTCGGCGTAGAGCAGCCCTCTGTAGACATGGGTCATGGCTCTGGCAAGTACAAGGTCCTCCAGGAACACTTTCGTATGATCCGCTTCTCCGTCCCTATCAAGATCTTCCATGATGAGGATTCTTCCGACCGGAGCTTCCTCATTGACACCCTCGAGTGTGCGCATATAGCCCTGCATCTCCAAGACCCACATTCGGCCTTGATTGTCGAAGCTGATGTCAATGGGTGCCTCAATCAAGGGCTCGGCGACAATCGGCTGGATCTGAAAACCTTCTGTGACAACATAGCTGCTAAGGTCTATTGTGGGTTCTTCCTGAGTGGAGCCACATGCCATAGCCAACATCGATAATCCCAATAGAATAGTACCGCTAACCTGTTTTCTTAACTTCAATTGATTCACGACTCGATGATTGAACTCAAGCTTAGCCCTAGTTTGTCAAATTACCAAGGCTGTCACGTTGAGTTTGCTAGTAGGGAGATTACTATGATCTAGGAATAGAATAAAAATAAGCATAACGAGCGCACCATCAACAGCACTCGAAAAGATAGGGTATAGATTCCCTGCCGGAATAACTTTCTCTGAGTAGAGAATAACCCACCAACCAGTCACTCCCGCAGGGAGTCTTTGCTCAATGGGCAGATCACTTTGTAATTGGAAGTAGCTTGCGATAAATTAGTTAGGAGTAACATTATTTCAGATGGGTAACTTCTTCACCTACATCACAACCAACCCGCGTCGAACTACATTGTATACAGGGATGACCAATGATCTGGAACAAAGAACAGTGGAGCATTATTTGCTTAGAGGCAAGCCAATGACATTTGCTGGCCAGTATTACTGCTACATGTTGCTCTTCTTCGAACGACATCATAGGGCGATTCATGCTATCGAGAGGGAAAAGGAAATCAAAGCGATGAGTAGAAAGCAAAAAGAAGAACTGATCGCCTTGGATAATCCTAAGTGGAGATTTCTAAATTCCACAATTATGCAGTGGCCTCCTCATCCTGACCAAGAATCCAGATGACTAAAGGGTCTCTGACCACTTGAGGGTATAGATTCCCTGCGGGAATGACTTTTCTAAGTAGAGAATTATCTGTCCTGAATAATATCTAATAACTAGTCACGCACGAACCATCGATAGGCCCGCTTACCAGAATTGTGGGCAATGATTTCTCCTGTGATCGTGTTCCGCTTGATATAGTTGTTTTTACCAGAAGTCGATACTACAATAGCCATTTCGATATTTTCATCGAGGATGATGTGCAGTGCATCAAAGTCCGGTGACTGCCCAATGAAAGGCTTGAGTTGTGCCAAGACGGTCTCGTCATTGATAATGGTGACGTAGTTGGCCTCTGCGGTATGCTCTATTTTCTGAAGTGGTTCTTCTGAGATCACGTGCACCCAGGATACCTTGATGTCGTCAGCGTTTTGTACTGCTTCGATTAGATCTTGCTTATTTCCTGATAAGGCCTGACCGTCTTCACCATTCTCATAGATGAGTACCCAGTTCTTTTCGGATTGAGCATAAGTATTAGTCCCAGCCAGGAAGATTAAGAGTACTGCAAACCGAAGAGGGTTGATCATAGAACGGTGTTTAGAAGTTATAGCCGATGTTGGCTAAGGTGTTATGCCAAAGTCAGAAATTACGATAGTAATTATGCACCTTGCTGACAACCTGATCAAACAAAGGAGCCGCAAACTCCTCGAACATATACTGTGGCCCGGGCACATCGAAATTGACGACATTGACCAATTCTTTTTGCTCTGCGGATAAGGCTCTTTCATCACCGTTGTAGGTGGCCCATTTCACCGTCCACTGATATTCACTTGGAAACTTTTCCTGGGTCATTACCCTCCTGGATTGAATGTCTTTGACCTGAAAATCGAGTAGCCCGCTTCCAAGCAGCGACTTCTCATTGATCGAGAGTTTGGCTTTAACCGTACCATAAACATCTTCACCATCTTTTTGGGCTACCACTACGCTATCTCTGCTGATCTCCTCCACATAGGTATTGGATACAAGGTTGCCCAATGAGAACCTCTCAAATTCCATGTTGATCACATGATCTATCCATTCCAGGTTTTGAGCATTGGATTCTTCAGGCGTGTAATACTGAACATAGAGGTTGCTATTGTTTCTCTGGATAGTCTCCATGATCTTGTTGTAGAAGAACTCGTGCTTTAGCTGAAGATTCCTGGTAGGGGATGGGATGGGTTCTATGACCACCCTCAGCACTGCATGATACAATGCCTCTTGCATGAGTTCCTCAGTATCCTTAAATCGAGGGATATAGTTATCGGCGGCAGCAAAATGCTCGTGTGCTTCTATGGCCTTCTCCCGTCTTTGCTTTTGCTGCATGGCTTCAGTGCCCATGGCGTATCTGGCTTCAGCAGCATTCTGCTTTGCTTCTTGCAATCTGCTATTCACAGAGAGCGGGTTGATGATGTGCTTCTGACACGCAGGACATCTTTGGATCCCCTGGTACTGTGAGTCCAGTATCTCATACTCAGCTACAATCTTATCCCACTTGAAGGGATCCACCGAGTTGTTCAGTGCTGAGATATTGTCCAAGTGAAGCTTTAGAGAATAGTTGTAGGCAGCCTTCAAAGTTGCACTTGCCTTTTTGGAGTTGTCGTTGGACTGGAGTCTGTTGATGGCTTTGTATACCGCATCATCATAGTCGCCTTGTTGGAGCGCCTTCTTACCAGAAGAGCATGACATGAATATAACGAGCAGTAGGGTGGAAGCTATTGACAGACAAAGGATGCTGCCAATTGTGGTTTGAGCTTTGGCTTGTGACTGAGGGGTTTGGTGATTTTCCATGGTGTGTCAATTCTAAAGATATAGAAAGGGATTACAAAAAGCAGGCCAGTTGCCGCTATTTACCCTCTTGTCACTTATCAGAATCTGGCTTTAGCAATCTGACTTTCAGTTGAGTCTGAGCTATTGACAATTTCAAAATCAATCACGCCGAGGACTAACTCCTCTTCAGTGATCACCTCTACTCTCCAGTCACCTGCAGTGACATTATTCTTGTAGGTATACCCTCGAAAACCTCCATCCCGGCCACCTGTGATTTGGTAGCCGATATCCTGCATTTTCACCCATTTGTCCAGGTTTTGGTTGTATCGTTTCCATCTGTGGTAGATCGACTTTTTGATATCCGTCGGTGCAAAAATGGAAGAGAAGATATACACAGCCTCATCGGGTTTTCGGTGAAAAATAGTGCTATGTCTCCTCCAAATGACGTACCAGTCATCCTTTTCGTAGGTTACTACGTATCGACCATCTTCCAATTGGATATCATGGGCCACCAGCCCCGCATCCAGCGCAAGAGGTACTGGTGGGATAAGATTAAAAAAGTAGAACGCATTCATTAGCACGTAGACAGACAAGGCCAGGCCGATCAGCTTGCGCTTACTTACCTCGGCACGTGTGCTTGGGCTGGAACTGTAGATGGTCGTCATCAGGAGTAGGGTAGCTCCCAAACTGATGAGCCCTGAGAATATAAAAACCCGGGTGTTCATCTCTTTGATGAATACAGGAAGCATAAAGGCAAAAAATGTAAAGCTGACGAATGAATACAGGCCGAACTGTAGGTATTTGTTAGAGATCCGCTTTTTCAAAAACTCATTGGCAAAGAGCAGCACAACCAGGATGATGAAGAAGGAAGCGGTCTTCGAAACAGATACACTCCTGGAAAAGTAAATGACATAGGCACTGGAAAGCGCCCCAAAGAAAAACTGAATAGCCAAAGGGAAATACTCCTCAAACCGTCCGATGATTGTTTTTTGCCACTTCCCATCATCGGCAAGATTGAAAAGGTAAAGTGTCAATGTCAGTGAAGTCATATGCATGGACAACACCACCAGGTCATACAGCCTGTCCACGCGTCCCAGCGTCAAGGAATCAAATACAAACCCACCCGTAAAGAAGAGTATGGGTAAGTACTTCTGATGGTGTTCGAGAAAGCTGCTCGCCTTACTATTCCTGAGTGTTACTAATGTGCGTTTCATTTGTGGAACCGCTTGTTGATTGGCCATTGCGAATAAGTGCAAAACTCGATTTTATTATTGATAGGCCAATTACTTTTCATATAGCTACCCCAGGCGTTTAGAGTTAATGGTTTAAGGGCCTTTTTTTAATCATACCTCCCTTAATGTCCTTTATACTGTTCATTACTATGAAGGCGTTTGGTTCAATTTTTTCAATTTCAGTATTGAGTTTGTTTAACTCTAGGCGAGTAATGACGGTGTAGATGATATCCATTTCTTTCGGGTCGCTATTTTTGGAATAGCCACCTTGACCTTTATAAATTGTCACACCACGCCCTAGTTTGTCAGTGATCATCTCTTTAATGCGGTCGCTCTGAGTAGAAATAATCGTTGCGCCTATATATTCCTCAATACCTTCGATTATAAAATCCAACGTTTTGGAAGCGGCGATGTAGGTGATCAAGGAGTAAAGGGCAATTTCTATAGAAAGTAAATAGGCGGCAAAAGAAAAAATCACCACATTGATCAGTATGATAATATCACCAATGGTCGTGGAAAACTTTCGACTTAAGAAAATCGCGAGAATTTCAGTTCCATCAATTACAGCACCGCCTCTAATTGAAAGTCCTATACCTGCCCCTAGGAAAAACCCACCAAAAATTGCGACGAGCAAATCGTCATTTGTGACATTGGGAAATGGGACAATTGCTACGCAAATGGCAAGCCCTATAATTGCCAGAGCAGTTTTGATAGCGAATCGCTTGCCCATAATCCGATAGCCAAGTACTACAAAGGGAAGGTTTACGCCAATGATGAATATGTAAAGAGGAATTTCTGTTACTGCAGCTAGAAGTAATGAAATTCCTGTAGCTCCTCCATCGATAAAATCATTGGTCAGAAGAAATCCCTTAAACCCAAAGGACGCAGAAAAAATACCCGTTACAATCAGTATCAAATTCTTCAAGTTCCGTTTTAAAGAAACTAAGAACTCGCGATATTTTTTAGCAAGTTGATAGCTGGATGGCTTAGCTTTCGGATTTGTCTTACTACCCTTTGAGCTACGAGTTGATTGAATAAGTAGCTTGGCTAAAATTCTGTTCACTTTATTTCTTTTAAATATTCGCGGTAGGTAATACTACAGTAAAATGTAGGGATCTTCACCTTTATTAATAACACTAATTTGGGATTCCACCTCCATAGCACAACGACGACCAACTGATGGAGGTTCGGTAACAGCATACTCGGGTCATAGCGTCGATCGAGGTACCCGACCGTCAAAGAATTGAAAATGAACCGCCGGTAAAGAAGAGAATGAGTAAGTGCTTCTGATTGCGTTCGAGAAAGCTGCTTGCCTTACTATTCCTAAGTGTCACTAATGTGCGTTTCATTTCAATTACAAAGCCTCATTTTCTAAGTCTTGAATCGAAGTAAAAACTTCTTTGATCAAGAATTCGGACCTTTGCATGATAGTCTTTATGAGAGCAATTCAGAATTATGTTGCGAGAAGAATGAATAATACAACTTGGGACACTGAGCCCTAATGTGGATTCACTTTCTACCCACCGTTGACCAATTTCAGATAGTACTGTTGGGGCTGGGAACTGTGACCAATTTGGAGGAAGATCTTTTATCTCTAGTTGAGTAATTGAATCACTCGGAATCTCAATTGTCAGGATATGTAGTTTGGGAGACAACATTGGCGGAGTATGTACAATATTTTCGAGCAAAGCGATTTCCTTATTTTCTCCGGTATACAAGACAGGAGTGCCTCTTACGTTCCATCTGCCTGGGTTTAAAGCGGCTCCTGTTCCGCTAATATCTGAAGCTCTCTTACTTTTAGCAATCCTGTAAACAATCATTTGAAATCAGCTAGCTGTATACGCCGTGCTCTATTCTTCCCAATAGTTCCTTTACCTTGGCAACACCTCCTGGTACCTCCAAAAGGACTTTCGGTTCTAATCCTCCCAATGCTGTATTGGGTAGTTCAAGCCATTTAAAGAAATTGGATTTGTCTTCAAAAACATCAGAGCCGTAGAGGAACAAATCTGCTAACTCAAATAATTGAACAGAACAATTCCGATCAAGTTTCTTGTTATCCCTAACCCATCTGTAAATAGTAGGTTCTGAGACATTTAAAAGTTCGGCGGCATACCCCCTTGGAATATTAAAATGATTTCTAAAATTCACTATAATATTCGCATTAATGCCTCTGGCTGCAATAGTAATGAAGTCAAAAGGGCTTTCGATTTTTGATCTAATATACTTCTTACCTAAAATTTCAAGTAGCTGATCATAATGCTTTGTGGAAGTTCTTGTTGCTTCAGATATCATTTGATAATATTATTTATCATTTGAACGAAGATAAAAATAAATTGGTTTACTCACAACCGAGTATTTGTCAGTCCCCCGTCCAACATACGTTCTGGCAGTCATTACGCTTCATTAGTAGACCCCAGCTTGGATCAACTCATACTCGGATTATAAATTGAGTGCCCCGTCTTTTAACATTCCTTAACCTTTTTTAACTGAGCGTTAACAAAGTTGCAGTCATCAGGCGCTTACATTTGATGAAACTCAAAAACTCAACACAGCATGTTTCATCTGTTTTTCCAATCCGCTCTCCGTCAGTTTAAGAAGAATAAGTCTTATACCCTTATCAATGTTATTGGCCTTGCCGTAGGTATTGCCTTCGCCATACTTACCTACAGCGTGGTATCTTATGAGCTGAGCTTCGATCAGCATCACGATGATCCTGATCGGATACTTCGGGTCAACACAGTATCCGTGCGACAGTCAGAGCGGCGTGAGATACCGGCCACACCATTCCCGCTAGGGCCAGCACTCCTTGAGAATGTGCCGGAGGTCGCCTATGCGACCCGGGTATGGTTTGAAAATACGCTATCGGTGGAAATCAAGGATGGAGATGTACCGCGTCAGTTTGTAGAGGAAGGCAATTCGGCCATCGTGGATAAGGCATTTCTGGAGATATTTAATTTGCCACTGATAGACGGGACCGCTGAAGTGCTGGATGAGCCTAATGCTGTCATCCTAAGTGAGCGACTGGCACATAAGTACTTCAATACTACCGAGCCTGCAGAGGTTCTCGGTCAGCGAATGACCATTCGCACAAATAAGGAAGTCACAGTCGCGGGCATCATGGCTGATCCTCCCAATAGCACTGACTTTCCTTTTGATCTCATCTATAGCATCGCTACCATCGAAAATGATCCTGATGTGGACACCTGGCACAGACTAAGTTTTGGTTTACAGACTTATGTGAAGCTTCAGGAAGGTGCCACTGCTGCTACGCTCAACGAGAAGCTTCCGGACATCATCGAGCAGAACGCAGGAGAACGCTTTGCGCAGTTCATGCAAAACGATGTGCAGCTGCTATCAGAGCTGCATTTTGATACTGAGGTAGGCGGTTTTAATCGTACCATCTCGAAAAATACGATCTACATGCTGGCCCTCATTGGTTTGGTAATGCTACTCACCGCCTGTATCAACTTCGTCAATTTGGCGAGCGCACAAGCCATGCAGCGGTCGCGTGAGGTCGGCATCAAGAAGGTGTTGGGCAGTTCCAAATCAAGCCTGATTCTCAACTACCTCGGGGAGACTTTCCTGATCACCGCTTTCTCCGCATTACTGGCTTGCGGGGTAGCGTATATGGCTTATCCATTGATGACGGAGATTCTCGGGTACGAACCACCATTTGAACTAACAAGTCCACAGATATTGGTCTTTCTCGTTTTGGCGACTGTCTTCACCGTCCTTTTTTCGGGATTGTATCCGGCGTTTCTGATGGCGGGTTTCAGGCCATTGGAGGCCATACGCAGCAACCTCGGCAGAAAAGTTGGAGGTGGACTATGGCTGAGGCGCTCGCTTGTCGTCTTACAATTTGGTGTGTCTCAGACCCTGATCATTTGCACGCTAGTGGTCAATTCTCAGCTTGACTTTTTCCTTTCCAAGGATCTTGGTTTCGATAAGGATGCTCTGATCACTATCCCCCTACCGGAAAATCAGAACGATAAATATGAGCGCTTCACCAATCAGCTGTCGGCCATGCGAGGGATCAGTAGTTATAGTGTAGGGAATGGCGCTGCAAGCTCCGGGAATGTATGGATGCAAGGTTATAGGTTTGAAGGTTCTGTTGAGGACGAGCAGTATATGACTCATTCCAAATATGGAGATGAAAACTATATCGAAACATTCGGCATGGAACTCCTCGCCGGACGCAGCTACCGCCAAAGTGACACAGTGCGGGAGGTAGTGATCAATGAGATGATGATGAGCGAGATGGGAATAGAGGATCCTGTTGAGGCCATACAAAAATCCGTTAACCTGGGAGGTACTGAGGTACCCATTGTGGGAGTCGTTCGTGACTTCAATCTGGTGTCCCTCCGAGAGCCGATTCAGTCATGCTTTATCGGTATGGAGAAGGCCAATTTCTATGAGGTTTTTGTGAAGTTGGATGCTGAGAACAGAGCATCAACCCTAGCCTCGCTGGAAGTCTCCTGGATGAGTGCCTTTCCCAATCAACCTTTCGAGTATGAGTACCTCGATCAGCAGTTAGCACAAAACTATGAGGCGGAAGAGCGATTATCCCAGCTGTTTACGGTCTTTGCAGTCATCGCTATTTTTATTGGTTGTCTGGGCTTGTTTGGCATGATCTCCTACATGGTCAACCAAAAGCTAAGGGAAGTCGGCATTCGCAAAGTCCTTGGTGCCAGTATCGCCAATGTTGTCGGCTTGTTCTCCAAAGAGTTTGTGAAGCTGTTGGTCATAGCATTTTTGATTGCAGCACCGCTGGCCTACTATTTCATGAATGAGTGGCTCACCGAATTTGCTTTTCGCATTGCACTGGGGCCTGGCATATTCCTGGTCGCGCTGTTCGTGTCTTTGCTGATTGCGCTAGCTACTGTAGGTCATAAGGCTTTCAGAGCCGCAACGATCAACCCTGTTACGACATTGAGAAACGAGTAAATCAGGCCAATACCAGGACGGTACGATGAGGTCTTTTATGGATGATATATTGCTGTTGGTCGAGCTTTGACCCTGATAGACAGAATAAGTCTATCGCTATTTGAATAATCAATTAGAATATTGCTATATTCATATTTTACAGCTGGTATGGAATATGGAAACAGCACAGAGAGCTCATCTCAGTCTATTGGTGCATCTGGCAAAGGTGGATGATAGTTTTGCGGTAGTAGAGGAGGACATGATCCGAAACATAGGTCAAGACTATGGCCTACCGACTCAGACCATTGATGAGTTAATTGAAGAACCGGACGAGATTGAAGATCTGGATGCCATCGGACTTGATCTTGATTTGAAGTTTCAGTCGATCTATGACTGCATTCAGATGATGCTGGTAGACGGCATTATTCATAAAAAAGAAATTGCCTTTTGCCAGTCGGTAGCGGATAAGTTGGGTTTTTCACGTGACCTCATCCAATACCTGACGGATCATCGTCACGATAGTAGTGAGGTAGTGAAGAGGTCGGCCTATGAGATGGGGATCATTTAGTCACGCTCGGCAGATTCTGGCAGTGGTGTAGTCCTCATCCACTTCGCCATCCATGCACTGAGTAGCACCGACTGTAGTGCCATTTCACCAAATACTTTGACATGACCATCTGGGCTGAATTTCGGTAGCATATACACCATGCCCTCCAATGTCCCGGGTCCTATAGCCGGTCCTGCCAGGAATCCTACCAGGAAGTAAAAGCCCATGAACATGATGAACCTTCTTCGCAGACTCATGCGCTTGAGGTACTTGGATAAACTGTAAAACACCATCCCGAGCAAAAGCCCCCTGATCAACTGGATAGGGATCATTTTGGTTAGCATAGCATTCCAGAGTTCAGGATCGGCGGGCGTCACCAGGAATGACGCAAACAATGCATCGGGTCCGGTGTAGAGACCTTTCATGAAGGTGCTGAACGCGATAAGGCCCGTGACGATATAGGTCACCAGATGGACAATGATAAACTTGAAAATGAAGCGTGCGCTTGGTCTCATAAGCCGCAAATTTCGCTAATAAAGATTAAGGATACTACTAACGCCCTTTGATTTCGTTGGGTTGTGTCTCGACAGTAGATCGGATGTGGATGTCCCGCTGTGGGAATGGAATCTCGACCCCTGCGGTTTTAAATCGCTTGAATATCTCAAAATACAAGTCACTCTTGAGTATCCTGGGCCGGGCAATATACGTGCTGGTCCACACTGCAAGCATAAAATCCAGTGAACTATCACCGAAACCATCAAAAATGACCTGAGGTCCGGGGTTTTTCAGGACATTGGGATTGTCATCAGCTACGCTCAGGAGGATCGCTTTGATCTTTTCAGGATCTTCATTGTAGCTCACACCTACCGGAATGCGGAACCGGATGTTGCGGTCGTTGTGGCTCCAGTTGATCACCTGCCGAGAGATAAACTCCGAGTTGGGTACGATGATCGAGATATTGTCATTGGTCAGGATGGTAGTGGATCTTACTGAAATGCTCAGCACATCACCATTCACATCCCCAACCTCTATTCGATCACCGACCTTGATCGGTTTCTCAAATAGTATAATGAGACCGGAAATACTGTTGTCAGTAATGTTCTGCAATCCAAAACCAATACCTACCCCTAATGCACCAGCCAGCAGACTCAGGGCACTGAGGTCAATACCCGCAGACTGAATGATGACGATCGAACCTATGACTATAATTACCAGTCTGGTGGCACTACCGATGGTTTCCCTCAAGCCCAGCTCGAAATTGGCGTTAGCGAGGACCTTGGTCGTCAGCAACCGCCTGACTCTTGAGGAAATGAAGAACAGGAGCCAAAAAGAGAAAACAAAATAGATGATCGTACTTAGACTGATAGATCCTTCACCAAAGCTGAAAAGTGGACTTGAGAATAGGTTTCTAGCCTCTTCCGCGTATTCACTTAAGAAAGTGAGGAACTCCTTAATAGACTCCATGGCTACTAATATAGTGAAAGCGAAATGATCAACGCTTAGCTAAGTGCATAATGAAGTAATGACACTCCACTGGCATAGCTTGTACAGGTCAGTAGTTCGAGAGGAGTAGTCATCCGTGCGCCTGGGAATAGTGCAATGCCAGCTCCTATCACAATGGGCATTTGAAACAATAAGATCTCGTCAATCAACCCGGCATCCAACATCAGGGTATTGAGTTGACCACCACCTACCAGCCAAATGTCACCTCCCTGCTGATCTTTCAAACCACTGACAAAGGCTGCCGGATCTTGGTTTACGAATTGTACATGCTCAGTGGACGGGTGTGACTGTCTTGAGAATACATAGTTTTCCTTTCCCTGATAAGGGAAATCGCCAAAACCGAGTACTTGCTGATAGGTGGCATTACCCATGAGGGTTGTGCCGATGGACTCATAAAATTGAGCATATCCATAGTCAGACTGATCTGGATTGGGTACAGTTTCTAACCAATCAACTGATCCATCTTGGGCGGCAATGTAGCCGTCCAGACTCGTGGCGATATAGAGTAGGAGCTTTCTCATTCTGTATCTTTTGGGTATAGCGGTACCTGTAAACTAACAAATCTGCCATTTTTATCAACTCCTTCTACTTCAATCACATAATCGAGATCAGGTAAGTCATTCATAAAGAAGGTAAAATTCATTGTTCCTGAATCATCGGTAGGTAGCCCTGGATTCCAAAACAATGTCCTTCTATAGTCTGGTACCATGTGCTCAGGTTGTTTCGTGTCATAATCAGGCATTTCTGGTAAGTCTTGAGGGTGATACCCCTCTACCGAGAATGTATGGGCTGAAGGGTTGGTTTCTCTTTGGAACGTCTTGTTCGGCTCGGCAGCAAAAGTGTAAACAGCAATAAATCCATTAGCTCCACGACCACCAAAAATGGTTGTAGCCTTAGGAGACGCATCTATTGAACTGATTAGCTGAACCGGTATCAATGCGAGGCTTTCGCAAGTAGTAGGTACACCATTGAGTAGACAGAGAGGTCCCGTTGATGATTGACCACCTGCTCTCACAAACATCCCTCCGGCTCCTCCTCTCGGGGGAGGAATATATGATGATACTCTTCCTGCAAGGATCTGGAAAGCACTGGCGTAGAGGCCACTATTAAAGTTGACATCTTCTCTATCGATCGTTATCTCACTTCTACCATAAAGTCTGGCTACCCCTTTTCTAATATTATATCGCTCTTGATGTGCTTTGATCTCAACCTCTTCAAGTATGATGTCATCAGCTTGAAGTTTATACATTTCATCAACTTTGATAGAAAAATCGGTGGTTTTTGTCAATGAATGGGGTACTATTTTGACGCTCAACGGGTATGATGATACAGGTGCGGGCTCGGGCCAAAGCGGATAAATGTCAAACTTCATCAGCCGGTTGTTTGCTTCTGATAAGATGATATCTGCCTCGTCTTCGAAGTATATCTCATCCATGACGAACAATCCCTTATTGTCTGTTTGCGATTCAGCATAGAACGGCACTTTGGCATTGACAAACATCTTGATGTCTACCGCATTTTTTGGTTTGCCGTTGGGCTTGAGCGCCAAGCCACCTAGCGCCATAGTACGTTCCATATAGTGAAAGGTGTCAAGGTCTTTGAGCTCAAATTGTTGTGATAAGTCAAGCCAGTTGACCTCTGGACTTGTTCCCTGGCGATTGCGATTTTGGTATACACTACCCAAGAACCGTCTCATGCTAAAACGTGACACCCCGTCCTCCACTTTATGCCTAAGAGCGACAGAAAAAGATCCGTTAATCGGCGCTCCGTGTTCATCTTTGAGGATTAATTGAAACGAATGGGATGTTCTCTTACCAGAAAGTTGGATTAACTCATTCAATTGGTAATTTACAGACTCATGATCGTTGTAGAGCAACAGTTGATCCATGACATCAAGGTGCCGGTTCAATACACTTACCCGAATGTAACCTAGAGGCAGTTTGGTTTTTTTGATTGCAGCCGCACTTGCCCCATCCTCCACAGTCATGATCGCGGAGTAGGCGATGTGCTGCTGTCCTTCGACTACCATTAGCAACTTCTGCATGCTATTTGATTGATCCCCATGATCATATTGCAGTTGAAACCACTCAGGATTGGATGTCAGCATTGTCAAGTGATCGGAGGTGTATTCGGTTTTAGCAACTATTGGATCAACCGATAATACACCTTTCATATCTGGTGTGACTATGGCAAAGGGCTGTTCGAAAAACCCTAAAGGCCCGAAATTTTTCATCCAAGTGGTGTACGCTCTGAGCCGATAAGGTGCATTGGGCTTTAATGAATCAAGATTAAGTATACCATACGATTTACCGCCATCTAAGCGCACAGGTTTCCGTATCACAATGCTGTCATCTTGATTAATGATCTCAAGGTAGGCTGTCACGCTTAAGGCAGAGTCATACCGATTGGTCATGCCATTAAGTGTGTGCACCGCAAAATACATTTCCTCACCTGGGTAGTAGCCCGTCTGATCAATATGAACATAGATTTTCTCAATGGGTATCAACTCACGATATGCCCGGTACCGCTCCACCCATCGTGCGAACTTAGCTTCATCCGTAAAGGGGAATAATGTACGTATGAAGAAGCTGAGTAAAAAAAAGGGATATAAAATGATCGTATACACGCTAGTACCACTCAACTAGTTCCAAATCTGTCAAATAAGCTGTACCACTTGTGTTGGATCTCATCACAAAGAAGATAGTCAGCCTGTCAACTGCTGAGGTATAGTAAGGTATTCTCAGATTAACCCTTTGAAAGCCAAAGTCTCCTTGTTCTTCGATTAACTGGAGGTCAAACGTTATACTGGTGCTTACATCAATAGCGTCCCCCCTCATTGACACAACTATACCTTCTCCACTTATGTCCTGGCCTCTGACCCTTGCGCGTAGCTCTAGTTCGGAATCAGGAGCTATATCAAGATCCTCTAATCGTAAACGCCAATAATGGGAATTCTCTGAAACAGTATTGTCACTACTCCTAAGTTCAAGCCATGACCTGGCACTATCAAGTGCGCCGGTAATGTGTGGTGCGGGTGATTCGCCCAGGTTGTTGGTAAGCTCCCAGGATCCAATAGACTCGAAATTCTCTTCAAATACAACCCTACTATTTTCGTTTCGCTCAGCCCAATCAGGAGGCCCTTCATGGGTACCAAACAGTTCATCAATGTAATAATCACGTAGGTTCAATGTCCATTGGTTGTAGATATTGTAAGGATTGCTGTTCATCATACTTACAGCCAAGCCGTTATCAAACTCCGCATCAAGATGAGGTCTTGATAGAAGTGCATGGCCAAGCTCATGCAGGATGAAAATTTCTTTTTCAGAATCAGAATATGGATCCCAGCAAGGTTGGCTAATCCTCACTAATGCATTTGGGGACGTTTTGAGCGCGATTCCGCAGAACGGACTACCACCAATTTCGGTTTCGTTCGTAAACTCAACTCTGAGGCCTCTTAAATCGAGCTCTACGTTTCTCTTTTCTGCTTCTTCAATGAATAGATCGACCAGGTCTCGGGCCTGAGGATGTATAATGGATGTCTGTGTTGACTCCTCTTCTGAACAACCAAACGCAATTGTCAAAACTGCAAATAGTGCTAATGACCTTAGAAGATGCCAAAGGGGGGGATATTTTATTTCCATAATGATCATGATTAAACCTAACATTCAAAAAAACATTATGTACAACACAAATAAGCCTATCGATAACATTCAAATCAATCACCCTGTTTGGGGGAATTCTTGCACTTTTTGCTGATTGAGCTCTTTACTTCTTGGCTAAATCTAAACACGACGTGCATCGCAACTGCTATTTGCAGTGTCGAGCAGAATCGTTCAATACCAACACTAAAATATAATAGCTAACACCTGAAAATTAGTTCAAGTGTTGGTTCTTACTAAGGTATCAATATCGAGCTATCTCCATAGCTCAAAAATCTAAATTCATTGTCGAGCGCATATTGATATACCTTCTTCCAATCCTCTCCGATAAAAGCCGCGACCAGCAGGATGAGCGTAGATCCCGGCTGATGAAAATTGGTAATCAGCGCATCACAAACCTTGAATTCATATCCCGGGAAGATGAAGATTTCCGTCTCACCGATCAGCTCATTTTTTTGCTGCTTTTGCATGTGATCGAGCACGGCCTCAAATGCCTGATTGCGACCAGGCAGCCCGTTGTAATGCTGATATGGCGCCAGCTTTGCTACCGCAAAAGTGGTGTCATCGCCATGGAGTAATTTCACACCATACCAATACAGCGACTCCAGGGTTCGCATAGAGGTGGTACCTACCGGAATGAGCTTTTCTGCCTTGATGAGGTTCTGCAAGTTGCTCTCGGAAATCACGATCTGCTCGGAATGCATCGGATGTTCCGTGACGTCATCTACCTTGATGGGTTGGAAAGTGCCGGCACTGACATGGAGTGTCAAAAACTCCTCTTTCAGTCCCTTAGCGGCTAATGCTGAAAGCACCTCCGGCGTAAAATGCAGTCCGGCTGTAGGGGCCGCTACTGCGCCATCCTTCTCAGAGTAGACCGTCTGATACCTTGGTTTATCATCATCGGTGGCCGCCCGATTGAGATAGGGTGGCAGGGGTACCTGACCAGCCGCTTCCACGATATCCACAAACCTTATTTCCTCACCGGTCCAGCTTAGCAATACTTCTCTGTCTGTGGTTCCTCTTTTGGCTGTCACTTGTATCTGCTGACCGTTGATGTCAAGGATTCTGGTAAGGGATTGATCGGCTTTCCAGCGTTTGCTATTGCCTATCATGCAGTGCCAGGTCGAGGCACCCAT
>CAYGOT010000032.1:0-48579 GCA_964351595.1 uncultured Roseivirgaceae bacterium | reverse complement strand
ATGTTCAAGCATCAGCTTGGTCATATGTACATGCGCTACTTCCTGTGGAATTTTGCAGGCAGAGAGTCGGATATTCAGAATGCCGACTGGATGAGCATCAATGATGCTTTCAAAGAAGTACCCAGCGAACTAGCTGAAAACAAAGGGCGCAATAACTATTTCATGATCCCGCTACTTCTAGGTATCATAGGACTGTTTTACCAGTATCGAAAAGACGGAAAGAATTTTGCGGTAGTGGCGTTGCTCTTTTTCTTGACAGGAGCCGCCCTGGTACTCTACCTTAATTCACCACCCGTAGAGCCTCGTGAAAGGGACTATATCTATGCCGGCTCTTATTATGCATTTGCCTTCTGGATAGGTTTTGCTGTACTGGCATTTTATGACTTGCTTAAAAAAGCGATGAAGGGTGCTGCAGCGCCAGCCATCGCAACGGTACTTTGTCTTTCTGCACCAGTCATCATGGCGGTAGAGAACTGGGATGATCATGATCGCTCTGACCGATATTTCTCTGTTGATTCTGCTAAGAACTTCCTTGCTAGCTGCGCACCTAATGCCATCATCTTCACGGGTGGTGATAATGACACATTCCCATTATGGTATGCTCAGGAGGTCGAAGGCTTCCGTACTGACGTACGCGTAGTTGTATTGAGCTACTTCAACACCGACTGGTACATCGAGCAGATGACCCGTCAGGCGTATGAGTCTGACCCGCTACCCTTTACACTGAGCCTGGAGGACTATATCCAGGGAGGACCTAATGACTACCTACCGGTGGTCGAGAACCCTAGCGTCAAAGGTGCCATCAACGTGAAGCAGTACCTCAAACTGCTGAAAGATAATCACCCGGCACTTCGCGTACCCACGAGCATCAGCAGCTACAATTCTGTTCCTGCTAAGTCAATGTTTATGGCCGTCGACACAGCAGATGTTCTGAGCAAAGGAATCATACCAAATGATATGAGGGATTTAATGACCAGCAGGATGTCCTGGAACATTAAGGGTAGCGGCCTGGAAAAGAAGGATCTGGCGATCATCGACTTTATTGCCTCCAACAACTGGGAGCGCCCAATCTATTTTAATAACACCTCACTTGCCGGAGTAAATGTTGATCTGCGCAGATATGTGGTACAGGAAGGCACAGCTTATAGATTACTACCCATCGAAAATCCTGACCCTTCTCAATTGCTTGTCAATGCCGACATCATGTATGACAACTTAATGAACAACTTCTACTGGAGAGAGCTTGATAACCCTAATGTCTACTATTCTGAAGACTACAGAAACTTTGTCCTCAACCACCGTGCTACATTCAACACCCTGGCAACTGAGCTAATGGCTGAAAATCGATACAGCGAGGCTAGAGAGGCGCTCCTTAAGTGTATCGAGTTGATTCCAGATGAGTCTATCCGATTTGATCATTTCACCGTACAGCAGGTAGGAATGCTTCTTAGAGTTGGGGAAGAGGAGTTGGCGAATCAAATAGCGGAAGTCACCAGTGCCCGGGCTGATGAGATGCTGACTTACCTCTTTGAGAACAACATCAATGACACCTACCAAATTCAGCGCAACCTCATTTCACTGAACGAGCTTTCCAGGGCCTTCAATAGCGTGGGTGAAACGGAGAAGGCGACTGAGTATCAACAGATCTTTAGGAAGCACTATGGCGTTTCGCAACAGTAAGAAGAATTGACAATGCATGATTGATAATTGAAAATGGTCAATCATGCATTGTTGAATGAACACCAAGCTAATAGGACTAGAATCTTGATCTGGTAAGAAGCTTAGATGGTCGTCACGAATCAGATAGGCTGCCGCGAAAGAGAGTAAAATTTACTTCTTCAAGAACTTGAAGGCTTTTTTGTAGCGCGAAATCTCATCTTTCACCACAAGGAAATAATATCCGGCAGCAAAGTTTTTCACGGGGATTCGGTAAAGATTGTAGCCGATCTCCTCAGGATCAATGGTGACCTGATTTCCGATGAGGCTGTGCATTTCGAATTCCGTATCTACCAAATCTGAATTTTGGATTTCTACGATTAGAAATTCTACAGCTGGATTAGGATATACCTCAATCTGGTTTTTGATATCGATGGAGGCTTGCTGAAGAATGGGGTTTTCAGCCTGGAGGTTGCTAGAAGACTGATCTTGTCCAGACGCACTCCATGTGATGGAGAGCAGTATCAAAAGGGACAATATGTAGGAAGCAGGTTTCAAATCAGTCTGGTAACTATACTTGTTACATAAATTAATACAAATAACGGAAAAAAAATACCCTGGTTCGACCTTTGTTATGAAATTTTTGTGTGATTCTTTCGTTAAGCCGCCACTTCAAGTTTTTCCAAATATTAATATCCCAATAACAAAAAGGGTGCCGCTTATAATGCGAGGCTGGAAAAAGCTTGCGGAAGTTCCTCGATAATATCAGAAGCCATGACTGATGGTTGTCCCAATCTACTTGCCGCCAAGTCTCCCGCACTACTATGAAGGTATACTCCTAATTGCAACGCTTCCAGTGCATTATACCTTTGGGCTAGCAGACCCGTAACAACTCCGGTGAGCACATCTCCGCTACCCGCAGTAGCCATACCAGGATTGCCAGTACTGTTAAAATATGTGCCCCTGTCTGGCTCGGCAATGGCAGAATGTGCTCCTTTAACCAGCAAATTCAAATTGTACTTTGCGGCTAACTGCTGTTGTTTTTCCAAGCGCTCAAAAGAATCAGAATAATTTCCTGCCAATCGTTGAAACTCCTTGGGATGAGGAGTAAGTATGGAGTTCGCTGGGATCGAATGTAGTAACTCTGGATTAGCACCAATAAGGTTGAGTGCATCAGCGTCGATGACCATTGGTGTTTCTATTTCATGTAGTAGGGCAGTCAACATTTGAAAGGTCTGTTGATCCTGACCAATACCGGGTCCAATGGCTATAGTGTCAAAAGCATCCAATTCTTTTGGAAGTGCTGTCAAGCAATCCATACAGGGATCAGTCAAGACCATCGCTTCCGGAATAGAAGATTGCATTACATCCAGCCCTATACCTGGAACATACACTGTGAGCAAACCAGCTCCTGCTCGTAAGCACGCTCTTGCGGATAGTACTGCCGCTCCCATTTTGCCCTTACTCCCTGCGATGAGCAATACTTTCCCAAAGTCACCTTTGTGCGAAAACTTCTTTCGTGACTTTAGCAATGCTTTTGCAAAACCTCTGTCCACATAGTGCTTGGTTGAGGGTGCGGCCTGGATAAATTGGGTAGACAGTCCAATGTCAACTATCGTCCACTTACCCACATATGCCGCATTTTCCGGTAGGAGGAACGCCAGCTTGGGCAACTGAAATGATACGGTGTAATCCGGTTGAAAAATGGCTCCCTGGGCCGGTCTATCGGTGTAGAGTCCTGAGGCAATATCGATCGAAACGCGAATCGAATTTAAGCTGTTGAGCACTTCTATCAGCTCAGCATATGTTCCCGTCAAAGGTCTGGATAGGCCACTTCCAAACATTCCATCGATGATGATATCCGGACTAAAATCATCAACCAACTCGTCAGCAGAGTCGATCACCTTAATCGGGGTTCCAGGTTTAGTCCAACGATCGTAGTTGATCTGAAAATCCTCAGAACCTTTTTTGGGGTCTCCCACCACGAAGGCTTCTACTTCGTAGTGGTCTGCTTTAAGTAGTCGTGCGATGGCCAGCCCATCTCCACCATTATTGCCAGTCCCACAAAAAATGAAAACTGATTGGCCTGGTGCAAATCTATCTTTAAACCAATCCGTGAAAGCGATACTCGCCCGCTCCATCAGGTCGATTGAGGCGATGGGCTCGTGCTCAATCGTGTACTGATCGGCAGCCCTGGTTTGTTCAGCTGTGAGAATCTTGGCCAATGCTTTTACCAAAAATAGCACATTGGCCGGATTCTGTTAGCCATTCGCGGTAGCGGTAGCCTTCACTCTGTCTACAATGTAGTCACCCACCTGGCTGGTGGTGCTCGGATTAGACGAGTTGATGTCTTCTGTCACTATGCCTTCATTTAAGGCTTCATTGACCGCTGCTCTGATCGTGGCGGCCTCTGAGCGCATGTCGAAGCTCAACTCCAGCATGCTCGCTGCTGACAGGATCATTCCCATCGGGTTGGCAATACCCTTTCCGGTGGCTTGAGGATAAGAGCCATGGATCGGCTCGTACAGCGCTTTGTCTTTACCTACCGAAGCTGACGGCAACATACCCAAAGAGCCAGTAATAACAGAGGCCTCATCGGTAAGGATATCTCCAAACATATTCTCTGTTAAGACTACATCGAAAGACGCTGGATTCGTAATGATCTTCATCGCTGCATTGTCAACAAAAAGGTAGTCCACCTCCACATCTTTGTACTCTTTATCAGCCATGGCCTGTACTACCTCCCTCCAAAGCCTGGAGGTTGCCAACACATTGGCTTTGTCGACCAAGGTCAGCCTGTTGTTTCTTTTTCGTGCCTCATCAAAAGCCAATCTGGCAACCCTTGTGATCTCTTCCGCTGTATAGGTGCACGAGTCGAACGCCATTTCGCCATTTTCTGACCTACCTCTTGGCTGACCGAAATAAATGCCGCCAGTCAGCTCCCTGAAAACGATAAAGTCGACTCCTTTGACGAGGTGGCTCTTGAGTGGTGAAGCTTCAGCCAGTGCCTCATAGGTGTTGACCGGTCTGATATTCGCAAATAATCCCAGTTTCTTGCGCATGGCTAGTAGGCCTTGCTCCGGCCTTACCTTAGCAGATGGATCATTATCGTACTTGGGATGCCCAATGGCTCCAAATAGGATGGCATCAGCTTCCAAACAAGCCTTCTCCGTTGCTGCCGGAAACGGATCGCCAGTACCGTCAATAGCCTCTGCTCCAACCAGACAGTGCTCATATTTGAAACTTACTCCGGCTATTTCCCCTATGGTGTCCAGCACTTTGAGCGCCTCGGTCATTACCTCTGGTCCAATGCCATCACCGGCGAGTACTGCTATATTCTTTGTCATTTTATTATTCAATGTCGTTTAGTTAAGCAATGTTTTGGTTAACATCTCCCTACCCTCTTCAAAGAGGGACTATTGGAGCTTAACTCAACGACATTGCACAATATTTTAATCATCCAATGATTACCAGGCGTGTGTCCGGTTCTTTTCGAAGTTTTCGACTGCCTCTTTTCTGCTAAGGATATAATCGATGTTGTCATAGCCATTGATGAGGCAGGTCTTGTGGTATGCACCAATTTCAAACTCCTCACCTGCTTTTAATCGGGCAAATGAGAATAGCTGCTTCTCAAGATCTACTTCGAACATGGTGTCGGGCTTTCGCTTCACTTCCCAAAATATGGCATTCAAAAAATCGCCCGACACCTGAACCGGTAGAAGGCCATTGTTTAAGGCGTTATTCTTAAATATGTCAGCAAAGAAACTGCTCACCACTACTCTAAACCCCGCATCATAGATGGCCCAAGCCGCATGTTCTCTACTTGATCCACAGCCAAAATTCCTTCCGGCGACAAGAATCTCGCCTTTTATTCCCGGTTGGTTTAATATGAAATCAGGGTTTGGCTCATTGTTATCATTATATCGCCAATCGCGAAATAGATTCTCCCCAAAACCCTTCCGGTCTGTCGCCTTCAGAAAACGGGCTGGGATAATCTGGTCTGTATCTATATTCTCTATCGGAAGTGTTACAGCCTCCGATTGAATCTTTGTAAACTTCTGCATTTATAAAAAATCTCTAATATCTGTAATGTGGCCATTGATTGCGGTAGCCGCGGCAGTGAGCGGACTGGCTAGAAAGGTACGTGCTCCAGGGCCTTGTCGGCCTTCAAAATTCCGATTGGAGGTGGACACACAATACTCCCCTTTTGGCACTTTGTCTTCATTCATGCCAAGACAGGCAGAACAGCCCGGTTGCCTGAATTCAAATCCGGCTTCCACCAAAATCTGGTCCAGGCCTTCTTCAATTACGGCCTTCTCTACTTGCTTAGAGCCGGGAATGATCCACACATTGGTGTTGGGAGCCTTTTGCTTGCCCTTCACGAAGTTGGCCACCTCACGCAGGTCTTCTATCCTTGAATTGGTACAACTGCCGATGAAAACATAGTTGACGGGCTTGCCCAGCAATGACTGGCCTGGTGTCAGTCCCATGTAGGCCAGTGATTTGTCGAATGACTCCTTCGATCCATCGGTCGCCCCTATCGGAATGCTGTCCGAGATTTTGACACCCATTCCAGGGTTGGTGCCATAGGTGATCATCGGCGCAATGTCTGCCGCATCAAACTCCAATACTTTGTCGTACTCGGCATCTTCATCTGACACCAAAGAAGACCAATAGGCTTTGGCCTTTTCAAAATCAGCGCCCTTAGGCGCTCTCTCCCGACCTTCGATATACTCAAATGTCGTCTCATCCGGAGCAATCATTCCTCCACGGGCACCCATCTCAATACTCATGTTGCAAATGGTCATGCGAGCTTCCATGGACAAGCTTCGGATGGCTGAACCGGCGTACTCCACAAAGTACCCAGTACCTCCTGAGGCTGAAATTTTCGAAATCACGTAAAGGATAATATCTTTTGAATAAACTCCTTTACCCAACTCCCCGTTGATTTCAATCCTCATGGTCTTTGGCCGGTTTTGGAGTAAGCATTGAGTACCCAGCACCATCTCCACCTCACTAGTACCTATACCAAACGCAATGGCACCAAATGCTCCATGTGTGGAAGTATGACTATCACCGCATACTATGGTCATTCCCGGTAGGGTCACACCCAACTCAGGCCCAATCACATGGACTATACCTTGATACTTGTGACCTAAGCCAAAGAGTTCAACGTCAAACTTTTCACAGTTCTCAGTGAGTTTCTCGACCTGATGGCGAGAGAGTGCCTCCTTGATAGGCAAATGTTGATCCCTGGTCGGCACATTATGATCCGCCGTACCCAGGGTTCTTTCTTTTCTAAAAACTGACAACCCACGATTTTCAAGACCGGTGAATGCCTGTGGGCTGGTCACCTCGTGGATGTAGTGCTGGTCTATGTAGAGTATGTCCGGGCCATCGGGTATCGGCTCAACCACATGGGCGTCCCAGACTTTATCAAAAAGCGTATTACGACTCAACTTTCTCTTGTTTATTCATCTTGATTACCTCGTCAATATTGACTAATTCAGTAAGATCTTCATCTTTGATTTCCCTACGTTCGTCGGCCATCTCAAGGAAATGCATATATAAGGTTTCCATCTCTTCTTTGGAATATTCATAGCCAAGATTCTCCAATCTATGACATAAAGCGGCCCTGCCGCTACGAGCTGTCAATACGATCGATGACTGATTAACTCCCACATCCTCTGGAGCCATGATTTCATAGTTCTCGCGATGCTTTAAAAATCCATCCTGATGAATGCCTGACGAATGTGCAAAAGCGTTTGCTCCTACTACTGCTTTATTAGCCTGTACAGGCATGCCCATCATTCCTGAGACGAGGTTGCTAATGCCGTAAATCTGCTTGGGATCCACCCCTGTTTCCATGTTGAGGTGCTGGTGGCACTCAATGGCCATCACCACTTCCTCAAGAGATGTGTTGCCGGCTCTCTCCCCAATGCCATTGATCGTGCACTCAACCTGTCGCGCACCGTTTTGCAGCCCTGCTAATGCATTTGCGGTAGCCAGGCCAAGATCGTTGTGACAATGAACGGAGATAATGGCTTTGTCAATGTTGGGCACATTGTCCATCAGGTATTTGATCTTCTGTCCGAACATGTCGGGCAGATTGTAACCCGTCGTATCCGGAATGTTGACCACCGTAGCACCCGCTGCAATTACTGCCTCCACCATTTGCGCTAGAAACTCTATATCCGCCCTTCCTGCATCCTCTGCATAGAACTCTATATCCTCAACATATTTTTTTGCATACTTGACCGCTGACACACCCTGCTCCAGTACTTTTTCTCTCGTGGATCTGAACTTGTGCTGGATATGGACGTCAGAAGCGCCTATTCCGGTATGAATTCTCGGGCGTTTTGCGTCATGGAGCGCTTGCACTGCCAGGTTTATATCCATAACAATCGCCCGGGTCAATGCACAAACCACCGGCTCTTTAACTGCTCGGCAGATCTCCACGACTGAGTTGAAATCACCGGGGCTAGACACAGGGAAACCTGCTTCTATGACATCCACTCCCAGCCGCTCCAGTGCTCGCGCGACTTCTACTTTTTCATCAGAATTGAGTCGGCAGCCGGGCACCTGCTCTCCATCTCGGAGTGTGGTGTCGAATATGTGAATCTTATCTTTACTCATGGTAATCAGTGTTAGCTTAAGATTAAGCTTATTAAATTTTCATTCGATTTTAAAAGTACCCTAACTTGGTAGGATGGTGAATTCAAAAAAGGGAGTTATTACGATATCCAAGGGCATTACCCCAACAACAACTTTCTGACCATCAGTGATTTACGCCAATAATATGGATTCATAATTACAATGCCCAAATTAGAACCAGACTCGCTCTTTTATTTGATTAAATCGCTTTCTAAAGCAGAAAAGCGCCATTTCAAGCTTTACGCTAAGCGTACAAATGCCGATCGTGACACTAAGTTCATTCAGCTATTTGACACTTTAGATCAACTCAGGGAGTATGATGAGAAGGCCTTAATGAGCAAGGCCAGCCAAATCAAACCTTCGCAACTCTCAAACACCAAAGCCCATCTTTATCGACAAATCCTAAAAAGTCTCCGACTTCTGGAGATCAATCAAAATGCTGACATAGAGATTAGAGAACATATCGACTATGCTCGTGTACTCTACAGCAAAGGGCTCTATCGACAAAGTCTTAAAATCCTGGATCGCATCAAGCTGAAAGCGATTGAGCATCATGAAGATGTCCTTCACTTAGAAATTGTTGATTTCGAAAAGTTGATTGAAGGTCAATACATCACCCACAGTATGGAAAACAGGGCTGAGTCCCTGACCAGAGAGACTACCAGGCTCACTCAAATAATCGCCCGAACTCAGGAGTTTTCGAACCTCTCGCTTTCTCTCTATGGACTGTACCTCAAACTCGGTAGTGTACGCAATGAGGCTGACTATCAAATGGTCAGTCGGTTTTACTACCGTCAGATGCCGAAGTATGATGCCGGAGACCTATCGGTAAATGAGAAACTCTACCTGTACCAGGCGATGGTCTGGTTTCACTATATCGTTCAGGACTTTGTAAAATGCTATAGGTACGGCCAGGCTTGGGTTGATTTGTTTAATAGCCATCCGGAACTCAAGTCCTCCAAACCCGACCTGTATATCAAAGGACTTCACAACCTTTTGGCCGCATTATTCAATATTCGGCATTATGATAAGTATCGCCTGGTGCTCAACGAGCTAGAGGCACTCAATACTCAGCCGGCGAATGAGAATATTAGCATCCTGGCCTTCTTATACACCTACAACGGTAAAATTAACCGTCACTTTATGGAGGGAAGGTTTACCGATGGTCTCAAGCTTATTCAGCCACTCGAGAAAAAAATGGAGCAGTTAGAAGGTAAGCTCGATCACCATCGAGTTTTGCTTTTCTATTATAAGATCGCCTGTCTCTACTTCGGTAGCGGGGACAACCAAAATGCTGTCAAGTACCTCAACAGGATTATCAATTTCAGAGATGTCAATCTTAGAGAGGACATTCACTGTTTTGCTCGGATTCTTAATATCATCGCCCACTATGAGCTCGGGAATAATGATCTGCTGGAGTATCAGATCAAATCTACTTACCGATTTCTCGTCAAGATGGATAACCTCCAAAAAGTGCAGAAAGAGATCATCAAATGGCTTAGAAGAACTCCAAAGATGATTGAGGCTAATGTCCGCGGAGAATTTATTTCTTTAAAGTCCCGCCTTCAGGAAATCGCCACCGAACCTTTTGAGATCAGGCCTTATCTCTACCTTGACATTATCTCATGGCTGGAAAGTAAGATTGAAGGCGTACCCGTGCAGGATGTGATTCGGAGAAACTTCCTCAAGAGAAAGAAAAGGTCCTGACTATCGATCTATCTCTCCCAGTACAAAGTCGATGGAACCTAATATGGCGATTAAGTCACCGATAAGATGTCCCCTGGCTATTTCCGGTAGGACAGAAAGATTACTGAATGAGCACGCCCGTGCCTTGCAGCGGAATGGAATGTCTGAACGGCCATCAGCTCTGAAAAAATAGCCTAACTCTCCTTTAGGATTCTCAGCCCGAACATACAAATCCTGCGCTTTAGGCCTGATCTTCTTAGGCACCATCTCTCTGGGATCAAACTCCCTGGTCCTTTTGTGATCGCCCTGCAGCTGCGCCAGGCACTGCTCAATGATCTTCAGAGACTCAAAGCACTCACGGACTCTTACCCAGCTTCGATCCCAGCAATCGCCAGTCTCACCCATCTCACCTTTTCCGATAGGTACGTCAAAATCCAGCTCCGGATAGACAGAATAACCGTCTACCCTGCGCAGGTCAAACTTGAGGCCTGACGCCCGAAGCATTGGGCCTGTCACACCATAGTTGATGGCTAGCTCCAAGGGTAACACCCCCACATTGGCTGTTCTATCGATGAATATTTTATTGTTGATCAACAGGTTTTCCAACTCGATCAGCTTCGGCTTGAGATACTTGGCAAAATCTGAGCAGCGTTCCTCAAAACCTACCGGCAAGTCATAGAACAAACCGCCAATCCAGATGTAGTTGTACAGCATACGCGCACCACAGACCCACTCGAGGAGCCGCTGGATGTGCTCGCGATCGCGCATCATCCATAGAAATGGAGTGACCGCACCAATATCCATCCCATAGGTGCCAAGCGCTACAAAATGAGAAGCCAATCGGTTCAGCTCGGCTACCAAAACACGGATATATTCGACTCTCTTAGGAATCTGATCCTGGATACCCATCATTCGCTCAACTCCCATCGCATAAGCATGCTCAGAGTTCATCGCTGCGACATAGTCCATGCGGTCCACATAGGGTATGATTTGATTGTAAGGTAGAGCTTCGGCATGCTTCTCAAAGCATCGATGCAAATAGCCCATGTGCGGCACCACATCCACCACCACTTCACCATCAGTGATCACTTCAAGCCTCAACACGCCATGTGTAGAGGGATGCTGCGGACCGATATTGATCAACATTTCCTCGGTCTTCAAGTCAGCAGGACTGTACTTGGTTGGCTCTGAGAGCGAGAGGTTATTTGGGCGATATTCGTATTGTGTAGTTGACAACTGAAAGTTGATAGATTATAGTTTTTTGCTCTTCAGGGTTTTGATCGAGGAGATCAACATTTTAATGATTTCCTCTATGTCATTGATATACGTTTCTGCATCAGTCTGTGCAATAAGGTTTGAATCTCGAAGTAGGCATAGCCAATATTTGGTTTCATTAGCTTCTTTACTTGCTATCGACAATTTATGGATAAAATCGGCTTTTGATTCTGCCTGTGATGCTTCTTCCAGCAATGCTCCTATTGCCGTTCCACTTCTTAAGACTTGCCTAGACAGTACAAAATCCTTCTTGTCAATTTGAAGTTGCCTACTGATTTTGATGATATTCAAAGCAAAGGAATAGCTCTTGTCTCTCAAGATACTTTTCCCCTTAGAGTAACCAGATAAAGGTTCATTTAATAGGTTCTCAACCATCTCAAATCTATCATCTGCCATCTCTCAGCTCATTTAGTATTTCACCTTTATCCCATGATACTTCTCCTGCTCCTGATAATCTTTCCGGAGAGGGTGCCCCTCCCAATCATTGGGTAGAAGGATGCGGCGGAGATCGGGGTGGTTGAGGAACTGGATGCCTAGTAAGTCAAATGCTTCCCGCTCGTGCCAGTTGGCAGTCTGCCAGATGGTGGCAATTGATTCGATTTCTGGTTTGTCTCTGGGCAGGGTGGTTTTGACCATCAAGCCCCGGTCATAGGGAATAGAGTATAGGTTGTAGATGACTTCCATGGTATTCGCCTCCGCGCCATTATCTAAACCCGTAAGGCAAGAGAGCATATCAAAATAGCATTGCTCATCTTCATGGAGGAAAGTCATCACCTTAACGATCGACCTGGGGTCAACCAAGATGGCTTTTGGGGTGGCATTTTGGTCCGTTCCTAGGATGACGGTATCGCCTAGCTTTGAAACCAGATATTCGTGGATTTCTTCGAAGGTCATGCGCTGAGGTGATTGTGGAGGAATCGTACTAGAGGATCAAGAGAAGGGTGATCTAGGTTCCAAACTTCTGAGTTCAGATAATCGCGTTTAGTTTCATTGCCCTCGTCAGATAACAGTTTAGAGTAGACATACAGTTTTTCTTTAGGGTCTTCAACACCAAAGCTACTATCTATTGCCCCCAAACACTGATAATAATCTTGATAACAGCTAAAAATCATATCCCCGTGGGTTGACGAAACAATAGGCAAAAGTAATGTCTCCAAATTTCCTTCGTCTTGGTCATTCGGAACCAGAAATAATTGCTCCGTGCTCAAAGCCATACCCCTGGAATCAAACGCGGCTGTCACTTTGTCTCTTGTGCGATCTGAGGCTCTATCATTATCCAAGATGAAGCATGTAGGCTTTCTTAGTGAGTTGGTGCTAGATTTAATCAGATTAAATACACTATCTCCAATACTCCGACCATTGGTTTTTAACTCAAAAATGTCTGCTCTAGTCAAAGTAATCTTCAACCTATACTTTACCAGATCTGTAATGAATTTTCTATCGGCGGGACCTTCAACAACGATGAGTGTTCCGGTCATTAACGAATATCGTTACCTGATTCAATCGCGTACTCCAGTACACTAAACTCATTGGTGTAGGCCGTCACCTCTTTGGTCCTGTCATCTTCTTTGAGCGTAATCGTTCTTGCTTTAGAAGTATACTCTTCACCTAGCTCCTTTAGTGCTAATTCAAAGCTCTCTATGCACTCCTTATTATGAGTCGTGGCAAACAATTGAACCTGAGCGTTTTTAGCCGATTGAATTGCGATTTTCCAATAATCCTTCATTCGGGAATGATGGATTCCAGCATCAATCTCATCTATCATAAGTCTGCGGTCAGAGAATAATTCTATAAAAACTAAAAGCTTAAACATACTGATCAAACCGTCACCATAGGTGGCAAGTAGGTTTCTGCTATAATATTTTGTAGACTCCAATGTCAAAAGAGGCTTATTTGTGGTAATATTCTCTATCTCCAAATCTACAATTGAAGGATCAATCATATTCAACCCTCTTATAAGATTCCTCTTCAATTCCTTGTGTTTAGATTGAATGAGCTTAGAATATTGCCTAGTAAGATTATGATTGTGCCCTTCAAAATTTGATATTATCGGAGCAAATAAATCAGAAGGGTAAGTTATTTGTTTACTATTTGGTAGAATCCAGTGCTTATCTTCATTATCCTTATTGAGAACTCTATCTAAATCAGCGGTCAAGCTATTCCATTTAAGTTCCTTTGTTTCTGAATCGAATAATAAGCACACTTCTTCGAAATCGTTTATCTGGAATTTCGATTCGATCAGACTCTCACTGACGAGCGCTTCACTATTCACATAAAACTGCCAAATTCCACCACTAAACTCCGATCCAATGTTCTTATCACTAATCCTCAAAATGAGATAATCATGAAAGAGTTGAAAATTGATTTCAAACATCAAAGACTCGAGAAAACTCGTTTTCCCAACGTTATTATCACCTAAAACAAGGTTGAATTGACCGATATTCTTTACTTCTAAGTCTTTAAAGCGTTTGAAATTCTTCACTCGGAAATAATCGAAATGACTAGTGCCCATCGGTTTGTGTGTGTTTTCGTCCTTGTAGGACTGGAGTCTAAAGTTAGAAAATATCAGCCAACTTTCTTCTTCGCCAATATCTTCTCCAATGCCGCTGGCTTCATTCGCGACTCGTTCCGGATTTTTTCCTGGAGTTTAAGAATACCTCCAATCAAAGCCTCTGGTCTCGGGGGGCAGCCGGGCACATATACATCGACTGGGATAATTCGGTCTACGCCCTTGACCACATGATAGCCATGTTCCCAGTAGGGGCCGCCACAGTTGGAGCAGCTCCCCATAGAAATCACATATCTCGGCTCTGGCATTTGCTCATAGAGGCGCTTCACACGATCACCCATCTTGAAAGTGACCGTACCCGCCACGATCATTACGTCAGATAGTCTCGGTGAGGGTCTTGGAATCACACCAAACCTATCCAGGTCATAGCCAGAGGCGTTAGTACCCATCATTTCGATAGCGCAACACGCCAGACCAAATCCCATCGGCCACATGCTGGACAGGCGTGCCCAGTTGAGCAGGTCATCCACGCGAGAGACGATGATACCACCTTCTCCAAACTGCTGATCCAAAAATCCGCCCATTAAGCCTTGTTATTGAATTCTCTGTATTTCTCTAATGGCACCTTGCCCTTAAAATCCTTTGCCACAGGAATTGGTCTTACCCACTCTAAATAGCCCTTTGCCCATACCCAGGCAAGTCCCAACGCCAGCAACAGGATAAATATAAACATCTCCACGATCGCCAGCCAGCCCCACGCTCCATTGGTTTCTTTGACCCATTCGGCATTGCCAAATACGATGGCCCAGGGGAACAGGAACACCAGCTCGACTTCAAACAAGATGAAAATCAATGCAATAATGTAATATCTGGGGTTGAATCGACCCCAGGCCGAGCCAATCGGATCTTCTCCATTTTCATAAGTGGTTAGCTTTTCTTCATTCGGTCGATCCGGTCGGAGGAGCTTTCCCACGACCAGCGTGATACTCAGGAAGGCTATGCCTCCTACCAGGAATAATAGTACCGTACCAAATGGAGAGAGTTCCATATTAGAACTTAAGGGGATCGAGGTGCTTAAAATGACCGTTTTGACGGATGCGCTCACGTGCGGTCTCTGCCTTTTGGAGCGCCGGGATCATTCCTTTCAAGTGCTCAATCAGGAATACCTGACGCGCCTCTTCATCCAATATCTGCAAAAGATCATACTCCTGCTCAGGCGAAAGGCCAACCTTGTGTGCCAATGCGTAGACGTTGGTCTCAGCGGTAATCTCCATCTGGTCTTCCGTACCTAACCAAGAAAAAAGCTCAAGTGCCAAATCATGCATTTCCATCTGACGCATGGCATTACCCTCCATATTGTTTTCAAAGACCTGCACAGGACCACCTGCGTACAGCTTCTTGCGAAAAGGGTTTTGAAAATCAATTACCTTAATGATATTAACCCCTTCGGTCTTGATGTCCATCTTGCCATCATCGTAGGTATGCGACAACTCTAAAATTCTGACTTCAGTACCGTATTCCATCTTCTTATGGACAAACGAAGGTATTCCAAAAGTCGTCCGTTGATCCAGACAATCCTTAACAAGCTGACGATACCTCGGCTCAAAGATGTGCAGGTTCAATTCATGACCAGGGTAAGCCACCAAGTTGAGAGGAAACAATGGGAGTTCTTTTTCCATCATACGAACTAACTCCTATCAGGTGCCGAAAGTTTAGGCAATATGTAGCAGTGTTGCTGCTCTTGAAGATAATGAAAATGCTTCAAAACAAGCTTCAAGTTGTACAAGCAAACATTGAAGCATTTTCATTCGGTGTTTAAATTTTGTCCAATATGCCATTCAAGGTTGCGCTTGGTCGCATTGCCTTTGAAGCCAACTCCGGGTTGGGCTGGTAGTAGCCGCCTATGTCCATTGCAGTTCCTTGCACATCATTCAGCTCCTGGACAATTTTTTGCTCATTGGCCTCCATGTCTTTGGCGATAGCCGCAAATTTCTCTCTCAACTCAGCGTCATCCGACTCAGTCGCCAGCGTTTCGGCCCAGTACATAGCCAAATAAAAATGACTGCCTCTGTTGTCAAGCTCCTTAACCTTACGTGACGGAGATTTAGAGTTATCCAAGAATTTGCCTGTCGCCTTATCCAACGTGTCAGCCAATATCTGAGCCCTGGGATTGCTAGTGGTCTTGCTCATGTGCTCAAGAGAAGCAGCGAGTGCTAAGAACTCCCCCAATGAATCCCATCGCAGGTGATTTTCCTGCTCGAACTGCTGCACATGCTTAGGTGCAGATCCACCTGCTCCCGTTTCAAAGAGGCCGCCACCATTCATCAATGGCACAATGGACAACATTTTCGCGCTTGTGCCCAGCTCCAGGATTGGGAATAGGTCGGTAAGGTAATCTCGAAGCACGTTACCAGTGACTGAGATGGTATCCTTACCTGCCTTGATACGCTCAAGTGAAAAACGAGTAGCGTCTACCGGGCTTTTGATATGAATTTCCAACCCTTCTGTATTGTGAGTTGGCAGATATTGATTCACTTTTTTAATTAGCTCCGCATCATGAGCACGATTTTCATCTAACCAAAAAACAGCCGGTGCTCCTGTAGCAGTAGCCCTTGTGATCGCCAATTTTACCCAATCCTTAACCGGCTCATCTTTCACCTGACACATACGCCAGATATCGCCCTTTCCCACTTCCTGAGAGATGAGTACATCACCATTGGCATCCACTACTTGCACGGTTCCAGCCGCTGGTATTTCAAAGGTCTTATCATGCGAGCCATATTCCTCAGCTTTCTGCGCCATCAGTCCTACGTTGGGCACACTACCCATAGTCGTAGGATCAAATGCACCATTTGCCTTGCAGAAGTCGATCACCTCCTGATACACTCCAGCATAGCTCCTATCGGGAATCACATACTTGGTGTCCTGGAGGTTGCCGTCTGGCCCCCACATCTGTCCAGAAGTACGTATGGCCGCAGGCATGGAGGCATCAATGATCACATCACTCGGGACATGCAGATTGGTGATCCCCTTATCAGAATTTACCATCGCCATTTCGGGGCGGCTATTGTAAACTGCCGAAAGGTCGGCTTCTATTTCCGCTCGCTGCGATTCCGGTAGGGAAGCGATTTTGGCGTAAGCATCACCGATTCCATTATTAGCATTCACACCTAGCTCAGCAAATACCTCCGCATGCTTCTTAAATACCTCCTCATAGTACACCTCTACGGCATGGCCGAAAATAATTGGGTCAGAGACCTTCATCATAGTGGCCTTTAGATGAATTGAGAATAGTATGCCTTTATCCTTGGCATCCTGGATTTGCTCTGCGAGAAATGATCTGAGCTTGTTTTTGCTCATCACAGAGGCGTCTATGATCTCGCCATCCAGTAAACTCAGGCCCTCTTTCAATACCGTAGTTTGACCATTCGCGATATGTCCTATTTTCACGGTAGTGGCGCCACTGATAGTGACCGACTTCTCACTACCGTAAAAATCTCCACCAGGCATGCTGGACACATGAGACTTTGAATCAGCACTCCATGCCCCCATAGAATGAGGATGCTTTCTTGCGTAAGCCTTTACCGATAGTGGAGCCCGTCGATCAGAGTTACCTTCACGCAACACGGGGTTCACTGCACTACCCTTTACTTTATCATATCTTGATTTAATGTCTCTTTCTTCATCAGTTTTGGGTTCCACAGGGTAGTCAGGAAGTGCATAACCCTGACTTTGCAGCTCTTTGATCGCAGCATTGAGCTGAGGAACTGATGCGCTAATATTGGGCAACTTGATGATGTTAGCCTGGGGCGTCTTGGCCAGATCGCCAAGTAGCGCCAGATCATCCGGAATCCGCTGATCCTCTTTCAAATACTCAGGAAAAAGAGCGATAATCCTTCCTGCCAAAGAGATGTCCTTCGTCTCAAATTCTACGCCTGATGGGCGAGCAAAAGCCTGAATGATAGGTAGTAATGAATAGGTAGCTAAGGCCGGCGCTTCGTCTGTCTTAGTGTAGATGATCTTTGATGCTTGTGCTGTCATATGTCGTGTTTTTTGGTGTCCCCCGACCAAACATCGAGGGCTAACTATCTCGTTCATTAGTCATTAGAAGGATTCAGACTTCTAATATTTCTGTTTCCAGAAGTCGCGAATTTAGGAAATCCCAAGGAGGGTTACCACAAATACCTTCTAACTACTTCGCGATACTAATAGCTTTCCTCATCAGAGGGGAAGCCGCCAGACTTCACGTCCGCTATATACTCACCTACGCTTTGGGTAATGATCGTATTGAGATCGGCATACTGCCGGAGGAAGCGTGGCTTAAAATCCTGTGTAATGCCCAGCATATCATGCATGACCAATACCTGGCCATCTACATCAGGGCCTGCTCCTATTCCAATGACCGGAATAGAAAGTTGCTCAGCCACCTTTTTGGCCAATGCTGCCGGTATCTTCTCCAGCACTATCGCAAAACAGCCGCACTCTTCCAATAACAGTGCATCCTCAATTAACTTTTGAGCCTCGGCATCCTCTCTTGCTCTAACGGTATATGTACCGAATTTATAAATGGACTGAGGAGTTAATCCCAGATGTCCCATCACTGGTACACCTGCACTTAGCACACGAAGTACGCTTTCCTTGATTTCACTTCCGCCTTCCATTTTGACGGCATGACAGCCAGACTCTTTCATTATCCTGATTGATGATCTGAGAGCTTCAGAAGAATTGCCCTGATAGCTTCCAAATGGCACGTCAACCACCACCAAGGCTCTCCGCACCGCTTTCACCACAGAAGTAGCATGGTAAATCATCTGATCCAGGGTGATGGGTAGAGTAGTTTCATTGCCTGCCATCACGTTGGAGGCTGAGTCCCCAACCAACAGTATATCCACACCCGAGCCATCCAGAATTCGCGCCATGGAGAAATCATAGGCCGTCAGCATGGAGATTTTCTCTCCTCGGGATTTCATTTCCTTGAGCTGGTGAGTGGTAATTTTTTTTACGTTGCTATGTATTGACATGACGATCTTAAGATTTCCACTTGATATTACAGCCCATACTTGGCATTTGTTCCCCGGCGATTGGATTCCCTGACAATATCGCATCCAATGCTGACCTCAGGTCATTTCCAGTAACGGGCTGCCCATTACCCGGTGTAGCATCATCCATTCTACCGCGATAGACACAGGAAAGCTCCTTATCGAAAACATAGAAGTCTGGTGTGCAGGCCGCCCTGTAGGCTTTGGCTACCTCCTGGGTCTGGTCATAGAGATACGGAAACCGAAAGTCCAACTCTGTGGCGCGTTCCTTCATTTTATCAGGTGCGTCGGCAGGATAGTTTGCCACATCATTTGAGCTAATCGCCACAAATCCGATTCCTTTTTCCATGTATTCATGAGCCAGTTTGACCATCTCATCCTGTATATGGATAACATAGGGGCAGTGATTGCAGATAAACATGATGACTGTTGCCTTGTCCGACCTCACGTCGGATAGAGAGAATCGCTTACCAGAAACTGTGTCTGGTAGCTCAAAGTCCGGCGCATGGGTGCCCAAAGGCATCATATTGGAAGGTGTCAATGACATAATGATCAATTTGAGGTAAAAATATCAAATTTGATCCGCTTCAAAAGTATGTCCTGTGACTTACACAATTGACAGGCGGTTTGGAATCGGCTTCCCTAGTTGATATTATTGTTAGTAGTCAATCTCAAGTCTTTCAATGAAAAAACACTTCATTCATTTCGCCCTCTCTCTTTTGTTGAGCACTTCTTTTGCGCTAGCGCAAAATTCTATCACTCCAGCACCAGATCGTACCGAAGGTGAGGGGCCTTTCGAGCAGCTGATCATCAGAGGCGCCACTGTCATAAGGGGAACCGGTGCACCCGCGATGGGGCCAGTGGACATAGTGGTAGAAAATAACAAGATCGTAGAAGTAAAAGTAGTGGGCTACCCCGGAGTGGAGATATCCGAAGATCGACGGCCTAAACCCAAAGAAGGTGCGAAGTTGATCGATGCTGAGGGAATGTATGTCATGCCGGGATTGGTCGACATGCACGGACACATAGGTGGCACTTCTCAGGGAACACCAGCGGAGTACGTTTTTAAGCTATGGATGGCACATGGCATTACGACCATCAGAGACCCATCTGCCGGCAATGGACTCGATTGGGTACTTGATCACAAAGAGAAAAGTAACAAGAATCAAATTACAGCACCACGAATCCATGCCTATACGTCGTTCGGACAAGGTGCAAAAAATGGTATCAACTCACCGGACGAAGCGGTCAAATGGGTCCAACAAAATGCTGAGAACGGCGCTGACGGAATCAAGTTTTTTGGAGCGCGACCTGATATCATGGAAGCGGCGCTCCGAGAAAACAAGCGGCTCGGATTACGCTCCGCCTGTCATCACGCACAGACGGATGTAGCATGGCTCAATGTCCTTCAAACCGCAGAATACGGATTGACGTCCATGGAGCATTGGTATGGCCTGCCGGAAGCATTGTTTACAGACCGCACTATTCAGAACTACCCGGCGGACTACAACTACATGAATGAGCAGGATCGCTTCAGTGAAGCGGGCAGACTTTGGGAGCAGGCGGCAGCACCTTATTCCGATAGGTGGAATGAAGTGATGAACCGGCTACTAGAGCTCGACTTTACACTAGACCCCACCTTCAACATCTATGAAGCCAGCAGGGACCTCATGCGCGCAAGAAGAGCCGAATGGCACGAGGACTACACCTTACCATCGTTGTGGAAATTCTACCAACCAAGCAAAATTTCGCATGGCTCCTACTGGCATTTTTGGGGTACCGAAGAGGAAGTGGCCTGGAAAAGAAATTATAAACTGTGGATGACTTTCGTGAATGAATACAAGAACAGGGGTGGTCGGGTCACGGCTGGTTCTGACTCTGGATTCATTTTCCAGCTTTACGGCTTTGCTTACATCAGAGAGCTGGAGCTACTGAGAGAGTCTGGGTTCCATCCACTGGAGGTAATCCGAGCGGCAACCCTCAAAGGTGCTGAAGCATTAGGAGCAGAAGATAAGATCGGGTCGATCGAAGTAGGAAAACTGGCTGACCTTGTGATCTTGGAAGAAAATCCACTGCAGAATCTGAAGGTGCTCTACGGAACAGGGGCGATCAAACTGACTGAGGATAATGAAGTCGTGCGTGTCGGAGGGGTGAAGTACACTATCAAAGATGGCATCATATACGACGCTAAAGCGCTCCTGGAGGACGTTAAAAAAATTGTAGAAGAAGAAAAAGAAAAGACAGGATTTGAGATCAAACAGCCGGGAATGAAGTAATTTTAAACTACCAGCCAGTTGAGGGATCTAATGTCAGCAAATGTTATTGTTGTTGAACCTCGATCATGATCAGATTTTTAATTTTAACAGGTGTATTCGCAGTGAGTTCTGTGCTGGTCGGTTGTGTACAAACCGAGTCCAGCAATAGTAGTTACGAACGTCAAGGAAGGATCACTCGTCCCGTAATTACCCCTACAGAAGAGAGTGCCGATGAGTATGAGGCCATGTCGGTCTTAGGCAACCCCCTGCCGCGACAAGAGTTTACCGGCAACTCATTACGCAAGAAAGAAAGAGAGCTCGCTACTGCTCTGGATAACTTTAATAGTAATCCAGATAGCCTTGACTACATCATCTGGTATGGCCGCCGGCTGGCCTATCTGTCAAGATACAAGGAGGCTATTAGCGTCTACTCTGAAGGGTTAAAGAAACATCCGGAATCATATCAACTGCTGCGCCACAGAGGCCATCGCTACATCACCATCCGGCAGTTTGACAATGCCATCTCAGATCTGGAGAAGGCTGCTTTTCTCATCCGAGGAACGGAGACCGAGGTTGAACCAGATGGGGTGCCAAACAGGCTCAATCAACCACTCACTTCCATCCAGTTTAACGTATGGTATCATCTGGGTCTGGCTTACTACCTCAAAGGAAACTATGACAAAGCTATCTCTGCTTACAAAAAATGCATGGAGGTAAGCACAAATGATGATCTGCTTGTAGCTACCTCAGACTGGCTATATATGACCTATCGTAAAATCGGTAACGTCGATGCGGCAGCTGCTCTGCTTGAGCCAATCAATGATAAGATGCGAATCATCGAGAACAGTGCCTATCACAAGAGACTACTGATGTACAAAGGCGAGATCGAACCTGAAGACCTCCTTAATGTAGAAGTCACCAACGAAGCATCAGAGCTCCAAATGGCTACACAAGGCTATGGTGTTGGCTATTGGTTTATGATTCAGGGTGATATCAACCGGGCAAGGGAGATTTTCCAGCAGGTGCTCGAAACAAGCTACTGGCCCGCTTTTGGATACATCGCTTCGGAGGTAGAGTTGAATAATCTGCTCCTCGTACAGCGATAACCTATAACGCTTCTATCTCCTCCTTAATCTCGTGAAGTCTATCAGGGAAGTTGGTAATCACACCATCCACTCCCATATTCAGCACTTTGATCATATCCTCACGCTCATCTACCAGGAAAGTAAATACCTGAAGCCTTCTGGAGTGTAACTCGTAGACTCTCCGCTCAGACAAAGCATGGAATGGAGGGTTTACCGCACTTAAGTATTTGTGCTTCTGACGGGTGTTCATCAGGTTTCGGGTACGAATGAAATAGCTGAATACGTTGGTGTTATCTTCTCCGATAAGGATTTGCTTGATCTGCACCCGAGGATCATATTCGTGTGCTTCGTCGAGATAATGCTCATCATAGGACTCTAGTATCGACCAGTCCACAGCATTGTTATCTTCAATTACGTCAACAACCAATTTAGCAAAGCCCTCATAATAGACTGTACCCTTAGACTTCATCTCGATGAGGCATTTAGCTCTGCCGTTAATATGCTTTAATGCTTCGTCCAGTGTGGGGATTCTCTCACCTGCAAACTCCGCGCTAAACCAGCTTCCTGCGTCCAACTCTTTCAGTTCTGCCAGGGTGAACTCATGCACATTGCCCGTTCCGTCGGTGGTGCGGTCGAGCAGCTCATCATGGAGTACAACTACTTCTCCATCCTTGGTCACATGCACATCCAGTGCAATCATATCAGCGCCCATATCTATCGCCATCTCGATGGCAGGAATAGTATTTTCAGGTGCATGGCCAGAAGCTCCACGGTGAGCAATATTCACGATCTCATGGCCCTTCATTTTATCAGTGATCTCAGTGCTCACGAAGAGGGTCTGAAATATAATAGGCTCTAGCAACCACAGACTGGACACAATAACTACCAGTACAGTAAGGATGATAAATGGTCGGTTTTTCATAATTACAATTCTAGCAAATAAACGCTCTTGAAATGTACAAACTTTTGCGGTAGGATAAAATCAATCTGAGGTCAACGACGGTTTAGCCAGCCTGCCTTGAGCTTGATTAGTCTATCGGGAAAATTGGTAATGATCCCATCTACGCCCATGACAAGAAGTTTTTTCATATCCTCTGTTTCATTGACGGTATAGGTATAGACCGTTTTCCCCTGAGTGTGAAGACCTGCCACCCTACGCTGTGTCATGCTCAAGTAGAAGGGGTTGACACCTTCATAAAATGGCTTGACATCCACCTTTCCAAGATGGAATTCATTGTCGAGATGAAAGCTGATCAGAGGCGCAGACTCCTCAAAAACTATTAATTTCTGAACTGGAATCGCCGGATTCAACGTGTGAGATTCATCGAGATAGGCCGCTTCGAATGATTGGATCATGACCCAGTCTTCAGCTCGATTGCGAGAGATAGACTGATGAATTTTGGGTACAATACCTTCATACAAAAACGCTTCCGCCCACTTAATCTCGATCAGACAAGTGGCTTTACCGTCGATGGCTCCCAGCACTTCGTCCAGGGTCGGCACTGTTTCGCCCTTAAAAATATTGCCGAACCAGGAGCCGGCATCTAGCTTTTTCAGATCAGCCAATGCCTTCACGTGCACAGGACCTTCTCCATCGGTAGTGCGCTCGAGCAACTCGTCATGAATGACGATCAGCTCACCGTCACCGCTCAAATGCACATCTATCTCGATGATGTCAGCGCCAAGCTCCAATGCCTTTTCTATCGCGGCTATGGTATTTTCAGGTGCATATCCGGAAGCACCTCGGTGCGCGATCACCTTCACTTTTTCTATTTGCGATCCATCCACTTCTATCTTTTCTTCTATAGGCACAAAATAATAATAGATCACTGGTTCCAATAGCCACACCGCCAGCAGCAGGGCAAATATGGGAAGTGAGTAGAGCAGTAGTCGGGGCAGTTTCATTTCTTCATACTTTGCAGACGAATCTAATCGCTTCCATGAACGTACAATAAGATTTTGATCACCATATCCGTGGTTAAATCTCACTTCGCTGCATAGTTCAGCTGGGATAACAGGATTTTTTATCTATTGCGGTAGCGCGCCATCATGAAAAGCACCCCAAAAGTTACAAAGAGAACCTTAGCGATCGTCAATTCCATCATTTGGAATTTGCTTGTCGGTTTGAGCCTGCTCAGGGGCTATGCCTTCAGCCAGTCCGAGGGCAATGAGTACTCACTTTTCAATCAGCTGGGCTACAACCTGTCCTATTACTACCCGATGTGGGCCCTGAGCTACTATATCTACTGGTCTTATCAGAAAACGAAAGATGTGGCCTGGCCAAGGGTGCTGCATCTTCATATCGGCAATAGCCTACTGTTCAGCGCCACACATCTTGTGCTAATGGCTTCTGTCATGACCGTATTGGCCACTTGGTGGGATCACCCAATGTTTGTCGATAGTACTATGGTCGAATCCTGGCTGATGAGCATCAAGTGGGACTGGCCAATGATGACCAGCAGTATCACCGTCTACTGGGTTTTGACATTGATTATTTTCGGGTGGGACTACTACCGCAAATTCAAAAACCAGTACATCCAAAACCTCAAGCTTGAGTCTCAGCTATCACAATCCCAACTTCAGACACTGAGGATGCAGCTTCAACCACATTTCCTATTTAATGCGCTTAACACCATCAGCATGCTGGTCAGGCGCAAAAAGGACGAGCAAGCTGTGGATATGATATCAGGCCTGAGCGACCTTCTACGCTCCACCCTTACCAGGGAAAATGATCAGCTCGTGCCGCTAAGTGATGAGTTAGCGTTAGCGCAAAAATATCTGGATATCGAGCAGGTGCGGTTCAAAGAAAACATCAAGGTGCTCTACGAAATAGAGGAGAAAAGTCGTATGGCCATGGTGCCCAACCTACTCTTACAACCCATCATTGAAAATGCTATCAAACATGGCCTCAGCAAAACCATGGGGCAAGGCTGCATCAAAATAATGTCGGCCATAGAAGAAGAATATCTCTATCTGGAAGTTATGAACACTGCTCCATACCTCGACACCCAGTCAGATCCCGAAAACGGGAATGGCATTGGCCTCAACAATACCCAGCAGCGACTTGAGCAGCTCTATAAGGTGGATCATAGTTTTGAGATTGTTTATCAGGAACCGGTGGGTGTGGTAGTCAAAATGAAGTTTCCAATAAAACCTCAGCAATCATGAGCAAAATCAGCGTAATCATTGTAGATGATGAAGAAGAAGCCAGAGAGGGTTTAAAAACGCTTATTGGCAATTCGGAGAATTACGAATTGATAGATGTAGCGGGCAATGGGCTGGAAGCAGTCAATTTGATCAACCGCGAAAAACCTGATGTTGTGCTGCTCGACATTCAGATGCCTGAGATCAATGGCTTTGATGTGCTCAACAATCTGAAAGAACCTATCCCGGCCATTATATTCGTGACGGCTTTTGATCAGTATGCACTAAAGGCCTTCGAGCACCACGCTGTTGATTACATATTGAAGCCCTTCACCAACCAACGGCTCTTTCAGGCGCTCACTCATGCCAAGAGCAGGATTGACCAGAGTGCCATGAACGACAAGCTCAGGCAGTTGCTCAATGATTATCAGAAGGATAAACTGGTCAAAGAAAATGATGCGATCATTCACGCTTCACCCAATGAGGTAGACCTGTCCAAGCGAATGGTGATCAAGTCTATGGGTAAAATCCATTTTGTAGACCTTCATGATATCTGCTGGATAGAAGCCTATGACTATTACATCAAGATTCACGTGGAAGGGCGATACTATCTTGTAAGGAAGAGCCTTCGGAGCATGGAGGAGTTACTTCCCTCTGCGCAGTTTTTTAGGATACACAAGTCCAGCATTATCAATGTACGACATCTCAAGGAGCTAAAGTCCAAAAACAATGGTGACTACTGCGTGACTATGATCAATGGTAAGCAGCTTAACCTGAGTCGCAACTACCGTAGCTGCCTTGAGCAGCTACTTCAGACATAAGTCTAGATTAGAAAGCCTCCTTGATGGATACGTACAGAGCGTTCTGCCCATCTTGAGAGAACCCAAAGTCTACCCGAATATTGAGTTTTTGGTCCCGCAAGGCTTGCATTCGTCCTCCAAGTCCGTAGACCACACGCATCTGCTCTATTGGATTGCCCCAGTCTTGGAATACTGTGCCTGTTCCAGCGAACAGCACCCCTCCAAATCTCCAAAACAAGTCTTTCCTCACCTCTGCTTGTACAAAAATAGCATTGTTGTTCCGATAGAGGTTTTCATTGGCTATGCCCCGCAACCGCTCATCGCCTCCAATTTTGGGTAAAGTGTAGAAGGGTATTTCATTACCCGCTCGACCATTGAGTTGTACTTGAAAAGCAGCTACATTCTTTTCATTCCAGAGCGACTTGTATTTACGGTAGTCGATGAGATACGAGCCATAGCTATAGTCGAGACCTAGTACATCTGTGAATAGGCTTAACTCAGCATTGAGGTAGTGTCCGGAGGTTGGCCAGAGTACATTATTTCGGGTATCCCAAAGTAGTGACGCCCCCAGTCCGAGCAGCTGCCCACCCTCCAATCCTGCAGGTCGATCCTCCAGTAAAGCTCCGTTTTCATCCAATGCCGAAAGTCTATCCGTTCTAAAATCCAATCGACCACCGATGAATAGGTTTGGGCTTTTCTCCTTAAGTACCTTGGCCTCTAGCCCGAAATAGGTGTCATCAAAGCGTTCCTCATCTTCAAGCCTGGAGTCAATACCAATGCCATAGTAGAAGTCCGGGTAATCCAGAAAGCGAGGATTGGCAGTGACCAGCCAGCCATTGTCTAGGTAGCCCTCATAATCTATAGACGTAATCAACTGATTATTGAGGGTGTAGAGCACATAGGGAGAGATGGATGTTGGTCTATAGTAGGTCTCGCTGGCATCCTGCTCATCGCTGATCACAATAAAGGCAATCGCTCCTAGCTGAAGCCTGGTCTCGGGCTGATAGCTGATCGCAGGATAAATCGCAAAGTCCCAGTCCTTTTGATTGGTCGTATCGCTTTCCTGAGCCTGTAGTTGCCAAGCCGCCAAGAGAAAAATAACCAGCAAATACAATCTCTGAAACTGCCGATGGAGATTGGCAATGATGCCTTTGGCTATTCTGGTAAGCAAAAGCAAGTCTCTTACTTAGCGATATTGGCGATATGCAAATCCTTCAACTGCGCATTGTCAATAGGAGAAGGCGAATCGATCATCACATCGCGACCGGAGGTATTTTTAGGGAACGCGATGAAATCCCTGATCGACTCCTGACCACCAAACAGCGAACAGATACGATCAAAGCCAAAGGCTATGCCACCGTGAGGAGGGGCACCATATTCGAAGGCGTCCATCAGGAACCCAAACTGCTGTCTGGCATCTTCGTCAGAGAATCCAAGATGCTTGAACATGAGCTGCTGGGTAGTCTTATCATGAATCCTGATGGATCCTCCACCGATCTCGACACCATTGACCACCATATCGTAAGCATTGGCTCGCACATCACCAGGTGCCGTGTCCAGCAGTACCATGTCCTCGGTCTTTGGTGAGGTGAAGGGGTGGTGCATGGCATGAAAGCGCTCAGTATCTTCATCCCACTCGAGCAGCGGGAAGTCCAGTACCCATAGTGGGGCAAACTTGTCAGCGGGCCGTAATCCTAGTCGGTTTCCCATCTCCAGTCGCAACTCATTCAAGGCCTTTCTGGTCTTATTAGCATCTCCTGCCAATACCAACAGCAAATCACCCGGCTTAGCGCCCATCTTATCAGCCCATGACTTGAGCTGCTCCTGATCAAAAAACTTATCTACAGACGACTTGAAGCTCCCGTCAGCATTGCATTTCACATATACGAGACCCTTAGCACCGATTTGGGGCTTTCTCACAAAGTCCGTCAAGCCGTCCAACTCTTTTCGGGTATATTCAGCGCATCCTTCAGCTGCTATGCCCACGACGAGCTCGGCACTATCAAATACTACGAATCCTTTGCCCTGTGCTACATCATTGAGCTCAGTAAATTTCATTTCGAATCGAATATCCGGCTTGTCACTACCGTAATACTTCATCGCATCCGCATAAGTCATTCGAGGGAAGTCATCAACAGACACTCCTCTGACCGCAGAAAACAAGTGTTTTACCAAACCTTCGAAGTTGTTAAGAACATCTTCTTGCTCCACAAACGACATCTCACAGTCAATCTGAGTAAACTCAGGCTGGCGATCAGCCCTCAGGTCCTCATCCCGGAAGCATTTTACGATTTGAAAATATCGATCAAAGCCAGCCACCATCAGGAGCTGCTTGAATGTTTGAGGCGATTGCGGTAGCGCATAAAACTGCCCAGCATTGATGCGAGAAGGTACCAGGAAGTCTCTGGCACCCTCCGGGGTAGACTTAATCAACACAGGTGTCTCCACCTCTATGAACTCAAGGCCGTCCAGATACCGTCTTGTTTCCTGCATCATCTTGTGACGTAGTACCAGATTGTTTCTCACAGGCTCGCGACGAAGGTCGAGGTAGCGATATTTCATCCTCAGATCTTCTCCACCATCAGTCTCATTCTCTATCGTAAATGGAGGTGTCTTCGAAACATTGAGCACTTCGAATGTCTCTACTTTAATCTCGATTTCTCCGGTAGGAATCTTCGAATTCTTCGAATACCGCTCAACGACCTTACCAACCACCTTCACAACGAACTCACGACCGACTTTCTTAGCCTTTTCAATGATGTCTACGTCGGTAACACCCTCTTCAAAAACTAACTGAGTGATGCCGTAGCGATCTCTAAGATCAATCCACACCACACCGCCCTTATCGCGCAGTTTCTGTACCCATCCAGTAAGGACTACTTGCTCATCGGCATGCTCCAATCTTAATTCTCCGCAGGTGTGTGTTCTCAGCATACTATCATTAATTCAAGTTCGTTCGAAAATATGAGCCGCAAAAATAGCAATAGTTTTAGCTTTGAGCGACCAAGGTCACGAAATAACCCCTATCGGAAATCTTATGATGAACCCAGCATTTCATATTCGCCAGAAAGTGTTTCTGACCCTCCTCGTTTTTGCCTGTCTTGTCCCCGCAATCGGACACAGTCAGTCGTGGATGCAGGTAGAGGCTACCAAGAATATCACATTGGCAGTGCCGAGTGATTTCCGACCTATGACGGACGATCAGATTGCTGATAAGTACTTCACTACCAGGAGGCCCGTGGCGATGTATACAGACCCAAGAAATGTGGTAGACCTTGGTGTAAATGAGAGTCAGACGGAGTGGTCGGAAGAAGACCTTATTATTCTAAAAGATTTTTATAAGGCCAATATTTCGGGACTATATACAGAGGTCAACTACCTGAGAGAAGGCCTTGAAGAAATTAATGGCAGGTCATACGCAGTGTTTGAGTTTGAATCTATCGTCAAGGATGAAGACAATGCCTTCAGTCAAAAGCCGGACATTAGAAAGTATACCTATATACAGTACACTATCGTGAATGGTAAATCCTGGGTGTTCAATTTCACCGTACCCATGAGGGACAAGGAGCAGTGGCAACCTATAGCAGGTGAGATTATGAATTCTGTCAAGATCAAGAAATGACACTAAGCGTTCACTGTGACGAGCATTACATGACGCAGGCGCTCAATCAGGCTAAAATCGCCTACGAGGAGGGTGAGATTCCGGTAGGTGCTGTAGTAGTATGTGAGAACAAGATCATCGCTCGAGCTTACAATCAAGTTGAGAAGCTCAATGACGTGACGGCTCACGCTGAAGTGCTGGCGATCACAGCTGCTGAAAATTATCTCGGCTCAAAATATCTGACCCAATGTCGGCTGTTTGTGACCCTTGAGCCTTGCGTCATGTGCGGCGGAGCGACTGCCTGGGCCCAATTGGCAGGCCTGGTGTATGGAGCCTCTGATCCTAAACGCGGTTTCTCCAGACTAAAAGGGCAGCTACTCCATCCCAAAACAACGGTCACCTCTGGAATACACGCTGAAGAATGTGCTGAACTGGTAAGCAGTTTCTTTTCGAAGCTGCGAGGGGAACAATAGGCCAACTGGAATGGTTGTTATTGGAGCATGCCGTATGATAGTAATGCTCTCTTAACTTGAGAATTGCTATTTTTGGCACTAAGTAAAATTTGTTTTTCAACTAAAAAATCAAAACATATTATGGCATTTGAACTACCTGCTTTACCCTACGCACACGATGCACTAGAGCCACATATCGACGCTCGTACCATGGAGATCCATCATGGCAAGCACCATGCTGCGTATGTCTCTAAGGTCAATGGCGCTATAGAAGGCACTGACATGGACGGAAAGTCTATTGAAGACCTTTGCAAGAATCACTCTGACAACAATGCAGTCCGAAATAATGGTGGTGGGCACTTCAACCATACACTATTCTGGTCTATCATGAGCCCAAATGGTGGAGGCAATCCTAGCGGAGACCTTGCTGCTGCTATTGATACAGCTTTTGGATCATTCGATGATTTTAAGAAAAAGTTTGCCGACGCAGCTGCAACCAGATTCGGGTCTGGCTGGGCCTGGCTTTGTGTAAAAGATGGCAAGCTGGAAGTATGCTCTAGCGCAAATCAGGATAATCCATTGATGCCCGGAGTTGGATGTGGTGGTACCCCAATCCTAGGACTTGATGTATGGGAGCACGCCTATTACCTCAACTATCAGAATAGAAGGCCTGACTATATCTCAGCGTTCTTCAACGTGGTAAACTGGGATGAGGTAGCCAAGAGATTTGCTGCTGTATAAGTTCTGCTAGACTTAAGATAATCAAACCCCGCTCAGTCGGGGTTTTTTTATGCCCTATTCAAAGAACCCGTCACCATAGGGCTTCTCTGTTTCCTTGACTTCATCAGTCAGCCAGAGCTTGACCAGGATATAGGAGATGGAGAGAATTAATGATCCAGTAAAAAGACCAATGAAGCCACTTGAGATAAAACCGCCAATGGCTCCCAGAAAAATCACCATCATGGGAACTGCCGCTCCTCTACCAAGTACAAAGGGCTTTAGGATGTTATCCGTCAGGGTAGCGATGATCAACCAAATGGTGATCAAAGTAGCGGTCAGTGAATCAGTTGTATAAAATAGGTAAATCACGACTGGTAGTACTACCGGAACGATTCCTACCTGAATAATCGAAAGGAATAAACAGATAAAGGCCCAGATACCGGCTCCCGGTACACGCCCAAATGCAAAACCCGCTCCGGCCAAAATAGCCTGCAGAATGGCTACTCCAAGTATGCCAACGACCACATTGCGCACCGTTCTTTCGGAGACTTTGACAAACTCAACGCCTTTACTACCAGCTAACTTGCCAAAGGCAAGCCTGGCTATGCTCTCTCCTTTACTGGCATTGACAAGGATAACTCCAGCGATGATGAGTGCTACAACTATTTCCAATAGGGCCTTGCCTGTTCCGGTGATCAGCGAAAGTATCCAGCCTCCAGCTGCACGCAATTGCTCACCATACTCAATGAAGACACTCTCGAGATTTTCAGACGCCTTGACCCAGAGGTCCATCAGGTAGCCTCCAATTAACGGTAGGTCAGCTATGCCCGGATTCGGCTCTGGTATCTCAAATCCCCCTTGCTGATAAGCACGATTGAACCATTGTACCCCGTCAATTAATGAGTTGGTAAGAATGACGCTCGGGATGATAAATATGGCCAATGACACTATTATGATAATGAGGGAAACCAAGCCTGCTCTTATCTTCAGCCTTTTTCTCAGCCACTGATAGCCCGGATTGAGGGCAATGGAAATGATGATCCCCCATAGAATAATCGTCATGAAGGGCTGCAAAATCTGAAAGCACCAGAAAGCCATCAACGCCAACATGACAAGGCGAATAATGATCTCCAGCAACTTGGAGTAGTTGTTCAGATCAGCATTTGAATTGTTGTTTTGCTTCATTGGGATTGATTCTACAGCCAATAAACCTCAAACTACTAAATCGGAAGCATATTGTGGTCAATAAAATTTATTAGAAAGTTGGCCGTTTTTGTAGCAATGAAAAAATATGTTTTTTATATTCAATCTTCATTAATTATAGATAACATAAACTATGAGTGCACAACAGATCGAACAGGAAATTAGCACATTGGAAGGCCAATTGAGCGGCGACATGTTTAAAGACATGGATATCCGTGACAAAATTCACAATCTCAAGATGAGATTGAGTGGGGCGAAACCAATGAACCAGACCATCGAATGCGTTGGTTGTGGGAGCTAGGAGTAGCGTTTGAGTCTTGATTAACCACAAAATATTGAACCCCGCAGTGTCGGGGTTTTCTTATGCATTCCATTATAGATTAGCGACAATGAGAAAGCTCTTTCTCCTATTAATAATACTGCAATCGTATCATGCAACTTCACAGGAGATTGAAGGGCAGTATCGAGATTATTTTTCTCATTCCATTGACCTTAGAGAGGACAAGACATTTTTATTTGAGTATAGGTTTGATTTGAGCTCTGGTTGGGCAAAAGGGGTTTGGTCTTTTAATGAGTCAATAGTAAGTCTTACCCCGATCCTTGTAATGGACACACTGTCGGGATTGGAGGATATAGATTCCCTGGTGCTATCTTTCAATAAAGCATCCGAAAGAGTGACGCGCGAAGAATATCTAATAACTCAGTTAGCATCTGGGGGTCAACTACACAAACTGGTACCGGAACAGCTGGCATACAAAAACAAGAGACTTTATTTATTAGATGATAAGAGAAGAATAGAGAAGAAAAAAATTAGAGGCATGCAATCTACCAAGAAGCGTGGTACTTGGTACTTTCTAACAAAGTAGTTCTTAAGTGTGCTAGAATAAATCTTTAGCTCACAATAATGTGACCAAATATTCTGTTTAATCGTCTACTTCGTCTTCTTCAGCTCTTCCAATGCAAGCAGTTCATCTCTCAGCCTGGCCGCTTCCATGAAGTCCAGGTCCTTGGCCGCCTTCTCCATTGATTTTCTCGTGGTGTTGATCAGCTTGGTCAGTTCGTCCTTGCTCATGTACGCTACTACAGGATCAGCCGCCACATTGGGTTCTTCATTCTCCAGATAGTACTTGCGCTTGGTACTCTTCTTAGAGTCAGCGACACTGGTTTGCTCCATGATGCGCTCCTTTGACTTCAGTATCGTCTTGGGCTCGATACCATGCTCCTTGTTGTATTCCTGCTGGATTGAGCGCCTGCGGTTGGTCTCATCTATCGCCACCTGCATTGAGCCAGTGACCTTGTCTGCATACATTATCACTTCACCATTGACATTTCGCGCAGCTCGCCCGATTGTCTGTACCAGTGATCGTTCGTTTCTTAGGAACCCCTCCTTATCAGCATCCATGATCGCCACCAAAGATACTTCCGGTAGGTCGAGCCCTTCTCTAAGTAGATTAACCCCTACAAGCACGTCGAATACGCCCAATCGTAGCTCACGCAGGATTTCGACGCGATCCAGCGTGTCCACCTCAGAGTGAATGTATCGACACTTCACACCTACTCGATCCAGGTATTTAGAGAGCTCCTCAGCCATGCGCTTGGTCAGGGTAGTGATCAGCACGCGCTCCTCTACTTTGATCCTACCGTGAATCTCTTCGAGCAGGTTGTCAATCTGATTTACGGTAGGTCTAATATGGATAACTGGATCCAGCAAACCTGTGGGTCGTATGAGCTGCTCGACCACCACGCCCTCAGACTTACGAAGTTCATAGTCACTGGGTGTAGCGCTGACGAAGACTACCTGGTTGAGCATGGACTCAAACTCATTGAAGGTTAGTGGCCTATTGTCCATGGCTGATGGCAATCTAAAGCCATAGTCGACCAGATTTACCTTTCTCGCACGATCACCTCCCCACATGGCCCTCACCTGAGGTACGGTCACATGGCTCTCGTCAATTACCATCAGGTAGTCATCCGGAAAATAATCCAACAGGCAGAAAGGGCGTGTGCCCGGCTCTCGTCTATCGAAGTATCTTGAGTAGTTCTCCACACCCGAGCAGTATCCCAGCTCACGCATCATCTCCATGTCGAATTCCGTTCGTTCCTTGAGTCGCTTAGCCTCCACGTATTTCTGCTCTTCCTCGAAGAACGACACCTGCCCAACCATATCATCTTGTATCTCCCTGATCGCCTGATGAATGGAATCCTTACCAGTCACAAACAGATTGGCCGGAAATATCGTAATGATTACTTCATCTGAGATTTTCTTCCCAGTGGATGGCTCTATTCGATGAATCTCCTCTACTTCATCTCCCCAAAAGATGACTCTGTATCCAAAATCAGCATAGGCCAGAAAAATGTCTACCGTATCTCCCTTGACACGGAAATTGCCTCGCTTGAACTCTACCTCGGATCGGCTGTACAGGATGTTGACCAGGTCATGGAGAAGTTTACTTCTCGGAACTCGATCGCCCTGTTGAAGCCTGACTACATTTTTCCCAAACTCTTCAGGGTTACCAATACCATAAATACAGGATACTGAGGCTACTACGATCACGTCACGCCGACCCGTTAAAAGTGAAGAAGTGGCTGCAAGCCTTAGTTTCTCAATTTCCTCATTGATCGATAGGTCCTTCTCAATGTAGAGATTAGTTGTTGGCAGGAATGCCTCGGGCTGGTAGTAGTCGTAGTAAGAGATAAAATACTCCACCGCATTATTGGGGAAAAACTGCTTCAGCTCACCATATAGCTGTGCCGCCAAAGTCTTATTGTGACTCAGCACCAGTGTCGGTTTATTTACCCGATTGATAAGGTTAGCTACTGTAAATGTCTTACCTGACCCGGTAACTCCCAGCAAGGTTTGTGCAGGTTCACCGTTTTCGAGACCCTCTACAAGTTGCTCAATGGCTTTGGGTTGATCACCGGTTGGTACGTATTCTGAAGTAAGTTGGAATTCCAATGTAGTAGAGATTTTAGAATATAGAACGGAGCTTAATCTTTCTTGTTAAGCTTTTCTCTCATGCTACAAATTAGACTAGCTATTCCATATCTCCCAAGACTTCTCAGCTTGAAATTCCAGCATTTCGAGACCATTTTTTGTTTTGGCACCCTGTTCCCGTGCGGCGCTCATGAGCCGAGTCTCTGATGGATTGTACACCAAGTCAAAAACGTAGTGCCCCGAATGAAATGCTTTTGCCGGAAGATCCGCCATTTCATCGACATTCGGATAGGTGCCTAGCGGGGTGGTATTGATGACCAGTTGTACATCAGAAAGCAGATCAGGGTTCTCATGGATATCCGCATAGGTAATACAGTCCATCTTGGGTGACCTTGAGACTTTCTGATAAGCGATCCCTAAATCCTCAAGTGCTACCAGCACCGCTTTCGAGCTACCACCTGTACCGAGGACGAGAGCTGTATTCACTTCGTCAGCTAGCCAACGACTGACTGAGGTTTTGAAGCCGTAATAGTCAGAATTATAGCCAACCAAGTTCTCACCGACTAGCTTCACCACATTAACAGCTCCCACTCTCTCTGCGCTCTGATCCAGATTCGTGATAAAGGGTATTACCTCCTGCTTGTAGGGTATGGTCACATTGAAGCCTTCTAAACCCTGCGTACGCTGTATCAAGCTGCTGAGTTTATCGATTGTGCTCAGCTCAAAAAGGTCATAGCGACAGTCAGTTAACTCCTCTTTGGAGAACTTTTCTGTAAAGTAATTCTTTGAGAAAGAGTGTTTGAGTGTTTTACCAATCAGCCCAAACCGTCTCATAGCTCCTGAGAGGTTAGCTTAGCAATTTTCTCTATTAGCACAACCAGCCCTACGCCAAGCGCGAAAAACAACAAAGCCTGCATAAACAATGGCTCTTGCCCTGTAGCCTCTATAAAATCTGTGGGGAGTACATTATTCTCAAGGAATGGCACCTGCTCCCCTTTACTATTCAATCTATATTGAGTGACTACTCGCCAGGGCCAGATTTTATTGAGTGAGCCAATCATGAAACCCACCAGAACAGATATGGTAACAAGATGATATTGCTTGAGCAACCATGATATGAGTCTTGCAAAAGAAAGTATGCCCACCAGACAGCCCAGGGCAAACACAATTATTATCAGCAAATCAAACTCCTTCACCGCACCCAGTACATACTGATATTTACCTAAGATCAAGAGGATGAAACTCCCTGATATTCCTGGTAAGATCATGGCACATATAGCAATCATTCCCGATAGGAAAATGAAAAATAACCCATCAGGCGTTGTGGCAGGTGTAGCGGTGGTGATCAGATATGCAATAACAATTCCCGCCAATACGGCGAGGACTGAAGAAAGGTTCCATTGCTTGATCTCCTTAGCCACCATCAGCGCAGAGATGATAATCAGGCCAAAGAAAAAAGACCATAACTGAATGGGGTGGTTTTCCATAAAATAAGTCACCACCCTGGCCAATGATAAAATGCTGATGAGGATACCTCCAAGTACAGCTATTAGAAACGAGCCGTTGACATGCTTCCAAAACGACTTAAACTGGAAACTAAAGATCAGCTTAAACGCATCGGCATCTATAGACTTAATCGAATCTATGAGCTCTTCGTAAATACCCGTGATGAAAGCGATCGTACCACCAGACACGCCGGGCACCACGTCAGCAGCCCCCATGGCTATGCCCTTCAGCATAAGCATGATATAGTCTTTGAATTGTCTCAAAACTGAGTGCCCCTACAGCTTATTCAGAAAGAAGTCGAAAGTATCTCCTCTCAATCCTAAACGGATGGTCTCCAAAGGAATTACTTCATTAGGTGCAATATTTCCAAGGTTCACGTTAGTGCCTAGCAGCTTAATAAACCATACCTGCTGTGCCTTCTGAGGAGCTTCCCACATGATTTTTTCATTGGGAATCTTAGTCAATATCTCTTCAACCAACCCCTGTCGTACCTCACCAGAGTCCCTAAAAAGCCCTACGTTACCCCCTTCTCTTGCCTCGCCTATTACTTTCCATGCTCCTGCATCAAGTTCCGTTTGCATCTGCTCGATCCACTTGTACGGTGGAATGATCTTGGCAGCATCTTTAGATCCTACTTCAGACAATACGGTTACATGTTGCGTTAGCTTTGAAATATAATCGCACTTAACGTCATGATCCATCACCACCGAGCCATCTGACACCTCGGCATACTTCAGATTGTATTTCTCAAGCACTCTAATGTAATCCTCAAACTGATCCCTTACCACGAATGCCTCAAAGAGCGTTCCTCCCAGGTATACTGGGATATTCGCTGAATGATAAAGCTCTATTTTCTCTTTGAGAATGGGTGTAACATATGAAGTGGCCCAGCCTAACTTAACTATATCCATATGATCTGAGCTGATGCTCAGCATATCCTCAACTTCACGAAGGCTTAAGCCCTTATCCATGACCATAGTCAACCCCGACTGACGAGGTTTTTTATTCCTCTCAGGGATTTTACTCAAAGTGTAATTCATTAAGAATTTTGTTTTCTGTGCTGTTCTATAATTTTAAAAAGTGCCTTCTGAGTCTCCAGTTTTGGAAAAAAGTCATACAAGGCTGTATGCTTATCAAAGTCCAAAAATAGTGCATTCTCCAAAATGTTGAAGGCTTCTTTGTACTTGCCATCTGTAATGAGATAGGCCACCATGCGATAATATAAGTCTGCCGTCTCAGGCTGCTCATCAATAGCCTGCTCAATGGTCTGTGCTGCCTTGGCGTATTCGCCTTGCTCGAAAAATATATTTGAAAGCGACAACCATGTCTCGTAATCTGTAGGGTCCAGCGCCAAAGCTTCCTCATATGCATCAACAGCAGAGACAATATTTCCAACTTTTGATTCTGCCTCAGCCACAGCCTTCCAATACACTGCATTTTCAGCGTCCAGTTTCAGGGCCTTATTGAAGAAATGAACTGCCTCATACCATTTGTCCTTGAAAGACATACAAATGCCTATGCCAAACCAGCCCTCATCGTAAAACTGATCCAGCTTCACCGATTTACGGTAGTACTTTATCGCCAGGTCAAATTGCTCCAGTTTTTCATAAGCCGCACCGATGCAACAATAAGTCTCAGCACTGGCTCCCTCCATATCCAAGGTGCTTTTGTATGAATCCAGCGCTTTTGTAAAATGGCCCAGGTTCATATAGGCATTACCCATATTGAAGTGCGCGGAGCTAAAGGTGTCGTCTATTGCCAACGCATACTCATAGGCGTCAATCGCCTTTTCGAACTGAGCCAATTTGTTGTACACGATACCTATATTGTACCAAGCATACTCCGAGAAAGGATCCTTTTCGATGAACTGCTCGTAATAGTTGAGGCTGGTCTCCAGCTCACCAATTACATCGAGGCAGTAGGCAAGCTCATAGAGTGCGCTTTCATGATTGAGATTCTCCTCGATGGCCATTTTGTAGTATTCACTGGCCTTGTTGTAATCAGACTGAGTCTGATAGGTGAGACCGATGTGATAGTAGATGTCATCTTTCTCCTCCGCAAAATCCAGTGCCATTTCGAAGCTATTAATTGCTTCTTCCGGCTGACCGAGTACAGAGTGCACATTGCCCTTCATGATCATGATTTCATCATCACTAGGGTGAAGATTGAGTGCCTCGGTAAGGATATCCAGTGCCTCTTCATAATTATCAAGACTGCTGAAAACTTGCGCTCTCATGATGGTAATGTCGGCATTGTAAGGGTATAATTCTGCCGCCATCTCGGCTGCCTTTAGGGCACGCTTATTTTTTTGATTGTCCAGGTAGTACTGGATGATGGTTTCCAGCTTATCAGAATCAAAATAATGACTTTCCTGATGCTTCATATAAGCTTCAAACTTTCTGATCAATTCTTTCACCTCCTCTTCCCGACGTTTATAGTTTTCAGCCATTGTAGTCAAAATTTAAGCCCGCAAAGATAGTTAGAAATCTAGATAGGAATCCCTCTAGGTGTGAAAACCCATAAGCAATGGAACTGTACACTAGGATGTGACCCATTTACCGTTGGTTTAACCTAAGATAGGTACTTGTGAAATACTTTAAGGCAATTAATGGTAAAAATTTGAGACACTCCTATCACAACGTGTGTCGTATGAAATTGGTACGCTAAGAATTACTTTTTCTCACTATCCTCTTCATAGTATCCGTGACCATAGCCGTATCCATAGCCGTATCCATAGCCATAGCCTCCATTAGTACTAGCTCCATTGAGTATTAGGGCGAGGTTGTTAAACTTATTGACTTGAGCTACTTTCTTAATGGTATTGGCGAATGCCTTTCTTGAATAACCTGCCCGAACAATATAAATCGGCAAATCCGCCTTTTTCATTACAAGCATGCCATCGGTCACCAGCCCGACGGGGGGCGTATCCATCATGATATAGTCGTAATCTTTCTTCAACTCTTCGATGAGCTCATCAAAACGCTTGCTGATCAGGAGTTCTGAAGGATTTGGAGGAATTGGGCCGGCGGGCATGTAGTCAAGGTTCTCGATGATCGTCTTGCGAACGGCCTCCTTAGTGGAGTGTCGATTGATCAGAACAGTACTGACACCCTTTTCGCTCTTCTCATCACCAAAGGCTAGATGCACCTTAGCCTTGCGCAGGTCAAGGTCAAGTATCACAACTTTAAAGTGGCTTAGCGCAATGATTCCCGCCAGGTTAACTGAAACAAAAGTCTTACCCTCTCCGCTGATAGTCGAAGTAATCGAAATGATCTTGTTGCCATTGCCTACTTTCATGAAATCCATATTGGTACGGATAGACCTCATGGCCTCAGAGATGATGGATTTTGGATTCTTATGTATAACCAACTGGGTGTGGTGGGTCTTTCTATCATATTTGTACGCTGGTACTGAACCCAGCACTGGTAAAGGCACTAATCTCTCCAACTCCCTCAATCCACTAATCTCTGTATGCAAGAGATAGCGAATCGCCACAAAGAAGATTGACAGGAAGATACTAGCGACTAAGCCTATGCCATATATGATGAGCTTCTGTGGATGGATGGGTTCGCCCGGCAAGCTGGGGGGTGAAAGAATTACAAAATTAGTAACCGTACCTGCCCGCGCAATCTCTAACTCGGACTTACTCTTGATAAGCGATATAAAAAAGTCAAGCTCTAACCCGTAGGAACGTCGCTGCTTGTTATACTCTGTCCCCATCGATGGGAGTTGTAAGAAAGATTGGCCAATCTGAGACTGCCTGGTAGTAAGCTCACGTCTTGACTCGACAAGATTGACCTTATACAGCTTTATTAGTTCGACAAGATCAACACTTAGGTTTCCTGCTTCATTCTCCAGTTGCTTATAAGCCAGCGTGTTCTCGTTGTACGAATCGAGCAACTTTGCTTTTCGCGTCTGGTAGGACTTATATTGATTTAATGAAGAAATTATGAAAGGTGGAAAAAATTCATAGCTGAAAGGATCAATGGAAATCTGGTCACCCCTTTCGATTTGTCTAATGATCTGATCTACCGCAGCAATTTTATTTTGAAACTCAAATAGAGCGGTATCAAATCTGTCCAGGATTCCAATCGCTTCAGCAATATCAGCCTCTACGCTGACTGTTCTGTTTTCAATCGTAAAGTTTTCGAAATATGTTTCATAAGACTCCAGCTTGCTCTCCGTAGAATTAATCTGTCGCTCTACAAAAGCGATCTTCTGCTCGATGGCCTGATTTTTAGTCTCCTTATTATAATCCAAATAGAGTGTATCAATCGCAGTGAGCAATTCACGCGCCTTATACTTGTTAAAATCCTTAAGGCTGACGCTGATCGTCTTCGCATTAAGATTAAGGGGCTCCACGGCTACTGACCTCTTCAAGTAGTCGATAACAGCTTGTCTACTATTGATCGTAAAATAATATTGGCCTACTCCATTCTCGCTAGAAAAATTCTCCGTTTTATTAATCAGGAAATCGAAGGCGTTAGTGCTAATTTCTTCACCAAATTTATGTGTGCTACTATTTAGCTGGCCACCCGATACATATTCCAAAGTGAAAGTTTGCTCATCCTGGATTTCTACATCAAACGCCCTATCATAAAGTCCTTGGTCCCGAAGCATGAATTCAACCTTAAAAGGGCTGTTGCGGTAGCGCTCATCGGATAAGTATCGACCATAAAAATGATAGGAAACATCCATTTCTATTTCATCAGCCACTTTCCCGAAAAACAAATTGGACCTCAACAGCTCGATTTCACCAGAAAGCCCACTTATATCAGATCCAATTAGTGGATTATTGACACCAACCAGACTGGATTCGCTTTTGATATCCAGCTTGAGTGTAGATACAGACTCATACACGGGCTTGGTATACCTCACATACATGAAGGCTCCCACGTTGCACAAAATAAATATCAACAGCACCCAGGGAGCACTCTTCTTCAGAATGGAGAAGATTTTTTCAAAATCTATATTGGCCAGGATATCATCATCACTGGCATTCTGATGGATCTGAGGGTTCGTTATGCTATCGTTAGGCGACATGTGATCCTACAAACTGGTGAAAACGAACGTCAAGGCAATTACGCTTGATATTAAACTCAGAATCGGGCTGATATCTCGGATAGATTGATAAACTGGTCTTCTCCATGGCTCCACGTATATAACATCCCCTGGGTTGATTGACACGATCGACATTTTCATTGCTGAAATTGAGGTCAAGTCCACTTCAAAAACCTCAGGATTGGTGTAGTCCCCGCGTATCACCTTGATGTTGTTTGCCTTAGACCCAAAATCAAATCCACCATATAGCGTCAGCACTTCCAGCAACGTTGTATTCTCATTTTGAATAGGGATGACCTGACCTCCATTTGCACCCAAAACGAAAACTCGTTTGTTGCTAAAGCTTAAGCGAACATAGCTGTCCTTATAATAGACATTGAACAATTCCTGCAACTGGCTTTCGGCATCAATCAATGTCTTGCCTTCTACATTGACCATGCCGACCACTGGCACTTTGATCTCCCCATTATTCTGAACCAAATAGCTATTTATGTTTTGACCATTTTGGTTTTGGTTCTGATTTTGGTTCATGCGGTTCTGCTGTCCTCCCTGGCCTTGCCCCAGTTCATTATTGGGATCAATAATGCGCTCACCATCGTTAGTGAAGACATCAAGAATCAATAGGTCGTTAGGCTTGATCAGATAGTTTCGCTCCATCAGAAAGACTCGCTCATTCAAGTCTTCTTCCGTAAAATCATCGTCTAATTGAAACAGAATATCCTGATAGTACATCTTGCAGGAGGAAGCGCATACCAACAGTGCTAAAAACAGCACCATTCCCTTCAAAATCTTCATTCGCGTTAGTAAAATGGGTCGAAATTTACCAATGGTGAAATTAATGAAAGTTTTCGGATCATTTTGCAAAGGCTGATACTGAGTGCACGCCTAGGTTGGGGATACCAATTCATTGATCAACTTTCGGTAGGTATTAACGACGATTTTTTCATCAAATTTATTCTCCGCCAGCTGCCGGCTTTTTCTCCCCATATCGAGCATCTGACTTTTGGTTTTACCCAGGGCTATTTCGATTGTTCGGGCCAAGGCATCCGCACTTCTGGCTGTGCAAAGCAGGCCGTTAATCTCATGCTGCACCACCTCACGACAGCCTGGCACATCTGTAGTAATAAGTGGCCGACCAAGCGCCGCACCTTCGAGTAAAGTCCTCGGGGTACCCTCACGGTAGCTGGGCAACAGAATCCAGTCTGACCGAACCATTTCATCCTCTATCGGGTTCACAGGCCCAAGATAATTGATATCACCAGTGCTCTGGTACTCATCAATTTCAGATTGGGAGACTCCTCTCACGTGGCTCTCATCTACTTCACCTGCTAGCGCAAATTCTGCCTTGTAGCCTTTTGCCTTTAACCGACGAGCTGATTCCAGATACTCTATTATGCCTTTATCAAGTAATAAACGGGCTACCAATAAGAACCTTGGGATTTCATTGTTGGGTGGCTCATGATATTCAAAATGAGAAGTGTCAATTCCTGATCCCGGGACAAGCGAATGCGGAACACCTAACTTGACCTTAGAAGTAAAGTCTCGCTTGTCATCCTTGTTTTGAAAAAGAACATGGCAGCCTTTGCTCAAAGCTATTCGGTAAAGCCACCTACCTATTTTTGCCGTTAGGTTCTCATTCATGAAGATGGTGCCCAAACCGCTTATATTGTTGATACAAAGAATACCCACTGACCTTGCCGCCAGCGTACCATAGATATTAGGCTTGATTGTATAATGAAGTATTACGTTCGGTTTACGCCGCGCATATATTCTTCGAAGCTGAAACATCAACTTAATATCCTTGAAGGGGTTGGACCCAGTATTGTCCATCTTCACCGGGATATACTCGCCCCATTTGCCAATCTCATTGGAGTAATCGTCAATAGGGGCAATGAGCAGCAACTCGTGACCATCTGATTTCAAACCTTCGATCAAGCCTCGGCGAAAATTATAGATATTCCAGGAAGTATTGATGACGATGGCGATGAGCATATGCCAGTTGAAAAATTGCGGATAATCAATGATAATGCTGAACTTTGTAGCATCAAAGAGGGATTGATAATATATGATTGAAAAGATTAAGTCAACAGCTCCTGTAAAGGAATATGCCATACTTGTTGCGCTGGTAGGTCAACGACAGTCTGACCATACTACACAGGAGTATTTAGATGAACTGGAGTTTTTGGCCTCTACGCTGGGTATCGAAACTCAGGCCACCTTCACTCAAAAACTGGACAAGCCGGATACACGCACATTTATAGGCAAGGGTAAGCTGGAGGAAATTGATGCTTTTGTACAGGCCAGCAATACTGATATTGTCATTTTTGATGAGGACTTATCCCCTTCTCAGCTCCGCAATTTGGAGAATACTCTCAAAGTGAAGATTTACGATAGGAGCTTACTTATCCTCGATATCTTCCTGAAGAGGGCTCAAACTTCCCAGGCGAAGACACAGGTAGAGCTGGCACGCTACCAATATCTAATGCCACGACTTACCAGAATGTGGACTCACCTGGAGCGTCAGCGTGGTGGCACAGGCACTCGTGGAGGAGCTGGTGAGAAAGAGATAGAAACTGACCGTCGAATCATCAGAAATCAAATCACCTTACTCGAGAAAAAACTTGAGAAGATCGATCGTCAGGGCGTGACCAGGAGAAAATCCAGGGCTAATGTGGCCAGAGTGGCGCTAGTGGGATATACCAATGTTGGTAAGTCAACATTGATGAACCTACTCAGCAAGGAGAATATCTACGCTAAGGATGAATTGTTTGCTACTGTCGACTCTACCGTGAGGAAAGTGGTGATCAACACCATCCCATTTCTGCTAAGTGATACCGTCGGATTCATCAGAAAGCTGCCCCACAATTTAATAGAGTCGTTTAAATCTACCCTTGACGAAGTAAGGGAAGCTGACATTTTGCTTCACGTAGTGGATGTATCTCATCCGGGCTTTGAAGAGCACATGCAGGTCGTAGAAGAGACCTTGGCTGAACTGAAAGTGACAGACAAGAAGGTAATCACAGTATACAATAAGGTGGACAAGCTACCCGCTGAGTCTTTGGAAGAAATCAAGCAACGACAATCATCAAACGATGATGATCCATCCATATTTATTTCCGCAGCAGAAAAGATCAATATCGATGAGTTGAAGAAGCTGGTCTATGAAAATGTGAAAGAAAAGCATCTTATGATCTACCCCAATTTTCTCAATGGGGAATACAAATACTGGGAGTACAGCGAGAATCAATAGGTGCCCTTGATTCGGTAGGCCACTTTCGCGAGGATCCCCATACTGTTATTTTGTTCTCCAAAATCATACCCTAAGGATACCTGGCCTGAAAGTCTATTATTCATTAAATAATCTATGGACGCCATCACGTAATAATGGGTGCGGCCTTCCTCAAAATGGAAAGGCTCACCTAGTCGCTCCCAAAAGCGACCGTATTGGCTATAATAGTTGCCAAAATTGCGCGTGTAGGTGAAAAGAAGCTTATAGCTCATTTTTGAGTTGATCGCACCATTTGCGCCTATGTGGATTCCTTCCACCCGATTGTTGAATACATAGGTGCGCTCATAATCGAGCCCAAAGTCAACATCATCATAAATCTCTTTCATCCTTGGAGAGGTCAAGAATAAAGGCGTACCAATAGTTCGTCCATAATGGGTCCACCCTGAACCATAAAACCAATTATTATAATAATTCTCCCTCTGCCCATAAGGATACCCCTGGTTAAACAAAGTGCCATCGGGATCAAGCTCTGCTGGTGCTCCGCCTCCAGGTACATCTGATAGACCCGGGCCGGTTTGGAGTTTTGTGTGCATATACTCGATTACCAGACTGCTCAGCCAGCTCTTCTTGATTGGATTGTTAATATGAAGACCAATGAGATGATCTTTATTATCCGCATACTTTTGGAAGAATTTCTGCTTGCCTATCTGTTGTGAGTCTTCCCATGGTTTTTGAATAAACACCTTGAAATCACGGCCATCTACTTCAAAGTTCATTGCTAAGTCAAGCGTACCCAGGTGACTGCCCGGCACATAATTACCTGATGCCACTCCAGGCCCCTCATCACCCGTTACAATATTCCAGAACTCACCGCTGGAAACAGATGTATCTATGCCCTCCTTATCACCACCATACAATGCAAAGTGAGACAAACCAAACTCCAGGTTCAATATCCAGGGTTCGAGTATCTTAATAAAAAGGTACTTTTCGTGTAGCAATGCATTTGGAACAAACCGATCCTTTTCCATCCACCCATGAGCGAATGCTCCTTTGATTTTCATCCATCCTTTAGTAAATGGCACATCCACATAGTCGTCAAATCCCATTGAAATTTTGGGGATAGGCCTTGCATTTCGCGATACCCCCAAATCTCCGGAGGACAATTCATGATAGATGATCGATCGACGATCCGTATAAGCCCCAATATTCAATGAGAGACTTTTAAACTTAGTGTTCAGAAAATACTGATTTGGGATCAGCCCAAAGTCCTGAGAATGAAAATAGGAGTTCGCTCTGCTATTCCTGATAATTAACTGAGCGCCCCCTTCGAAAGACCAATTGTCATTCAGCTCGTAGGGAATATAGGCCTCTAATGAGGTTCCTATGTTTTGCTTGTTTTCCGCAATAAGCCCATCTCTATTGGCACCAAACCAAAACGGCTGATAATCTGAACTGACAGCCGTATAGAACGCTACATCCACAGTAGCTGAGTCCAATACAGACTGCCCACTGGCGCATATCGGAATGGCCAACCACAACAAAAAAATAGCAATACTCCTCAACACACTCAATTTTAGCGCAAAGATAGGCATTCGATTAGCTGATACCAGCTAATCGAATGCTTACTAACGATACTAAAACTGATTTAGTGCCCTAGCATCTTACTCGGATCTCAATGAGGCGGATGGGTTTTGTAATACTGTCCGGATCACCGCAAAGCTTACGCTTGTGATCGCTACGGCAATCAAGACAAGGCTGGTAAATATAAAGGGTGAAAAGCCGATATTGGTATGATAGGCAAACTCGCTCAGCCATTCGTTCATAATGAAAAAGGCCAGGGGCATGCCCACAGTCAAGGCTAAGACCAACAAACGTAAGAATGGCCTATTCTCGAAAGCCAGCAACTGGATAATTCTTGCGCCAAGCACTTTCCTAATTCCGATCTCTTTTCTGCGCTGCGCGATGGTCAGATACGCAATCCCCAGGAGCCCGATAGAAGCAAGAAACAGAGCGATTACGGCAAAGAGGTTAAAAACGCTAAAGGCTCTTCGTTCTGCATCGTAGAGCCTTCCGAGTTGATCATCCAAAAACCAAAAATCAGCCGCAAAACGCGGATCGAACTGGTGATGTACCTCATCGAGCCAACTCAATGTTTCTGTGACATTTTGACTAGCTATTCTGATAAGTAGATAGTTAATCGAACGCAGACCTACGGTCACGACCAATGGACGAATAGGCTCGTGTAGCGACTTGAAATTGAAATTTTCTACTATACCCACAACATTACCCTTTAGCGGCCCGGATTCCCTACCCCAGACTATCGGGACTCCACTTTCTGTAATTGATAACTGATCTGCGGCAGCTTGGTTGATGATGAAGTTAGTACCGGCCGAGTCTAGCTGGCTGGATCGATCAAACCAACGGCCAGATGCCAGCGACAGTCCTAGCACCTGTAGTGCATCAAAGTCAACCCAGAGTTCCGAAGCTCCAATACGCTCAAATGAGTTTTCTTCAAGAAAGAGGTCATTTTGATTGAACTGACCTCCTGGAAGGTTGGATATACCGGCGACCGACATGATGCCGGGGTTTTTTAAAAGCTCGGCTTTGACAGCTTCGATAGACCTCACTTCATCATCTGTATGAAGTTCCATCACCACTAGTTGATCATCGTTTATGCCCAGTGGCCTATCCTCAAGGAACTTAACCTGATCCAGAATCACCAGACTACCGAAGATCATGCAAGCACTCACGGCAAACTGAGTACCTATGAGAACCGATCTTCTCCAATTCGTGCCTTTTCCAATTGTAAAGCCTCCTTTCAAAATAATCGAAGGCTTGACTTTACTTAGACTGATGGACGGAAAAACCCCGCCAATCAACCCAACGATCAATATCAAACCCACTGCGTAACCCAGCACCTCTAAGGACATCAATGCCTCCAGAGTGAGTTGCTTTCCCGATAGGGTATTGAAATAAGGCAGGAGTAAAACCGAAATGGCTAATGCGAGCACCATGCTTAATAAACAAGTGATGATCGACTCTGATACAAACTGAATCGTAAGCATACCTTCAGAAGCTCCCAAAGTCTTGCGAATGCCTACCTCCTTGCTCCTTTCGTAGGCCCTGGCTGTATACAGATTGACAAAATTGACTGTGACAATGAGAAGGATAAATATCATGGCACCTAGCAGTATGTAGATGTACATGTAGCTATTGTTCACTTCCAGCTCCCACCGGAGGTCGGAAGTCAAATGAATGTCGGAGATGGGTTGTAGGGCGAATCGTATATTTCCATCTTTAATGAACTGAAGTAGTTCGGGTTGCATGGCGTCTCCATAGCCCGACATCCACTCGGGAATCGATGCTTCCAGTTGATCAGCATCTGCGCCTTCTTTTAACCTGATGTAGTTGAAATGCCCAGGATCACCCCAACTCATCCATTGGGCATTGCCTGGATCGGCCCTAAGGGTGTTGTACGATAGTATAAACTTTGGATGAAAATGACTATTGGTTGGAGCATCTTTCATCACACCACTGATGATAGCAAACCCTCCATCTGCAGCCCCTTCGATTCGCTTGCCCATTGGATCTTCATCTCCGAAAAATTGCTGCGCGAGGGATTCAGTGATGACCACTGAGCGAATTTCATTCAGCGCTGTTTCTCGATTGCCGGCTATTAGTTCAAAATCAAAGACCCTGAAGAAGCTCGTATCCGCAGCATACCCATCGGAGACGCGTAGCATGATATTGTTTTCCGGGTTTTGCAGGT
>CAYGOT010000031.1:0-49310 GCA_964351595.1 uncultured Roseivirgaceae bacterium | reverse complement strand
TCTACTTAAGAAGACCTCTCCTACGTCGAGGTGACAACAGAGGAGGTTCCTCCATTCGAAGCTGGTAAAATGAAAAGGTGAGTGTACTTGAGTGGCGCATGGATAATATATCCAACTGGCGCGGATGTTACATCCGTGCCCAACAGCCTGAAAAAGCACGGAACTAAGTTCCGCGCTAGTGGACTTTAACCCTATCAGTCTACAACATGCATGGCACACAACAAAAGCAGGAACCCCGTGAGGTTCCTGCGTACATCTGACAGAAGATGTATTAGTTTTTGATATGTAAACGAGTTTCTAGTCTACATTGTCATGTAAAAACTTGTTGTTGCCCATCAGCTCATTATTCTCATTGAGGTGATAGCGCGAAACATTCTGCTCCGAAGAATGGGGCACCTTTTGCAGGTTCACATTCTTGCGCTGATAAGCAGGCACTTCCAGTTTCTCCTTGAGATTGGTCTCATTAGTCTCTGTATTGGACAATCCCTGAAGTCGCTTGACACGCTCCCTGGCAGCTTCCATCAATGCCACCTTCTTTGATGGAGGATGTGCTGCGCCTTTTAGCTCCTCAAGCTCTGCATCATCATCTTCTTCCTCCAGATTGTTGACATCATCGATGATCTCAAACTCCTCTTCCAGGCCTAGTTTGAAAGACATCTCCTGACGCTCCTCTTCGAAAGTGCGATCCTCGTCCTCTTCTTCCTCCTCCTCTCGGTTGACTTTCGGGCTCCAATCAGCGATGAACTCCCGATCCTCAATTTCCTCTTCCTCTTCTTCGAAATAGCTCGGTTTGGCTGCCGCAGCTTTAGCTGCTTGCTCTTCCCAAAGTCCAATCTGCTTGGTTGACTCCAGGTCGTACTTCCTCACCAAAGGCTCGCTTGTTTTCTTCGGTGCATTAAACCCCTCGCTGTGCTCAAAGCCTGTAGCAATGATTGTCACCCGAATGCTCTCACCCAGCTCCGGATCTACACCGTGACCAAAGATAACTTCAGCCTCATCTCCAGCAGTCTCCTGCATGAAGTCTGTGATTTCGGTGAGTTCATCCATTTGCAGTTCTGCCTCATCACCAGAGATGATCGAGAGCAAGATTTTCTGCGCACCATGGATGTTTTTGTTGTTGAGCAGTGGCGAGTTGATCGCCAGCTCAGCTGCTCTGGAGGCTCTGTTCTCTCCGGTCGTCACGGCAGATCCCATCACGGCTGATCCCGAGTCTTTCATGACGGTCTTGACATCCTCAAAATCCACGTTGACATATCCGGGTACAGTAATGATCTCTGCGATACCTTTCGCAGCAGTCGTCAAGACATTGTCGGCCTGATTGAATGCTTCACTGATGGATAGATTACCATAAATCATCCTCAGCTTATCATTCAGGATGATTAATACAGTATCGCAAGTTTCTTTCAATGACTTCAGGCCTTCCTCTGCCTGAGCCATCTTCTTCTTGCCTTCGAAAGAGAATGGAATGGTCACAATACCTACTGTCAGGATATCCATGCCTCTCGCGATCTCGGCGATCACAGGTGCGGCACCTGTGCCTGTGCCTCCACCCATTCCGGCGGTGATAAACACCATTTTGGTATCCGAGCCGAGTAGCTCTCTAATTTCATCACGGCTTTCGAGAGCCGCATTTTTTCCTTTTTCAGGATTCGCTCCTGCGCCCAATCCGCTCGTCAGGTTAATACCGATCTGCAGCTTATTGGTTACAGGACTGGTGTGAAGCGCCTGGGCATCTGTGTTGCACACGACGAATTCCACATCGCGTATGCCCTGATTGAACATGTGGTTGACAGCATTGCTGCCACCACCACCCACGCCTATCACCTTGATGATCGACTTGTGGTGCTGTGGTAAATCAAACTTGTACATATCTTCTGTCATTTTGTTATGTAATAATTCTATTCCTTATTCTATGTCGTTTAGTCAAGCGTATTCTTAATGAAATCTCCCTAACCCTCTTATTAAGAGGGATAATTGGAGCTTGACTAAACTCCATACAACTCATTACTAGTATTCTTCCTTCTCATCAAAGTCATCGATGAGCAGATTCTTGGTTCGATCGAGCATCTTCCTGAAGAAGTTGTCTCCGGCCACTACTCTTTCCTTACGCTTGGAGTTGAAGCCACCTTTCGACTTTGCTTCATGGTACCTGTTTTCTCGCTCGTCTAGCGCTCTGTAGCCAGAAAGCACCAACCCTACTGATGTCGCAAACATTGGGCTCTTTACGATTTCCATCTTACTCTTGCCCAGGTGCTCATTGGGGTACCCTATGCGTGCATCCATGCCGGTCATGTACTCTACCAGCTGCTGTAGGTTGCTGAGCTGCGACCCACCGCCAGTAAGCACTATCCCGCCTGCCAGCTTACTATCAAATCCGCTTGTAATGATCTCAGTATGAACGGTCTCCACGATTTCTTCCATTCTCGCCTCGATGATGTTGGCGAGGTTCTGGATGGATATCTCTTTGGGAGGCCTGTTGCGCAAGCCCGGGATCGAAACGATCTCGTTGGGACTGGCCTCCTCGGCGATCGCCCTGCCGAAGCGCGTCTTGAGCAGCTCCGCCTGGTGCTCCATTACCATACAACCCTGCTTGATATCAGAGGTCAGGATATTACCTCCGAATGGAATCACAGCCGTATGACGGATAATGTTGTCATGGAAAATGGCGATATCTGTTGTACCACCACCAATATCCACCAAACATACACCCGCTTCTTTTTCTTCTTCGCTGAGCACTGCCAGACTTGAAGCCAATGGCTCCAGGATCAGATTTTCTATATCCAAACCTGCCCGTCGCACGCATTTATTGATATTATTGATCGCATTCGTCTGCGCCGTGATGATATGGAAGTCCGCCTCCAGCTTCACACCTGACATGCCCACAGGATCTTTGATACCGTCCTCATAGTCCACTGTGTAGTCTTGTGGCATCACATGAATGATTTCACTCCCCGGAGGGATGACGATGCGGTACATATCGTTGGTGAGACGGTTGACATCTTCTATCGTAATCTCGTCCTCGTTGGAGTTGCGAGTGATAGATCCGTGATGCACACTGCTCTTGATATGCTGCCCCGCAATACCGACGTTGACCACCCGGATATTGATGCCCGACTGCTCCTCCGCCTCAGCGACCGCCTTTTCTATAGCGTGGATGGTCTTATCGATATTGGTGACAATACCGCGGATCACTCCGTCAGATACCGCCTTACCCATACCAAGGACTTCCAGCTTACCATATTCGTTTTTGCGACCAACTATTGCGCAAATTTTTGTGGTGCCTATATCTAAGCCGACAATTATTTTATCCTGTTCCATATTGTCTCTATTATTATTCACAAACGATCTGATTCTCAAACTTCAAACTCACAGTAGTGTATGTATTCCAACCCTTAATGGGCAGTATTTCCTTATAGAAGACCATCAGCTTTCTCAGCTTTTGATCTATTTTTTCCGGCAACCCAAATTCCACCACTTGCTTTGTTACCTGTGGTATCAATTGTACCTCGTGATTCTTCTTGACGTAGACCTGAGCTATCTGTGCTTTCCAAAACTCATTCTGATCAATGGTCTGAATGAGCTGAAAAAGCTTAGCTCCGTTTTCATTATTATTCAGGTTGCCATTTAAGAATTCATTCTTGTTTTCCAACTCTATCAGCATGACCCGTGCCGTATATCTCTCCGATACCGGAAGAATATCTCCATCAGTATCGATGTAAAAATCCTGTCCGACGGGATCGAAGATTCTCGCTATCGGACGACTCTGCTGCACCGATACGATCAGGTTACCTCTATGGTCAAGGTAAGCTTCAGCATCCGCCACAAACTTATTCTCCAATATGCGCGACTCAAGTAGCTTAAGGTCCAGGGTTCCGAGTTCGGTAGCCAACAGGTAATTGTCATCATTCGCATTGATCAGGCCCTTGACGTCTTCTGCGTCGATGAAGTGGTTCTGATATTGGTTATCGATATTGATAATAAGATCATTGATCTCCCGATCACCATGTCGCTTACCAGAAAAGGCTATGCTGACGAGCATCACAAATGATAGCAGACCCCATACGATTAGTTTCACCAGTCTACCCTTCCACATGATGCCTCCTTCCTTTTAATCGTTCCGCGATGGGCTGCACCAGACGATCTATATCTCCAGCGCCTACCGTCAATAATACCTCTATGTCATTTTCTCCTACCCAATCAACAAGCTCAGACTTGCTCACAAGTTGCTTGTGGCTTGTAGTCAGCTTATCCAGGAGCAGTGCTGAATCTATTCCCTGAATTGGCTTCTCTCTGGCCGGGTAGATGTCCATTAAGACCACCTCATCAGATTTAGAAAGCTCCTCAGCAAATCCGTCAATGAAGTCTCTTGTTCTGCTGAAGAGATGAGGCTGGAATATGGTAGTAATCTTTTTCTCGGGATAAAGTGCTCTGACAGATTTGATCAACGAGGCTATCTCCGAAGGATGATGTGCATAGTCGTCTATAAAAACAACCTCCCCATCGCGCAGGATATATTCAAACCTTCTCTTCACACCGCGATAGGCGGCTATACCTGCCTTGATTGTCTGCGCATCATAGCCCAATTCGGATACGACACCTATGGCCGCCAAGGCATTCTCCACATTGTGGAATCCAGGAAGCGAAAGCTTTACTCCGGCGATATCCAGCTTACCACTAACATCAAACTGAAATAGACCGTCCGATATTTTCACATTGGCGGCATGTATGTCACCAGCATCAAGACCATATGTAGTTGTAGTCACATATTCCGGTAGGTCAAGCTGGGGTGCTACCCGCTCATGCACGAATAGTTGTCCACCATCAGCGATCCTGGCAATAAACCCGTTGAAGCTATCCTGCACGGCGCGATGATCTCCATAGATATCAAGATGATCGGCATCAATGGCCGTAACGATCGCCATCTTCGGACTCAACTGCAAGAACGAACGATCATACTCATCCGCCTCCACCACAGCCCAGCCATCCTCGTCCCCAACAATAAGATTGGAGCTGTAGTTGGTCATGATACCCCCCACAAATGCATTGACGGGGTGCTCTGCATGCTTGAGCAGATGCGCCACCATCGAGCTGGTAGTAGTCTTTCCATGGGTGCCAGCTACCGCAATGGATGGATGACTTTTGGTGATAAGCCCCAGTACCTGCGATCTCTTAAATAGCTGGTATCCCTGGTCTTTGAAGTAGTTGAATTGTGCGTGTTCTTTTGGAATCGCCGGTGTGTAAACTATGAGTACCTGCTCAGTAGCTTCCAGTAGTTCTTTAGGGAGCTGATCTATCGTATCCGAATAACTGATCGCAATACCCAGCTCTTCCAATTCTCTGGTAAGAGGAGAAGGTGTGAGATCGTAACCGGTCACCTGCCTGCCAGCATGGTGAAACCATCTGGCCAAAGCGCTCATGCCTATGCCACCGATACCGAGGAAATGGACGATATGTGTATCTTCCAACCTCATGCGATCATGCGTTTGATTTCTAATGCTATTTCCTTGGCGGCATCCGGCTTGGCCAGCTTGCCGATGTTTTCGGACAGTGTTTTTTGTTGATCCTGGTTGTCTAGCAGGCTCAGTGCTGCCGGAATCAACTCCTCATCTGCATCTGCATCTCTGATCATCAGCGCTGCATTGTCCTCGACCAAAGCCATGGCGTTTTTTGTCTGATGATCCTCTGCCACATTGGGCGAAGGAACAAACAAGACCGGCTTGCGTACCAGGCACAGCTCTGAGATCGATAAAGCCCCCGCGCGGGAGATCACCACATCAGCTGCCGCATAGGCCATATCCATTTCTTTGAGGAATGGCATCATGCGCACATTACTTAGGTCGAAGCTGGCAGACCGTTTTTCCATTTCATCGAAATAGAATTGCCCAGTCTGCCAGATCAACTGTACATCACACTTGTTTAGCTGGTGAAGGCCATTAACCATACTCTCATTGAGCGAACGAGCGCCTAAACTGCCGCCAATGAGAAGTATGGTTTTTTTATTTTCTGACAAGCCAAAATGCCCGAGTGCTTTAGCTCGTAGCGTATCCAGCCTGACAATATCTTTTCTCACAGGGTTGCCTGTGAATACAATCCGGTCTGCCGGGAAGAATCGCTCCATATGCTTATGCGCCACACAGATACGATCCACACGATTGGCCAGCCACTTGTTGGTAAGGCCGGCGTAGCTATTCTGTTCCTGGATCAACGCAGGGATTTTTTTCGCGGTAGCGGCATAGAGTAGTGGTCCACTCGCATACCCCCCAACTCCCACCACAGCATCGGGACGGAAGCGCTTGAGTATCTTGAGAGATTTCAGAATCGAAGAAATCACTTTGAACGGAAATGACAGATTGTCCAGGGTCAGTTTACGCTGAATACCGCTGATCCAGAGCCCTTCAATGGGGAAGCCTGCCTCCGGGACTTTTTGCATCTCCATCTTGCCCTGAGCACCTACGAATAGAATCTCCACATCCTCAAGCAACTGCTGCAAGGCTTGCCCAATAGCAATCGCCGGATAGATGTGGCCGCCAGTGCCTCCTCCGCTTATAATGATTCGATATGGTCGCTTTGCTTCGATAATTTCTTTTTATGCAGCGTCCGCCATTTGATTCCTAAATTCATTTCCCTGTCCGGTCGACATTTCATCTATCTCCCCTCGACTTACACTGAGGATGATCCCTAGCGCAATCCCTGTAAAGAGTTGAGACGTACCCCCCATACTTACCAATGGAAGGGTCAGGCCGGTAATTGGCCCGAGACCAACTGCAACGGCCATGTTGACCATGGCCTGAAGCACCAGCGCTAGACTCAGTCCTGCACTCAGCAGGCCGCCGTACGCTCTGTCGCTGTTCATCACTGTTTTAGTCCCACGATATAGCAACGCCAGATATAAGAAGAGCACAATGGCTCCTCCGATCATGCCATACTCCTCTATGATGATCGCATAGATAAAATCCGAGTACGACTGAGGTAGAAAGTTGCGCTGATCGCTCTGCCCCGGTCCCTTACCAGAAATACCTCCGGTGGCTATAGCGATGTAGGCTTGCTTAGCCTGGAATGGAATATTTTCTTCATCAAAGAAGCTCTCCACCCTGCTGATGGCCGTGTCTCCGCGTTGGCCTACGTATAGGGCTACACTGCCAGCCACCGCACCAATGAGTACCAGCAAGGCCAGATACCTAATTGGTACTCTACCTATGAAGAGCAGCAACATACAGGTGCCAAAAATCAGGACACTTGTAGACAGGTCCGTCATGGCGATAAGCCCACAGATCACTCCCACCCACAGTAGGATTGGGATCAGCGACTCTTTGATATTTTCTATACTCTGCTGCCGCTTGGCCAGCATGCTCGCTATGGTCACGATCAGCGCCAGCTTGGCAAGGTCAGAAGGCTGGAATGCCTGATTGATCACCGGGATGTTGATCCATCTGGACGCGTCATTGACATTCATACCAAATTTCCAGGTAATGAGAAGCAAGGGCACTGACACCCAAAGTGCCAGCCAGCTGAGCTTGGCGTAATAGCGATAGTCAATCTTATGCGCAACCCACATAGCAAACAGACTCAATATCACGAGTAGCGAATGCTTGATCAGGTAGTATTCGGTATCACCTTGCATTTTCTGATAAGCAAGAGAACCGGTGGCACTGTAGACCACTAGTATCGACACGATGGACAAGGCAATGACGATGAACCATATCACCGGATCCCCTTGTAGGTTTCTTTTTATCCAGGTTTGATTCATGAGATGCTTTTGTTTTTGGATTCAACTTTATCTCTCAGGGCAAGCACTTCCTCGCGGAACTGATCACCTCTATCTTCGTAGTTCTTGAACAGATCGAAGCTGGCGCATGCCGGTGAAAGCAACACGAGATCACCTTTTTCAGCTAGCTCAGTAGCTTCTTTGATTGCTTTCTTAAGACTGGAAGTGCTGACCGCAGGTACCCGCTCACCGTAGTGATCCATTAGCTTGGAATTATCCTTGCCCATGCACACCAGCGCCTTTACCTTCCTCTTGACGAGTTTGTCAAGGCTGCTATAGTCATTGCCCTTGTCTACGCCTCCGGCGATCCAGATGATGGGCTGCTCTATACCGTCAAGCGCGTAGAACACGGCATCAGTGTTAGTCGCCTTGGAGTCGTTGACATATCGCACACCGCTGATCTCAGCCACCTCTTCCAGCCGGTGAGGTGCATTGACAAAGCTCTTCAACCCCTTGACTATCCGCTGAAGGGGCGCACCGATCTGCATCAGGCTGAGCACAGCCGCGATCGTGTTGATCATGTTGTGCTTACCAATCAGCGTTACTTCAGAGGTCGGTATCTTTTTAGTGTCCTGTTCGAATTTGAAGACCAGGTGATCCTGCTCAAGGTAACCGCCCTTCTGTATCGGGTTTAACAGAGATATCGCGAACAAGCTCGCTTCTACATTTCTACGGTTTAGCTCCTGCACTACGGGTTGATTGTCACTGAAGTATATGAATACTTCCTCTTTCCCCATGTTTCTGATAATCCTGAACTTAGAAGACACGTACTTCTCAAATTGGTAATCGTACCGATCGAGATGATCGGGAGTGATGTTGAGGAGTATCGCTATGTCCGGCTTGAATGAATCGATACCATCCAGCTGGAAGCTGCTCACCTCCAGCACATAGTAATCATGCTCATCGTCTACCGCCAATCTCGCAAAGCTGTGACCGATATTTCCGCCTAAGGCTGCATTGTACCCGCAGGCCTTACAGAGGTGATGAGTCAGCAGTGTGGTAGTCGTTTTGCCATTGGTGCCGGTGATGGCAATGATCCTCTTGGACTTGTCTATATGACGATAAGCAAACTCAATCTCTGAAATCACAGATATGCCTTTTTCTACCGCCTTCCGGATCAATGGCGCCTTATCAGGTATGCCGGGACTCTTGACAATCAGATCTGCAGAGAGCACCTCATCCTCAGAATGCCCTTCTTGCTCATGGTTAAGCTGATTTTCACGAATTTCCTTCTGAAAGCGAAGTGCAATCTTGCCTGCATCAGACAAGAGATAGTCATATCCCCTGGCTTTCGCCAGCAAAGCCGCCCCAACGCCGCTTTCTCCTGCACCCAATATGACTACCTTTTGATTCATTGGCTGTCTTTGTATTTTGTTTTGATACTCTTCTCTATCAACATGTTGTAGGCGATCACATAATGCGATAGCAACTCTTCGCCCTCTGAAATCAAGTCCATGTGCTTTCTCTTATCATCCTGACGTAGCAGGTCGATCTGATAAATAGCTTCATCACACTCCTCCTCCAAGGCATCAATGCACTTAAAGAACTGATCCTTTTCCTTTGACAGGAATGCATTATTAAGATGCTCTTTGACGAGGCGAATAGAACGACTAATACCCATCATCGCCTGAAAGGCCATGACAGAGGGGTTCATCTCGGACTGGTCAAGGACCCTGCCCAAAAAATCATCACTCATTCTATACAGTTGCGATAGTCTCATTATCTAAGTTTTAGAGTAGCCAGCGACATAATGGCCAGTAGTATGCCTACAGTCCAGAACCTGGTTACTATTTTGGTTTCGTGTAATCCTTGTTTTTGGTAATGATGATGTAGTGGTGACATCAGGAATATCCTTCGTCCTTCACCATATTTCTTCTTCGTGTATTTGAAGTAGGTGACCTGTATCACCACAGACAGGTTTTCTACCAGAAAGATTCCGCAGAAAATGGGAATCAATAGCTCCTTGCGAATGGCAAATGCCAGCACGGCGATGATCCCTCCGAGGGCGAGACTACCTGTATCTCCCATGAATACCTGTGCGGGGTAGGAGTTGTACCAGAGGAAGCCGATACATGCCCCGACAAATGCAGTACAGAAGATCACGAGCTCGCCGGAATTGGGGATGTACATAATATTCAGGTACTCCGAGAAGATCATATTTCCCGATAGGTAAGCGAAAATGGCCAGCGTGAGTCCAATAATTGCCGAGGTGCCGGCCGCCAGGCCATCCAGACCATCTGTCAGATTGGCTCCATTGGACACACTCGTGATGATGAAAATCACGATGAGCACAAACAGCATCCAGGAATAGGGATCCAACATTTGCGGTAGCAACCAGTCGTACTGGAACTCATTGTTCTTCACGAATGGAATCGTAGTGACCAACGCCTGAAAATCATTATGCTCAATCCCCTGAGCGATGTTTTCTGCGGTCACCGGTTCCATAAACTCGCGTACCACCACAGACTCGTTGAACACCAGCGTCAGACCTACAATCAAGCCCAGAATCACCTGACCAATAATCTTAAACTTCCCAGAGAGCCCGTCTTTGTTCTTTTTCTTGATTTTGAGATAGTCATCAAGGAAGCCAATAAACCCGAGCCAGAGGGTGGTCAGCAGCATGAGCAAGATGTAGACATTGTCTAGTCGGCAGAAAAGCAGCACCGGAATGACAATCGCCAGGATGATCATAATACCGCCCATGGTAGGCGTACCCTTTTTTTCGAGCTGGCCTTGAAGGCCAAGGTCACGAATGGCCTCTCCCAGTTGATTGATCTGAAGTGCTCGGATGATATACTTACCAAAGGTGATGGTGATAATCAGCGAGAGCAGCGCGGACATACCAGCCCTGAAGGAGATGAATTGGAATACTCCAGCTCCCATCAGGTTAAATTCTTTGTCCAGATAATCAAATAAGTAATAAAGCATCGCTCAGCTACTCATTAAATAATTCAAGCATTTCATTCACTATTTTCAGGTCGTCAAAGTCGTGTTTGACGCCTGCTACCTCCTGGTAAGTCTCATGGCCCTTGCCAGCTACCAGTATAATATCATTGGCATTTGCCATGCGACATGCCGCCTTGATGGCCTCACGTCGATCAGCATTTACCAGTATTTTCTTTGTTAGTGACTTAGGCACGCCCTCCTCCATATCACTGATGATGCCCATCGGCTCCTCATCTCTTGGATTGTCGGAAGTCAGTATGACCAGGTCACTATACTTCGCACTTACAGCCGCCATCATCGGCCGCTTCGTTCGGTCTCTATTTCCTCCTGCACCTACTACCGTAATGACTTTCTCTACACCCGTCCTGAATTCCTTGATGGTCTTGAGCACATTCTCCAGCGCATCCGGCGTGTGCGCATAATCGACGATGGCCGTCACACCATTCTGCGACTTGGTTACCTGAAATCGTCCTCTGGCAGCCTCCACCTGACTTAGCTGCATCAGTGACTCCTCTGGGTCTTCACCCAGGAGGCACGCTACCGCAAAACTCGCCAGCAGATTGTAGGCATTGAAGTTGCCGATGAGCTTGAACCAAACCTGCTTTCCATCCAGATCCAGCTCCAGTCCTTCCATAGAATTGGACAGCACTCTGGCTTTAAAGTCAGACATGTTCTTCAATCCGTAGGTATATTTTTTGGCTGACGTATTTTGAAGCATCACTGATCCTCGCTTATCGTCATTGTTGACTAGCGCAAATGCCGACTTAGGCAGTTCATCGAAGAGCATTTTTTTAGCCTTGATATAGTCGTGGAAAGTGTGGTGGTAATCAAGATGATCGTGGGAGATGTTGGTGAACACCGCTCCAGCGAACTTCAACCCAAAGGTCCTGCGCTGGTGAATAGCATGCGAGCTTGCCTCCATAAAGCAATGCGTACAACCTCTATCCAGCATTTCTTTGAGCAGTGAATTGAGTTGGATAGCATCAGGTGTCGTGTGCGTGGCAGGAATGATCTCTTCGTTGAGCTTATTCTCCACTGTCGAGAGCATGCCCGTATTGAAGCCAAGCCTTCTGAACAGCTGATGAAGTAGTGTGACCGAAGTGGTTTTTCCATTGGTGCCGGTGACGGCTACCAGTTTCATTTTGGCAGATGGATTGCCGTAGAAGTTGGCTGCTATGGTTCCCAGTGCCTCGGCAGAGTTGTCCGCCAGGATGTAGGTCACATCCTTGATCTGCTTGGTAGGCATGGTCTCACATACCACAGCCACAGCTCCGGCATTGACGGCTGCTTCTATATACTCATGGCCATTGACCTGGGTGCCTTTGACAGCTACAAATAAGTAGTCTTGCTTCGACTCTCTCGAATCAAAGCAAATACCACCTATCGCTCTATTCATATCACCTGATGTAGAGACTAATGATACTTTATATAATATGTCTTTAAGTACCGTCATGAACCGAGTGTGAGCACAATCTTGTTTTGTTGTTCAATATTACTCCCGGGCCAGATCGACTGATCGGTGACCCTGCCTTTACCTTCGATAGTGACTTCCAGCCCCTTATTTTCCAATAGGAAAACCGCGTCTCGCAGCGTCATACCCCGCACATCAGGCATTAGATTATTCTTAATACTGTTTGGGCTCCACTGAATCGCGTTGTTGTTGATGCGGGCCTTCACCCAATCCGATCCATTGGTCGAGTGATTGGAGATGCCAAATTCATGGAGGATCATACTCAGGTCTTCCTGCTGTCCCGAGCGTACCACTGGGAATATTCCGGCTTGATAGACACCCTCCAGTTCTTCATCCTGCAGCTCCAGGTCGAGCGTGTAGATCTTATCAGCAATAGCTTTGAATACTGGCGCGGCTACATCACTACCGTAAATCTGGTAGCCCTTTGGGTTGTCGATCACTACGATGCAGCTGTACTTGGGTGCCTCAGCCGGAAAGTAACCCGCGAATGACGTGTAGTAGCTATTGGTATACCTGCCATTGACTACCTTCTTAGCCGTACCGGTCTTTCCGGCAATGCGGTAGTAGCTGTCATTGATATTAGCAGCAGTACCACGCTCCACCACACCTTCGAGTAGCAGTTTTACTTCTCGGAGTGTCTCTTTAGAGCAGATTTGTTCATTCAGGATCTTTGCCTCAAACTCCTCAATTCGCTTGTCCGCGCGCTGCACACTTTTCACAATGATCGGCTGGATCATCTTGCCATTGTTGGCGACCGCATTGTACAATGTGAGGGTATGCAGCGGAGTGAGCTTAAGCTCGTATCCATGAGACATCCACGGTAGTGTGATGCCACTCCATGTAGAGTCCTGAGGCGTCTTAATATACGGCTTGCCCTCTCCTATCATCTGGAATCCAAGGGGATCGGCCAGCCCTAGCTTATTGATGTAATCCACAAACCTATTGGGGTCAGCGCCGAATTCCTCAGTGACCAATTTGGCAATGCCAATATTGGAGGACTTCTCAAATACTTCTTTGACAGTGATTTTGCCATAGCCCCCCGGCTTGTGGTCTCTCATCACTTCATCATAGAAGTTGTACGCTCCATCTCCGGTATCAACAGTATCAGACAGTTGTACTTTGCTATTTTCCAGGAGCGCAATCATACTGGCCAACTTGAAAGTTGAGCCCGGCTCGCGTGAGCCCTGTCCGCCAACCGCATAATTGTATCGCTCCCAGTATTTGCCATCCTCATTCTTACTGAGGTTTGAGATTGCCTTGATCTCTCCAGTGGCCACTTCCATCACCACCACGGTACCATAGTCCGCCTGATGCTTCTCCAGTGCCGCCAGTAGCGCCAGCTCTGTTACGTCCTGCAGGTTGATGTCTATTGTGGTAACGATATCCAGCCCGTCTTCTGGTCGGATCTCTGTACCATCATACACCGGTCTCCACCCACCACCGGACATTTTCTGAAATAGCGATTCACCGTTTCTCCCGGCGAGATATTTATTAAAAGAGTACTCGAGCCCCACTACGCCTCGGTTGTCATCATTGACCATGCCGATGGTGCGATATCCCAAATAAGAAAAGGGTCGGAACCGCTTGTTCACCTTCTCGAATATCACCCCACCTTTCATTCTGCCTTCTCTGAAGATCGGCCAGGTGGTCATTTCTTTTTTGGTCTGATAGTCAATCTCATCACGATTGAGCACCATGTAGCGTCTACCGGAAACACGTGCGTCAGTAATCCTACGCTTATACTCCTTGGCCGATCTATTCTTGAAATGAGCGGCCAGCAATTGCGATAGCGAATCAATACCAGACTGAAAAAGCCGATCGCTCGCTATAGATGGATCAATCGCTACATTATAAAAAGGCAGTGATGTCGCCAGGAGGCTACCATTATCAGAGTAGATATTGCCTCGTGTGGCCTTGACGGTCATGTACTTCAGACCGATCTTATCTGCAAGATCACGCCACTTATCACCCTGATTCACCTGTAAATCAAAAATTCGATACAGAACTACTGCACCGAAAATGGCAATGAAAAGGAATGCCAGTCTGACTCGTATCAATATGGATTTCTTGACACTCATTCCTTAGGTACAATGATTTTGGTGGGGGGATCAACCAATACTTTCAAGCCGAGTTTCTGTGCTTGCTTAGCAACCTCGGACTGTTTGGTAGCATACATGTATTCTGACTTCAGCGTAGTGAAGTCTGCCCTGAGGTCTTCCGTCTGGATCTCAAGCGCATTGATTTTCCGTATTGTCTTCTCGGTGTAGTGACGGTTGCCAATATAGAAGATACCTAAGGCTGTAAGGAAGATGAGGTGCGGTAGGATGTGTACGGGCACACCTTCTTTGAAGAGGGCGTTGAGGTTGACGATATTGTCGAGCAGCCCAAAAATACCACCACGTCGGGCCTCAGAGGCATTCCCAAGTTTGTAAGTATTTGCTGCCATGGCTATATCCTTTCTGCTATTCTCAGTTTTGCGCTGCGCGCTCGATTGTTCTCTGCAATCTCCTCCGCGGACGCTATTATTGGTTTTCTGGTTATTTGCCGCATGTCGCGAATCATATTCCCATACAGATCCCGCTCTACCTCGCCATGCAGCTTTCCTTTATTCATAAAATTTTTAACCATTCGATCTTCCAAAGAATGGTATGACATTATCACTAATCGGCCTCCTTCATTGAGCACTTCTGCCGTCTGCATCAGCATCTCTTCGAGCGCCTTCATCTCTTCATTGACCTCTATCCTGATGGCCTGAAAGACCTGGGCGTAATACTTGAACTCCCGACCTCTCGGCGCTATCGGCTTTAGCAATTCGATAAACTGCCCTACGCGATCCAGGGATCGATTCACCCTGCTACTCACTATTGCCGAAGCAAGTGTCCTTGCATTCTTCACCTCGCCATAGATGCCAAACATCCGATGCAGTGCGCCTTCATCATATTCGTTCAACACCTCTTTTGCCGATAGGCTTGCTCCCTGATTCATCCGCATGTCGAGCTCTGCATCGAAACGTGTTGAAAAACCTCGCTCTGCAGCATCTATCTGATGGGAAGAAACTCCCAGGTCGACCAGTATTCCATTGACGGTAGTGATCCCGTGAAGCCTTAAGTACTTCTTAAGATGTCTGAAATTGGCAGCTATGAATGTAAAAGAACGTTCAGGGAACCTATCAGCATTGACCGCAGCATCACTGTCCTGGTCAAATCCCAATAATCTCCCCCCATCAAGTCTCTCCAAAATAGCCTGGCTGTGCCCCCCACCCCCAAAGGTGAGATCCACGTAGATTCCCTTCTCATCAATATTCAGTCCTTCCAGACATTCGTTGAGCATCACTGGTCGGTGGTAGCTCATCTCTACGAATCGAGATACTTCTGCGCTAGCGCAGAATACTCTTCTTGATCATTGATCAGATAGTCTTTATAGACTTCCGGATTCCATATTTCTATAATGTTACCCATCCCGATTACTATAGCCGTTTTTTCAAGCTTGCTATGTTGTAGCATCGTTTTGGGTATCAAAAACCTTCCTGTTGTATCCAGATCCACCTGCGCTATGTCGCGAAAGAAGTTTCGCTTGAGCATCCGCTGCTGTGGATTGAATTCACTGAGCGCAGAAATCTTACTATGAATTTTCTTGTACTCAGTCAGCGGATATATAATCAAATGTGGCTCGAACCCTTTTCTAAGGACGAGACCATTAGCAGAAGCTTCGGGCAGATTGGTCTTAATCTTAGAAGGTAAAACCAACCTACCCTTAGCATCTAGCTTACACTCATACTCGCTTGTAAAAAAAGCCATATTGAGCCTTGAAAAATATAAACCACCTTCACAAATGTATTAAAAAGGATGACATTTCCTACCACATCCCCCCACTTAACCTCACATTTTGCCAAAAATTGCATTTTTTCGATTAAACAGCAGACATACCCGACGATCAATTCTACCTATATTGGCCAAAAACAAACAAAATATGCCGTTCAGGATGCAAAAACAGGAGGTGGTAGAAAGTGGGAGTAATTTTACCTACAACCTCTCCATCTGTCTTGAATTTGACTATTTGATGGATAGCCTAACCATTTCAAGGCTAGATCGTTACGCTCATTATGAATTTGAAGGACACCTTTCTTGCTATTAGTTTACTGTTTACAATGGTCATTTTTGGAGGTTGTGAAAGCCCTAAATCCAATGACTCAGGTGGTGTCAACTCTCCCCGGACAGGTATATGGAGGGGAGTGATATTAGAGCAGGGAGAAGAGATGCCCTTCAACTTCGAACTATTGGGTGCCGGCCCAACCCTTCAAATGAAAATCATCAATGCAACTGAGAAAATCACTGTTGACGAAATTGAGTTCTTTGATGATTCGATCAGGTTTAACATGCACATCCTCCATCCCGAAAGTGCAGCAAAGCAACAGCGCGATGACCTGGTCGGATAATACACCAAGCGCTATGTTGATGGGCTTAATCTCCCCTTCAAGGCCAAGTACGGACAAGACTTTCGATTTGAAAAATCCAGCAGCGAGCCTGTGATTGACATGTCAGGCAGATGGGAGGTGACTTTCGTCACTGGAGATGGAAAACCATACCCAGCTGTTGGGGAATTTGAGCAGCAGGGGGATCAGATCACTGGTACTTTCCTAACTGAAACGGGAGACTATCGCTTCATCGAAGGAAAACTGGATGGGGATAACCTATCGATGAGTACGTTTGATGGCAATCACCTCTTTCTGTTCAAAGGGATGCTCAAGCATGATAGCATTGTCAATGGCCATTTCTGGAATGGTCGGGATACGCATGAAACATGGGTCGCAAACAAGAATGCCAATGCTACCCTGACCAATGCCAATGACCTGACTTATATCAAAGATGGATACGATGGGTTGTCTTTCAGCTTTCCGGATATGAATGGCGACCTGGTCTCTCTCGAAGATGAGAAGTATCAAGACAAAGTAGTACTGGTACAGATTTTTGGAACCTGGTGCCCAAACTGCATGGACGAGTCAAAATTTCTGATCGATTGGCATGAGAAGAATAAAGACAAGGGTGTGGAGATCATCGGCCTTTCTTATGAAGTCAAGGATGATTTTGAGTACGCAGTGAAGCGGCTCGCAAAAGTCAAAGACAGGCTGGGTATCAAATATGACCTATTAGTAGCGGGCACTTCCGACAAGGAAGAAGCAGCCAAGACGCTTCCTATGCTCAACCACGTACTGTCTTATCCTACTTTAATCTTTATTGACAGAAAAGGTGAAGTCAGAAAAATCCATACCGGATTCAGCGGGCCTGGTACCGGACACTACTATAAGGATTTCGTTGAGGAGTTTGAGGCTTTCACTCAAGAGTTGATAGACGAGAAATCATAACAATTTGAGTGAGTGCACTTGACCCCAGGTGCTATTTAGTCCGGTCTATGGTATACCTGACTAACTCTCCCAGAGACTCCTTGTACACAGTATCAGGAAGTTTGTCTAGAATTTCCATAGCCCTCCCATAGTACTTCTCCATCACCGACTTAGCATAATCGAGACCTCCGGAGTGCTTTACAAAGTCAATTACCTCTACTACTTTTTTAGGATTATCTGAGTCCTTTTTTATTGTCCGAAGAATGAGTTTTCGATCGGATCTGGAGGCATTGTTCAAAGCATAAATCAGCGGTAGCGTCAGCTTTTTCTCTTTGATATCTATGCCTAGCGGCTTGCCTATCTCAGCATCTCCGTAATCGAAAAGATCATCTTTGATCTGAAAAGCCATTCCAATATTGTGACCAAACTCTCCCATCTGATCGACCACCTCTTTATCACAACCTACGCTTGATGCACCTATCTTGCAGCAGGAGGCTATTAGACTGGCGGTTTTTTGCCATATGATATTGTAATAGACCTCTTCGGTAATGTCCAGCTTACGAGCCTTTTCCATTTGGAGAAGCTCCCCCTCGCTCATCTCCTTCATCGCCTCAGATACTATTCCCAGCATCTCAAAGTCCTGATGCTCTACCGACAATAGCAAGCCTCTTGAGAGCAAGAAATCACCAACTAGCACAGCAATCTTATTTTTCCAAAGCGCATTGATGGAGAAAAAACCCCGGCGGTAGGAAGCATCGTCTACCACATCATCGTGTACAAGGCTAGCGGTATGCAACAGTTCTATTAGTGCCGCTCCACGATGGGTCGCTTCTGAGATCTCACCGCAAGTGCCTGCACTTAGGAAAACGAACATAGGCCGCATCTGCTTACCTTTTCTTTTCACTATATAGCTCATGATGGTATCCAGAAGTAGTACCTTACTCTTCATAGATTGACGGAATTTCTTCTCGAAATCCACCATTTCCTTAGAGATGGGTGCCTTTATATCATCTATGCTTCTGGACATTCGTGCGGGGCTACAATATTAATACGGATAGTTAGCATTACAAACCTGCTTACCTTTAAGGACGGTCTTTATATTTCAATGCTTCAACGCGCTGTATTATGAAAATGATTAGAAATATCCCTATAATTCATCCGGATCACGGCCGAACGATGCTCGCCGACCTTTCTTACACAGGGACTTCCGAGAGAAAACCAATCATAATATTTTGTCATGGATTCAAGGGGTTTAAAGATTGGGGGCATTGGGATCTGATTGCCAAATATTTTGCAAGTCGTGGCTATGTATTTTTAAAATTCAACTTCTCCCACAATGGCACTACCGTAAATGATCCCGGCAGCTTCGGGGACCTGGACGCTTTTAGCCAAAACAACTACAGCATAGAACTCTCCGATCTTGAGGTCGTGATCAATCATACTCTGGATCCTCAATTTGAATACGCAGACCAAATCGATCCGGAAAAGTTGATATTGATCGGTCATAGCAAAGGTGGAGCTGTGGCACTCATAAAGTCAAATGAAGATAGCCGCATTCAGGCTACCGTAGCATGGGCGCCCATCTATGATATCGACAGTCGATGGCCAAAAAATGTCCGGGAAGAATGGAAGGAGCAGGGAGTCAGATATGTGGATAATGCCCGGACCGGGCAGCATATGCCACTTGATTATCAAATGGTACAAGATTATCTGGACAATCGTGACAGACTTAATATCCCCAAGGCTATCAGGTCCATTACCAGGCCGCTGCTCATCGTACATGGGGATGAGGATGAAGCAATCAACTACGAGGAGGGCATGATGGCAAGTCTGTGGAATCAGGAAATGCAGTTCGAGACAATTGATGACGCGGGCCATACCTTTGGGGGTAAGCATCCAATGACCGAATCTACTTTGCCAGAACATTCTCAGCTTTTAGTAGATAAAACAATTCAATTCCTAAATGGGGCCTTTGCCGGGTAGTTGATTACGGCTGTTTCACTAATTTTAATCCCAATCATTCTTTAGACTCAAATGAGAAGAGCTCAATACTTTTTGCTGGATGTATTTACTGACACCAGGCATGGTGGCAACCAACTTGCCGTGTTTCCGGACGCCCGAGGCATTCCAGAGTACATGATGCAGCCGATAGCCAAGGAGTTTAACCTATCGGAAACAACATTCGTATTTCCGCCAGAGAATAGAGAGAATGATTTTAAGGTGAGGATATTCACACCGGCGCAAGAGCTACCGATGGCCGGCCATCCTACGATTGGGACGGCATTTATCATGGCGCGTAAAGTCAATTTTGACGAATCGGCAAGTCAGTTTACGATGAGACTTGAGGAGAAAGTAGGCTTGATACCTGTCGACCTATCGGTGAATGAAGGTGTCCCCGGTCTTGTGACCATGACTCAGCCTAATCCTACCTTTTCGGAACCTGTCGGCTCGGTTGAATTATGGGCAGAGCTACTGAGTCTGTCCCTTGATGATATTGATACCTTCTCACCTATCCAGACGGTCAGTTGTGGCGTGCCCTATCTGATCGTACCTGTTAAAACTTTGGCTGCTGTTCAGCGAATTGATTTTAGGGTGGATGTTTGGAAACGAATAAGACAAGAATTGGATCCTGGTTTTGTCTATGCCTATACGCTGGAGACAGTCGACAACAATGATGTCCATGGCCGCATGTTTGCCCCTGACACGGGAATCCTCGAAGATGCCGCCACAGGCTCTGCCAATGGCCCGCTCGGCGCTTATCTGGTCAAGCATGGGATCATCTCCAGTGGTATAAAAACAAAGATCGTAAGTGAGCAAGGTTATGAGATGGGTAGAAAGAGCCTGCTCTATCTGGGCATTACCAAACAAGACGATGACATCTCCAAAGTCGAAGTAGGTGGCCATTGTGTCATTATTGGCAAGGGAGAGATTTATTTAGACTAAAGCCTGAATTTTGATCGCAGAGTGCTTCCTTTATCAAGAAAACGATCCTCAAAACAAGGTCTACTTTGACCAAAGAGCGCTTGTAGTAATCTACAAAGGCTCAATACACAGAACGCTTCTGCGCTATCGAACCAAGATCACATTAGAGCACAAGAAGTATGGAGGATTGGTCATTTTCGGAGGAATGGTGGCTGCTTTTTGCCTATTAATGATCTGGCACAATCTCTATTCTCCATGGCCTGTGCTGATCGCACTACTGGGAGCAGGACTCTCTTTTTACTACGGTTGGCTGGGCTCGTGGATGCTCATAGTGACCCAAAACAGCAATAGTCTGTCTTTCCCGATTCCTGATAAGGCTCAAAACCTTCAAAACTTCGCCAGGTTTTTCAATCAGCAGCAGATGGGCGTAAAGCAGAAGATGATTTACCACATAGCTACCGCTCCATCCTGGCAGGAGCAACTTGGAAACCAGAACTATCAGGATGCTTCCCTTACATCCGATAAATTTATTCACGCTAGTGAGGACTATCAGATCGGTGGGGTCCTCGATCGATACTATCCCGGGCAAAACAACCTCGTGATATTGATGATTGATGCATTGAAGTTGTCCAGCCCGATCAAATATGAGGCCAGTGCGGCCACTGGTGAGCTGTTTCCTCATATTTATGGTGCGATCAACAGAGAGAGCATAATTGGCGTGATGCCATTGGCAAAGGGTGAAGATTTCACCACACAAAAGCTTTCCGCGTACCTCAGAACTTTGCTCTGACGATTGTGATCAGCCGTCTGTCAAATCAAAAGTGGATTAAAAACCTTTTCCGTATTTTTGCTGCCGCTCGCAACAAACCGCGTGAATGAAGCTTACAGACCTCAACCCAAACCCAAAGCGAAAGTACCCTCCTATTCTGCCTCGCACGAAGCATTGGCCAATCGTACAGTTAGCCAAGAATAGAAAGCAGTTTGTCTCTGAGGTGGCAGAAGAAAGTATCGCCAGGATCAATAGCCTCACGAATAAGAAGTCCCTGAAAGAGGAACTGGAGACAACCGTCTATCGTGAAAAGATGCGTATCAAGCGCAACCCATGGCGCGTCGATCCAAGGGATGAAAAATCCTTCTGGGAGAATGTGCAGCAGCGACTGATCGAGGTGGAAGCACTACCGGAATCAGAGTCCAGAGGTGTGCACGACAAGATACTCCGTGAGATTGTCACTCGATATGCCGAGGAAATAGCGGGCAACTTCAAACCCAGCTCTTATCGGTTTGCAAGGCGAGTGGTAACGTTGGGTTTCGCGCGATTGCTCAACGCTGCTAGGTTCAAAGGGCCATGGGCTGTATTTCGCGGAAACCTTGACCTTGATGACAAGATACACATCACGGGCTATCCTGAGCACGTGAGGAAGCTAGCGCAAAAAGGTACCGTAGTGATGGTACCGACCCACTTCAGCAATCTGGACTCTGTCCTGATCGGATGGGTCATCCAGTTTTTGGGATTGCCGCCCTTTATATATGGAGCCGGGCTCAACCTCTTCAACACCAAGATTTTTGCCTACTTCATGAATAGCCTTGGGGCTTATAAAGTAGATAGGCGAAAAAAGAATTTACTCTATTTGGAGACACTAAAGGTCTACAGTAAGCTGGCTATCTCAAAAGGCTGTCATAGCCTGTTTTTCCCGGGAGGGACACGATCCCGGTCAGGAAATATAGAGAAGAGCCTCAAGCTCGGACTGCTAAGTACCACTGTGGAATCTCAACGCTTCCTCTATCAGCAGGCCGAAAAAGACAATACCAATCCGCAAAAGATATTCATCGTCCCTGTAGTGCTGAACTACAACTTCGTACTTGAAGCACCCGGCCTTATCAGTGATTACCTGAAAGCCCAAGGCCAGGAACGCTACTATGTAGAGAGTGACGAGTACACCAGCTCTTATAAGATTTTCACCTTCCTGCTAAAATTCTTCACCAAAGGATCGGACATCTCGGTGACCATTGGTAAGCCTATCGATATCCTGGGCAACCCGGTCAATGAAGAAGGTATTAGTCTGGACAAGAATGAGCAGCCGATTGAAACCCGAGACTACTTCATATCTCAAGGTAAGGTCACAGTTGACCTTCAAAGAGAAGAGGAGTATGTCAGGATTTTGGGAAAGCGCATTGTAGAGGAGTACCATATTAACAACCGCGTCTTTGCGAGCCATTTGGTAGCATTTACCGCATTTGAGCTCCTGAGGGTCAAGAATAGCAAACTTGATCTTTACACGCTTCTGCGATTACCTGAGGAAGATTTGGTGCTCGACTATGATCATTTCCTCAAGACTTTCATGAAATTGAGGAAAAAGATCTTCAAACTAAAAAAGAAAGGCTTGATAGGTACCGCTGAGCACCTTGAGGGTGACATAGATACGGTAATCAAACATGGGCTTGATAATGTCGGTCTTTACCATGCCACACGCCCGCTGGTAAGAAGAAAAGATGGTAAGATCGCCATACTGGATATGAACAAGATCTACTATTATCATAACAGACTCAACGGCTATGGCCTTGAAAAACATGTCAAATAATCCGATAGGGGTCATTGGAGCAGGGAGCTTCGGCACAGCTATCGCCAATATACTGGCGGAAAATAATGACGTACTTCTCTACTCGCGGACACTATCGGTAGTAGAGGAAATCAATAAAAACAGAAAGAATGTAGGTCAGGATATTCATGATCGCGTGACAGCCATTCATGACCTGGAGCAGATTGGGAGTAGCTGTAATGTCATTTTTCCGATTGTACCGTCTGCCAATTTCAGGGCGATGATAAAAAACCTGGCCCCTCACCTCCGTCCTTATCACGTACTAATCCATGGTACAAAGGGGCTAGACATCAACCTACCGGAAGGGTATAAAGTAACCACAAGGTCACCGCTAACAAGGGAGCATGTCAAGACCATGAGTGAGGTGATTACCGAAGAGAGTTCGGTGGTAAGGGTGGGTGCCTTGGCTGGTCCAAACCTCGCTCGGGAAATGGCCGCACGACAGCCCGCAGCATCTGTGGTCGCCAGTCATTTTGATGAGGTGATTAACACAGGACAGAAGCTATTGAAAAATGATCACTTCCTGATTTACGGTAGTAACGACCTGATCGGTATCGAGCTTTGTGGCGTCCTCAAGAACATCATAGCCGTGGGTGCGGGAATGATTGCCGGCTTAGGTCTCGGTGAGAACTCCAAAGCGCTACTCATCAGTCGCGGCATGGTAGAGATGATCCACATTGGCAAAGTGCTGGGAGGTAATGTTCACGCATTTTTAGGCCTGGCAGGTATAGGGGACCTTATCGCGACTTGCTCAAGTCCGTTGAGCCGCAACTATAGCGTAGGTTTCCGTCTGGCCAAGGGTGAAACCATGGATCAGATCTCAAAAAGTCTGGAGGAAACCGCAGAGGGTATCAACTCTATCGAGATCATCAAAAGTCTGAGTAGCTATTACAAAATTCGCGTGCCCATAACAGAAACTCTGCACAATATCATACATGGGGAAATGACTGTTCAGGATGCGGCATCCTATTTTATGAAGTTTCCTTTCAGAGCTGAGATCGATTTTATCTAACAGGCCGATTTCTTTGGCAGTACTTCTTCAATGCCGCCTGCACCCACTTCGATATGACAGCAGGCCAAAAACTCCTCCCTGAGTAGTTTCCTCCCACGCTGTATTCTTGATTTCATACCTGATTCACTCATATCGTACTGGGCAGCCAGCGCCTTTTGACTTATCCCTTTAAGCTCATGTGCGAGCAGCGGCTCACGATAGATTTCCGGTAGGCGCATGATCATCGGCTCTACACACTCAGCAAGAGATTTCTCCAGGGTCGCAGTAGGATTAGTAGTCATGGTTGTCTCCTGATTGCCCATTTCAACAGTTTTTGTTTCCATGCGGAAGTGATCCATCACAGCATTTCGTGCTATGGTCACCATCCAGGCCTGTGTGTTCTTCACTCCTTCCAGTTTATCGCAGCTATCATAGATTTTGAGCATGACCTGGCTAAGTATTTCCTCGGCCAGGCCATTGTCACGAACCCTGCTCAGGATATACCTGCGCAGGTGTTCTTTATAATCCAGAAAAACCGGAGCTACTTTGGCGCACTCGGGCTTCATGATGCACAGCAGTTTGGAGCGCAGCAGTTGCCTTCATCTTCAGCAGCTACGGCCACTTTATTGACTTCAGAGGTGCCATAGCTATGAAATGCCTCCCAAAGAATTCCTTGCGGATCCTCCACCCAACTCTTCTCAGATTGAGAGTAGCAGCAGACCGTATGGCCTTCCTCCATTACTTTGCCTTTAGACCGCTCAATATTATCATAGACCTTGTGCAGTTCCTCTGAGGAATCTACCTGTATCCCCAGGTGATTGAGGCCAGCCTGATCTGCACTTTTCGATAGCGAGAAGTTGACTTGTGGGTCATCCAGCTGCCACTTGGCATAGTCTGATTTCACGGTAGTGGGCTTAGTCCCAAAGAGTTCATTGTAAAATGAAATTGACTTTTCAAGTTCTTTTACCTTCAAATTGATGTGTATCGTCTTCATAATATCGGTTTGTTTTATCAATGACGGGCTAGGGCCAAAAAGACGCAACCAAAGTCTCACTTTATTTTCAGAATCGAAAATATCAATACGATCAATGGTTTGTCCTCCTAACAGATAATATTTAAACAACTGATTTTTAGGCTCTTACAGTTGTCCAATGTTAAGTTTTCAATTGGCAGTCAAAACTTAACATACATCATGTTAATAATTTGTTACCCCAATATTAGTTTAGCGTAAACTGATAACTGTGAAGTTTAGTATTTGGAAAGGTGTAAACCTACTTGACGTGCTCATCTTGCTTCTGTTGATTCTAGGTATTGTCATGTCCATAGTTTCGTGATATAGCATCCCTGTGTAGGATCAGGGATGCTTTTTTATTGAGTTTGCATAATTTCCAATACAATACAATCCACTATATTTAGCAGTATTGTTTCACTGTTAGGGTTGATACATTGTCTATTTCCACTAATTCACTCTTCTCCTCATTTTTGTTGCTATTGCTAGTGAGCATTATTTCCTGTGACGAAAAAGCACCTGTTTCTGATAAGAGTAAAGAAATCTCCGACTCAATCAAGAGTACCATTAAAGACAATCAAAGGGCACTAGTATTTCCACTCAATGCCAGCTTGGATGATCTTCCGCTTGACTTCTCACAACTGCACGGTGAGTTCTTTAGCGAGCGGGCTCATTTTTACATTGTCAAACGACCGAATATGAACTTGTTCGGTTCGCCAGTAGAGCAAGTGACGCTGTATTTCATTGATAGCGTCTTAGCAAAAAGCAGCTACAGGCTAGAGACCAACATCAGCAACAGACTGATCAATTCTCTTGGTAAGTTTAGCATTAGGGCGCTAAACGACTCAAATAGTGTAATGATGAAGACAGCCAAAGTAGTCACCAAGGAAAATGGGTGGTATCGGCTCAATCCCGACCTCAATCAGTATCAACTGAGCTGGAAGCGCAGGGAGTACAATATTTATATGAAAGTGCACAGACCCAGAATAGACGAGCCCGTGGTGGACTTCATCGAAGAGGTCAATTACTATAGAGATGCGCTTAGTGATTTGGAAAATTTTGCAGGAGGATAACCCTCTTCCCCGTTTTTCACCACTCGAACACACTATATCAGGGTCGTCAAACAGTCTTTTAACTGGTATAATAAAGCCCTAGCTTTGAGTAAATGGCTCGTGTATTCGCCTCTATATCACTGGTATTAATCCTGATCATCCAGTCAGGAGGATCATACCTATTGATCAAGGGGCTGCAATATCGGCTGAAGCATGCCGCTCACGAAGAAATTAATAAGGGGTTGACAAAAGACCAGCTTGTCATTATCAAGTCCAATGAAGCAAGTTCGATGATCTGGACTGAGGAGGATGAATTTCAATTGAACGGAATCATGTTTGATATCGTCTATACCGAACAACATGATGGAATCACCTGGTACTACTGCTATCAGGACGAAGATGAGACTGAGCTCCTGGCTTTCTGGGAAAGCTACTTACAATCGCAACCTGATGATGAGCGTCATATGTCCTTTACCACCAGCATAGGGTGGCTCTTTGGGACATACCTCAACTCCGATCCATCAGTACACCTCCAAAGTCCATACTCATTAGTAGAAAATCTCACCGCATCGCTATCCTGTCAACTACAGCATATAGCCTATCAGCCAGACACACCTCCCCCACAAGTCAGTTAACACCATATTAACTCCGTAAAGTAGCAGTTAGCCCAGGTTCACTCTTGGCATAATACTGCATGCTTTCAAATCCTTGTTAATATTAACTAACTGACAATGAGAATATTAATATTTCTATGTTTGGTGAATTTTGCCCATTCTGCCATGGCGCAAATCGTTACTATCCGTGATGAACTAAGTGCCAAGCCACTGGAATACGTCACATTGATGAGCGATACTCCTAAGGGGATCTTTGTCACCGATTCCAAAGGACAAGCGGACATCTCTTCGCTAATAGGCTCCCAAAAGATCAGCGTACAATCGATCGGCTATAAACCTATTGAGATTTCTTATCAGGAATTTGCTGCTAATAATTTCCAACTCATTATGGAGGAAACACTCATTTCTCTCGATGAATTGGTGATCTCTGCCAATCGCTGGGAGCAGGACTCCCGCGAGATACCCGTGCATATCTCCAAAATCAAACCGGCCGATGTGGCTTTACAAAACCCACAGACAGCTGCTGATATGCTGGCTATATCTGGAGAAGTTTACGTTCAGAAAAGTCAACTGGGCGGGGGAAGTCCGATGATCAGAGGGTTCTCCACCAATCGCCTCCTCATCGCTGTAGATGGCGTGCGAATGAACAACGCCATCTTCCGAAGTGGCAACCTTCAAAACGTGATCTCGATCGACCCCTTTACACTTGAGGAGACGGAAGTACTCTTTGGGCCGGGATCGGTCATGTACGGCAGTGATGCTATCGGCGGGGTGATGGACTTCCACACCTCCACGCCGAGTGTTGGCCAGAGCGATCAAGCCTCCCTATCGGGAAATGCCGTCTTTCGGTATGCTAGCGCAAACAATGAGCAAACCGGCCATTTAGATCTGAGTTATGGAAAAGGAAAATGGGGTTTTGTAACCAGTATAAGTCGTTCGGACTTTGACGACCTGAAAATGGGAGCCCATGGCCCTGATGACTACCTGAGGCCTGAGTACGTCCGTACCCGGAATGGCCAGGATGTTGTAGTTGCCAATCCAGACCCTGAGAAGCAAGTTCCAACTGGTTACGAGCAAATTAGTCTGATGCAGAAAATGCGATTCAAGCCAAGTGAGGAGTTGGACGTCCAGTATGGGTTTTACTACTCAGCCACTGGCGATGTGCCTAGATATGATCGGCTGGTCGAGTACAGCGATGGGGCACTCAGCTCCGCAGAGTGGTATTATGGCCCACAGGTATGGATGATGAACAACCTCAAAATCACCCACAGTCCCAATTCAAAGCTGTACGACAATGCCCGGTTGATCATTGCTCATCAGTATTTTCAGGAAAGTCGCAATGACCGAAAGTTTGGTAGTGACGAGCTCAGAATGAGAGAAGAGCAAGTCAATGCCCTTACTTTCAATCTTGATCTGGACAAGCAAATTAGCGATCGACAGTCACTCTATTATGGGGCTGAAGCGGTCACAAATCTGGTGAACTCTTCCGGGATCATTCGAGATATCAATTCGGGTACGCAAGAACCTACCAGCACCAGATACCCCGATGGCTCCAGATGGAATGCGTATGCTGCCTATGTCAACTACCGCTATAGGGCCTCCAGAAAAGCGACTTTACAAGCGGGCTTACGCTATAGTCATATCAATTCAAGCAGCACATTCGACCAGACCTTCTTCCCTCTTCCATTTACTACCGCAAAAATCAATACAGGTTCGTTTAATGGTAGCCTTGGGCTGGCGTACCGACCCGCTGACACATGGCAGATCAATGCTAATATCTCTACCGGATTCAGAGCTCCGAACATTGATGATATTGGTAAAATCTTCGATTCAGAGCCTGGTGCGGTCATTGTTCCTAACCCCGATCTGAGTCCGGAATACGCTTATAACTATGAAATTGGGATCAGTAAGATAATAGAGGATAAGCTCAAACTGGAGGGAACGGCATACTACACACGGCTCGCTGATGCCATGGTCCGCCGAGACTATCAGCTCAACGGGCAAGACAGCATCCTGTACGACGGGGAGATGAGCAAGGTGCTCGCCATCCAGAATGCAGCCAAGGCCAATGTTTATGGTTTTCAGCTAGGCTTTGATTGGCAGCCAATCCCCAACTGGACTTTGACCTCTAAGCTCAACATCCAGCAAGGGGAAGAGCAGGACGAAGAAACTGGCGAGTATGTGCCACTGAGACATGCGGCTCCTACATTTGGAATTACCAGGCTGGTGTATACTATCGAGAAATTGCGGATTGAAGGTAACGTACAGTATAATGGCTCGTTTTCATTTGAGGAGTTATCGCCTTCTGAGCAAAGCAAAGTAGATATTTATGCCTTGGATGAACAGGGTCGACCCTTTGTTCCGTCGTGGTACACGGTCAATGTAAAGGCGACCTATCAGGTGATCGAGAAGTTACAGGTCAATGTTGGTCTGGAAAATATCACCAATCAAAGGTATAGGCCCTATTCGTCAGGGATCTCAGCAGCAGGGATTAACTTTATTGCCTCGGCCAATGTTCGTTTTTAGTATCTACACGATATCAAGCCAAAATCAATTGAGAAAGCAATGAAGTACTTAATCTATGGGGCTTACGGATTTACCGGCAAGCTCATCACTAAGCGAGCCGTTGAGAAAGGTCATGATGTTGTCATCGCCGGGCGTGATGCAGCACAAACTGAGGCGCTAGCAAAAGTGCATCAACTTCCTTTCCACACATACAGCCTTGAGGATACGAAGAGCCTCGACGACTCTCTGAGTGAGATTGATGCGGTATTGCATTGTGCAGGTCCTTATAGTAAAACAGCGCTACCGATGATGGATGCCTGTATTCGGTGCGGTGTACATTATCTTGACATTACTGGTGAACTAGAGATTTTCGAGCTGGCAGCTTCCAAAAGTGATGAGGCCAAGCAGGCTGGTATTGTCATCATGCCGGGCGTAGGGTTCGACGTAGTGCCGACCGATTGTCTTGCATCATATCTCAAGTCCAAAATGTCGGATGCCACTCATCTGGAAATGGGCTTCAAAGGTGTTTCCAAACTATCCAGAGGCACTGCGCTTACCATGGCCGAGAACATGCATAAAGGTGGAATGATCAGGAAGGACGGGCATTTAAAGCCCGTACCTGCCGCCTACAAGACTCGACAAGTGGCCATCAATGGTAAGCCTACTACCTTCGTGAGCATACCGTGGGGTGATGTGTCCACGGCTTATTATAGCACTGGCATTCCCAATATCGTACTATATACGGGGGTGCCTCCGAAACAAGTCAGCACCATGAGGACGCTGTACAAATTGCGAGGTTTATTTAAGATAGGTTTTATCCAACGCCTGATTCAAAACAAGATCAAGAAGTCGGTCAAGGGTCCAGATGAACAACTACTCAATGAAGGGAGAAGCTACATCTGGGGTGAGGTTAGCAATCTGGGTGGAGAAAAACTTTTTGCAAGACTTGAGACAATGGAAGGCTACAAACTCACTTCCATCACTGCAGTTCTGGCCATGGAGAAGCTCCTATCGGGAAATGTCTATGCTGGTTTCAAGACGCCCAGCCTTGCTTTCGGCGCGGATTTTGTTCTCGAAGCTGGAGAGACCGTCCGCACTGAAGGCGAATAAACCGTTATCATATGAAGCTGAGCCAAGTCATCCGTTATAGTACCATCATCACAATTTTGACATGGGCCTGCAATGAGGTACCCAAAAAACAGCTGGAAGTACCTGATCACTCCTATGCAGAGGGTACGCTTGAAAATCCCTGGGCGCGGCAGCAATATGAACTTCAGCAAATCGTCGACCCAACAACCGGGGATATTCCGGTAGGAATAGCACGAAAAGAGCGAGCCTATGTCAGTACCAGTCAGCGTGATCTCACCGCATACGCAAAGCGCATTAAATCACAAGAATACCGCTTTATCGGTCCCAGCAATGTGGGAGGCCGTACGAGGGCATTCGCGATAGACGCCATTGACGAAGATGTGCTGGTGGCGGGAGGCGTATCGGGGGGCATGTGGCGCTCTACCAACAAAGGTGGGGACTGGGAGCGCGCGACACACCCAGCGTCGCTCTACAATGCTTCATGTGTGGTACAGGATACCAGACCCGGCAAAGAAAATATATGGTATCACGGGACTGGGGAACTGAGGGGGAATAGTGCCAGCAATACGGGCGCTCCCTACAGAGGAGACGGCATCTTCAAGAGTACTGATGGCGCGCGAACGTGGGAGTTGCTGCCTTCCACCACTGGGGGTAGCAGCAACCAGTTCAACAGTCCATTTCAGTATATCTGGAAAGTCACTGTCAATACAGCGCGACAAGACCGTGACGAGATTTACGCGGCAGCTTTCGGCGGGATACTCAGGTCGGTAGATGGTGGCGCCACCTGGAGTACCGTGCTGGGGGATGATCTGCTCAACCAAAACACTGACACGACGGACTTCAATGGAAGCCCTCACCCGAGATATACGGATATAGCCATTACCGAGACTGGCGTCTTTTACGCAGCAATTGGCACGCATACCGGAGAGGGTTTCATCCCTTCGAAGGGTGGCATCTACAGATCACTTGATGGAGAAAACTGGACAGATATAAGCCCTCCGGGATTCCCTAATGAGGTCAGGAGAATCGTATTTGATATATGGTCGGGGAATGAGCGAGTGATGTATTTTCTAATGGATGGGGAGCCACACAGATTATTCAGGTATGAAGAAAGCGCAAGCCCTACTGGACAAGGGAGCTGGACGGATTTAAGTCAAAACATCCCGGATTTCGAAGGGGAAAATGGACCATACAATTCACAAGACAGCTACAACATGGCAATCGCGATACATTCGTCATCAGACAATGTGGTATATGTTGGCGGGACAAACCTCTATGTATCATCTGACGGCTTCCGGTCGGATGACAATACGCACTGGATCGGCGGCTATGATCCCGAAGGCAGTAATGCCCCCTATCAGAATCATCATCCCGATCAACATGCAATCGTTTTTTGGCCCTCCGATCCCAATCAAATGTACGTGGTTAATGACGGAGGCATCTACCACACCGATAATAATCTGAACACGCAACCCATCTGGGCAAGTCGCAATTTTGGATATATTTCATCACAGTTTTACACTATCGCAATAGAGAAAGGAACGGGCAACAGCGTAATGGGTGGCCTACAAGACAATGGCACCTACATCGGCAGAGGCGGTAGTGACGATACCCGCTGGGATGACATACAAGGTGGAGATGGTGGCTATGCCTACTTTACAAAAAATGGCATCTACCGCTACATCTCGTTGCAGAATGGTATCATTTACCGATATCGCTATAGCGGCGGGTCGCTGGTGGGTGTTAGCCGTATCGATCCTGCAGGGGGTGGGCAGACACCTGGCAGAGAGTATCTGTTTATCAATCCATTTGTCCTCGATCCCAACAATAACAATATCATGTACATGGCAGGTGGGGATGTCATCTGGCGAAATAATAATCTCAGTCAAATGCCAGATGGAGACTTCAATCCCAAATCTATCGGCTGGACCCGGTTGGACACCACTGAGCCAAATGAGAGTATCATCACTGCACTGGAAATAAGCACCACTCCGGCCAATCGCCTTTACTACGGCACGCTCATTGGTGAGCTTTACCGTGTGGATGATGCTCAAACGGCTGTTGAGGTTACACAGATCGATCAGGACATCCTACCGGAAAATGCCTACCCGGTCTGTATAGCGGTAGACCCCACCAATGCAGACCACCTGATTGTCATCTTCGCCAATTACAACGTAAGAAGTATTTTCAGATCGCTTGATGGTGGACAGAGCTTCGAAGATATCAGCAGCAACCTTGAAGAAAATCCTGATGGCAGTGGTGGCGGACCAAGTATTCGCTGGGCTGAAATTGTACCCCTTAGGGATGGCGCTTACCAATACTTTGTTGGGACCAGCAGTGGGCTATTTGCGTCTAACAGGACAGAATCCGGTTTGACCCCCTGGCTTCAGCAAGCACCTGATTTGATAGGCAATGCGGTGATTCGCATGATGGACTACCGCACAGACGATGGCTGGCTCGTAGTTTCCACCCATGGCAATGGCGTCTTTGAGACTTTAATCGAGGATGCGCTCTTCTTTCAGCCAGAGCCCTCCCACTCTCAATTGGCAACACTGCCCGCCTACCCCAACCCGTTTAGTGAGCAGGTGATCATCCGATTCTCGGTAGAGCGTGACGGTGAAGGTGCGGTGGCCATCCTTGACTCCAGTGGGCGACTCATCAGTATCCCATTGCAAGGCTATCTATATGCGGGTGAAAACGTGGTGAGCTGGGACGGGACAAATGATAGCGGATTGCCTGTGGCAGATGGCATGTACTATTATCAAGTGAATATTTCCGGGGAAACCGTAGGTGGAAAATTGATATTGGATCGCTAATCCAAGAGCTCAGCGGGACTTTTACCAAATCGCTTTTCGTACATCTTGCTAAATTGTGTGACATTCTTCATCCCGATCTCTCGGGCGGCATGAGAAGCTGACTTTACTTTTCCTTGCCTGATAAGTTGATCCACAAACTGCAGCCTGACCTCTTTGATGTATTCCAGAGGTGTTCTATCGGTCAACTTCTTAATCAAACGATAAACCTGTCGCTCACTGGCGGCCATCGTGTCTGCGAGCATCGCTACATTAAGGTTTGAGTCATCAACTTTCTCTATGATTAGCTGATCGACTTTCCTTAGGAGACTTTGCTCTATTGAGTCAACACGATCGGCCTTTTGCTGGAGCATCGCTGCTCCATTTGCACTATCCCATTTAGATTTTTGCGATAGCAGATTCCGTACCCGAAGTTTCAACTCAGTCTTATTGAAAGGCTTCTGTAGAAAGTCGTTGATTCCATGGAAAAGCACGCGCTCACGATCTTCCTCACTGGTCCGTGCGCTCACCACAAGCACGGGAATGGATTTGTACAGCTCATTAGCGGCTAGCGCTTCCAATAGCTCAAATCCATCCATCCAAGGCATCATCAAGTCAGTGATAATAAGATCAACACGCTCCTTGGGTAGCAGCTGAAGTGCTTCCTGGCCATGCGCGGCTTCAAATACAGTAAAATCGTCATTGATCAAGTCCCTGATATACGACCTGATCTCGGCATGATCCTCTACTATAAGTATTCGAGCATCTTTGTCCTTCTTATCTGCAACATTTACTTTATTCCGTGCATTATATTCCTCTTGCTCCAGCCTGGATAGCAACTCACCCTTCTTAATTGTTCCCTCATCGGGCAGGTGATGCGAATCCCTTGGCACTTCTTTCGATTCCGGTAGGGCAACTGTAAATGTCGTACCCTTGTCCAACTCACTCTCTACGGTAATAATGCCCTGATGCAACTCTACCAGCTCCTTAACTAAAGCCAAGCCAATCCCCAAACCTTCTCGTGCCTGATACTTCTTATCCGGTGACTGATAAAAGCGATCGAATATATAGGGTAGACTCTGTGAATTTATGCCTTCGCCTGTATCGCTGATGGCCAATTCGATGTTCTTGAAATTTTTCCTCAATTGGACAGTAATCCGATCACCCTCTTTCGTGTGCTTGATCGCATTTCCTACGATGTTGAACACAACCTTTTCAAATTGTCTTGGATCGATATTCACAATATATGTCTGCCCTGGCTCTGCGGATAGTTTCAACTCAAGCGATTTGAGAGAGAGCGTTGTGGCAAACATATTGAGCAAGGACTCAAGGTATGGAAACAGCGAAACAGGCTCTGTATTCAGCTTTAGTTTGCCCTCTTCCAGCTTCGTCAGGTCACTTATCTCATCGGTCATATTGAGCAGCCGCATGCCGTTGCGCTCTATGACATCCAGATCAGCTCGGGACTTTGGGGTGAGATAATTTTCAGTTGCGACCTTAATGTTCTCCAGGTTGCCCATAATAAGGCTTAAGGGACTTCTCAGATCATGGGAAATATTCGCGAAGAAACGTGATTTCGCCCTATCCAACTCCTTTAGTTTCTGAGCCTGATCTTCAATCAATGCCTTATCGGTTTCAATCTTGGCATTTTGCTTAAGTATTTTCTTAGATAGATTATTCTTCCATTGATACGCCTTGTAAGAAATAATCGCTACCGCCAATAAAAGAAGTATCCCCACACCAGTCAGCCAAATAATAGTTTCTTGCCGAGAAATCACCTCTCTATTCAACTCTGCCTGTTCCTTGAGAAAATTATTCTCTGCTTCTTGCTTCTCTCCTTCGTACTGTGCCCTGAGCCGCTCAATCTTCCGCGTGTTTTCTTCACTAAATATCTCCTGAGTCAGTTCGTGATAATCCTGGTGATAACTCAATGCTGGTTCGAACTCTCCTTTTAATTCCTTTACCACACTCAGCGAAAGAAGTGCCTTTCTTACATCATTCTGAAGTCCTGATTCACGGGCCAGCCTAAGGCTTTCTAAAGCATACTCTTCAGATTTCTTCGCATCATTGAGGTCGATGTATATTAAAGCCAGGTTGTTCAGACTGTATACAACAGCTCCAATATTTCCTATTTCCTCAGCTCTCCTAAGCGAATTTTCGAAAGACTTAATCGCCATTTCGTACTCCATCTTTAGCCTGTAGACTTCACCCAGATCTGCCTCAGAGGTGATTATTCCGGGTACATCACCCAGACTCTCTCTTATCCTTAAGGTTTTTAGAAACTGTCTTTCCGCTTCATCATATTTACCCAAACTTCTATTCGTACGGCCAAGGTTCAAATAGCAGTAAGCCATCATTGTGGAGTCACCCAGCTGCTCAGCAGTCTTCAGCGCATCAAGAAAATAGGTCAATGCTCCTTGAAAATCTGATTGATAAATGCTGAGGTTTCCAAGGTTTATTAATGAATACCCTTGTTGTTCAAACTGCTCCGAATCGGCTGACAGATGATAGGCACTCATGTAATACTCGAAAGCCCTGCTGTAGTTGCCAAGGTTGCGGTGAGCAATACCCAGGTAATTGTATGACTGAATTTCCCTTTCGCCATACCCCATTTCAAGAGCTATCGCTAATGCTCTACTAACATAAAAAATGGTGGAATCAGGGAAGCTGTTTCGAAAGGACCAACCAAGCTCATTGAGTGAATCCACATCCCATGTATTGGTGGATATCTGAGAATTATCTTTTTGTATCTCTCTGGAAGGGAGAGTAATATCCAAAGAAGACTGTGCAAAACACAGGCTCAATGACATGAGGCAGATAATGCTAAAAATCAGTTTTATCAAGGTAGCCGGTTACTTGGATAGTCTAAAGTAACAAATACTACTCAATAGCTATATGACCTTCATCAGTGGGCATAAAAAAACCCCGAAGTACTCTTCGGGGCTCAACCAGCTATGGAAAGATTGGCCTACTGCCAAAATTATCTTTAGTGTCTATCAGACTAAATCAGCCATGTTTAGACGTCTTGTTATCTTCACTAAGAGCGACTCGCTCACATCAGGCAATTTGCTTAGAAGCGTGAATCTTTCAGGAGCATTGCTATTTGCCCGGGATTCTCTATAGTTTCCTAAATCACCAAATTGATATTTACTCGTCTCAGGGTTGTACCAAATAAAACTCATGCTCACTTTCGTTTAAGTACATTTCAAAGAGAATCAATCTTTTCCTTACGATTCTGACAAAAGACTTAAGAATCCTGCCAAAATGAATCAACCTATTGAAACCTCTATTTAATACAATTAATTAATAGTAAAGTTATATTAAACTCATAATAGAACAATTATTTATGTGAATTATTATATAAATAGCCCTACACTTCACAAATCCGCCAATATCAGCTCACATTTCTGCCATCGGCCTTCTCATTCCTGCCAAGCCTGAATCATATCTGCCACAAAATCAACCCAAAACCCAGATAAGACGAACTAAAGATGATTTTGGCTTGGGACATCAACTAAACTCAGCCTTAGTAGACAACTCCTAAGTCTCAAACATCAACCATCTCAAAGGCTTCACTTTCATCATGTTTCATAACATTTCTTAACAAATGTGATTTGAGTGAATACCAATACTGGCATACCTTTAGGGTAACGAAAGGAATTGCGCTATGAGTTGTGGCGTTTTCTAGGGTAGTTCTAAACGGAAGGGCATAAAAAAACCTCAGCGAAACTGAGGTTTTTGAAGTGATTCGACTGGGGCTCGAACCCAGGACCCTATCCTTAAAAGGGATATGCTCTACCAGCTGAGCTATCGAATCATTATGAAATAGAACGCCGTTCTCTTAAATTGCGGTTGCAAAACTAGAAAGATAGCTTTCAAATACAAAGACAAGATGAGCAAAATTTGTTCGATCATAGGCCTTTTACTTTTCTTGAGCATTTCGGGTGCCCAAGGAGCTGATAATAAAACTAAATTATTCGCTGCAGACTCCCTATTCAAGCTTGGAAAGTACACAGAGTCATACACCCTCTATAATCAACTATTTGAAAACAGTAGGAAGTACTCTCCGCAGATGCTTCTCAAGCTTGCCTATATAACTGAGGGGCTTGGAGAATATGAGAAGGCGCTTTATTATCTCGAGACCTACTATCGTCAAACCTATGACGATTTAGCTCTTGACAAAATGCAAAAGCTATCTGAAACGCATGGTTTGTCAGGATATGAACGAAATGATCTCAACTATGTCCAGGACAAAATTGGTAGGTATTATGAAGAGATTATTTATACACTTTTAATACTCCATGCATTTTTACTGCTTTTGATCTCCTATAAAAAATACAAGGTGAAGACAAAGCCTTTGTACAGCTGGATATCATCGATACTGGTGGCTTTGGTGCTAATGGCAATTATTAACCTTTTCGATCGGGATCAAAACGCCATCATCTCGAAAAATAAAACCTATCTCATGAAAGGCCCTTCAGCGGGTGCTGATCTCATGACGATTGTCGATAAAGGACATAAGGTGACCATTCTTGATAAGGGTGAAGTGTGGAGTCAAATCAAGTTGAATGAAGAGGTCCTCTTCATAAGATCAAATCATCTCCTACTCCTTTAAAGTGTTTGACGGTAGTCGTGTAGTCAGCGTCTATGATTATATTTAACTGTGCACACAGGTAAGTACAAAACACTTTTTCTAGCCCTCACATTCAAATATTTGATCCTGAGCTCATTAAGCTACGGCCAATCAGCTCGTGTCGACAGCCTAGGTACGGTAGCTAGATCTACCGACAATGACAGTATAAGGTTTGAAGCATTAATTAGCCTTTCGGAAAACATAGCCGATGATAGTATCGCCTTACTGACAGTCTATGATGCCTATCACTTAGCTAAAAAAACCGGTGATAAAAGTTTGACCGCTAAGGCCCAGTACGAACTTGGCTTTTTCTATTATGATCGGTTCACTGTAGGTGACTCAGCCAAGAAATACTTCATTGATGCGATAGAAAGCTACAAAGCGCAAAATGATAGTCTTGGAGAATTGAGATCAAGGTATGGCTATTCTTTGATACTCGATGACAAGGGTCAGATGAAGGAAGCTATAGACCAGTTACTAATTGCACTGAATATTGCTGAACTGACCCAGGACAGTGTCCAGATGACCAGGATACTCAACGTCATCGGCAACATCAACAACTATCTCGGCTATCATGAAGTAGCGGTTAACTATTATGAAAAGAGCGCTGAATTAGCTCGATTAATAGGCGATCAGCTCAGTGAAGTAATCGTACTCTACAACACATCCATCATCTATGGAGAAGATGGAGACTATGAGAGAGAACTAGCCAGCTTACAACGAGGGTTAGAGTTGACCAGGCAAATTGGAGATGTTGAGTTCGAGGCTTCAGTCCTTAATCGCATTGGCAGCACCTACAAAGACCTAAAGCAACTGGATAGCGCGATCCACTATCTCAAGATCTCGGAGGTAATGTATGACAGTCTCGCCAAAACTTCTACTCCCGGCGCTGAGAGCAACCAGGGTTTTAATTTTCAAGCACTTGGTCAATACTATGAGACTATCGACGAACCGGCATTAGCCATCAAATATTTCAAAAAAGCATTAGAAGTTGGTCAGAAAGTCGAAAGCTCCCAGTTGATCTTAAACAACTCAGAATACATCTCTGGCGTCTATGAGTCTATAGGTAACTATGAGGATGCACTCCATTATTACAGGATGAGTACGCTGCTAAGCGATTCTATATTCACAGAGGAGAATACCTTAAAACTAAACGAGGTACAGGCCAAATACGAAAACGCCAAGCAGATCGTAGAAAATGAGCAACTTCGGAGTGCCGCACATCAGCAAGACATTGTTATTCAAAAACAGCGACTTTACAATATATTCTTTGCTGTCATTACGGCCATCATCCTCGTCTCTGCGTTCTTTTTGCTACTCGCCTACCGGAAAATAGTAAAACAGAAAAAGGCAGCCGAAGATGACCGCACAACTATTAAAAAGCAATCCGCTCAGCTGGAGCATAACACGCGGCTCAAATCTCAGTTCTTCAGTAACATCGCACATGAGCTACGCACACCGCTGACCATCCTGCTCGGAATGATTGACAGCATGACCAAGAAAGGGGTTGACCATTTTGATAAAGCAGATTTTAGTAAACTTCAGCTTGCCAAATCAAACGGAATCAAGATTCAAAATCTCATTGATGAGATTTTTGAATTGACCAAAAGTGAAGCGCATAAGCTAAAGCTAATGGCAAAGCCTGTTGAGGTGCTGCCCTTGATGGAGCGTATTGTGTTCTCATTCCATTCCCTAGCTGAGGATAAAAAAATCGATCTTAATATCAGCTACAATCAAGTACACGGCATCTATGCCAACATCGATCAGCCCAAGTTTGAGAAAATCATCAACAACCTCATTGTCAATGCACTGAAGTTTACCGAAAATGGTGGGACGATAACTGTCAAACTTGGACTGAAAGGTGACAAGTTGCTCACCATAACAGTGGCAGATACTGGAGTCGGGATTCCGGCAGATGAGTTAGAGTTTGTCTTTGATCGATTCTTCCAGGTATCTACCGGCGACAATGCCGCAAATCCGGGAACTGGTCTTGGGTTAGCTATGGCCAAAGAGTTGACTAAGCTTCATAACGGGGGAATCTCAGTCAAAAGTGAAGTCGGTAAAGGCACCACCTTTTCACTGGAATTTCCGGTAGTGGAAGCCTTGCCCGAACTTCTGGAGGCTGAAGAGTCCGAAGATGCAGATATAGTAACTGATCAGCTTCTGGACGGGATTATTCAGGATATTAAGAAAATAGAAAATGGCAAGGTGCTCATCGTCGAGGATAACCAGGACATGAGGAAGTATCTGGTCTCTATTTTTGAGGATTACTTTACCATGGTCACTGCACGCAATGGTCGTGAGGCATTGAGGGTGCTGGAAACCCAGCAGGTCAATCTTATTATTTCAGATCTGATGATGCCTGAAATGAACGGGACCGAACTTTTAGTGGCCCTAAAAAACAATTCTAAATATCGCCCTATTCCAGTGATCATGCTTACTGCCAAATCCGATGAGCATCAGAAGCTCGACGCGCTGAAACTCGGAGTAGATGACTACCTCACTAAGCCCTTTAGCGCTGATGAGGTGCTGGCACGAGCCAATAATCTTATCAGGAATCATCTGCAGCGTACAGAATATTCGGAAAGCAAAGAACCAGAAACTGTTGAGGTCGCGGATGATGATAATCTCATCAAACGGATTACAGTTCATGTCAAAGAGCACATCGGTGAATACAACATTACGGTAAGTGATATAGCCCATCAAATGGCTTTAAGTGAACGTCAGCTGTATAGAAAGGTCAATGCACTAACCGGACTGACGCCAAACCAACTGATCCGCGAGATCAAACTCAGGGAGGCGATGGAAAAACTCAACACTAAGTCGGTGACTAAAGTGAGTGTGTTAGCTAAGGAGGTCGGTTTCGAAAGCAGCGCCTATTTCTCTAAGCTCTTCTATGCAAGGTTCGGAAAGAAACCTCAGGAGATTATTTGAAGGGAGAATCCGGCTCCTTAGCCATTACATTGTAGACAATCTTGTCCATCCTGCCTGGCATCCATTTGTTCAACCAAACCGCGAGCTTACCCTGCGTGGTAAGAATCAAGTCCCTCTTTTTATTCCGGTAGGCAGAAAAAGTCCTCTCAGCCACTTCGTCTGAAGTCATCATCTTTGATTCATCTCTCGGAGACTCGCCCTGTGACTTGCCATCGGCCGTCAGTGCCGTATTCCTGATATTCGTACCCGTGAAACCCGGGCATACGACCAGGATATGTACCCCGCGCTTCATTACCTCTGTACGCAGCGACTCAAAAAATCCCTGCATGGCGTACTTGGAGGCAGTATAAGCAGTCCTTGCCGGGGTGCCACGGTATCCATTGATGGACGAGATGCCGATGATCGAGCCTTTGGACTTCAGCAAATGTGGTAAGGCATATTTGGTGGCGTAGAGCGTGCCGTAAAAATTAATGTCCATGAGCTGTTTGAATACATCGATCTCCACATCTTCAAACAAGGCGCGCATTGATATTCCAGCATTGCAGACCAGCACATCAATGCGACCAAACTCTTTCGTCGCAGCATCGACCATAGCCTTATTGTCATCTTGGCTAGCGGAATCCAATAGGAGCGCCAAATGCTTCACCCCTAGCTGGTCAAGCTCAGCGGAAACCTCATCCATGCGCTTTTGATTGCGGCCGGTGAACACTACAGACGCACCTTGTTTTCCGAATAGCACGACCAGCGATCTGCCTATGCCAGATGATCCTCCAGTTACAATTACTACCTTCCCTTTCATCACTCCTTTTGCGACTAAAATAGTACTCTGTATGCTTTCGTGAAAACCAGGGCAATGGTCGATTGTTCTAATCCGCCCTCATTATCTTCGTTGGATGAACGCATCAGACATTTATTTCCATCTTGGAGAGAATAGAGACGATTATTTTGGCGCTGGAGTGCCCCCCATCGTACCTGCAAACAACTTCTGCTTTTCATCGGTAGATGAAATGCGTCAAACATTAGCTCAGGAAAGTGAACTGCCCTTCTACACGCGCGGCGTGAACCCAACGACTAAAATTCTTCAGGATAAACTCGCAGCTCTTGAAAAGACGGAAGCTTGTCTTGTTTTTGCCTCTGGGAGTGCGGCTATTTCGTCGGCCATTTCATCACTTGTCAGCCAGGGAGACCATGTCATCTGCGTTCAGAAACCATATAGCTGGACCTACAAATTGCTTAATCAGCTCTTAAGCAAATTTGGGGTGAGCACCACTTGGGTAGATGGTACTAAGATTGAAAACTTTGAACATGCCATCCAGACTAATACTAAGCTCATTTTCCTTGAGAGCCCTAACTCCTGGACTTTCGAAATGCAGGACATGGCGCAAGTGGCTCAGTTGGCAAAATCCCATGGTATCTATACGATGATGGACAACAGCTACGCCTCACCTGAGAATTGCAATCCTGCGGAATACGGGATAGACCTTATCGCACACTCCGCTTCCAAGTATATAGGCGGTCATGGTGACGCCTTGGCAGGCATCCTTTGCGGGTCAAATGCATTAATTACCCAAGTATTCAAAAATGAGTTTATGACTTATGGTGGCGTGATCTCTCCATTTACGTCTTGGCTTCAGATTCGGGGCTTGCGGACCTTACCACTACGCATGGACAGGGTAGCTCAGACTACACCACAGGTAGTCGACTACCTCGCGGAGCATCCTAAAGTGAAGAAGGTCTATTATCCACATCATCAGTCTAACCCTCAACTAGCACTTGCCAAAAAATATCTCAAAAAGCCCAGTGGCCAATTCTCGATAGAGCTCAAAACCACCGAAAAAGATAAGATCGAATCCTTCTGCAATCACCTCAAGCGCTTCCTTATGGCATGCTCCTGGGGCGGGTACGAATCTTTGATCTTTCCTGCGGTCACGCTCTATGATTCACAAAACTACAATCAGACTACACTACCGATAAATTTGGTTCGTTTTTACGTTGGTTTGGAAGACAAAGAAGATCTTATAGCGGACCTGGATCAGGCATTAATGCATGTATAAAAACCTGTTAGCCCTCTTATTACTATTACTTTGCTTTAGTTCGGTTGCTCAAACCATTCGCGGTAGGGTGGTCGATGAAAAAGGCCAGCCACTCCCATTCACCACGATCTACCAAAAGGGCACTACCGACGGCACCTCATCGAATATCCAGGGGGCGTACTTTCTGGAATTGAAACCAGGTGTCACTCAGGTCATCTTCCAGTACATCGGGTACAAATCACAGGTTTATGAAGTAGATCTGTCGGAGGGTGAGACCCTTAATCTTGACATATCGCTGGCACCTGAGCTTATACGTCTCAAAAATATTGTGGTAACGGGAGATGGTAAAGATCCTGCCTTCTACATCATCTCTCAGGCCATCAAAAAGAGAAAATATCATCTAAACGAAGTACGAGCGTATCAATGTGATGTCTATGTCAAAGGCATGCAGACTTTGGACAAAAAACCAGACAAGATCCTGGGCTTTGCGGTGACTGTGGATACGGGTATAGTTTACTTATCAGAATCTGTGTCCGTACTGAGCTTTCTGCAACCGAACAAGATTCATGAACGGATGATCTCCTCGAAAGTGAGTGGTGACAACCGCGCCTTTAGCTACAACCAGGCATCTGAGATGTTGGTCAACTTCTACCAAAATATCCTCACTGCCGAAGGACTGTCTGAGCGTGGCTTTATATCACCGATAGCCAACAGCGCTTTTAGCTACTACAACTATCGCCTGGTCGGTATCATTGAAGAAAATGGGCAGATCATTAATAAGATCGAGGTGATCCCCAAGCGCAAGAATGACCCGGCGTTCTCGGGGTATATCTATATCCTGGAAAACTCATGGCGCATCCATAGCGTCGATCTTTCACTGACGAAAGACAACCAAATCGAGTTTCTTGATAATCTGTCGATCAAGCAGGTATACGCTCCGGTGGAGCATGGCATATGGATGATGCTATCGCAAAAGTTCACCTTTGATCTCAAGGTGTTTGGCTTTGAAGGGCGCGGCAACTTCATAGGCATCCATTCCAACTATAAGATAGAACCAGCGTACCTTGTGTCCGGTGATCGAGACACGACAAATGTCGAAGAAGCGCCTGAAATTGTCAAAATCCCAAAACGAAAAAGCAGGAAAAAATCCGACTCTCAAACCAGTATTTTCGAAAATGAGAAAAAGCTGTTCAACAACGAGCTGCTTACTATTGAGGATCAATCCAACCAGCGAGACACCACCTACTGGGAACGGATAAGACCCATACCTCTGACCCGACTTGAGCGCAAAGACTACTTGTTTAAGGATAGCATTAAGGTGATTCTTGATAGTCGCCCTTACAAAGACTCCATTGATAAAAAGACTAATAAGATCAACCCTGAAAACATCCTTTTCAGTGGATATGTGCACCGCAATACCTTCGAGGGGCGGTACCTCAGCTTTGATCCACTACTGGAGATGATACAGTTCAATACAGTAGAGGGGCCCGTGCTCAATCTTAGGGTACTATACACACAGCTCAAGGATGAACAGCCCTGGTGGAGATTAATTCCTGAAGTCCGATATGGTTTCTCCAGCGAGCAAGCCTATGCAAAGCTGCGAGCTGTGCATATCTACAATGTCAAGAAGTTTGCACAGGTAGAGTTCACCGGAGGTCGCTTTGTCTACCAAATCAATGAAAGCAACCCCATACCCTACTGGCTCAACAGCGTCTATTCACTGTTTTTGCGCGAGAACTACATGAAGCTATATGATAAGAGCTTTTTTAAGTTTCGCCACCAAATCGAACTCGCCAATGGTTTTTTCCTAACCTCCACCGTCGAGTATGCCAAGCGGCGTGCACTCGAAAACAACTCAGACTATTCGTTCTTCAGAGAAGGAGACACGAACTACACTGACAATAACCCACTGAACGCAAGACTGAACGACACCTCCTTTCCAACTCACAATGCGCTGACGCTAGATTTCCTTATCAGAATACGGTTTGCGCAGACCTATATCAACCGGCCCGATCGCAAGTTCATTCTTGAGTCCAAGTACCCAAAACTGAACATTAAGTATCGCTGGGGAGCCAACATACTCGGTAGTGATGTCAACTATCATTTAGTAGAGCTTGAGGCGCGACATGATCTGGAACTAGGTATGCTTGGTGATGCAAACCTGATGCTCAGCTATGGCAAATTTCTAGGTGTGGAGAAGAACTACTTTGTTGACTTTAAGCATTTCGACGGTGGCCAGGTCATTCTCACCAAATTCAACCAAGGTGCCTTTCAACTACTTGACTATTATCTATACAGCACCGACCAGAGCTACCTTCAGGGGCAATATGAGCATCATTTTAATGGCTTTGTCTTCAATAAACTCCCCTTGCTCAGAAAGCTCAAGACTCAGGCAGTGACTACCGTAAACTATCTGCACACACCTCAGCTCGACCATTACATTGAGTTCGGTATTGGCATTGAGCATATTTTCAAGATTGGTAGGATTGACTATTTCCACTCTTACAACCGGGGAGATAATTCTAAAAATGGGATCCGATTGGGGATTGGGTTTTAGTAGACCATGGTCACATAACCCTTGTATTCCGTAGTGGTATATTTGATCAGATAAAAATAGGTTCCGCTACTTGCTCCCTGTCCTGTCCACTGAAAGGTGCGCTCATTGGACGAGTAGACTTCCTTACCGGTGCGATCGAAAATCCGGATATACTCAAAGACATTCTCACATTGATTCGGAGGAAGGTTTCTCTCTTGTATATCCAGTCCAGATAGGGTAAACACCTCGTTGATTCCGTCCCCATTCGGAGAAAACGCATTCGCCGGTAGGAAGGGAACCTCCCCTGCCAGCGGCTCTCGTAATGTAAACGTAATCACCAGCGTATCGGCCTCAGCATTTGGGCACCTTAAGTCTCTCGCTAAGAAAGACACATCATAGTCTCTTGGAGAACGGTTGGCTCCTAACAATGAGCAATTGGGCCTCCAGCGAAGCGTGCCAGTAGCAGATCCCTGCCCTTCACCATTAACGAATTCAAAGTCATCAAAAAAGACGTTTCTAAATAATGAGACTATCATGAAGTCATTGTCAGGATCGACGGCCCTGACATCCAGAGTATAGTCTTGATTGACCAGAAGCTCGATATCACCATACTCATCAAACACAGGAGCTTCGTTCTCGGGAATAACAATATTTACACTGACCTCAAGCGTATCAGCATTGCGCTCCTGGCATTGGTCAAAGTCCTCAGCGATGAAGTAAAATAAATACTCGCGTTCCAAGTCAATATTGAGTTCTGAGCAGTTCAAATCCCAGCTGAAAGTACTGCTGGCTGATCCGATCCCGGCGATGGGGTCAAACTCAACACCGAGCTGTGACAGACTGAAGCCAGCACCTAATGCCTGGAGCAGGATGGTATCCCCATCAGCATCAGTCGCACTAACTGTAAAGCCAAGGCTACCATTGAGTTCGGTAGTCACCACCGTGCTGCTCAAATCACTCCCTACCTCAGGCGAGGTATTAGGTGGAAGGATGACTTGAAAGTCAAGGAACTCCTCTACCCCGGCATCCAGCATGCATTCGTCAGCATCTTCGAGCTTGAGGCCTAACGAAAACTCTGTCTTGTCTCCAAAGTCCACCTCACGGCAGTTGGTGTTCCAGCTCAGTCGTTTTTCTATTCTACCCGCTTCATTCATTACCTCTACTAGCGTAAATCCGAATTCTTCTGGCTCAAACCCAAGACCAAAGAGTACTAATTCAAGGTTGTCCAGATCGGTATCCTCTCCGAGGATGTCGTAAATGGCGGACTCATTTTCATCAAGCACTAGTTGAGAACCGGAAGGTAGATCAGCAAAGAATGGATTCTCATTTGGTGGAGGTTCGACATTGATGGTCAATCGTACTGTATCTTGTTGCGGTAGCGGGCAAGCGTCATCTGCCGCGATAAGGTCCAAGATATACGGCTCATCTGAAGTGTACGGACACTGACCTACACATACCTGAACGCGCAACGTATCCTCCAATGGAGATATAAATCCAGAGGTGATTGAAAATATATCATCCACCTTCTCATCAAAATTGACACCTTCTGCACGAAGGGTGATAAACTCCAGTTCATTGGTAATGGTCTGATCGGTAACCAGGAATTCGAAGCAGCGCTCTTCATCACCGACAAAATATTCAAGGATCTGAGAGTTCGGGTCAAAGTCGGGTTGATCAGGTACCTTGACACTAGCCTCAGGTGGGGTCGGAGGATCACAGCCATCCACAACCAAAAGCTGAAAATCCCTTCTTACCTCACCGATCTTAATACCATCTCTAAACTCGTCAGCCCGAACAGAAAAAACGTAGAGACCCACGGATTCCGGAGTAACTGTAAGAAATCCTTGTGTATTAATACTTAGTGAGGGGTTTCCAGGCACACTGTTCTGCACATCTACACCTTCAACAAATCGCACTTCAGGATGAGGTTGAGGAGTTGGAATAGGAACAGCAACCAACGCACTGCTGTTAAGGGGGGTATCCAGACTATATGCAATCGAATCACCATCTACATCTGTTCCTGCGAAATCCACGTAATACAGTTGATTGATACAAGCATAGTCGCTCAGGGGAGGAAACAGTTGAGGGGATGAGTTGATAAAAGGGTCGCCGTTCTCATCTACAACCGGTGGGAAGTCCAGGTAGTAGGTCATCCCTGTGCCTCCTGGATTTTGGATATTAGTGATAGCAAAATTGCGACAGCATCGCTCCCATACTACATAGTACCCCTCAGGATCATTATATAGCTCTGGGCTCAAGTATAGGTCAGTAGTAAAAAATGCTCTCAGGGTACTGAGTTCGTCAATCACACACGCAATATTGGTGTAAGGCACCAAATCTTGATCAGATAATACGAGCGTCCTGGTATCCATTAGGACATCATCCCGCTTTCTGAAAATGTAAGCCTCCAATGACGCTTCAGGCCCTGGATTGCCTGTTTGTGCCAAGTCAAAATACTGGATTAGGTTAAGTCTGTAGTTGAATTCGTTGAGGTGGATAAGCTCGAGTTCACCCCCTACAATATGATTCGCCCTGGCGTAGGATCCCATAAGAATTAGCAACCCTACGACAATAAGTTTCTTCATATATCCCCTCGTGATTTCTCTCCCAACAATTATAGTTGGGATTTCCCTCACTTTCCAAGCTAAACTGTAAGTGATTAAATTAATTTTGCCGGCAATGGCTAGAGCTAAAACACCGCTGATTCTCGAAAATGTAGAAGTACTAGGAATGGCTGCCGAAGGGAAGTGTGTGGCAAAACCTGAAGGAAAAGTATTGTTTCTGAAAGATAGCGCACCCGGTGATGTGGTGGACGTCCGGGTTACACGCAAGAAGAAGAGCTTTTTGGAGGGTTATCCGATCAAGTTTCACAAAAGGTCGGCGGTAAGGGTCACACCAGTCTGCGGTCATTTTGACATCTGTGGGGGTTGCAAATGGCAGCATATCCAGTACGCCGAACAATTAGCCTACAAACAACAGCAAGTAGTTGATGCACTTGAGCGCATAGGAAAGGTAGAGATGAATAGCATCTCACCGATCATAGGGTCAGACCAGACTGAGTACTACCGCAATAAGCTGGAGTTTACCTTCTCAAATAGTAGATGGTTTACCACAGATGAGATTAACTCAGGGGAGTCTCTGGATGGGAACGCCCTTGGCTTTCACATTCCCGGTAGGTTCGACAAAGTCCTGCAAATAGATCATTGTCATCTCCAGCCAGAGCCATCAAACAAAATTCGAAACTGGCTTAATGAATATGCGAGGAAAAATGATTTGAGCTACTATGATCTCTACAGACATGAGGGGTTTCTGCGCATTCTGATGATCCGCACGGCTACAACGGGAGAGACTATGGTTTTAATCCAGTTTGCCGAAGATGATCAGCAGGCCATTGAAAAACTGCTGAGCTCGCTAGTTGCCGAATTCCCGGACTTGACAGCCGTCAACTACGTCATCAACACTAAAAAGAATGACACTTTCAATGATCTGCCGGTAGTCAATTATTCCGGTAGGGAGTACATCATAGAAAAGATGGGGGATCTTAAGTTCATCATTGGTCCCAAGTCATTCTACCAGACTAACCCTGTACAGGCTGAGCGACTTTATCAAGTGGCGCTAGATTACGCCGACTTGAAGGGAGACGAACTGGTCTATGACTTGTACACCGGTACAGGTACTATCGCCAATTACATAGCGAGGAAGGCCGCAAAAGTATTTGGTGTGGAGTATGTGCCAGAAGCGATCGAAGATGCCAAGAGGAACTCACAACTCAACGATATTAGCAATACCACATTCTTTGCCGGGGACATGAAGGACTTGCTGAATGAGGCGTTCATCAAACAAAATGGTCAACCGGATGTAATCATTACGGATCCACCACGGGCAGGAATGCACCCTGATGTAGTCAACACACTGCTCAAAATAGCGGCCAGAAAAATAGTCTATGTGAGCTGCAACCCTGCTACTCAGGCAAGAGACATCCTAGAGCTATCAAGCCTATACGAAGTAGTAAAATCTCAGCCGGTGGATATGTTTCCACATACGCATCATGTTGAAAATGTAGTACAACTTAATTTGAAA
>CAYGOT010000030.1:0-49346 GCA_964351595.1 uncultured Roseivirgaceae bacterium | reverse complement strand
GCTCTACACATTGGAGACGATCCACATCGGCAGTGACTACAACCACATCGATTGTCGTTTTCCAGTTCAAACAGTGATAAGACCGCATTCAGATGAGTATCATGACTATCGCGGATACGCAGGGAGGATTGCCGGGGGCATTTTTAAGCCGGGAGATGAGGTTATGGCTATGCCTTCAGGACTAACATCACGCATTAAGGCCATAGATTCCCCTACCGGAAATCTGGAAGAAGCATTTGCTCCCATGTCGGTTACACTGACATTGGAAGATGACATTGATATCAGTCGGGGAGACATGGTCGTTAGGACCAACAACACTGCACAACCGACACAGGATATAGAGGTCATGCTTTGTTGGCTGAACCAAAAAGGGCCATTGCCAAGAGCGAAGTATACGATATTGCACACTTCAAATGAAGCCAAGGCGATTATCAAAGAGATTTACTACAAAGTTGATATCAACACACTTCATAGGCTGGAGGAGGACAAGAGCATAGGCATGAATGACATCTCCAGAGTCAAGCTGCGCACGACAAAGCCACTATTGATTGACAGCTACCGCAAAAACAGATCAACCGGAAGCATAATACTGATAGATGACAACACACATGAAACCGTCGCAGCGGGAATGATCATATGACATTGGACTATCAACTACTTATTGATGTTGCAAAGAAGGCAGCAGTGGATGCAGGTGGGGCAATACTGGAAGTATATCATTCGGCTGACTTTGGCACAGAAATAAAATCAGACAACTCACCTCTGACGCTGGCTGATCAGGCTGCTCATGATGTCATCGTCAAAGGGCTTAAAGAAACAGGTCTTCCCATTCTAAGCGAAGAGGGTAAATCCATTGATTATGCAGATAGAAAATCATGGGAATACTTCTGGATGGTTGACCCACTGGATGGTACTAAAGAATTCATTAAAAAGAATGGCGAGTTCACCGTCAACATTGCTTTGATTAAGGGAACAGAGGCTGTTGCAGGGGTAGTATATGCACCTGTCCTGGACTGGTTGTACTGGTCTATTCCGGATAAGGGCGCCTATAAGAAAGCGGGAGCAGATGAAGTAAAGCTTATTTCAGCCGCGCCATTTGACCCGACCAAACAAGGTATAAAAGTCGTTGCGTCGAGATCTCATTTAAATGAAGAGACACAATCATATATTGACACTTTAGTTGAGCCAGAGTTAGTCTCTATGGGCAGTTCGTTAAAAATATTGCTGGTAGGTGAAGGAGCTGCAGACGTATACCCCCGATATGCACCCACGATGGAGTGGGATACAGCGGCAGCACATGCTGTGATAAAAGGTGCCGGTGCTAATGTTTACCATAAGGGGGGTCAAGTAGAGGTTAGATACAATAAAGAGAATTTGCTAAACCCGCATTTCCTGGTAAGGGCAGTGTAGTCTGGGAATTCGACAATACTTATATCTTTGCGCTTAATTTATGAGGAAAAACATAATTGTCAAGGCTTTCCTGCTCTGTTGCTTGATAACTACAGCATACATGTCTGTGAATGCTCAGACAAGTCAAGCCCCATCAATTGATAACCTGAGTCAGGTAAGAGTAGATGACCTTACTGACGATCAGGTGTTAGAGTTCATCAAAAGAGTAGAGGAGAGCGGCTTAAGCCAACAGCAGTTGGAGATCTTAGCTAAGCAGCGAGGCATGAGTAGTTCGGAGATTGCCAAATTGAGGACGAGAATCCTTAATTTGAAAACCCGAGGTAGCAACGACACAGAATCACGTGATCCGAACGAACTTAACAGGCTAAGGGAAGATCCTCTGGACGATATGGAACAGGATCAGTTCGCATTCTTTGAGCAGTTAGTTTTGCCAGACTCTCTTGAAGATGATGAACTTGAGATTTTTGGCCTCTCCATTTTTCGAAATTCCAACATCAATTTTCAACCTAGCGTAAATATCCCTACCCCTAAAGACTATACCTTGGGCCCAGGAGATGAGGTAATCATCGATATATATGGTGCCTCTGAGCAGAGTTATCAGGAGATCATTAGTCCGGACGGCAACATTCTAATCCCAAACCTGGGGCCTTTGTACCTTTCAGGCTTGTCCATAGAAATGGCCAAAGATAAAATTGTAGCCCGACTGTCCAATATCTATGCTGGACTGAAATCATATGGCGGCAATCCGCCGAATACCTTTGCTCAGATTAGTTTAGGTCAGCTGAGGAGTATCAAAGTGATCGTTGTAGGTGAGGTCGTGCAACCAGGCACATATACTACCTCTTCCCTATCGGGAATTTTCAACGCCCTCTACTATGCTGGTGGTCCTACGGAGACCGGATCATTGCGCAAGGTGGATGTGTTAAGGGAAGGGAAAGTCCTGAAGTCAGTGGATCTCTATGAAGGACTTATCGATGGTAAAATCAACCAGCAGTTTAAACTTCAAGACGAGGATGTTATTCTGATAAGACCCTACCTCAATCGTGTAGTGTTAGATGGAGAAGTAAAGCGGCCGGCCATTTATGAGCTGAAGCCAGGAGAAACGCTAGGGGACGTATTGAGGTTTGCCGGTGGGTTTAGCGAGCGGGCGTACAAAGAAGTCATAAATATTTCGAGAAAAGGTGCTCAGCGGCGATCTATTTCCACCGTAAAGCAGGAAGATTTCAGCACTGCCCAAATGCAGAATGGTGATGAAATCATGATTGAGCCAATCAGGAATTTCTTTTTAAATAGAACCATCATAGAAGGTGCTGTCAATAGACCCGGCGAGTATGAAATCACCGAAGGCTTGACGCTAAAGTCGTTGATCTCAGTGGCTGGAGGTCTAAGAGAAGATGCCTTCAAAGGTAGGGCCATCATTATCAGACAAAATGAGGACTTCACCTTGACGAGTTTGTCGGTACACCTGGGTGATCTGATGGAGGGGGCTATTGATGATCCATTACTAAGGGCCGAGGATTTCGTGAAGGTAAGTTCAATTTTTGACCTCTCTGAAACGCGTATTGTGAGCATTGAAGGAGAAGTCAATAAACCTGGTCAATACTCCTATGTTGATAACCTGACCGTTGAAGACCTTGTTACGCTGGCCGGAGGATTAAAGGCATCAGCTTCAAACTCGTCTATTGAGGTGGCGCGAAGAATAATCGATAACGGAGATATATCAGTCATTTCTCAGGTCACTTCCATACCTATCCGCAAGGATCTTGAGCTCGGGGATGGGGCAAGTGTCTTTCGCCTAGCGCCCTTTGACCTGGTGTTGGTGCGGCAGTCCGCTGGCTACAAAGAGCAGGTAATAGTGGAAATCGAAGGTGAAGTAATGAACACCGGGAAATATGCTCTGGAAAAGAGAATAGAGCGAATTTCTGATGTTGTGCTACGTGCAGGTGGGCTTACTCCTTACGCCTATGAGGACGGTGCGACACTAATCAGGAGAACGGAATTTTATAAATCGCCTGAAGAAAAAAGAGATGAGGCCCGACAATTACTTCAGGCAAAGAGAGATGCTAAAAGTGAGGGCCTTGACATCAACGACCTGGGGATTACAACAAGTACGAACTCTGAAAGCGGAGAAACAGATGCTGCTTCTCAATTGAAAAGAGAGGCGTTCGAAATTCTCCAGGATCAGGATACTTTATTGAGAAATGTGCGCGTGAAGGAGCGCGAGTCTATAGGAATTGATTTGAAGAATATTTTGAATAATCCTGGTTCAAAATATGACCTTATACTGCAAGAAGGTGATATTATTAGTATTCCGAAGCAACTTGAGACTGTCCGGCTACAGGGAGAGCTGTTGTACCCATCTACTGTGAGATACGATGATATTTACAGTTTTAAGGACTTTGTTTCCTTATCAGGAGGGTTTACAGATGAGGCAAAAAGGGGAAAAGCATACGTGGTTTATGCTAATGGGAGCGTGTCGAGAACTAAATCATTTCTTGGCATTAACAGCTATCCTGATATTGAACCTGGTGCTGAAATATTCATTCCTAAGAAACCGGAAAAAAGAAAGCTGAGCCCAACAGAAATAGTAGCTATTGCAAGTGGTCTGGGTACCATTGCCCTAATTATTAACAATCTTACCACAAATTAAATAGCGTATTCAATTTTTGAATGCGCTTGTAAGTTTGAAAGAATAAATTGATAATAGAATAGTTCAGGACACCCTTAAGCAATGCAGGAAATCACGATTGCACAGATATTGGACTTTGTCAGAGCAAAAAGAAAAGCGCTGATTGTCACAGTAGTGATCTGGACTATCTTGGGTTTGATTATTGGCTTCAGCATGCCAAATCAATATAAAGCATCCACCACTCTTTTGCCCGAAGGCAATGAGATGGATGGGTCCCTCCTGGATAAATTTGGTTCAATCGCCGGGTTGGGCAATTTAAAGCTCGACGATAATGGTATTTCACCGGAGCTATATGAGAAGTTTGTCTATAATTATCCCTTTCTGGATACCCTCAGTAGGTCTCCACTGACCTATGCCCAGTATCAGTCATATGCTAGCTTCTATTACAATGGGGGGTATAAAAGCAGCCTAACTGAAAAAACCTTCAAGGGAATTAGTCAGCTGATCAACTCCATCAGGAGCATATTCTCTAACCTTGAACCAGTCGAGCAATCGCAATTGGGACAGGAAGTGGTCTACTATAACCGAGAAAGAATCGAGTTACTTGAAAACTTGAGAGATCACATAACAGTGGAGGTTAGCGAAATCGACGGATCAGTAAGTTTGGCGATAGAATCGACCGATCCTATATTGTCCAGTGAGCTGCTCGAGATTACAGTGAACGTGTTACATCAAAAGTTGTACGAGTATAAGACTAAGAAACTTGTCAAAAACCTCGAGTATATCCAAAAGACATTCGAAATAAGCAAGGAAAGGCACGACATCAGCCAGCGTGAATTGGCGCTTTTTGTTGATCAGAATAGAAATATTTCCTCCCAATTATTTCAGGTTAGGCTAAACAAACTTGAGTATGAGGCAGAGCTGGCATATGAAATTTATAGAAGCGTATCTTCAGAAATTGAACAAATCAAAATGTCAATCCTGAGGCAGTCAGTCCAGTTCAGTAAGATTTCGCCAATAGTTGTTCCCGTAGAAAAAAGTGGCCCAAGGCGACTGTTTATATTAGTAGGCCTGGTCATTTTGGGTCTGACACTTTTCGCTGCGGTGGCGTATTTGAAGCACGTATACCTGGAAATGAGAAAAACTTTTCAAGATGTCTAAAGTAATGGTAACGGGAGCCGATGGCTTTATTGGTAGTCATTTGACAGAATTACTCGTGGCTTCAGGGCATGATGTACGTGCTTTTTGCTACTACAATTCATTTAATAGTTGGGGTTGGCTTGATACGTTGGACAAACAGGTACTTGATCAGATTGATGTATTTACAGGTGATATCCGCGACCCAAATGGGGTCCGAAAGGCAATGGAAGGGATCGAAACGGTCTATCACCTTGCAGCATTAATCGCCATTCCTTTTAGCTATCACTCTCCGGACTCCTATGTCGACACTAATATTAAGGGAACCCTGAATGTGCTTCAGGCTGCAAAGGATCTGGGTACGGCAAGGGTTTTGGTGACTTCTACATCAGAGGTATATGGCACAGCACAGTTTGTGCCGATCACTGAGAGCCACCCAAAACAGGGACAATCTCCATACTCAGCTACGAAGATTGGTGCGGATCATATGGCAGAGTCTTTTTTTCGAAGCTTTAACCTGCCAGTGACCATCGTCAGGCCATTCAACACTTATGGTCCAAGACAATCAGCAAGGGCGGTTATACCTACTATTATATCTCAGCTCTTAGCAGGAAAAGAGTCGATAAAGCTGGGTGACACTACGCCTACACGGGATCTCGTGTACGTCAAAGACACTGTGGCGGGGTTTTTGGCCATACAGGCCAATGATGAGCTAATTGGTCAGGATGTCAATATTGCCACACAATCGGAAATATCAATTGGTGATCTCGCAAGAGCGATTATTAATCAGATTAATCCCAATGCTGAGATTATCACTGATGATCAACGTTTGAGACCAGAGAAGAGTGAGGTGTTCAGGTTATTTGGGGCAAATGATAAGATTAAAAAACACACCTCATGGCGACCAACCTACTCACTAGAGGAAGGTCTCGAAGAGACCATACAATGGTTTGCTGAAACCCAGAACTTAGCTAAGTATAAAACAGATATTTATAATGTCTGATTTTCAACCCATAATAGATTTCATCAAATCAAAGTTTCCAGATACACCGTTCATCCCACTGCATGAACCTCGCTTTCAGGGAAATGAAAGAAAATACGTTCTTGATGCAATTGACTCTACCTATGTGTCATCAGTAGGTCGATACGTTGATGACTTTGAGGTAAAGCTGGCGGAGTACACTGGGACAAAGCATGCTGTGGCGATGGTAAATGGCACTGCGGCCTTGCACTTAGCCCTCTTGTTGGCAGGGGTTAAAAGGGAAGATGAGGTATTGACGCAGGCACTGACATTCGTAGCTACCGCCAATGTGATCAGCTATACGGGTGCTAAGCCTACATTTGTAGACGTAGATCTGGATACAATGGGTTTGTCGGCGGACGCAATTGAATCTTATCTCAAAACGAATGTCGTACTACGAGGTGACCGGGCTTTCAATCGCCACTCCGGTCGTAGAGTAGCAGCTTGCGTGCCTATGCACACTTTCGGGCTCCCATGTCGGGTAGAACGATTAAAGGAAATTTGCGATGAGTGGCACATTCCGATAGTAGAAGATGCAGCTGAGTCTCTAGGTAGCTATATCAATAGTACTCACACAGGGAAGTTTGGACTGATGGGAACGCTTAGTTTCAATGGCAATAAGACCATCACGTGTGGTGGTGGTGGGGCGATTGTTACCAATTCCAGTACTTTAGCAAAAAAGGCCAAGCATCTTTCCACGCAGGCTAAGGTTGCTCATCCTTGGGCTTTTGAGCACGACGAGATAGGCTACAACTACCGCATGCCAAACCTCAACGCTGCTTTGGCTTGTGCACAACTCGAAGTATTGTCATCGTTTGTGGACAACAAAAGAGAGCTGGCGTCTGATTATCTCTCATTCTTTAAAAAACAAGAAATTATTTTTAAATCAGAAAGGTCTGGAACAACATCTAACTATTGGCTCAATGCAATTCAATTTGCCAATAAAGATGAACGTGATCAATTCTTAAATGAGAGCAATCAGCAAGGAGTAATGACAAGGCCCATTTGGAACTTGATGACTTCTCTAAGCATGTATGCGGATAGTACTCACGATGGTTTGGAGAATAGCAGGTTTCTGGCTGACAGGATTGTAAATATACCCAGTAGTGTCAGAGTATAAAGAATATGCGGCACTCTTAGGATATTCAGGTCATGCTCTTGTCGTGGCTGAGGCAGCATTATCCAACTCAATTAGGATAAAAGGTTATTTGGAGTTGGAGGGCAAACAGGAGAACCCTTTTCAACTGGATTTTCTCGGTAGAGAGGGAGAACTCATCTCTCCGGAAACAAGTGGATTCGACCAAATATTACTAGGGATTGGAGACAATGTCATCAGAAGGAGGTCCGCTCAACTGCTTAGAGCTAAAGGGTTCAAAATATGTAGTGTGGCACACAAGGATAGTTTGGTTTCGGATATGGCGATTATCCATGCTGGTGCTTTTATTGCGAGAGGAGCGATTATCAACCCACTAGCGGAAGTTGGACAGGATGCTATAATCAATTCAGGAGCGATTATCGAGCATGGCGTGGTTGTAGGTAGTGGCTCGCACATAGCACCCGGGGCAGTGGTCTGTGGAGAGGTTTTAATTGGTGAGATGTGTTTTATTGGAGCGGGGGCCGTGATCAAGCAGGGAGTTAAGATAGGAGATGGAGCAGTGATAGGAGGAGGAGGAGTAGTACTAACTGATGTCCCAACAAAAGAGCGCTGGCTAGGAGTACCAGCAATGAAAAAGCCGTGATTAATAAAGTAACCATAATAGCAGAGGCCGGAGTAAACCACAATGGCGACATGGAGATGGCCAAGCAGCTCATTGATGTGGCCGCTGAGGCAGGAGTAGATTATGTAAAATTCCAAACATTTGAGGCCAAGACCTTAGTGTCTGCATCCGCTAAGAAGGCTGACTATCAGTCCAGAAACATTGGCGACAAAGAAGAATCCCAATTCTCAATGTTGAAGGCTCTGGAGCTTTCCAAAGATCAGCACAGTTACCTGGTACAGTATTGCGAAAGCAAGGACGTAACCTTTTTTTCAACTGCATTTGACCTCACGGGCTTGGATTACCTAAGAGCGCTGGGTTTCCCATTTTTCAAAGTCCCGAGTGGCGAGATTACCAACTACCCCTATTTAAAAAAGCTATCTGAATTTGGGCTACCTGTGATTCTTTCGACAGGAATGTCTACACTCGCAGAAATAAAAGATGCCTTAGCGGTACTCACCTCAGGGACTTTGACAAGAGATGACGTTACCGTGCTGCACTGCAACACGGAGTATCCCACGCCGATGACGGATGTGAACCTGTTAGCCATGAAGACCATCAAAGAGTCATTAGAGGTAAAGGTGGGGTACTCGGATCATACATTAGGAATAGAAGTGCCCATAGCGGCTGTTGCTCTAGGTGCGTCCATCATTGAAAAGCATTTTACTCTTAGCCGTGACTTACCTGGTCCTGACCACAAAGCATCACTCGAACCAGGCGAGCTGAAAGCTATGGTGACGAGCATTCGTAACATTGAACAGGCGATATCTGGTAACGGGCAAAAAGTGCCGTCGATAAGCGAATCAAAGAACTTACAGATAGCTAGAAAGAGCATTCATATCAACAAGAACTTACCTGTTGGACATAAGATCGAGGAAGGTGATTTAGTCATGCTCCGGCCGGGTGATGGCATTTCTCCAATGGAAGCGAATGACGTTATAGGTAAATGCATCAAGGAATATCTCGTCGAAGGACACAAATTGACTTACGGCGACCTGATATGAGAACGATAGGTATACTTACGAGCTCCAGGGCAGACTATGGTATTTATTTGCCACTGCTTCAGAGGCTGTCCGAGAGCCAGAATTATAAACTAGAATTAATAGCATTTGGCACTCATTTGTCAGCAAATCATGGGCATACGCTTGACGAAATCGAGCGTGATGGATTTGATGTCAAGTATAAAATTGATTCCTTGCTCGAAGATGATACGCCTTACGGAATAGCTAGCTCAATGGCTAAGACAATGGCGAGTTTTTCAGATTTTTGGGCTTCCAATGGAGATAGCTTTGATCTTGTTTTTGCACTTGGAGATCGGTTTGAAATGTTCTCTGCGGTTTACGCCAGCACTGCGTTCGGTATACGAGTCGCACATATTCATGGAGGTGAAACCACACTTGGTGCTATTGACAATATATTTCGACACGCAATCTCACATGCCAGTGATATACATTTTGTATCTACTGACAGCTATGCCAATAAGGTAGCGGAGCTTACCGGCAGTGATCAGATATATAATTCAGGCGCGCTTAGTCTTGACGGAATAGAGCACATGCAACTATTGGATAAGACCCAGATGTTGGAGCAGTGGAAGATTGACTTTGATATACCAACGATACTGATCACTGTCAATCCAGAGACTAAATCATACGAAAAAAACACCGAGTATTCTCTGGTTTTTTCAAGTACGCTGGAAGAGCTTTCCAAGCACTATCAACTCGTAATCACCATGCCCAATGCTGATACCAACGGAAGTCTCTATTGGAAAGCTTTTCAAAACCTTGCACTAAAGTACCCGAAGCGCATTGTGCTTGTCGAGAATTTTGGACGACAGTCCTATTTCTCAGCTATGAAGTGGAGTAGGCTTTTGTTAGGTAACACCTCGAGTGGTATTATCGAAGCAGCAAGCTTCGGAAAGTATGTGATTGATTTGGGCGACAGACAGAAGGGCAGAATGACTAGCAAAAACACATTCAATGTGTCATTTGACAAAGGACAAATCATCCCACTCGTCGAGGATCTACTCAAAAGGGGCGTCTATGAAGGTGAAAATGTTTATTTTCAGGAGTCCCCATCTTTGAAAATCATGAAGGTATTGGATCAACTGTTATGATAAAGCATTTTCATGAACACTTAATCAGTGAATCGAGTACGATACGTGATGCACTTCCTGCATTGGATCGTTTAGCGTCCAATGCCATACTATTTGTAGTATCAGCTAATGGAAAGCTAATTGGATCGTTAACCGATGGCGACATTCGGAGAGGCCTGATGCGCAACTTGTCTCTGGATGCCGGGATACTTGATTTTGTTCAGACTAATCCAAAATATATCCTGAAAGGTGACTATGACTTGGGCTACATCATAGAGCTAAGAAGCCAGAACATCAATATTCTACCCGTAGTTGACAAAACTAATAAGGTTGTCAATGTGATTAACCTTCGTCATCTGAAATCCTACCTTCCCGTGGATGCCTTGGTGATGGCTGGAGGAAGAGGTGCTCGACTTAAACCTCTTACGGATCAGATACCTAAGCCTTTGTTGCCGGTAGGTGAAAAACCCATCATTGCTCATAATATAGACCGGTTAGCTGCCTATGGTATTGATGACTTTTGGATAAGTGTGCGGTATCTGGCAGGTCAGATTGAGGACTACCTTGGAGATGGCAAAGAGAAGAACTTGCGTGTTAAGTATATTCATGAGAAGGAGCCTCTGGGCACTATTGGGGCTATCACTTTGATCAACGAGTGGCAGCATGATTACATTTTACTCACCAACTCGGATATCTTAACTAATATGGATTACGAGAATTTTTTCTTGGATTTTCAAAAGAGAGGAGCTGATTTATCCGTGGTGTCTGTACCTTATAAAGTGGATGTACCATATGCCGTGCTGGAGACAAAATCGGGCAAAATCCAGAGCTTCAAGGAAAAGCCAACCTATACCTATTATGCCAATGCAGGCATCTATCTGATGAAAAAAGATGTAATCTCCGAGATTCCCACCGGCACTTTTTACAATGCCACCGATTTTATGGAGTCTCTGATTAATATGGGCAAAGAAGTGATCACTTATCCGATGACGGGGTATTGGCTGGATATTGGCAGCCCGGAGGATTATAAAAAAGCCCAGGACGATATTAACTATATACGCTTTTGAAAGAGGCATTATTCCTTATTCCTGCAAGAAAGGGAAGCAAAGGCCTTCCTGGTAAAAATGTAAAAAGGTTAAAAAATAAGCCGCTGATTCAATACTCTATTGAGTTAGCACAGAGACTCACATCTAATGATAGTATTTGTATAAGTACAGACGATCCACAGGTCATATCAATAGCAGAATCTCTTGGAGTAAGGGTCCCATTTGTACGCCCATCAGCGTTGGCCAGTGATAGCGCAAGCTCTTATCAGGTAATAGCGCATGCTCTCAGTCACTATCGTGAAATCGGAAAGACATATGAATATGTCATTTTACTTCAGCCAACTTCTCCATTTCGTAATACGGAGCATGTGCAGGGGGCCTTTGATCTTATGAATCCAGATGTGGACATGGTGGTAAGTGTTAAATCAAGCAAGGCCAACCCCTACTTCAACCTTTTCGAAGAAGATGATCAGGGCTTTCTTTCACTATCTAAAGAAGCGAACATTACAAAGAGGCAGGAAGCTCCGGCCGTATACGAGTACAATGGTTCTATCTACGTCATTCGTACAGAGTCTCTCCTGCGTGAAGGCACTCTCAAGCTACCGCGAATCAAGAAGTATGAGATGGATGAAAGATATTCTGTCGATATTGATAGTTCGTTTGACTGGTCAATCGCTGAATTAATAGCCAATGCTGATAAGAGTACTTCTTAGGCGGATATTTACCATGAGGGTACGTAGACAGGCCAGATGTGCAGGGCCCATACTTCATGTCAACAAGTACTCGTCGGTCACGGGACGGACATCACTTGGGAACAATGTGAACTTCAATGGTATGAAGATAAGAGGCAATGGGACCGTGTCAATAGGCGATAACTTTCATTGTGGGGAGGAATGTATCATACTTACCGATAATCATAACTATGACAAGGGCACAGCCATACCCTACGATAGCACCTATCTTGTTAAAGAAACCATTATAGAAGACAATGTGTGGCTCGGTTCTCGGGTGATATTGCTGCCTGGAGTGCATCTAGGGGAGGGGTGCATTGTCCAAGCAGGCAGTGTGGTGACTAGGTCAGTCCCAAAATTCGCAATTGTCGGGGGAAATCCGGCTAAGCAATTCAAGACGAGGGATGTTGAACACTACAACAGATTAAAAAGCGAGAAGAAGTTTCATTAGCCATGATAATGAATAAGCCGGGTCTTATCCGCTCTTTTGGAATTTATACAACAAGCACCCTGCTCAACGGCTTGGTTCCTTTCTTGCTCCTCCCGATTCTCATTTATTACTTAGATCCGCAGCAATATGGTATAGCCCATTTGTTTGTGACCACTGTTGGGGTTACCAGAATGATCGGTGTGCTTGGCGTGACTAATATTGTACAGCTGTATTTTCATCAGAAGTCACTAAGTGAGTTTAGAACCTATCTCACATCTTCATGGATAATGCCCGTGCTGTTTTCGGCACTACTACTTATCGTAATAGTGACTTTTGAAAAGGCTTTTACCATATATCTAAGTGTCGACCCCTTTTGGATTTACAGTATCCCCCTGATGGGAATATTATTTTTTGTGATTCAAGTATCGGGGGTTACCCTGCGCAATCTTGAGAAGCCAATTCACTTTGGGCTAGTGCAGTTGTCTAATACAACGATTAACCTAGGCGGCTCAATCATACTTGTAGCACTATTTGGCTGGGGGGTAGAAGGGCGACTGGCAGGCTATGGCTTGGGATTGTTTCTGGCAGCATTGCTCGGCGCATACTTACTTTTCAAAAATGGACTTATAATCAGAAGGTTGAGTTTCAACCGTGGTGTGGAGTTGTTCTGGTTGGGCATCCCACTGGTAGCACATGGTGTATCAGCTTTGATAATTGAAAAGTCAGACATATACTTCGTCAATGCATACCTCGGAGCAAACAAACTAGGCGTATATGTGGCAGGTTATCAAGTGGGTATGGCCGTGATGTTGTTGCAGGCAGCTATGAGTGATACTCTTCAACCCTATTATTTTAAAAAGTTAAAGAACCCTACTATAGCTTCTAACATCACACTCGTAAGAATCGGCTATGCCTTTATAGTCATTTTAGTACTGGCAGCCCTTTTCGTTTCTCTTGTAAGTCCCTACTTTTTCCAATTCATAAGGAGTGAGTACGTTCAATCGAGCACCTATGTACCCATCATAGCCTCTTCATATGTCTTTTTGGGTATGTATAAGATTTTTTCAATGCCACTTTTCTTTCAAAAGCGAAATAGGCTTATTTCTACTATAACGATAATATCGGCCATAACTAACCTGGGCCTGAACTACGTGCTAATAGAGCAGTTAGGCCTATTAGGCGTGGCGTGGGCGACCTTGGTTGCAATGTTTATGTTAATGATTTTGTCTTTGGTATTCACTTTGAAATACACCGACTTACCGTGGTTTACTTTTGATAAAGTGCTATTCAGAAATTAGTGTGAATATATTCTTAGTCAAATCCCCTCTTCAACTGCTCAACGCAATCGAGGCAGTACACAGCTTCTCTTTGTCGCATTGTATACTAGTAATCAACTATGAGGCAAATGAACAGAACAACAAGCAAATTGAGAGTTTGCTTAACCTGCATTCGTGGTTCGCAATCATTCGGGTTCGCAAGGATAAGCGTCCCCAGTTTTTGATTCACTACCTGATCATTAGACGGATCATGTCGTTTAGTGTTGAGGTTCAGGGAATTTATATTGGTGATTACAGGATGGACAACTTTGTGAAGTACCTAGACGCTATTCCTGCTAAGGAGTCCGTGCTGCTGGATGATGGAGCCGCTACCATCAGAATGTATAATAACTATATATCACAGAATCGACGACCTAAAAAGGGAGAAGTAGAAAAGTGGATAAAATTTGCCGCGTCGACCCTATTGGGAATCAGAGGGGGCAAGCCATATGACTTAAGCCTCTTCACAGTATTCGACTTCCCCGATAGCAAGAACTGTAAGGTGCACAAAAACAGCTACCGCTTTCTTTCATCAGCTTTCGCAGATGCTCGTGTAAGCCAGACAAAAGGTATCATTATTGGCGCAAAGACTGCTGAGTTGGGGATGCAGTCGGAGGAGAATTATATTAATCTTCTAAGACATACTATCGATCAACATAAGGAAGTCTCCTGGGAGTATATCCCTCATCGGGGAGAAGACGCTGTGAAGCTTAGCCTAATTCAGGACAAGTTGAAATTGAAAGTCAATATGATTGATGTGCCAATTGAGGTGTACATACTGTCTATGGCAGATCGACCCTATTTTGTTTGCGGGTTTGTCTCGTCTGCTTTGCTCAATATCAAATGTATCTTACCTCAACTTAAAACAGAGGCCTATGTGGATAGAGAGCTTTATGCTCAATTTGAAGATGTAATCGGGGTACTTAGGCAGATGAACGTAGATGTATATCAAGTCAATTAGCGGTTTTGTATCTTCGGACTGTCCGGAAATCGTCGTAACGCGCCAGAATATTGGAAAAGCTCGAAACCCGTATTAATAATGCCACAGAAGCAAACACGCCTCTCCTAAACCGATGGGTTCTTGTTACTTGCCTGATTTCATTTGTACTGGGTTATTTTAGTTTTTTTACCAGACCCATCTACTATTTAGAAATCGTTCTCTTAACAGCCATTACCTATATCGTTTTCATCGAGCAGATAAGACGTACACACCGGGTTCCATGGGTGAACATACTACTTTCTTTCACTTTCTTTTTTTGTGTGATTCTTGGTCTTGTTTATTACAAGTTCTTTTTTCAGAATTATATTTTCCTTCTTTTTCTACCTGCAGCTTTTGCATTGATAAAGGCGTATTATGCAGGCGATAGGGTTGGCCTTTTTTTTAGGACGTACAACCTCGTGTTTATCATCTATTTATTCTTGTCGCTGATGGTTTATCTGGACATTTTGCCTATCGGCAGAACAAAGAACATCTTCGAATTAGAGTTTCTGGGAAGAAGATTAAACACACTAATTGGTTTGTTCGGTTCTACTGCTTCCATTGATGCCTATGCAGCAGTTACGCTGTTGATCAATTTATTTTTCTACAAGGGCAAGTATCGGCGTTTCTTTATAGTAGCCTCTTTCCTGGCCGCTTTTTTCACTTTTCGGGCGTCTCCCTACCTGGTTATTTTTGGGGCACTGAGCATTTACTACATAAGAAAAGTGATAAAAACGTCCCTTACTGACTTTCTGGGGTTGTGCGCAATATTCCTTTTGTTCGTCACCCCGGTTTTTGTTAAGATGTTTTTTGGTCAAACAGGTTTACTGCTTTTCGATTTATTCTTGACTGGCCGAGCATCGTTATGGCTAGAGATGTTAAATATTTATCAGTCTTCAGATATTTTGGAAAAGCTCATTGGCTTTGGTGTCACAGATCGTTTTGAAGTTATGCCCTGGGGGCATCTTACGACCAATCCTCACAATACCTTCTTCAACATATTGCTACTGTATGGAGCGCCAATCTTTATTATGTGCTTTTGTTTTGTTTACTATGTTTTTAGAAGACTTGATGACCGCTATGCGATGTTGTTCGTGGGGGTGCTTCTGGCAGGAGTGGGCAACAGCCTCCTCTTTAGTTTCATGAGTTTACCTCTGGTATTTACTTTCTTAATTTGTTGCACTCAACTTGATACACATGCTGGGGAAGGTTCGTAAGGTGTTGGTTGTCGGTCAAGTGCCTCCGCCCTATCATGGACAGGCGATATCCACCGAAAGGTTTTTGAGGGGGAAGTATAAAAATGCTCAACTTTTTCATACCAAGATTCAGCTATCGGAAACCATGCAAGAGGTTGGCAAATTCAAGCTTATCAAGCTGCTTAGAATATTCTCTTCCCTTCTTAGGGTGGTCGCCGATAAATTCAGGTATGGTTGTGATACGCTTTATTATATGCCGTCTGGGGGACAAAGGGTAAGCTTGTACAAGGATTTTATTCTTTTGATACCTTCTAGGTGGCTGTTTCGTCAAACGATTTTTCACTTTAGATCTGCTGGATTGTCACAGTGTTATCAGCACCTTACGTTACTTGAAAAAGGTCTGTTCAGGCTGGCATATTATCATCCGAAAATAAGTATAACGTTATCCCGATTAAACCCACCTGACGGAGAATTTATAAAATCTGAACTGAATGTAGTCATCCCCAATGGGATCGAAGACAACTGCGACCCCACTAAAAAGCTTCCTTCAGATCATGGCAAGATCACGTTTCTTTACATCGGATCAATCAGGCAAACCAAAGGGGTGGTTGATCTGATAGATGCCGGCAAGCAGCTAAACTCTTCCTTTGCTGGTAAGTTTAACATCATTTTAGCAGGCCGATTCCATGATCTGGCTTTCAAGGAATACGTCAATTCTCAGGTAGCAGCACTTGATTTTCTAAACTATGAAGGGGAGGTCATAGGAGAAGCTAAGTGGGAGTTGTTCTACAGATCACATGTTTTGGTCTTCCCAACATATTACGAAAACGAGTCATTTGGTTTGGTCAATATTGAGGCGGCACAATTCGCAATGCCCGTTATTGCCACAGATTGGAGGGCAAACCGAGACCTCATCGAGGATGGCAAGACTGGGTTTATTATTCCTGTGAACAACCCTGGTGCGATAGCCGAAAAAATGAGACAACTAATTGAAGACCCCAAAAGTATTGATCGCCTGGGTAAGTCAGCGAGGGACAAATACCTTAAGAATTACACCCTTGAAGACTTCTATAAAAACTTCGATGACCTGTTCAAGTCTATATCATGATCACACTATTTGGACTAAGGATTCAAACAGGGGAATATGTGGCTTTGGTAGAAGGCCTGATTAGAGCTGGGAAAGCCTCGAATTCCACGATGTATTGCTTCCTCAACAGTCACATGCTTTACGAACATCACAAAACAGGTGTCTTGAAAGAAGCACTTAACGCTGAGCAGACGGTGCTGTTTCCTGATGGCATGCCCGTCCTTTTGGCACTAAAGTGGTTGCAAGGGGTAAGGTCAGATAGAATAGCCGGCAATGACGTTATGTTTTCTCTGATTGATAAGGCGGTAGAGCACAAGTTGAAGATTTTCCTGTTAGGTGGAAGGCCAGAGGTCTTGAATACTATTTCTGGTAAGCTCAACACTCGCCAGGTTCAGCACCAAACTTATTCTCCGCCATTCGCTCCTATCGAGCAGTTTGATTTAGAATTGCAGGCTACTATTATTAATCGCTTCAATCCAGATATTATTCTGGTAGGTCTGGGCTGCCCTAAGCAGGAACTCTGGATGTATGAGATGCGGGAAAAGGTAAAAGCCCCAATGTTTGGGGTCGGAGGGGCATTTGCTCTCTACGCCGGTCTTGACACGCGAGCACCGCTCTGGATGCGCAACCTCTCCTTAGAATGGCTGTATCGTCTGAGTTTAGAGCCTGGGAGGCTCTGGAAACGGTATCTTGTTACTAATTCTTACTTTATCTTCTTATTTTTGCGTGAATTTTGGAGGGTACGTATAAGAGGAAACCAATGAAGAAAGCATTAATAACAGGTATTACCGGACAGGATGGGGCGTATTTGGCCGAATTGCTATTGTCGAAGGGTTATGAAGTTCATGGCATAAAGCGACGCGCATCGCTTTTCAACACCGGCAGAATTGATCATTTGTACCAGGATCCGCATGAAAAGGATCTAAAAATGGTGCTACACTATGGTGACCTTTCAGATTCGATGAATTTGACTCGGGTAATACAAGAAGTTCAGCCCGATGAAATTTACAACCTGGGAGCAATGTCGCATGTCAAGGTGAGTTTTGACACACCGGAATATACCGCTAATGTTGACGGTATAGGCACGCTCAGGATCCTGGAAGCGGTAAGACTGTTGGGTCTTACGGAAAAGACCAGAATCTATCAGGCATCTACGTCTGAACTTTACGGGCTGGTACAGCAGGTACCCCAATCAGAAAAAACACCCTTTTATCCAAGGTCACCGTATGCTGTAGCCAAGCTGTATGCTTATTGGATTACTGTGAATTATAGAGAAGCCTATAACATGTATGCGTGTAATGGCATCTTATTTAATCACGAATCGCCCAATCGTGGCGAAACCTTCGTTACCAGGAAGATTACAAGAGCTGCCGCAAGGATAGCGTTAGGCTTACAGGAAACGATGTATCTCGGTAATCTCGATTCCCAGCGTGACTGGGGGCATGCGCGGGACTATGTTGAAGCGATGTACCTAATGTTGCAGCAAGAGACAGCAGAGGACTTTGTGATTGCTACTGGCATTACGACCAGGGTTCGTGATTTTGTTAGACTGTCTTTCGCAGAAGTGGGGATTGAATTGGAGTTTACAGGGGAAGGCGTCAATGAGACGGCTCAGGTTAAAGCTTGTACCGGGGATTACAACATTCCGGTAGGTCAGACGGTGGTGAAAGTAGACGAGCGTTATTTCAGGCCAACGGAAGTGGATTTACTGATAGGGGATCCTACAATGGCTAAAGAAAAACTGGGTTGGCGCCCTAAGTACGATCTTCAGGGGTTGGTAACAGATATGATGCAATCGGATGTAGCATTGTTTGCCAAGGACAAGTTCTTGATGGATAGTGGGCACGATGTTTTTACCCCTTCAGAATAATGAACAAACAGGATAGAATATATATAGCCGGCCATCGTGGTATGGTGGGAAGTGCTATTGTGCGAAGGCTGAAGTCTGATGGGTTTACAAACCTCATTGTAAAAACATCCGCTGAACTAGATCTTCGAAATCAACAGGCAGTGGCTGAGTTTTTTGCAAAGGAGAAGCCCTCTTACGTTTTCTTGGCAGCCGCCAAAGTGGGTGGTATCAATGCCAATAACACGTACCGTGCTGACTTTCTTTATGACAACCTCATGATAGAGGCAAATGTGATTCACAGTGCCTACGAACATGATGTAACTAAACTCCTTTTACTTGGAAGTTCTTGTATCTACCCAAAGTTTGCTGAGCAGCCGATAAAAGAAGAAAGTCTTTTGACGGGGAGTCTCGAGTATACCAATGAGCCCTACGCTATCGCCAAAATAGCTGGCATCAAACTCTGTGAGACATTCCGACACCAATATGGGTGCAATTTCATTAGCGCTATGCCCACCAACCTATACGGCCCCAATGATAACTATGATCTCGAAAACTCCCATGTGCTTCCAGCTTTGATAAGGAAGTTTCACACTGCGAAGGTAAATGGTGATAATGCTGTGACAATGTGGGGTACGGGATCACCCTTAAGGGAGTTTCTTCATGTTGATGATTTAGCAGAGGCATCCATTTTTTTGATGGAGCATTATAATGAATCCGATACTATCAACGTTGGCTATGGTGAGGATTTGACCATCGCGGCTTTGGGAAAGCTTATTCAAGAGATAGTGGCTTTCGAGGGGGATGTTGTTTTTGATACCTCTAAGCCAGACGGCACGCCTAAAAAACTGATGGATAGTGGTCGTCTGAATAGTTTGGGTTGGAAGCCTAAAATCTCTTTGAAGGAAGGCATCCGACAGGTATACAGCGCTGTAGATAAATCAGGTTGGTGAGTGAGATAACAATGAATTCACAGATTCTTTGTGATTTTTCGTATAAATTGCGGTTTCTTTTATAAAGTCTACAATGCAACGTAGAAGATTTTCTAAATACTTCCCGATACTATTTTTATTGGCCGATCTGCTGATGTTGAATATCGGGTTTATTATTTCGAACCTACTCAGGTTTGACAGCATGTGGTTTTCGTCCAATAACTACCCACTGCTATTGTTATTCCTTAATCTTTCATGGACGGTGGTTTACTTTTCCTCAGGTCTCCACAACCCTGATAGGGAGTCAACTCTCACACAACAGGTCAACAAAATACTAACTGCGCTTGTCGTTAATATTGGTATTGTCTTTACTTTTTGGGCAGCAACAAAATCATACTACTACTCCAGAGAGCACCTTTTCTATGCCTACCTCATCTTTTCAGTTTTATTAGTTAGTTGGCGTGTTTCTTTTGATTACTTCATTAAGTACTACCGTACTAAAGGATACAATATACGGCGAGTAGCCATTGTAGGCTATGGGAGGATTGCTAAAAGCCTTGAAAAACATTTCAATGAAAACCCACAGCTTGGCTACAAAGTAGTAGGCTTTTTTGATCATGTGAATAGTAATGAGGAGGTCATTGGATCAGTTAATGACTTTTACCCTTACGCCAGACAGCAACCTGTCGATATTGTTTTTTGCTGTCTACCAAAACTTTATCACGATGACATCAAACAGCTGGTAGACTTTTCAGAAAACAACTTAATTAAGATAAAGCTGCTATCAGATTTTAGCGCTTTGGGGTCCAGGCACATGACCGTGCAGCAGTACGGTTCGATCCCTGTGATCAATGTCAGCTCCATCCCCTTGGACAGCAAATTGAACAGGTCTATAAAGAGAACTTTTGATGTGATCTTCTCCTCGGTCGTGATCGTTTTCTTACTATCCTGGCTACTGCCGATAATTGGGTTGTTGATCAAATTGGAGTCTCCAGGGCCTGTATTCTTTCGACAGTCGCGACACGGTAAGAATAACCGCTCATTTCTCTGCTATAAATTCCGGACGATGGTGGTGAATAGAGACGCGGACTCCAAGCAGGCCGTGAAAAATGACCCCAGAGTCACGAGCCTTGGAGCATTGTTGCGTCGAACGAGCGTCGATGAGCTACCGCAATTTCTCAATGTGTTTTTAGGAGATATGTCTGTAGTGGGCCCTCGTCCTCATCCTATCAAATTGAATGAAAAGTACTCCCCAAGAATTGATAGGTTTTACCAGAGACATGCCGTAAAACCTGGCATCACAGGGCTGGCACAAGCGAAAGGATATCGGGGAGAGACCACCCACTTCCGAGATATGTATGGACGTGTTAAGTTGGATAGATTCTATATTAAGAACTGGACTTTATCCCTGGACCTTAGAATCATTATTCTTACACTATTTTCAATAGTTAACAATAATGACAATGCCTACTAGCAGTACATCGACTGTATTGCTAAGTTTGTGTCCAGAATTCATTTTACATGTTTGAAAAAGTAGAAGCATACAAAAAGGAGCTGCAGGAAATTGCGGTAAAATCTGGTGATGAGCTTGAAGAGTTCAGAAAGAAGTTCATTAGCCGAAAGAGTGTCATAGGTGATTTGTTTAATGACTTCAAACAAGTTCCTAATGAGCACAAGAAGCGCTTTGGGCAAGAGTTGAATCACCTTAAGGAGCTCGCACAGCAGCGATTTCATCATTTTGTTAGCGAGTTGGAAGGAAGCGATCAGGAAGTAGCGCAGACTTCTCTTGACCTGACCTTGCCCACTCAACCGGATAGCCTGGGCAGCAGACATCCTATCAGTATTGTTTCGAATAAGATCATAAGCATCTTTGAGCGGATTGGCTTTTCTGTGGCTGAAGGCCCGGAAGTAGAAGATGATTGGCACAATTTCTCAGCACTGAACTTTGCAGAAAACCACCCTGCGCGTGAAATGCAGGATACCTTCTTTATCACAAAGAATCCAGATACAGTACTAAGGACGCATACCTCCAATGTGCAGATCAGGATGATGGAAAATCAGAAGCCACCATTTAGATCAATTATGCCTGGAAGAGTATATCGCAACGAGGCTATTTCTGCTCGTGCACACTGCTTCTTTCATCAGGTAGAGGGGCTGTATGTTGACAAAAATGTGGGATTCAAGGATCTGAAGGATACACTATATCACTTTGCCAAGGAGATGTTTGGTAAAGAAACTAAGGTTAGATTTCGACCATCTTACTTTCCATTTACCGAGCCAAGTGCTGAGATGGACATATCATGCTTTATCTGCGGAGGGAGCGGCTGTAAAATCTGTAAGCAAACAGGCTGGGTTGAAATTTTGGGTTCCGGAATGGTTGATCCAAATGTCCTCAAGAACTGCAATATTGACCCGGAAGAGTATACAGGATTCGCATTTGGTATGGGCATAGAGCGCATCGCCATGCTTAAATACCAAATCGATGATCTTCGATTATTTTCAGAGAACGACGTTCGCTTCTTGAGACAGTTTACTGGAGCTGATACCTAGAGTAACTTCTCTATTATTTGATCTACCGTCAAGCCTTCAGCCTCAGCTTTGAAGTTTCTAACGATCCTATGACGGAGAATAGGCTTAGCCACTGCTTTCACATCCTCTATATCGGGTGAATACTTACCGCTGAGTAATGCGTTGCATTTGGCACCTACTATGAGGAACTGCGAAGCTCTGGGGCCTGCACCCCATTCGAGGTAGTTATTGCTAAGCTCTGGTGCCTGCTCTGTACCTGGGCGGGTACTTTGAACTAGTTTTACTGCATATTCCACTACATTGTCAGCCACCGGAACTCTCCTCACCAGTTTTTGATATTCTAGTATATCAGCGCCTGTCACCACTGACTCCACCTTTGACTTAAGCTCACCCGTGGTGTTTTTGACTATGTCAACCTCAGATTGGTAACTGGGGTAGTCTAGCTTGATCATGAACATGAATCTATCCAGCTGCGCTTCTGGTAAGGGATAGGTGCCTTCTTGTTCAATTGGGTTCTGGGTGGCCATTACGAAGAAAGGCCGCTCCAAGGGGTAATTCTTACCACCGATAGTCACAGAGTACTCCTGCATGGACTCGAGTAACGCTGCTTGCGTCTTAGGAGGTGTACGGTTGATCTCATCAGCCAAGATGATATTTGCGAAGATCGGGCCCTTGATGAACTGTAGGTTACGATCTTTATCAAGTGTCTCAGCTCCGAGAATGTCAGATGGCATTAAATCGGGAGTAAACTGAATTCGATTGAACGACAGGTGCAGAGAATCAGAAATGGTGTGAATCAATAATGTCTTGGCAAGACCCGGCACACCCACAAGCAGAGAGTGTCCCTCACAAAATACAGAAGTAAGTAGTAGCCTAACTACTTCTTCCTGACCTATGATTACTTTAGATATTTCGCTGGTAAGCTTAGTATATACCTCATGCAGGCTATCAGCTGCAGCCACCTCAGACTCGAACTCCTTCATCTACTAATTTGGTTTTTGTAGTATGTTACAATAGTCGTATTCGCTATCGACGTTAATATAGACATCCCCCTGCGCTTTATTAAACCACTCAGATAAAATGCCATTTCTTTTTTCAGCCTTGGTCGCGGCATAGATTTTTTGGTAGTCATCTCGCAAGTTAGCCTGGTGTGGTGCGACACGATCTTTGTAGTAAATGATCCTGACAGCTTCTGTGCCATCGTCCATCCTGAACTCCATCGGAGGGGTGATCGATCCGACCTCCAGTGTGTCGATAGTGAAGAAGACGACAGGGTCTAGTTCCTCTACCGAAATCCGGCTTGCACCGGTAGCATCAGAGAAAAAACCACCGTTTGACGATGTGACCTGATCATCAGAGTATTCTTTAGCCGCACGAGCGAATGTAATTGAATCGTGCTCTATTACACCCTTCAAGCTATCGAGGTAGACTTTAGCATCTTCAACGTCTTGCTGGGAAGAGTTGGGTATGATAAGGATGTGTTTGGAGTTAAACGAATTTCCACGTCGCTCAATGAGCTGAATGATGTGAATACCAAAGTCTGTCTCTACGGGATGGGAGATTTCTCCCGGCTTCATGCTTAAGGCCGTAGCTTCGAATTCGGGAGCAAGCTCGCCCCTTTTGAAAAAACCGAGAACCCCACCAACAGGACCTGAACCCGGATCCATAGAGTATTCCTTGGCCAGCACCCCGAAATCTTCTCCTGCTAATATGCGTGATCGGATATCATTGAGCTGTGCTTTGACCTCATCTTTCTTTGCACGGCTTACTTCCGGTATCTTCACAATCTGCGCAATAGACACTTCAGTAGAAAAATAAGGCAAACTATCTGCCGGGATCTTTTTGAAGAATCGCCTAACCTCAGCGGGGCTTACTTCAGTATCCTTAGTGATCTCACCTTGCATTCGTTGTACGACTAACTGCTCTTTGATGTCATCAAAAAGCTCTTGTCGAAACTCGTCGATTTTCTTACCATAATACTCTTCAATTGCTTCTTCAGAACCTATCTGAGAGACGAAGTACTGCATTCTCCTATCCAGGTTGTCATATACCTCACTGTCTGCAACTACCACACTATCGATCTCCGCCTTAGCTACCAGAAGCTTATTGATAATCAGTGATTCGAATATTGAACATTTGGCGTTACCGTTGTTGATTTCACCACTAGCGAGAAAGTCCAGGTACGACTGCTCCAGCTCCGACTTCAGCACTATGTAATCATCCACCTTAGCAATAATCTTGTCGATGATCACTCCTTTTTCTATCTCCTTCTTGACGTCAGGCTCGGTTTCTGTTTGAGCCAGCAAGGACGAATAGCAAAGCGATACCAATGCAGATAGTATTATGTATTTAATAGATTTCAAATGTTTCATTTTCCAACGCCTCTTTGTAGATGGTCTCTTGCAGCTCTTTCTTCAAGGCCACTTTTCGTTTATTAATGATAATGTTTTCAATATCATCCCTGATGAACTCCAACGGAGAGATCTCATCAGAGATTTTATATTCAAGTAGTTTTAAAAAGTATATATGGGTTTCATCCGAGCTTTCAACAAAACTATTGGTCCTTAGAAACTGCACTTTATTTGGGATACTCGCCAACGGAGTATTTAATATCACGTCATCAAAATTGACCCAGATAGAGTCTTCCATAAAAGATTTGGCGGCAAACCTGAATGCATATGATCTGATATCTTCCATATCACCTCCGATAGTAAAAGCCCTTATCTGACGTCTAAATTCGCTTACCCTCGGAGCTTCCTTCGGTATTTGAGCAAAGAGACATTTGACAATGTTCTGCTTAAGCAGGAAGTTGTCTTTTTTCTCTTCATAATACGAAACAATTTCCTCCTCACTTACGGATTTGCTCAATCGATCTTCTATCCAATACTTTTCATACTCATGGGTTATCAATGCGTACCTGTAGTCTCTTACCCTACGATCGATTTCGGCCTGGTCAATCTCGATAATACCATTGGCCTTATTGATCAACAGTTGTTTGCTTACCCACCCTTCGACATACTTTTTTGCGATAGCGCTACTATCCTGAGCGCTGGCACCAAAGCTTAAGCCGGCAAGGTCATCTCTGTAAAGCGTGACATCATCTACGCGCGCTACAGGCTCCCTGTCGGTCACTGCCTCCTCCTCGATGCTCAGCGGTAGCATGTCACATCCAGAGGCGATGATAAGAGACAGGAGGGTCAGTTGTAAGAGGTATGATTTACCCATAGTTTTCAAGGGCGCAAAAATAGAGTTTAACGTATGATTATTAATTACTTAGCTCAGATTCTTTACTAATCGACACACATTTTTACCCGACCTTTGGATGAATTGTATGTCGTCCATAATGCGTTTCACCAGCAGGAGTCCCACTCCTCCTTTGCGTTTTGACTTGATCAACTCATCCATTGATGGCTCTTTGTATTGACTAAGGTTGAAACCTTCTCCATGGTCGAGTATTTCAAACACAATCTTGGAAGCATCATATTCGATGCTGAGTTGCAGCGTCTCGCTTGGATTGCAGTGATTTGAATGAATAATGAGATTTGCACACACTTCGTCTACTGCGAGGATCACTTTATTTGACTCAGCCTCTGGGAAACGGTGTTTCGTCAGTATATCACTAACAAACTGCCTGATTTCCTTCAGTCGATCTTTGGTGCACGATATCTTCAGCCTATAGGTCATTGGCACATTTGATAGCCTCTTCTTTTGTATCTACGATGGTTAGTAATTGATCCAGCCCTAGAATTTGAAATACCTGAAAAACCTTTTCCTTCATCCCAAATAGAACCATGGTCATTTTCTTAGCCTCCAGGTCTGATATATAGGACATAAACACACCTAACCCCGCGCTAGAGATATATTCCAGACTAGAAAGGTCTACCGCAATCTTGGCTCCTTTCTCCAGCGCCTTACCTACCTCTTCGTCAAGAAATATCGACGAACTCGCATCAATCTCTCCTGTCACTTGTAGCACACTTACTTCTCCTTCTATACTGTGTTCAATATTTAGCATTTCTTATTATCTAAATTTTACCACCACCATCGAATAGTCATCATCCAACGAATCCTCTTCGCAGAACTCATAAAGCGCCCCAAAAATTCCGTTAGATATCTGTTCTGGTGTTTGGCTAGTAAATTTCATCAGTGCGTCGCTTAATCTTTCGTACCCGAATTGTTCATTGCGGCTGTTGACGGCCTCTGTGATGCCATCGGTGTAGAGGACGATGACATCTCCGGCACTGTACTGAAACTCATTGACTTGTACGTATTTTTCAAAGTTGGAGTTTCTCAGTATCCCAAGCCCCAGGCCTTTGTTTTTGAAGTATTCGAGCTTTTTGTTTTGAGCCGAATAGTATAATGTCGGACAGTGACCTGCTCTGGCAAAAGACACCTTTGACTTGCTGGTGTCAATTTCAAAGTAAGTTGCTGTTATGAAAGAGGTCTTCTCCAAGCATCGACTCAGGGCATTGTTGGCAGCAACGATAAGCCGCTTAGGGTCGAGGTTCATCTGTACCAGGCTATGAAATATCCCTTTCATTTGCGACATATGAAAGGCTGCAGATGTCCCCTTACCAGAAACATCCGCAATGATCAGGGCGAGCTTGTCATCATTAAGTCGGAAGGAATCATAGTAATCGCCCCCAACCTCATCTGCCGCTACTGAGATACCATGGATGTCAAAATGATCACTTTGCTCCAAAGCACTTGGCAACAGGCTCTGCTGTACCCTGCTGGCAATTTTCAACTCTTCCTTATACCGCTCGTTTTTTATAGCCTCATTGATCAACTGAAAATTCTCAAGGGAGATGCTAGCCTGATTCACAAAGGTGTTGATGATGTCGACCATCTCCTTGTTGAAGCTATCTCCTACCTCCTTCAGCAGTGCAATAGAGCCAATTTGCTTCTGCTTAATAATGATTGGGAAGAGCAGTATCGACTTGAACTTAACTCCCTTGAGCGTGGCGGAAAGCTTCTGGGAGTTAGGCACCTGGTCAAACTCGGTGTTGATCACCTTTTTTAAAGTTGTATTCTTGACCGCCTCTTTAACGCCTGCTATTTCACTATCGGTAATATTATACTTTGAAAGTACCGGACTGCTATCTTCGGTGATTTCCAGCCATGCCGCATCCGCGAATACTGCACTAATGGTGCTATCCAGCAGAATCTCATATATCTGCTCCTTTTTTTGGCCGGTAGGCTGTGATTGACTCAGTCGTTGAAAGTTCATAGCCTCCTCAAGCTTCTTTTCGAATACGGAGGAAGTAGGAAGGTTAAAAAGGATAACCAGCGCCGAGATCAGCGAGTAGATGGAGATAAAGCTGAAGGACGCTAGAATGTATACCGAGTCCAGGAGGTCTGTAACCAGTACGTCCTGATTAGAGTAATCCACCAGACCATCCAGGAAATAGAACAGGTAGATGATAACCAGTACGATGAAAAGAATACTTTTCCACTTCTGTCTGAAGTTGAGGTAAGCCACCCACTTGAGGTTGAAACTAAGCACCAACCCCATGAGCATCAATACCCCGAGGAGGACATTGAAAAAGGGGTCAAATAGTGCATAACCTAAGATATCAAATGCGAGCGCACCAAGAAGTGAATACTCAAAAATGCGCCAAAAGGCCAGCAGGGTTTTCGTTTTTTGGTAGAGAATCAACCGCTTCCAGACGATTAAAGTTGAAACGGTAAAGGCGATGATCAATCCCAGGTTGATATGATAGAAGAAGTTGATGACCAGTGGATTCTTCGCCAGGCTGGTGTCTCCAAAAATCGAAAAGATGAACTTGATAGCCAGAGAAACCACTGTGGTAATCAAGCCGGTAACAAAAACCCGCCAGAGCAGGTCGATGAAGTTGACACTCTCAGCTTTATTGATGCGATAGCGGTAGAAGAGCACGATGCTCAGCACGAAGAGTCCGAGAGCAATCTTCGGGGCAAAGCTGGGGAGGCCAAATGCGATATTGTTTTTGGCGCTGAAAAGTGCGGTGAGGTCAAGCAATAGCAGCAGCAGCCAGGTGATCACACCCAGAATGACGCTTAATCGTATAACTGCCTTATAACCAAACATACACCTGAAACAAGAAAGGGCAATTTAACAATAATTGCCCTTTGATAACCTTAATGAGTTTTGAGTCGAATAGTTGCTTATCGACTGTAATTTGGTGCTTCTCGTGTTACATGCACATCATGTGGGTGACTTTCAACTGACCCGGCATTGGTGATCTTGACAAACTTTGCCTCGTGTAATTTGTCGATGTTACCAGCACCACAGTAACCCATGCCAGCTTTCAGGCCGCCGGTTAGCTGATAAAGCACCTCTTCTACCATTCCCTTATACGGGACACGGCCGACGATACCCTCCGGCACCAGCTTCTTGATATCATCTTCAGCATCCTGGAAATACCTGTCTTTAGACCCGTCTTCCATAGCTTCTACAGAGCCCATGCCGCGATAAGACTTGAACTTGCGGCCTTCATACAGTATCACTTCTCCTGGAGCCTCTTCTGTACCTGCGAGCAATGAACCAATCATTACGGTGTGAGCACCTGCGGCTATCGCTTTTACCAGATCACCCGAGAAACGGATGCCGCCATCTGCGATAATCTTCACGTCTCTGCCCTTCACAGCTTTAGCAGCTTCAAACACTGCAGTCAATTGGGGTACCCCAACCCCTGCGATGATCCTGGTAGTACAAATACTGCCAGGTCCAACTCCCACTTTGATCGCATCGGCACCAGCGTCTGCTAGTGCAACTGCAGCCTCCGCTGAGGCTATGTTACCGACAATTACATCCAGGTCAGGGTTGTTCTTCTTGATCAGCTTACAAGTATCAATCACCCCTTTGGAATGGCCATGGGCAGTATCAATACTTACCACATCAACCCCCGCTTTGACGAGTGCCGCCACGCGGGCTTCTATGTCAGCTGTGATACCCACAGCTGCCCCTACGCGCAATCTTCCATATTGGTCTTTACAAGCATTGGGCCTGTCTCTGTTTTTGAGAATGTCTTTGTAGGTGATCAGTCCGATGAGCTTACCGTCCTTGTCTACAATGGGTAACTTCTCAATTTTATGTTCCTGGAGTATTTCTTCTGCTTGATCCAAATCAACACCAGAATGGGCAGTGACCAGATTTTCCTTGGTCATTATTTCGCTTACCGGGATTTTTAGATTTTTCTGGAACCTCAAATCTCTGTTGGTAATGATGCCGATAAGTATGCCGTCCTTATCTATCACAGGGATGCCTCCAATGCGATACTGGTTCATGATCGCCACTGCATCACCCGCCTTGCTATCGATATTGAGGGTCACAGGATCGAGGATCATTCCGCTTTGCGAACGTTTCACCTTGCGTACCTCTCCGGCCTGCTGTTGGATAGACATATTCTTGTGAATAATGCCAATCCCCCCTTCAAGGGCCATCGAGATGGCTAGGCCTGACTCTGTCACTGTGTCCATTGCTGCGGACACCAACGGAATATTCAGCTTGATATTGGGCGTAAGGTAAGTGGAGGTATCTGTGTCCCGCGGTAGGACTTCAGAGTACGCTGGCATCAACAGTACATCGTCGTAGGTTAATGCTTCAAAAAGGAGTTTGGAGTCGTCGGTAGTCATGCAAATAACAGGGGTTATTATTTGCAGTGCAAAATTAGAGAGTACCGAGCACATATAATAGCAGTGCTATCTTTTCTTTTCGCAAGAATGGCTAGGTTCGCCCTATGGACTATATCCTGGAGGGGTTGAGCGCCGGGCTAGCGCAAATGACATGGTTGGAAGCCATCGCTGTGATCTTTGGTTTGGCAAGTGTCTGGTATGCGCGATTGGAAAATATATTGGTTTATCCTACCGGAATTGTAAGCGTCATCATCTACGTCTATATCTGTGCTGGCGCTAAGCTCTACGCCGATATGGGTATTAACGCCTACTACTTTGTCATGAGCGTTTACGGCTGGATAGTGTGGTCAAAAAAGGTAGACCCCACCCATCATATTCCTATTTCTCGCAATTCCCTATCGGAAAATATAAGTGCGTTGATTATTCTGGTGGTGTCCTTTTTTGTTCTTCGTTACGTTTTGGTCAATTATACTGATAGCGATGTGCCTATCTGGGACTCTGCCACTACAGCCATTTTTTTCGTAGGGATGTGGCTGATGGCAAGAAAGAAATTGGAGAACTGGGTTGCCTGGATAATAGCGGATGCGATCTCCATCCCGCTGTACTTCTACAAGGGTCTGCTACTGACGAGCTTTCAGTACCTGGTCTTCCTCGTGATAGCCATCCTGGGATATATAGCCTGGAAAAAGGACATAGAATCCAGAACCGCAAATGCTTAAGCGGATCGCCATCATAGGCCCTGAGTCCACTGGAAAGTCAACCTTGGCCAAAGATTTGGCAGAGGCGCTCCATACTACTTTCGTACCCGAATATGCGCGTGAGTATATTGAGGAGCTCGAGAGACCTTATCAGTACGAAGATCTACTCACCATCGCCAAGGGGCAAACCCGCGTGGAGGATGAATTGAGTAGGAAGGCCAATTCAGTTCTGATTGTCGATACGACTTTGACCATCATTAGGGTATGGAGCGAGCACAAGTATGGCAAATGTGATCCGTGGATCATCGCGGAAGAGCAAAGGCGAAAGTACGACCTTACACTCGTTTGTGATATAGACCTGCCCTGGGAAGATGATCCTCAGCGAGAACATCCACACCTGAGGCAGCACTTTTTTGAGATCTATCAAGAGTATGCTGAGAACCACCCACCATGGCAGCTTATTTCCGGAGATCGAAACATCAGGCTTGATACGGCTCTGAATGCTATCGCAAGACTCTCAAGGGGGTTATGAAAACCTTTAGAGTTAATGCCAAGGAACACTTCGAATTCGGACTAGACTTACGAAGTTTTCAAAACTACGTAAGTCTGGCTAACCTGGCTGCCTTCGAAAACCCAACGAGGCTTTTTACTGCTCGGTGGCGATTACACTACAATACTTAAACCAGTCACCCCAGTCATTTCCGATAGGAGATCCGTCAGGTGGGCCGAGTGGCTGATTTTGTGGCATCTCCATTTCTCCATCTAAGTAGCTATCGATTTGCGCTAGCATGAAGTTGTAATGTGCCTTGTCTTGCTCACTACCTGCTTTGGCTTTTCGCTCGGCGATAGCCTGCACCTCCATGATTTTGGCATGGGTGATGGCGCGTACCTGCTCATGAGCACGCGTATCGTTGGCCAGCTTGATCATATGCAGGAGTACCTGGCCGTTGGTGATGTATTGAAGCTGTCGGAGATAGCCCGACTTGGCTGATGCGTTGAAGCTGGCGGCTATCACTTTGTCAATGACGGCTGACAGCCCTGGTTGCTTGGCATCTCGGGAGTTGTACTCAACCAGTCGACCTGCGCGCTCAGGATGGAAAATGAAGAATGCCGGAAGACTGGCGGCTGTTTCCGCTGCTGCGATAGGATCAAAAGTCAATCCTGTGCGGCTCTTGAAGGTTTCGCGGGTACGCGGGTAACCGAATGGCCTTGGAGGTAATTTCTGAAGCAGCGATTCTGGTAAGGCCAGCTCATCTGCGCTCATGGTTCGAATCAACGCATCTAGTGCTTTCATCTGGTCGGCGGGAGGCACCATTTCGGTGACCATCTGTCCATCCCCACGGAGTGCATAGGTGTAGTTCAAGCCACCAACTACCTTGGCGGCTGCCTCGACCTGGTAGCGATGGAACAGGTACATTGGAACCAAGGCTTCCTCTATAGTCGCCATTGGCATGCCTTTCCGGATAGCCTTCTCAGAGAAATTGCCAATGATCTGCTTGCGGATGTCCATCATGCGATTGAGCTCATCAGCTGCGCTCTCGCCATTGTCCCATAAATGGGAATGAGGGTGAGCACTTCCGGTAGGTCGACTATCCTGATCGGTGATATGCATGATGTCCTGATCGAAGGCTTCATTCAAGATCTTCTCTAGTTCCTCATCTTCGTTGACGCCATCAGCAAAATCACTGTAGCCATACTTGATAGCGATCTTATCCCACTCCCCAATATTGACATCATAAGCTTCGGAAAGGTCAATATTGCCATTGGCGTCCATCTTTACGAGCGGATGAGGGTAGTCCATGACAGATGCCCGATCTGAGCGGTTAGACGCATAGCTATGCACCAATCCGATCGTGTGACCTACTTCATGGGCAGACAATTGCCGCAATCTGGCAATGGCCAACTGCTTCATTTCTTCGGGAGCTTCCGTACCGTTTTCATAGGGAGAAAGTAACCCTTCCGCGATCAAGAAATCCTGACGTACCCGCAAAGAGCCCAGGCTAACGTGCCCTTTGATGATCTCGCCAGTGCGAGGATCAGCAACGGATGCGCCATAAGACCATCCTCTGGTAGAGCGGTGCACCCACTGGATCACGTTATATCTGATATCAAGTGGATCTGCATCTTCTGGCATCACTCTCACTTGGAAGGCATTGCGGTAGCCGGCTGCTTCGAAGGCCTGATCCCACCACTTGGCGCCATCCAGTAAAGCAGACTTAACGGGCTCTGGTGCGCCTCTGTCGAGGTAATAGATGATAGGCTCCACCGGTTCACTGATTTCAGCATTGGGATCTTTCTTTTCCAATCGATGACGGTTGATAAACCTCTTAATCAAAGGCTGATCAATCGGAGTGGCATAGTCATAGTAGGAGGTAGCATAGAATCCGGATCGAGGATCAAATTTTCGCTTGGTGTATTTGTCATCAGGGAGCTGGATGAAGCTGTGGTGCATGCGAACGGTAACAGCATCCGGCGAGGGCGTTACAGACCTGATCCAATCGCCTGTCGGATCACCGGTGAAGGTGACAGTTGCCTCAAATTCCGAGTTCTGTGGAAAATTCTTGGTCATTGGTAAGTACATCGCTGACCGTGACTTGTCCAGCTTGTAGCTGCCTTGCTTTCGTCCACTCAGGCGATTGGCAACACCGTGCGCATCTAGCATAAAGAAGTCGGTAGCATCTACTAGTACACTCCAATCATCGTGTGCGTCTATGGTGAATCCCCAGAGCACGCTTTGTGCGAAGGCCTGCTCTACGGAAGCCGCCTCTGCCGGATTGTCACTAATGGCCCGGAAGCCGTAGTTAGGTTGTACCATCAGTACTTTCGGGCCTGACCGCACGAACTTCACGATCCGTTCATTGCCGAGCTGACCTCTGTCCAAACCGATATCATTTGATCCTACGCCTGCAGCCAGTGCATTGACATAAAGAAACTCCTGATCGAACTTGTCAATCTGAAGAAATATTTTGCCGGTCTTGCTATCCCAGTAAAAATCGAAATATCCGGTATACTTATCCATCCCCTGAATTTTGTCGGTGATGGAGGTACTACTTGCCGGAGCTTCGGCCTGACCAGGCTTCATGGTAGTGATGCCAGTGGTAGGAGCATTTTGAGAAGTCTTGCAAGCAAAGAGCAAGGACAAGCTGAGTAGAAGCGAAAGTTTATTCATGCCAATTTGAATTATGATCGAATGACTAATTTAACCTAACAGTGTCAGGAATCACGCAAAAACATATCAAAGGTCAAATAGCTGGGGCTGATGGCAAATCTGAAGAGGGTCTCTTCTTTATTGCGATAGTCCTTCCAACAACGATTGAGACCCGGGTAGCCCAATTGAAAGAGGAAGTTCGTGATAAGTATGGTTCAAAGCATGCCCTCAATTCTCCGGCTCACATCACGCTTCATATGCCGTTTAAATGGAAAATGAAGAAACTGGATTTGCTCACTGAGACGCTTAGCAAGATGTCAGGTGGTCAACATGACTTTGATATTCAGCTAATGGGGTTCAGCGCATTTCCGCCAAGGGTGATCTATATTGATGTTGTACCGAATGAGGCATTGAGATCGCTTCAGAAGCATGTGGTCACGATAGCCAGACGACAACTTGGTTTGGATAATGGGGACTACAAAAACCGAGGGTTTCACCCCCATGTGACCATCGCTTTTAGGGACTTGAAGAAGGCAAAGTTTGAAGAGGCCTGGAATGATTTTAAGAACAGGGCCTTTCAGGTTACTTTTTCAGCGTCAAGCCTTACCTTATTGAAGCATGATGTGGGGAGATGGTCAGTATATCGTGAGCTTCCTTTGGATACATCATGCCCCTAGCGGAATAGAGCATAAGGTGTAGATGATGTGATCGGCACTTTGGCCTGCCATTTGTAGGACACCATTCAGAAAAACACACTTAAACAATCTCTTATGAAAACTTCCATTCTATTTATTCTGCTTACAATCAGCGTTGTGCCGCTGACTAGTGCACAAGAGTACAAAGTCATCACGACAGTCGAATCAATTATACCCGCCGGAATCGGCCGATCCAGGATGATCAGCCCGATTGAAGAAGTGAGCTCAGATCAATTCACAACAGAACGAACCAACGGAAAGAAGGGAGGAGCACAGGGAGATGTAAAACGGAAGGATCTCAAAGTCGACAATTTCGAAGAGACCAAGATGCTCAACTTCTTCAGCGTCACAGGCATCAATTTTCAAAACATTGCTTCCAATGACGCTATGATAAGTGATAAACTCTCTTCAATGGCCAGAGAGGGTTGGGAATTGGCCTTTGTCACTAGTGGAGTGGAGAGTGATGCCGGCGTGGATGATGGTCAGGGCATCTATATCACGCGATATGTCTTTAAACGCTAGTGCAACAGCACTTTAAGGAGGAGGTTCGCCTGATTAATTCCGTGAACCTTCTCTAATATTGAATCTCGCCCCACTCGTTGAACTGGTAGAGCTTCAGGCTCTTGGTGCTGCCAAAGGCTTTCATGTGAACCAAATTCATCTGATCATCAAATGAGTCAAGTAAGAGTTGGTTTTCTATGGCTATGCTTTGCAGTTTTTTGACTTTCGGAATTTCGATGTAGCACCACATCACATCACCGTCCATTTCTTCACCCAGATAAGTCACTTCCTCTTCCTTGCCATTTACTGATATTTTCACTTTTTCACGAAAGTACTGCTCAAGGGCTGTGTGCACAATCTCTTTTGAAGTCTCAGCCATGATGTCAAGCTTATCATCTCCTGTATAACTGCGAAGCGTTTCCTCCAGATCATCAAGAAAAATGCGACAACTGATCTCAATAGCTTTGCTGTCTTCGTCATACTCCATATCGAGCACGCTGATATGAAATGGATGAAGCAATGAACCTATTATCACCGGCAAGTACACCAACAAATAAGACAGCATAGAAGATTAAGTTTGTCTGCTTAATTTTAACAACAAAGCTATACGAAATACATTTTACGAAAGATGTCAGAATTTGAACTGTTTTTTGGCTTGGGCCTTGATCATATCCTGGATATAGATGGATACGATCACATCTTGTTTGTGGTAGCGCTCTGTGCGATCTATGAGGCGCGTGAGTGGAAGAAAATACTCGTTCTCGTGACCGCCTTTACCATTGGTCACTCTATAACCTTGGCTATGGCCACTCTCAAACTAGTATCCCTGGATGCTGAACTAATTGAGTTTTTGATACCTGTCACCATTTTCATCACCGCGTTGATCAATATTATCCATCGTGACCATGAACTTTCACCCAAGCAAGTCAGGCAGAATTACGGGTTGGCATTGGGCTTTGGGCTGATCCATGGGATGGGTTTTTCTAACTATCTCAGGAGCCTCCTTGGCAAGGACGAATCTATCGTAAACCAGCTATTTGCCTTTAATGTAGGGTTGGAAGTAGGTCAGATAATAATAGTTGCAGCCTTCCTACTACTCGGCGTTACTTTGCGCACCTTTTTCTTTCTTGACAGGAGGGATTGGGTGACGATAGTATCTTCAGCGGTGATGGGTGTCTCCATTACGCTGATGATCGAAACTAAGTTTTGGTAATTAACAAGAAATAATAATTATGAGAAAAGGACTAATCATCATTTTCTGCCTTATCGGTGGGTATGCCTTTGGACAGGGTAAGTGGGAGCAAAAGTTCGAGCAACTCGGGCCTATGTTACCTTCTCCGAATAGCTACAGGACTGCTTCAGGAGCTCCTGGCGTGGACTATTGGCAGAATCAAGCCGATTATGATATTGCGGTAGAGCTCAACGATGCGAATCAAAGCATCACAGGATCTGAAACCATTACCTACTACAACAATTCCCCTGATCAGTTGAGCTATCTATGGGTTCAGCTGGATCAGAATATGCGCGCACCGGATAGTGATACGCCCCTTATCCGACCTACCGGAATGTCAGATAGCATTGCTGGTAAGACGCTACAGTCTATCGCCAATAGTGGTGACTATGAAGGCGGCTTCAAGATAGCTAAAGTGGTCAATGTTAACGGAAGCCCACTTAAGTACACTATCGTGAAAACCATGATGCGCGTTGAACTGCCTAAGCCGATGAGCAACGGTGATCAATTCTCCTTCCAGATCGATTGGTCTTATACTGTCAATGACAGAATGATCGACGGAGGTCGCTCTGGATATGAGTACTTCCCAAAAGACGGCAACTACAACTATACTATTGCCCAGTTCTATCCAAGAATGGCGGTGTATGATGACAAAGAAGGCTGGCAGAACAAGCAATTCCTCGGTAGGGGAGAGTTTACAGTGCCCTTCGGTGACTTCAACATGAAGATCACAGTACCTGCCGACTTCATCGTAGGTGCTACCGGTGAGTTGCAAAATGCTTCAACTGTATTGACTTTCAAAGAGCTTGAGCGTTTCAACAGTGCAAAAAACACCTTTGATAAGCCTGTGATCATCGTGACACAGAAAGAAGCTGAGGCGAAAGAGAAGAAGCCCGTAAGGAGCGAAAAGAAAACGTGGGAATTTAAGTCTGAGATGGTGAGAGATGTGGCTTTTGCTGCATCGCGTAAATACATCTGGGACGCCATGGCGGTTGACCTTGGTGATAAGAAGCCATTGGCCATGTCATATTACTCCAAAGAGGGCAACCCACTTTGGGAGCAGGAGTCTACTCGTGCTGTTGCCAACACATTGATCACATATTCAAAGCATACTGTTGACTACCCTTACCCGGTAGCGATCTCGGTACACGCAGCGTCTATAGGTATGGAGTATCCCATGATCTGCTTCAACTTTGGGCGCCCTGACGAGGATGGTACTTTCAGCCCGACGACAAAGTGGAGAATGATTGGCGTGATTGTGCATGAGGTTGGGCACAACTTCTTCCCTATGATCATCAACTCTGATGAGCGTCAATGGACGTGGATGGACGAAGGATTGAATACTTTCACTCAGTCGCTAACGCAACGTGAGCATTATCCTGACATGCCTGCAAGACGTGGTACTGCAGCTAGCATCGTTGATTATATGAAAGGTGACAAAGAAGGCATTCGCCCCATCATGACCAACTCTGAGCAGATCCTGCAGTTTGGTAACAACGCCTATGCAAAACCTGCCGCGGCATTAAGCATTCTTCGTGAGACCATCATGGGGCCTGAGCTTTTCGACTATGCATTCAAGACCTACGCTGAGCGTTGGGCGTTTAAGCACCCCAGCCCTGCGGATTTCTTCCGTACAATGGAAGACGCATCGGCCATCGACCTTGATTGGTTCTGGAGAGGCTGGTTTTACACTACCGACAATGTGGATGTGTCGGTAGACAATGTCAAATGGTACCGCATGAAAACGGATAATCAGAAGTTTGAAAACCAGGCTACCGCAAAAAATGAGCGAATAAGCGGAGGCGGAGAAGGATCTAAGGCGACCAATTTTGAGGAGGCTGCTGAGTCATTTACTTTCACGAGCACGAGCGATCAGGCCTACCGTGAATTCAAAAACAGGGTGGACGATGATGCGATCAAGAGAGCAAATGCCGATAAGAACTTCTATGAAGTTACTTTCAAGAATGTTGGTGGTCTGGTGACACCCTTAATCATTGAGTGGACTTACGCAGATGGCAGCAAAGAGAAGGAATATATTCCCGCTGAGATTTGGAGGCTGAATGAAGAAGAGGTGACTAAAGTGTTTGCCAAAGACAAGCAAGTCGTCAATATAGTGCTGGACCCTGATAAAGAAACAGCTGATACTGAACTGTCTGACAATGTGTTTCCAAGGGCAGACATGACCTCAAGGTTCGATCAGTTCAAGAGCAAGAAGTAGTAGCATTACCTGTTTGCAATACGAGGGTGTCGGTAAAAAATCGACACCCTTTTTTTGTGCCTTCGACCGCTGATGTATTTATGTCTTTGCGCTACTCATTTCCTATTATTTTTAGGGGTTAAACAGTCAAAAACCAATCATGATGAAAAGGATATTAGTTGCTGCTTGCCTCCTAGCTTCAGGTCAGGTCTGGGCCCAAGGTGAGTGGAATCAAAAATTTGAGCAGCTGGGCTCGATGCTGCCCTCACCCAATGAATATCGCACGGCCTCAGGTGCCCCAGGAGCACAGTATTGGCAGAATGAGGCCAACTACGATATCGATGTGGAGCTCAACGACGAAACACAAGTTATTTCCGGTAGGGAAACCATCACCTATATCAACAATTCTCCCGATGTACTGGACTACCTCTGGGTGCAACTAGATCAAAATGTACGGGCAAAGGATAGCAACACCCCATTAGCGACACGATCAAGCATGTCAGACTCAGTGGCTGGTAAGAGCCTGCTGAGGATCACGAGTGATTACGAATACGATGGAGGTTTCAAAATCAGTGGGGTGACGACTACAGGCGGTGAGCCGCTGCGAAAAATGATCAACAAGACCATGATGCGTGTCGACTTGCCCAAAGCGCTACAGCCAGGGGAGGAGTATAGTTTCAGCATCGCCTGGCATTACAACATCAACGACCGGATGCTCGTCGGTGGGCGATCAGGCTATGAATACTTCCCAAAGGATGGCAACTACCTCTACACTATTGCTCAGTGGTTTCCTCGTATGGCGGTCTATAGCGACCTGGAGGGCTGGCAGAATAAGCAGTTTCTCGGTAGAGGAGAGTTTACCCTACCTTTCGGTGACTACAAAGTGCGTATAACTGTGCCTGCAGACCATATTGTGGCTTCCACTGGCACCTTACAGAACCCAGGCGATGTGTTGACCGAAAAGGAACTTGAGCGCTTTGAGAAGGCGAAGAACTCATTCGACGAGCCGGTGATGATCGTTACGCAAAAGGAGGCGGAGAAGAAAGAAAAATCTAAGTCCAGGGCCAAGAGCACCTGGGAGTTTCATGCAGAAGATGTTAGAGATTTTGCCTTTGCTTCGTCGCGGAAGTTCATCTGGGATGGCATGTCTGTGAAGTTGAGTACGACCACTCCGTTGGCCATGTCCTACTATCCTAAGGAGGGCAATCCGCTGTGGGAAGAGCGCTCAACCATTGCGGTAGTAAATACACTCAAGACCTATAGCAACTTCACGATTGACTATCCTTATCCAAAGGCGATTTCAGTACATGCTGCTTCTATCGGCATGGAGTATCCTATGATTTGCTTCAATTTTGGCAGGCCCAACGAAGATGGTACTTATTCACAGCGCACGCTTGAGGGCATGGTCGGTGTGATCGTCCATGAGGTGGGTCACAACTACTTTCCGATGATCATCAACAACGATGAGCGCCAGTGGATGTGGATGGATGAAGGGATCAACACCTTCCTTGAGCATATGACACTCAAGGAGCATTACCTTGACTTCTCCCTTACTTGGGGTACCCCAAAAGGAGTCGTGTCTTATATGAAAGGTGATCCCGAGAGCATGCGCCCCATCATGACCAACCCTGAGCAGGTATTGCAAGGGGGCTACAACGGCTATGGAAAGCCTTCGGCTGGCCTGGTGATGCTACGAGAGACGATTATGGGACCTGAGCTATTCGACTATGCATTTAAGGAGTACGCGAAGCGATGGGCGTTTAAGCATCCCTATCCCGCAGACTTCTTCCGTACGATGGAAGACGCCTCTGCAGTAGATCTGGATTGGTTTTGGAGAGGCTGGTTTTTCAGCACAGACCATACAGACATTGCTATCGACAATGTGGCCTGGTATAGGATGAAGACCGACGATCAGGCTTTCGAAAACCGAGTATCCGCAAAATCTGAAAAAATCGGAGGTGGTGAAAGCGAGCAGAAGGCGTCCAACTTTGAGGAGGCCGCAGAGACCTTCACCTTTACTGGCACGAGCGACCAGGCCTACCGGGAATTTAAAAACCGTGTGGATGATGAAGCCATCAAAGCCGCTAACGCGGACAAGAACTTCTATGAGATCACCTTTAAGAATAAAGGTGGACTGGTCATGCCGTTGATTATCGAATGGACCTACAAGGATGGAACTAAGGAAGTCGAAAAACTACCAGCGGAAATCTGGAGACTCAATGAAAATGAAGTGACCAAGGTATTTGCTAAAAGCAAAGAGGTGGTGAACATTGCGCTTGATCCGAACTTTGAAACTGGTGATACAGATGAAACCGATAACGTATTTCCGCGTCAAATGACCGGGTCACGATTTGACAAGTACAAAAACTCGAATAGGTAAACGACGATCTAAGAATAGTTTTTGAGTACAGTAGACGAAGCGAGGGGCGCAAGCTCTTCGCTTTTTTGTTATACCAGTCTAGTGGTCCGACGAGTATACTATGGAATCACTGCACAACAATGAGATTCCACTACGTTGCGTTCAAAACTCGTCGGACCACTGATCTTCATGCTGAGCAAGGCCAAGCAGAATTCAAATTCGACAAAAGCGAAACTAATCTGTAACCTTCTCGTTTTGGTTTAGTACTATCACTAAATCTCACGAAAATGAAGGGTTCACAAATCGGAGAACTTGAAGAGCTAATCCTCCTTATCACTGCCTCGCTTTATGATGACGCCTATGGTGTAGCCATCATGAAGGAAGTAGAGCAACGAGCCAACCGCTCAATCACCATCAGCACCGTGCATGCTGTACTAAAGCGCCTCCAGGAAAAGGGGCTCCTCAACTCGCGCTATGACGGGGCTACCTCGGAACGTGGCGGTCGTCGCAAGCACCTGTTTACCGTCACCGTCGCTGGTCAAAAGGCACTGGAGCAGAGCCGGGAACTTCGCAATAACATTTGGGATACCATACCTAAAGTAGCCTTCAACAATGGCTAACCATTGGCTACTTCGCTGGCTTGAGCGCTTCTGCAATCCCGTCTTGTGGGAAGGGATACAGGGCGATCTCTATGAGCTATACGCCTATGAGGTAGAGCTGATCGGTGAGCGAAAGGCTAAGCGGCGAATGATCCGACGGTCAATCGGATTTTTTCGACCCGCTTTTTATCACAAGCAGACACAACTCAAAAACTCAATAGAAACTATGTTACGCAACAACCTACTCATCACGATCCGAAACCTACGCAAGCACAAAGGTTACTCGGCGATCAATTTGCTTGGCCTTGCCATAGGTATGGCGGCAGGCTTTCTCATCCTGCAATATGTAGCGTATGAGCTGAGCTATGATGACTTCCATGTCAATAAAGAAAATATATATCGGATACGGCTTGACCGCACCAATGCAGGAGAAGTCCGCTCACAATGGGCATCCGGAGCGGCTGGAGTTGGACCCGATATCACCGCTGACTTTCCAGAGGTGAGGCGCTTTACCCGACTAACCAAGAGCTTTGCTGACATCAGTTACAATCAGGAATACTATAAGGTGGATGATCCTTACTATGCTTCTGAAGACTTTTTTATGATGTTTTCCATACCATTGATTTCTGGAGTGGATTCACTTGTCCTGCGAGATCCATATACCGTTGTACTTAGTGAGTCACTTGCCAAAAAGATATTTAAAGGAGAAAACCCTGTCGGTAAGGAGATTAAGATGGCGGATAGAAATGATATGGTCGTGACGGGAGTATTTCAGGACCTACCGGAAAACTCCCACATGTCATTTGACCTCATTTATTCATTCGAGACCTACATTAGCCTCACTTCTGATGACAATGTAGCCAGCTGGCAGCATGACGGTTTTCTTACTTACATCGAGCTATACCCGGGTGCCGTGGTAGCCGATCTCAACGCTAAGCTTCCGCAATGGGTACTCGATACTCATGGTGATGAGCTTGCCGAGTATAATGCAGGCATGAAATTCTACCTACAGCGGCTTGATCAAATTCACTTGATATCTAATTATCGTGGCGAGATCAAGCCCACCGGCAATAAGATGGCCACTTACTTTCTGGGTATCGTAGGACTATTTGTGTTGGTTATTGCCTGGATCAACTATATCAACCTCACTACGGCCAGATCCATGCAGCGAGCCAAAGAAGTGGGTATCCGAAAAACGCTGGGAGGTGTTCGTGGGCAGCTGATTGGCCAGTTCATATTTGAATCTTCTTTTCTCAACTTTATTGCTCTGGCGCTGGCAGCATTGATGGTGCTTTATTTCTTCCCCTACTTCAATGCATTTGCTGGTAAGTCAGTGGCCTATACATGGCCAGCTCAGCCGGAGTTTTGGCTAGGCTTGAGTGGTATTTTTCTTGCGGGGATAGCACTTTCGGGCTTTTATCCGGCGATTGTCATGTCTGGTTTTAAGCCTTTGGTGGTATTGCGCGGTTCATTTGCAAGGGGCAAGTCCGGCAATCGACTAAGACAGGGATTGGTTGTGCTACAGTTTTTTGCCTCCATCGTTTTGATTACGGGTACGTTCATTGTTTATCAGCAGATGTCGTACCTGAGAAGTCAGGAACTAGGCGTGCGTATAGAACAGACCCTGGTGATCGAAACGCCCAATTTTCAGACCGATTCTATTTATAATAGTCGATACAGCATTTTTGAAAACCTGCTCCAAAACGAGTCCTTTGTGAAGGGGATTTCTGAGTCTACAACCACACCAGGCAGCACTCCAGGGTGGAATGCCGGGGGCATTAGGCTGCTAAGCCAACCCGAGGAGGAGAGTAACCAATATCGTATAGTAGGGATGGATGCTGACTTCATTGATTTTTATGGTTTGGAAATGGTAGCTGGTAGGGCTTTTGATGGTGCATTTGGCACAGAAAGTCAAAATGTGATCATGTCTGAGAGGGCGGTGAAACTGGCTGGAGTCGACAGTCCCAATGAGATTCTCGATGAAAAGCTCTTTTTCTGGGGCGATACATTCAATATCGTTGGTGTCGTAAAAGACTATCGTCAAGAGTCTCCTAAAGCTGAGTATGATGCGTTGATCTTTCGGTATTTCGAACACCCCGGCGGATACTACTCTATCGACCTGGCGGGAAATGATATGCAGAATATCATTAGCACGATCGAAAGTCACTGGACGCAGGCCTATACTAACAAGCCTTTCGAGTATTATTTTCTCGATGACCACTACAACGAGCAATACAAGTCAGAGGTACGCTTCGGATCAATCTTTGGACTCTTCTCCGGGCTGGCCATCTTCGTAGCATGTCTTGGCCTATTTGGCCTGGCCTCTTACATGACCTCATTAAGACTCAAAGAGGTCAGCATTCGCAAAGTGCTGGGGGCGGCCAACAACAATCTCTGGCTGCTGCTTGCTACTGATTTCTTGAAGCTGGTTGGGATTTCGATTGTGCTTTCTGTCCCACTGACCTACTACCTGATGGGTGAGTGGCTGGGCAATTTTGCTACTCGAATTGGGCTGAATGTATGGCTATTTCTTATTCCTGCGCTCGTATTGGTAGTGATAGCCATAGCCACAGTCAGTTACCATACTTTGAGAGTAATTTTCACCAATCCGAGTGAGAATCTGAAGTACGAGTAGCTGATGAACTAGATACGAGCAATATTGGTAGTCGTGGGACGAGTGTTCTTACCAGAAGTTGAGAAGCTGCATATTAATTGGACAATTGATAAATACTCGTCCCACGACTTGCCTCAGAAGGGCAAGGCCTTCAACTCAACCCGGCCATCCAATTTTTAAACTCGCTGCTTTTCTCCTGGCTGACGGTGACTTCCTCACGGACTTCCGGTGTTAAGTACACTATCATTTTCCCTTTGCCATTACTAATGAATTTATCTACACCCTTCAGGTTGGCCAGGTACTTTCTGTTGAGGCGATAAAAATTGGCTGGATCCAACTGTGACTCCAGATCCGACAGACTTTCATCGACCATCATTTTCTGGCCGGTCGTGTCTACCGCGAATGTCACTTTATGCTCGGAGAAAAAGTAATGAATGTCATCAGTCGCAATGGAAGTAAAGTGGATTCCCTTTTTTACCAACAGGCGGCTCTTAAAGTTTGTCGCATTGCCCCCCTGAAACATTTTGGTTAATGATTGTATATCCGGGCTAAAGTGGTTTTTTAGCCTGTCATATTTTTGAAGGGCATTTTCCAGCTCACGCTGCTTGATGGGTTTGAGCAAATAATCGATGCTGTTCTCCTGAAAGGCCTTGAGCAGGTACTGATCATAGGCTGTAGCAAAAATCACAGGGCAAAGCACCTCGACTTTCTTGAAGATATCGAGAGAAAGGCCATCATTGAGCTGTATGTCTAAAAAGATAAGATCGAGCTCCGGTTGTGGTTTGAGATAGTTGACTGCTTCTTTGATGCTCGCGGCTTCAAAGACCACTTCAATCCCCCTTCTAAGCTTTGAAATCAGCGAGATCAGCTGCTGCCTTGCAGGTAGTTCATCTTCTATGATAGCGATCCTCATATTTCCAGATAGGGGAGATACACTTTGAAATAATCCTTAGTATGCTCGATGCTAAGCTCTTTGCCTAACGCCAATCTATAGCGTTCCTTTAGATTCCTCAAACCAATTTTGGAACTATTCTTTACCTCCTTGGGCTGGAGGTTGTTGCTTACCTCAATTACCCCATTGTGGATATGGAGGGATATCCTCAAGGGATGCCTCTCACTGAACTCATTGTGTTTTACAGCGTTTTCCAATAGCAGCTGCAGAGAGATTGGCGCTAATAGCTTGCCCTCAACATCCATTTCCTGATCCACCTCCAGCATTACTCCAAGGCCAAACCGTATCCGCATTAGCAGGAAATAATTGTTGGCGAACTCGATCTCTTCTCTCAGGGAAACCAGCTCCTTATTCTTGTTGAGCAGTATGTATCGATAGACGTCAGACAGGCTCTCGTTGAACTGCAATGCTTTGCCCTGATCATGTTCGATCAAATAGGAGAGAGTATTTAGCGAGTTGAACATGAAATGTGGATCGATCTGACTCTTCAGCGCTTCCAGCTCAGATTCGACTTTTGCGCGCTCAAGCTGCTCAAAGTTGAGTAAGTCGGACTGACGCTCACGGATCAGGAATATGGTCTCATAAGCGTGAGGGACAAAAATCACGCAAATGACATTGGCCAGCGTCACCACCTGGACGATGCTCCAATCAATTGGAGAAATGCCCGAAATCAGATACCAACCCGAAATTAATGTGATGGTCAAAGGAGCAGTATAGAAGATATTAGCGGCGACCAGCATGGTCAGTTTGCGTACCGGGTTGCTAAACCAGTTCATGTTCTCTCGCTGCTTGAAGAGCAGCCAGCGGTTGCCCTGCCAGATACAATAGGCGATGAATATGAAGTAGAGATACCCAAACCAGTATAACCAGTCTGCATAACCCAGTGACCCAAAGAGACCTGTAAAATTCGGGATGGTGATGCCAAAGCCGGGTATCCCAATCAACCGAATAAGGCGATCATCGATCTTTTGTAGATGGGTTGAGTTACTCATTTTTAGACTTCAGTCAGCAAATCTTGATGTTGGGTAAAAGGCATTTTCCGCCTCAAAATTATGGGATTAGCTTGGTCTAAAACTAATACAATTATGACCGACATATCTCAACTCAACTACCTCGCCATCCTTGTTGCTGCCATTAGCACCTTCGTACTAGGAGGTGTGTGGTACGCTCCTTTCCTTTTTGGTAATGCCTGGATGAAGGAAAACAACTTCACTCAAGATGACCTCAAAGACGGATCTGCAAGAATTTTTGGAGGCGCCTTCATCCTTGCTTTGTTGATGGCCTTCAACCTTGCTGCTTTCATTGGTACGGAGAGTGACGTCACTTTTGGGGTGTTCGCCGGATTAGCCGCAGGCCTTGGCTGGGTAGCGTTCGCCATGGGAATTACCTATCTGTTCGAGCGGAAGAGTTTCCGACTATGGGCGATCAATGCAGGCTATCATGTGATTGCCTTTACCATCATGGGAGCGATCCTGGGTATTTGGCATTAACTTCACTCCACTGCTTCAAGGTTCTGCTTGGACCTATCAATTCAATAAAGCACAAGCATCCGCTTTGTGCTGAGTTGGCATTTCGACAGCTCTGATAAACTTTCACCTCATACAATCCACCTCCCAATTTCTCCCTATCTTCGTCCTATCAAAAGGGGTGCCTTACTATCAGGCTGAGATTATACCCATTGACCTGATCCGGGTAATGCCGGCGTAGGAATTAATGCTTATCTCAATACTGACTGTACGAAACCGCTTTTGATGGGGTGCCCACTCCTGCACGCAGGTATACGGGCTGAGATCATACCCATCGAACCTGTCCGGGTAATGCCGGAAAGGGAGGTATGGTAAACGTGTGCTCCGCTTCCCCGGCAGAGCGTATGGTTATACCAAAACACAAGTACAATGAAAGTTTTATGCACTGGCATCCTCGCGATGCTACTCGCCGTGCCCTGCATGGCGCAATTTACCCTATCGGGAAAGGTCACCGACCCTACCGGAAATGGTCTGCCTGGTGCGACCCTCGTCTTGAAGATGTCGGGTCAGGTCAAAGCCGCAGATGAAAACGGCAATTATCGGTTCGTAGGATTGGCCGAAGGCAAGTATGTCATGAATGTCAGCTATGTCGGTTACACTACCGAGAATATCACAGTGGAGCTGTCAGGAGATCAGGTCGTCAATGTAGAAATGGTAGAAGACATCCAGCTCAAAGACGAAGTGATCGTCTATGCTACCCGGGCCAACGAAAAAACACCGACGACCTTCACCAACATCTCCCAGGAAGAGATCGAAGATCGCAACATGGGGCAGGATATGCCTTTTGTGCTCAACTTCACGCCATCAGTGGTCACCACCTCTGATGCCGGAGCAGGCGTAGGCTACACCGGTATTCGCATTCGCGGTAGCGACCCGACCCGCATCAACGTCACCGTCAATGGCATCCCGCTCAACGACTCAGAATCGCATGGCGTCTTCTGGGTCAATATGCCGGACTTTGCTTCCTCGGTCAACAACATACAGGTGCAGCGAGGAGTAGGCACCAGCACCAACGGCGCGGCAGCTTTTGGTGCATCCATCAACCTCCAGACCAGCACACCCTCCACTGAGGCATTCGGTCAGATTGAAAATAGCTTCGGCTCGTTTGACACGCGCAAGCATACCGTCATGATCAACAGCGGCCTGATCAATGATCACTGGGCGTTTGAAGGGCGGTTATCGAAAATTGCCTCTGATGGCTACATTGACCGGGCAAGCTCAGACCTGAAGTCGTATTATCTGTCGGGAGCCTACTACGGTGACAAGACTATCGTCAAAGGATTGGTTTTTGGCGGAGCTGAAGTAACCTATCAGTCGTGGTGGGGCACCCCCGAGGCGCGCCTCAACAATGATGTGGAAGGCATGGAAGCCGTGATTGCCAACAATGGCTACACCCAGGAGCAGGCTGACAATCTGCTCAACAGCGGCCGAACCTTCAACTACTACCTGTACGACAATCAGGTGGACAACTACAATCAGGATCATTATCAGTTGCACCTTAGTCATCAGTTCAGCGACTACTTCAACTTGAGCGGTGCAATCCACTATACTTATGGCCGAGGGTATTTTGAAGAGTATCGCGACGATGAGGATATGTCTGACTATGGGCTACCTCCGGTTATCGCAGGTAGTGACACCATCGGCTCTACAGACTTGATCCGAAGGCGCTGGTTGGACAATCATTTTGCAGGCTTCACTTACTCTGCCAACTATTCTAAGGACAAGCTTGACCTGACATTAGGTGGCGGTTACAACAAGTATGATGGTGATCATTTTGGAGAGATCATCTGGGCACGCTTTGCGGGAGATACCGAGATTCGTGATAACTACTATTTCAACGTCGGTGAGAAGTCAGACTTCAACATTTACCTGCGCGGTAACTATCAGCTCAGTCCAAAGCTGAATGTTTATGGAGACCTACAGCTGAGGACGATTGACTATTTCACGCAAGGCGATGATAATGATCTGCGTGAGATTGACGTCCAGGATAATTTCACCTTCTTCAATCCCAAGTTTGGATTGACCTATGCTCCAAACGCTAGCACGTCTGTTTATGCTTCATTTGCGATAGGCAATAGAGAACCGGTAAGGGGCGACTTCATCGACGCACCAGAAGGTCGCGTACCGGAGCACGAGACCCTACGCAACCTGGAGGTAGGTGTCCGCAAGCAATCCGGCAAGGCCTTTTACAACATCAACTACTACCTGATGGACTACAAAAATCAGCTGGTGTTGACCGGAGAGCTCAATGATGTAGGCTCCAATATCCGTACGAATGTGGCCAAGAGCTACAGGATGGGTGTAGAGCTGGAAGGAGGCATCCAACTGAGCAGCAAGCTACAGTGGGTAGCGAATCTGACGCTTAGCCAAAACAAGATCCAGTCATTTACAGATGTGCTCTATGACTATGGTCCGGCATTCGATGAATTCAATGTGATAGAGACGGAGTATGAAGATGTGGACATTAGTTTTTCACCTGCTGTTATTGGAGGAAGCCAGTTGACTTTCCAACCAACTGAGGCATTTGATATCAGTCTGCTATCGAAGTATGTAGGCCAGCAGTACCTCGATAATACTCAGAGCGATGCGCGCTCGATCGATGCTTATTTTATCAATGATTTGAAGCTGGATTACCGGTTTGCCGTCAAAGGCCTTAAGCATCTCAACTTATCCCTTCTGGTCAACAACATCTTCGATGTGATGTACGAGTCGAATGGATATACTTTCGGCTATGCCGGCGGAGGTGCAGAGATCCGAGAGAATTACTACTACCCACAGGCGGGTACCAACTTCCTGGCGGCTTTGTCGGTGCGATTCTAAGAAATTTATTCTAAACCTGACAGGTCTTCAAGACCTGTCAGGTTTAGCTTTGTTCCCATGTCTTCCCATCACATCATCCGAGACGAGCAAGAGCCGGCCTTATTGGTACTTGACCCACTAGCCATCGAGAGGGAGCACCTGGATGGCCTACTCGAATGGTCACCAACACTGTTGGTCACAGAAGCGCATATTAGCACGCTTCTGGATTGGGGCATCAAAGTAGATCGAGTGCTGGCCAAATCAGGTTCCGC
>CAYGOT010000029.1:0-50159 GCA_964351595.1 uncultured Roseivirgaceae bacterium | reverse complement strand
CTCAGCTTCAGCTCAATCTCAATATTATCATAGCTATAAATGTAGTGGTCGTCTTAGTTGTTGCGGTAGCGCTGCTTAATAAAAGTCGCGCCAAAAAACAGCAGGAGTTGCTCTTAAGAGCTGCAGAACTTCAACTCAAAGAAGCTCAAATCGAATCTGCCATCGCTTCTCAGGAACAAGAGCGTAAGCGCTTTGCTCGAGATCTTCACGATGGGTTTGGGCAGTTTATCTCAGTCCTCAACCTGAACTTAAAGTCACTCGAGAAAGGAGCTGGCAATAGAGAAGAAGTGTTTGAGAATAGTGCTACAGTGCTCGATCAAATGTATCGAGAGCTCAAAACGATATGCTTTAACCTAATGCCAGAAACACTCATCAAGCAGGGAGTTGTTAATGGCATCAGGGAGTTTTCCGATAGGATCAGAACCACGGGTAAAGTAGCTATAGAGGTAGATACCTTCGGAATGGAAGATCGGCTGGAGGATCTTCACGAAATCTCGATCTACAGAATCACCCAGGAATGGGTTAATAATATTATTAAATACTCTGACGCCACCAAAATCAACATTCAACTCACCAGAGATGAATCGGAAATCACATTGTTGATCGAGGATGACGGCACAGGGTTCGATCAATCACTTTTGACCAATGGAAAAGGTAATGGCTGGAAGAATCTTAATTCAAGGGCAAACCTGATCAAAGGTGAGCTGGAATTGGACACCAGCCCTGGCATCAAAGGGAATACTTTGATATTAAATGTGCCCGTACGGATGGCCGCTCACGTTCCGGCCTAAATTCTAGAAATCATGATCAATCGGATGTTTACAGTCGCCATGCTCTCTTTCTTCACATTGAATGGAGTCGTGGCGCAAGTCAGTTATGACAGTCTACAGTCAATTAAAAGTCTGGCCTTTAGTTACCCTGATTCTGCCAAGCAGCTGGCTCAGCGTATTTTGGCTTTGGAGGCTGAGGACAGCATCACTGCGAATACCTTGAGCTTGCTCGGAGTGATTCATAGACTGCAAGGTGATTTTAACGCTGGCATTGTGTATGCTGATAGTGCCATCACCTATGGAATAGAAGATGTCAATGCATCGGCTTTTCTTAATAAGGCGGTATGCTTAAGATACATGGGGGAGTATGAAGAATCAACTAGTCTGGCTCTAGCCGCTGTGGAAATCTACGAGCGGCTCGGTCAGTTGGATCAAGCGGCCACCGCTTACAACAACCTGGGAGTGATATCAATGTATCTTGAAGACTATGAGGCAGCACTGGACTACTATCAGAAGTCATACAACATGCATCTCGGTTTCGACAATCTGAAAGGCCAATCGGAAGCTCTGAATAACATTGCGATAGTCTATGCCAATCAAGGTGACCTGGAGTCATCGGAGGTGAATTTTAGAAAGTCACTTGTGATCGAGCAACAGCTCAATAATAGAAGGGGACAGTCTGAATCACTTTTTAATATTGGATCAGTCAAACAATACAAAGGTGATTATGACAGTGCTCTGATTTATATCGAGCAATCACTTAAGATTGATAAGGAATTTGGTGATCCCCAAGCGATAGCTACTGTGTTCAATAATTTGGGGGAGATTGCGATGGAGGGTGCCCAATACCAAAAAGCCAAAATGTATCTTGACAGTAGCCTCTACTACAGCAAAGCCGCTCAGTCTATTCATGATATCGAGAATGCCTATTACAACCTCTTCAAGATGTATGAACTACAGTCAGAATTTGAAAAGGCCCTGGACCATCATATAAATTATGTGGCTTACAGGGACTCTATATTCAATACCGAAAGGGTAGCTGCCGTCAGTGAACTACAGACAAAGTACGAAACTGAAAAGAAAGAGCAGCAGATCATTGTGCAAGAAGCGCAAATCGCAAGGCAAGCAACGCAACTGCGACTCAACCTGATCATGATCGTAGCTTTGATAGTAGTAGTGATACTGGTAGTAGTGGTAGCCCTACTCAACAGAAGTCGCGCCAAAAAACAGCAAGAGCTACTGCTACGTGAAGCTCAGCTCCAACTCAAAGAAGCTCAGATCGAATCAGCAATTGCTTCTCAGGAACAAGAGCGAAAGCGCTTTGCCCGAGATCTTCACGATGGTTTTGGGCAGTTTATCTCGGTACTTAATCTCAACCTCAAATCACTTCAAAAAGGAGTTGCGGACCCGGAGCAAATATTCGAAAGCAGTGCAGAGGTATTGGATCAAATGTATCGAGAGCTGAAGGGTATCTGTTTCAATCTAATGCCCGAAACATTGATAAAGCAAGGTATCGTCAATGGCATCAAGGAGTTTTCCGATAGGATCAATGTGGCAGGCAAGGTCTCGATAGAGGTGGATACTTTTGAAATGGGTGAGCGATTGGAAGATTTGCAAGAAATCTCTCTTTATCGAATCACTCAGGAGTGGGTCAACAATATTCTCAAATACTCTGACGCTACCCGGATCAACATCCAACTGACCCGCGATGAGTCAGAAATCACACTAATGATCGAGGATGATGGTATGGGATTTGACAAGTCCCTCCTTACGAGTAGCAAAGGCAATGGCTGGAAGAACCTCAACTCCAGAGCCAACCTGATCAAAGGAGAGCTGGAACTGGACACCACAGTTGGTATCAAAGGAAGCGCGCTTATTCTCAATTGCCCGGTCAGGCAGCCGCAGGAGTTGGTGGCTTAGTTTATAGCCAAATCCTGCGTGATTAACGTGATACACTAATATTGATTACCATTGGGTAACCAAAGTTTAGTGGTATGAGAAACGTTCGTCTGAGTATGGTAATCGCCGCTGCTTCGTTCCTTTGTGGATGGCCCGCTCAAAGCCAAAATATCGATAGTCTTGAAAGACTACTTACTCTGGAGATAGCCGATACTACAAGGGTCAACATCTTGACCAGCATTGGGGAAAGTATGCGCTATTCCTCATCAGAGAAGATGTATCGCTATAGCACAGAAGCAAAAAACCTGGCTTCAAAAATTGGATATGACAAGGGCTTAGTCAAGGCGCTCTACAACCTCACCACCTATTTTGAGTCCTACCGGAATGACGATTCTGTGCAGTACTATTTCAATACTGCCATAGACCTTGCACAATCCATCGACGATGAGTCCACATATGTCTCGCTAAGAAATGCTTGGGGTCTATATCTGGTATCCAAACGAAGGTTTGACGAGGCTCAGGAGATATTTTATTCTCTGCTAAGAATTCATGAGGACGCTGGAAGTGATTTTGGACAGCTTCGGTCATTCAACAATATCGGCTTGGTATTTATGGAGCTTCATCAATATGAAGAGGCTATCAGCAACTTCAAAAAAGCCTTAGTCAAAACCAATCCGGCTCACCCGGTCGTGCTCAATAATATCGGCTCATGCTATGGTAGTCTCAACGAGATAGACTCTGCCATTCACTATATCGACTGGGGGATCAGGAGATCACGCGAAGCAGAAAACCTGCATTCCTTAGCCAATGGGCTGCAGATCAAGGGGGACATCTACATGTCACAAGCAGATTATCAAAAGGCGCTGGAGCTATTTCTGGAATCAGAAGAAATCAGGAGCCAAGTACCCAACCCCGCCATGCAGGTAGCTGACTTCACTAACATTGCTTCCCTCTATGCCAAACTTGGTGAACCACAAAAAGGCATTGGGTATGGGCAGAAGGCCCTGAACATGACGATAGACAACAAGCTCGATTACAAACTCGAGAACATTTATTTGGCGCTAGCTGAAAACTATGAGGCAGCAAATGATCACCAAAACACAGCCCTGTACTACCGCAAATGGGGCCTTGAGAAAGACTCCTCCTATACTCAATCACATACTCAGGAGTTAGCCGAGCTGCAAACAAAATATGAAACCGAAAAGAAAGAACAGCAGATAGCACTGCAGGAAGCACAAATTGCGGAGCAGCAAGCGCAAATCCAGCTTAACCTCATCCTGATCATCGGGCTGGTACTTGTCGTACTTCTGGTCATAGTGGTGGCACTCTTAGGTAGAAGCCGGGCCAAAAAGCAACAAGAGCTCCTGCTCCGTGAAGCGCAACTGCAACTCAAAGAAGCCCAGATCGAATCTGCCTTGTCCTCACAGGAACAGGAGCGAAAGCGATTTGCGAGAGATCTTCACGATGGTTTTGGGCAGTTTATCTCGGTTCTGAACCTCAACCTTAAGTCACTTGAAAAGGGGAACAGTAATAAGGAGCAGATTTTTGAGAGTAGCGCTGAAGTCCTCGACCAAATGTATCGTGAGCTGAAAACCATCTGCTTCAATCTCATGCCGGAAACTTTGATAAAGCAGGGAGTGGCTAATGGCATCAAAGAGTTTTCCGATAGGATCAATGCCGCTGGAAATACGATTGTAGAAGTAGACATTTTTGGTTTAGAGGAGCGCCTGGAAGACATTCAGGAAATTTCACTTTACAGGATTACCCAAGAATGGGTAAACAATATTCTGAAATACTCGGACGCTACGAAGATTAACATCCAGCTGACCAAAGATGAATCCGAGATTACGCTAATGATTGAAGATAATGGTGCAGGGTTTGATCGGTCGCTGCTGACGAGTGGAAAGGGTAACGGGTGGAAAAACCTCAATTCAAGGACGAACCTGATCAAAGGCGAGCTCGAGCTGGACACAACTCTCGGAATAAAAGGCAATACATTGATCTTGAATGCCCCAGTCAGCCCTGAGTCAAAAACAGCTGCTCCTATTTACTAGGAGTGGCCAAATGCACTTGCCGAGCATACGCGAAATAGGTAGATTTCCGCATGGACTTTACCAGTATAAAAAGACTATTTGCTCTTCTCCTTCTTTATCCATCATTCACGTGTTGCTTTTCACAAATTTCAGAGCAGGACTCCCTGTTGGCGCTATACAAAAGTCAGAAGGGAATAGAGCTCGTGCAATCCTTGAATGACCTCTCATGGATCTACAAAAACATAGATGTGGACTCATCGATGCTCTTTGCCAGAATGGCACTTGATGAAAGTCAAATGCTGGAGGATGAAATGGCAAAGGCCTCCTCTTATAATAGCATTGCAAGTGTCTATGAGGCCAAAGGCCAGCTTGATAGCTCGCTAGTTTATCATAACAAGTCGCTTACCATCAAGCTAGAGAACTCAGACTCAACGGCTATTGGCAATACCTTGAACAACCTGGGAATAGTCTACGATGAGATGGGGCAGCATGAAAAGTCCTTGACGCATTATTTTGATGCCTTGAAATACTACGAATTGTCAGAGCGTGATCCTTACAAGATTGCTATGGTACTTGGCAATATTGGAATTGTACTTAAAAAACAGAAGCAATATGAAAAAGTGTTGTCCTACTATGAACGCGCCCTGTCCATATATGAAACTGAAGGCTCAGATTTTGGAGTTGCGGTGACCACCGGAAACATCGGTTCATTGTACATACAGCTCAAGCAGTATGAGGAATCCATCAGCTACTCCGAGCAGTCTATGGCACGATACAGAGAATTGGGCTACCGCAGGTACGTACCTTATGCAATGCATAATATGGCTATTGCCTATGACAGTCTGTCTATGTTCGAAAAGGCCGAGTCCCTCTATCGCGAATGCCTGGAACTCCACTTAGAAAATGAAAATAACTATGAGATCGCCAGCGTCTATACCAACCTGGCATACAATCAATTCCGCCAAAGCAACTACCAATCAAGTGTCAGTCTGGCTGACCAGGCACAGCAATATGCTAAGTCCTCCAGCAGTCCTGAATTTCTGGTAAGGGCAATGAAAATACAAGCCGAAAGCTACGCTGCACTGGGTCAGTATCATCAGGCCTACCGTCAGCTACTCACCTCTACTGTTGGGCAGGATAGTCTCTTTGAAAAAGACAAGACTCGAGCCATAGTAGAGCTCGAAACCAAATATGAGACCGCTCAAAAAGAACAGCAGATCAAGATTCAGCAAGCGACTATTCGGGAAAAAGACTTGGAACTAGAGCGTGATAGAATTTTACTCTCCGGTTCGGGGGCGGTGATTTTATTGGTAATTGGCCTGGCGTTTTTGACCTGGAGAAAGGAAAAGTGGAAGCGTGAAAAAATGGCGGAAGAGGTAAGAGCGCAGCGCGAACGCGATCAAATGACGGCTGTGATCTCCTCTCAGGAGAACGAGCGAAAACGATTCGCGGCTGATATTCACGATGGGTTTGGCCAACTCATTTCGGTACTAAAAATTAACCTCTCCAGTCTCGACAAGGTTGGTGATGGAAACAATGGAGCAAAAACTCGACAGGAACTCTACGAGGGCTCGGTGAAAATCATCGATGAGATGTATGCCGAACTACGCAATGTCTGCTTCAATATAATGCCTCAGACTTTGGTGAAGCACGGGTTACCCGCTGCACTCAAAGAATTTGCCGATAGGTTGAATGCTACGCGGAGTATACGCACTGAGGTACTCATCTATGATATTGACGACCGGCTCGAAGACATACAAGAGATATCGCTATATCGAATCACTCAAGAAGTCGTCAACAACATCCTCAAATATGCGGAAGCCAGCAACATCACCATCCAACTCACCCAGGATGAATCTGAGATCACCCTGATGATCGAAGATGATGGCAAGGGCTTTGATCCGCAGGTGATGAAATCGGGGAAAGGCAATGGATGGAAGAATCTGAACACCCGCGCCAACTTCATAAACGGGCATTTTGAGTATGATTCCACACCAGGAGTCCAGGGCAGCACCTTCGTGATGAATTTACCAGTAGGTAATACTACTAATAAGCCGGATACCGTGATGCACGGATAAATAAGTACGGCGAGGCGGGGATTACGTGAACACTGTGCATCATCTAAATTCCCCGTATGAAAATTTCAGGGTTTCTCAGAAATTTCAGAACTTCCTCGCCGAAGCATATGAAGACAGTATTCCTCGTCGATGATCACGCCATCCTACTCAATGGGCTGGTTTCAATACTCAAAGAAAATGATGACTTTGATGTGGTGGGCACTGCCGGCAATGTCGAGGATACCCTCATTTTCCTGCGTAGTAAGCAGCCTGACGTACTTATTACGGACTATAATCTGCCGGATGATGATGGGCTGACATTGGTTCGTAAGGCGAAGCGACTCTATCCCGATATGAAGATCATTGTGCTGAGCATGCACGATGAAAGCCACCTCGTCAAGGAAATACTAAAAGAGGGGGTAAATGCCTATGTACTTAAAAAAGACTCAGAAAGTGAATTAGTGCAAGCGCTGTATGATGTGAAGAACGGCAAGACCTTCCTCAGCAATGAAATCAACAAAATGCTAATCCAAAGCCTGCATGGCTCAGATGAGCAGCGGCTGCTGACAGAGCGCGAACGTGAAATCTTGAAACTCATTGCCAAGGAATACACCAATAAGGATATCGCCGAGTCCTTATTTATAAGTGAGCGTACCGTAGAGACGCACCGAAAAAACATCTTTCGCAAGACAAAGACCAACTCCCTAGTTGGCCTCATCAAATTCGCATACGCGAATAATCTCATATAGCTGAGCAGCTCCTTATGAAGCTGAGCATTATTATCCCTACTTATTTTGAAGAGGATAATATAGGCGTGCTACTCGAATTCCTCACTCGTCATCCAAATCACGAGGAATTTGAAGTCATCGTTGTAGATGGTGGCAGTCAGGATGATACATGCAAAATTATTGCCCGATATCCCGGCGTAAGATTACTAAAGTGTGAAGTCCCTTCCAGACCGATCCAGATGAATCTCGGTGCTGCCAATGCCACTAGCGAGATTCTTTATTTCGTGCATGCAGATGTAAGGCTGCCACATGGTTTTGTAGTGGACATCACAAAGAGCCTTAGCAGTGCTCCCGCTGGCGTCTACAAGTATCGATTTGATTCATCGAGTTGGCTGCTCAAGATCAATGCATTCTTCACGACGTTTCCAATGATGTGGTGTCGCGGTGGAGATCAGACCCTGTATATCACCAAGGCCCTTTTTGAGCAGCTTGGAGGTTTCGATGACTACTACTGTGTCATGGAAGACTTTGACCTACTTGCCAGAATCAAAGCGGTAACTCGCTTTGTCATCATGCGCGGTGAGGTGATTGTGTCCGCACGTAAGTACGCGCACAACAACTACTTCAAAGTACAGTGGATCAACTTCAGGGCCTTTCGCAAATACCGGAAAGGCGTCAATCCCCAAGAGATCCGTCAGTTCTACAAAGACGCCCTTAACCTGGAACACTACTAAACCATTCACCATGAACACTATTCTCACTTTTATACTGCCGCTGACTGTACTGGTTTGGCAATCGCCCAAAGTCACCTTCGAGGTGATTGATACGCATACCGATGCTACGTTAATAGCCATGAGCTCAACCGCAGAAACGCTTTGGCTCAGTGGGACGAATGGCACCATCATGAAGTCTAATGATGAAGGTCTTACATGGACTGATAACTTATGGACTGGTCCCGACTCATTACAGTTTCGAGACATCCAGGGGTTGACCGAGGGTAAGGCGGTGGCGATGAGTATAGGCACGGGTGAGGCTTCACAGATTTTCCTGACCGCAGATGGGGGCAAATCCTGGATACGCAGCTACGTGATGACTCATCCGGATGGCTTTCTGGACTGCATCGACTTCTGGGATGATCAGCGAGGGGTGGCTTATGGCGATTCTTTTGATGGCTATCCTTTTATCCTGCGCACCACAGATGGTGGAAGGAGCTGGGCTCGGGTCTTACCAGAAAATCTTCCTAAAGCATTGGAAGGCGAAGGAGGCTTTGCGTCGAGTGGCACCTGCATCACCACCGCAAGTGGTGGCCGTGCCTGGGTCGGCACTGGAAACGGCCCATCAGCCCGCGTCATTCTGACCGAAGACTATGGACACACATGGAAAGCAGTGGCTAGTCCGCTGATTTCTGGGGAGGCCGCCGGCATCACCTCAATTGACTTTACCGAGGACGGGTCAGGGTTTATTACGGGTGGGAACCTGAGCATGATGGAACAATACACTGATAACTGTGCTGTCAGCAGAGACTATGGACTTACCTGGGAGCTGACTTCCTCACCAGTTACCAAAGGCGCCTCGTACGGGTCATCTATCGCCAGCATCAATGAACAAGACTACTTCTTTGTCTGTGGACCAAACGGAATCGATTATTCATTCGATGATGGTAAGTCCTGGCAAAACCTGGATACCGCCAACTACTGGGTAGTCCACTTTGATTCCGGTAGGTCGATCGGATGGGCGGCAGGAAAATACGGTCGCTTGATCAGAATTAATATTGGGGAATAGTGCCTGCCAATCACAGACGATTGAGCTCACAAGAGCACTTGATTAGTTAACTTTGGAACCTATGAGAAGGCCAAGAAGAAATCGCAAATCTGCAGTCATCCGATCGATGGTGGAGGAGACCCGGCTCTCCAAAAAAGACTTTATCTATCCACTGTTTTTGATCGAAGGAAAAGCTAAAAAGATAGAAGTAAGCTCTATGCCGGGCATTTACCGATGGAGTGCCGACTTATTACACAGTGAGATCGAGGAGTGCCTAAAGCTTGGAATCAAAACATTTGCGCTCTTTCCGGCGATAAGTGAAAACCTCAAAGATAAGCTGGCCAGTGAGAGCCTAAACCCTGATGGACTGTATCTCTCTACCATCAGGAATATCAAAGAGAAGCTGCCCGAAGCGTGCCTGATGACGGATGTGGCGATGGATCCATATAGTAGTGATGGTCATGACGGTATTGTTGAGAATGGTGAAATTCTCAATGATGAGACGCTGGAGATATTGGGCGAAATGGCCGTAGCACAGGCTGATGCAGGAGCGGATATCATTGGCCCGTCGGACATGATGGATGGCCGGATCGGTCATATCCGGGAGGAGCTTGATGACGCTGAGCACACCAATGTGTCAATCATGGCCTATACAGCCAAGTACGCAAGTGCTTTTTACGGGCCATTCCGTGATGCACTGGATTCCGCACCTAAGGCTGGAGATAAGAAAACTTACCAGATGGATCCCGCCAACCAGCGTGAAGCCATTATCGAAGCGGACCTGGATTTTGATGAGGGAGCTGACTTTTTGATGGTGAAGCCAGCCTTGGCATATCTGGATGTCATTAAGCTCCTCAAGGAAGAATATGAGATTCCGATAGCGGCTTATAATGTGAGTGGTGAATATGCTATGATCAAAGCTGCTGCTGAAAAGGGTTGGTTGGATGGTGAGGCGGCTATGCTCGAATCTCTGCTTAGCATCAAGCGCGCCGGAGCGAGTATCATCCTCAGCTATTTTGCGAAGGAGTTCGCTCAGTTATAACAAATTTTCCAAATCCAACTCAAAACCAGTTACCACCTTATTAGCGGATATTTTGCAATTGAATGAGTCGATAGTACTTTCAACTTTGTCCCTGCTATAAATCCAGACTTTCTTATCTATTGGGTCAACCAGCCAGCCAAGAGAAACGCCATTATCCATCCAGTGCTTCATTTTGTCTTGAAGGGTTTGAATTTGATCAGTTCTGGATCTTATCTCAATGATGAAATCAGGAGCAAGGGGAGGGAACTTTTCTTTCTGATCTTCCGATAAGCCTTTCCAACGCTCATTTGAAACCCAACTTACATCGGCTGATCTCATAGACCCATCTTTGAGTATAAAACCACCGGAGGAGTCAAATACGACCCCTTGCTTTGTTTGCTGGTTCCAATTGAAAAAAACAGCCGTTATCGCCGCATTAATTATTGATGATTGACCTCCGGCTGGTGACATAATAATGATATTTCCATGCTTGTCCCTCTCAATCTTTGATTCTTTGTTTGATGAACATAGCTCAAAAAGCTGATCATCCGTCAAAGAAATCGTATCAGGCACATTTAGTGTGAAGAAAGACATAAGTGAATTTAATCAAATAAATCCTCTTCCCTTTCGATCATCAGGACTGATGATTGGGGTACGATAAAGTACTTCTCTTTTTCATACTGGATTTCGTAGGCGCCAGCTTGCAAGAAGACTGCCAGGTCACCTTCCTTCACCTGAAGAGGCACGTATTTTACTTTTTCCTCATCAGTTTTCCAGGGCTCATCGCTCTCCACAGGAAGGGGTATGGGATAGCCCGGACCCGCTTTTACTACATAGCCTGATTGGACTTTCTCTTTCTCTTTCACTCCGGGAGGGAGAAATAGGCCACTCTCGGTCTTCTCGGAAGACTTTTTCGGTTTCACCAGCAGGCGATCACCTACTACTATAATATTCTTTAGCTTGTTGTCTGCTGTCAATTCCATATCCCTGCCTAATTAAGCTGCAAAAGTAGCCCCAAAAACTTCAAGCTTAAAAACCGTTAGTCAAGGAGGCTTGTTTGTTCACCGCTTAATTCTGCCTTGTCGAGAAGTCCTTTATCCATTTGCTTACTGGTCTTCGCACCCAATTCTTTTAGACGCTCTGTCTTTCTAACGAGATTGTCCTGACCGTCATATAATTTTTTTGCTGCCTCTTTATAGGTCTTTTGCGTTTGATCCAGGCTTTTTCCCACCTTGATTAGATCCTCAGTGAAGTTGGTAAACTTATCGTAAAGGGAGCCCGCCTGTCTCGCGATTTCCAAAGCATTTTTGTTCTGTAGATCTTGCTTCCAGATATAAGAAATCGTCCTTAACGTGGCAAGCAAAGTGGTAGTGGAGACCAGGACGATATTTTTTTCCAGCGCCCGCTCATACAGTGTCATATCCTCGCGCAATGCCATAGTGAGCGCAGGTTCGTTCGCCACAAACATCATGACATAGTCTGGCTGAGTAATGTCGTACAGATTCTGATAGTTTCGGTCTCCAAGCGACTTGATGTGGGCATTGATGCTGTCCAGGTGCATCTTTAGATAGCGGGCTTGCTCATGCTCATCATCCGTGTCAAAATAATTGGAGTAGGCCGTCAAAGATACCTTTGAGTCCAGCACCAGTGTCTTGTCATCTGGCAGCTTCACTATATAGTCCAGCCGCTGATTGGATCCATCCTCTGTCTTAAAGTTCTTTTCTTTAAAGTAGTGGATATCCTTTTGAAGACCAGCCCTCTCCAGAATCGTCTCCAGCTGCATTTCCCCCCAGTTGCCTTGCTTCTTGCTGTCGCCTTTGAGCGCCTTGGTCAGATTCTCCGCCTCTTTAGTGATCGCTACATTGAGCTCCTTCAGGTTCGTGATTTGTTCCTTTAGTGAGCTATTCCAGTGGAGACTCTCTTTGCTCGACTTCTCTACCTTCTCTTCGAATTTCTCGATCCGCTCTTTTAGCGGATTCAGGATATCGCCAAGATTGGACTTATTCTGCTCGGTAAACTTCTTACTTTTCTCTTCGAAGATCTCGTTGGCAAGGTTTTTAAACTCTACCGCAAACTTTGCCTGCAAGTTGGAAAGCTCTTCTTTCTGATCAAGCAGTTTTTGTTCTAGGTTTTTGTGCTCCGCGGTGATGCTGGCCTTCTGATTTCCTAGCTGGAATGACTTCTCACGCTCCTCCTTCAGTTCACCCCCGAGCTGTGCTACTTGTTCTGAATGTCGCTGCACCTGCTCCTGAGCTATCGCCAATTGTGTTTTGACATCTGCCAATTCATTTGCGGTAGCATCATCGGCCCCCTTACTCATGGTCAGCTTAGCAGCCAAATACCCAATGACCGCACCTGCTAATAAGCCTATGACCAACAGGCCAATCTCAAGTCCATCCATAGCTCAAAACTAATCAAATTAGAGAGTCGGGTAACCGCGAGTTTCCGATTTGTGACCTATCGGTGAATGAGGAATTCAGTACTTTAGTCACATGTGTCTGATCACTTTTGCATGGCAATGCCACAAGGAATATCCACTAGTTGTGCTAGCCAATAGAGATGAATTTTACAAAAGGCCCACTAAGCCCGCGGATTATTGGGAAGACCATCCGCATATATTAGCCGGTAGGGACCTTGAAGCCGGCGGCACATGGATGGGTGTTTCCACCAAAGGCAGGTGGGCAGCACTCACCAATTATCGTGACCCCAAATCAATCCTGTCCAATGCCCCTTCCAGGGGAGAGCTGACTAGTAATTTTCTTAATTCAGACATTTCCGTTGCAGAGTACTTATCATCGGTTAAGAATTCTGGTAAGGTGTATAATGGCTTCAATCTGCTAGTGGGCGATACAAAAAAATTAGGCTACTACAGTAACGTCAACCATGAGATCATGCAGGTGGCTCCTGGTGTCCATGGTCTCAGTAATGGGCTGCTCAACACAGCCTGGCCAAAAGTCGAAAATGCCCGGCGTAAACTACAGCAAAGCGTAGAAAGCGATAGGCTCGATTTGAATGAGCTCGTGCAGCAAATGCTCGATCATCAATTGGCTGATGATAAAGAGCTACCTTCTACAGGAGTGCCTTACGAATGGGAAAAAGCCTTGTCGGCGATGTTTATCTCTAGTGCCGAATACGGCACCTCAATAACTACGGTGCTCCGTCTCAGTAGTGCCGGGGTTGTAGATTTTGTTGAGCACACACATCCCGTTGGCGGAAGGCAGGAGGCGAAAAAAAAATATCAATTAACTTTTTAGGTCAATAAACCATATCTTCAACGAAATAATACAATCATGAAAGGTATAATAAAGCTGTCGTTTTTGGTCTCAGCATTGATTGGGATGATGTTCATCACCGGATGTGGTGAAGACGATCCCCTGGAGTCAATTTCTCTCAGTGGTCAAATTGGTGGGCAGCCATGGACTATGAAGTATGGGAAAGCAGAGGTAAGTGATTCTGACACTCGAATTTCCGCATTCTTTTTCTCTTCTGAGAGCACTGAAGCTGATCCGTGTGATATTTTTTTCTCCGGCTTCCCAAGCCTTGAAGCTCGGTTGCCAAAAGAGCCAGGAGTTTACTCATTGCCTTTTGAAAGTCAGCGAGAGTCAGTAACCTTCCTACTGGCTGATGGCTCGTCCTATATCAGTGAAAGTGGACAAGTAACCATCTCATCAGTTACAGGATCAGTGGTCGCTGGGAGCATGACAGCACGCTTTGATGATGGCAACTTTGCCGAAGGAAGCTTTGCCCTCAACGTCTGTAACGACGAATAAAAAAGGGAGCTTGCGCTCCCTTAAAATTCATTGGCATTTTTTCTACGCCTCGGCTTCTTCTGTAGCATATTCACTCAGTGGAATACAGCTACACATCAGGTTTCGATCTCCGTAGGCACTGTCTATCCTACTGACCGATGGCCAAAATTTATTGTACCTCAAATCGGCTATAGGAAATACTGCTTTCTCTCTGGAATAAGGTAGCTCCCAATTTTCCGCCAGGGCGACTCGCTGCGTATGAGGAGCATTTTTCAGTACGTTATTGGCTCGATCCGCAACTCCCTGCTGTACCTCCTCGATCTCAGCTCGAATCTGGATCAATGCATCACAGAACCTGTCCAATTCTGCGACCGCCTCACTTTCCGTCGGCTCGATCATCATAGTTCCGGCCACTGGGAAACTGACAGTAGGAGCGTGAAAGCCATAGTCCATCAATCTCTTCGCAATGTCCTCTACCTCAATGTCCACAGCTTTAAACTCACGACAGTCTATGATCATTTCATGGGCACTTCGATCGTTCTTTCCGGTATAGAGCACTTTGTAATGTCCGTTCAGTTTCGCTTTGATATAGTTGGCGTTCAATATGGCCATCTTGGTTGCATTGGTCAACCCTTCAGATCCCATCATCGCGATGTAGGCATATGAGATTGCCAGGATGCTCGTGCTACCATAGGGCGCTGCAGAGATCGCTGAAATCGCCTTGTCACCTCCAGTCTCTACACAGACATTTCCTGGTAAGAAAGGCGCCAAGTGAGCACCTACACCGATGGGCCCCATGCCAGGTCCACCCCCACCATGAGGAATGCAGAAGGTCTTGTGCAAATTGAGATGGCATACATCTGCGCCGATTCTGGCAGGACTGGTGAGTCCCACCTGTGCATTCATATTAGCACCATCCATGTAGACCTGACCACCATGACTGTGAATCATCTCGCATATCTCAATGATAGCCTCCTCGAATACGCCATGAGTGGATGGATAAGTCACCATAAATGCCGCGAGGTTCTCACTATGCATTTCCACTTTGGACTTCAAATCGTCTAAGTCAATATTACCATTGGCATCACAACCAACGATGACTACCTTCATTCCTGCCATCACTGCTGAAGCAGGGTTGGTACCGTGAGCAGAAGATGGAATCAAAGCAATATCCCTGTGCGCATCCCCTCGGGCATGATGATAAGCTCTAATAACCATAAGGCCGGCATACTCACCCTGAGCACCGGAGTTGGGCTGCATAGAAACGGAATGAAAACCAGTGATTTCTTTGAGCCATTGCTCGAGGTTATCAACTATCTCGCTATAGCCTTCTGCTTGATTTTTAGGAACGAAAGGATGAAGATTGAGCTCCGGCCAGGTAACAGGAATCATTTCTGAAGTCGCGTTGAGCTTCATCGTACATGAGCCCAGAGAAATCATCGAATGAACCAGCGAAAGGTCTTTATTTTCCAATCGTTTCATATACCTCAGCATCTCATGCTCTGAATGGTACATGGAGAAGACGGGATGGGTCAGATATTCAGATTTTCTGATAAGCGAGTCAGGCGCATCAAAAGAAATATCTCCGGCCAGGCTGACAAGGTCTGTAGCCTCGATTGATAATGCCTCAGACAAAATGTTCATGACATTTTGAACATCGGCCATATTATTAGTCTCGTCAAAAGAAATCCCAATGGCTCCATCTTCGAAGTATCTGAAGTTAGTTTCGTTCTTTTCAGCTACCTCCCTCACTTTTGATGCTTGATCCGCAGTTGTAGCAAGTTTTACGGTATCAAAAAAGTGATCATTAGACTGTTCAAGTCCCATTTTGGAAACTGCCTTATCTAATAGTTTAGCTAAGCCATGCACACGCAATGCGATCTCTTTCAAGCCTTCAGCACCATGGTATACAGCATACATTCCAGACATCACTGCCAACAATACCTGTGCCGTACAAATGTTAGAAGTAGCCTTTTCGCGGCGTATGTGTTGCTCACGGGTCTGCAGTGCCATTCGATAAGCGGGCTTGCCCTCCTTGTCCATGGACACCCCGATGATCCTACCGGGAATCTGTCTCTTGAAGTCTTCCCGTGTAGCGAAGAAAGCTGCATGCGGACCTCCATATCCCATGGGCACACCCAGACGCTGAGAAGTACCCACTACTACATCAGCTCCCCACTCCCCAGGAGGAGTATATAGCGCCAACGAGAGTAGGTCAGTTGCTACCGCAACAAATACATCATTCTCTTTAGCCGAGTCTACGAATGAGCTACGATCAGCAAGTCCCCCGTCATTATCCGGATATTGAATAAATACACCATAGAGCTCCGGGTCAGTCAAATCAACCTCATTGATATCACCTATGACCAACTCAATGCCTACGGGCGTGGATCGGGTTCTTAGAATGTCAATGGTCTGCGGGAAAAGCCTATCCGAAACAAAAAACTTGTTCGCTTTTCGTTTAGCCCCTTTCGTTAAGCCATGAAGCATGGTCATGGCCTCCGCGGCGGCTGTACCTTCATCAAGGAGTGATGCATTGGCGATATCCATACCTGTCAGGTCGGTCACCATGGTCTGGAAGTTGATCAGTGCTTCCAGGCGACCTTGAGCTATCTCTGCCTGATAGGGTGTGTAAGCTGTGTACCAGCCCGGATTCTCAAGAATATTGCGGAGAATCACTGATGGAACAACGCAATTATAGTATCCCTGACCGATGAACGATTTATACAGTTTATTCTTAGCCGCGATACTCTTGAAATGATTCAAAAACTGAAATTCATTCAAAGGTTCTGGTAGATCAAGTGGCTTCTTGAGTCTAATCTTAGCAGGAATTGTTTGCTCAATGAGTTGGTCAACACTTTCCGCTTTCACAGCTGATAGCATGGATGCTACATCGGTTGGTGTAGCACTGTTGTGACGGCTCTCAAATGAGACCCGCTGGGTTAAATCAATCTTCATCTAGTACGTGGGAAATCTGTCCGAAATAATCACGCAAAGTTAAATGAAATGTGCAGAAAAATGTTTCGATTTTTCTAAGCAGGGGAAGATTGAAATGTAGTTGGGGAGTGAATGATTGCGTTAGAATCTTTGGGGAGACCGACAGTCCCCCCAAGATTTTTACAACCAGCTATGGAAAGTGTGGGTGTCTTGCAACGTCCACATTGCTAAGTAAGGGAATTTTGTATTATTAAAGAAAATAATAGGGGAAATACTTACAACATTTATAGGTAATTCCCCTAAAGTCAAGGTCGGTTTAGCGCCTTCTCTTTCTAAAATCCCTGCTTTTCTTCGGTGCAGGGCGCTTCTTCTTTTCGTGAAAAGCACCCTTGAAATCAGGGTCTGCTTTCCTTTGGACAATATCCATCTCCCTGTCCATTTCCTGCTTTTCTTCTTTTGGAGTAGGGTGGATTTTCACCGTATCCGGTAGAGGGGCTCTTGTGACGGCATTGTTAATTAGTTCTTCTATTCGCTCAAAATGAACTTTCTCAGCCGGATTGATCATGGTAATGGCACGCCCTTCATCGTAATGTCTACCGGTACGCCCTACCCTGTGAACATAATCTTCATAAATAAGCGGCACATCAAAATTGATCACCAGATTAACCTCACGCACATCAATACCTCGGGACATCACGTCGGTCGCCACTAGAATGTCTATTTTATCATCCCTAAAGTCCGCAATAGCGTTGAGTCTTGTATTTTGATCTTTATTGCCATGAATTACACGGATCGCCTTTGAAAACTTGCGCTCAAGGTAGTTATACAGGTTATTTGCGATGCGCTTAGTTTTAGTAAAAACGATCACCTTTTGATGCCTGCGCTCATCTAATATATGAAGCAAGAGTTCTACCTTGGTTCGGAAGTTGGGCACTTCGTAGGCCACCTGATCGATGGTCTTCACTACAGAGGCCTGCGGAGCAATCTCTACCACCTCGGGAAATTCCAGGAACTCCTCTGATAATCGTACCACCTTTTCGGCCATGGTCGCTGAAAAAAGCATGTTTTGACGCTTAACAGGAATGATCTCCAATAGATTTCTAAGTTGCGGCATAAACCCCATGTCCATCATCTTGTCTGCTTCGTCAAGGACCAATGTCTTGATTTGCTTCACTCCAAATCGCTGTTCACGATAAAGATCCATGAAGCGCCCTGGTGTAGCTATGATAATATCCACTCCATCCTCCAGCTTTTCTCTTTGCAACTTGATACTCGCACCACCGAGCAATCCAACGATCCGCAGGTCCGTGTATTTGGCCATTTTCTTGGCTGCATCTTCTATCTGGGTAGCTAGTTCCCTGGTAGGGGAAAAAATGACTGCCCTTGGATTTTGGCCTTGTGCGTACTTTAGTTTCATGATTAGCGGTAGCACATAGGCTGCTGTCTTACCTGTACCTGTCTGTGCTATGCCCATCACATCATGGCCAGCCAGACCTAGCGGAATAGCCTTCGCTTGAATGGGCGTTGGCGTCTCAAACCCCTCTTCCTCGAGGGCAGACCATAGCTGTTTATTCAGTTTGAAATCGCGAAAGGTTAGCTCCTGGTCAGACATCAGATGGTTTTATTTTAACTTTCACGATAGAAAAAAGACACCATGAAAACACTTATAAAAAACGCAAAGATAGTCAATGAGGGCGCTACCAAAGTCGCGGATCTGTTAATCGATGACCAGCGCATAGCAAAAGTAGATAGCTCTATTTCGGCTGATTCGACAATGAAAGTGATAGAGGCTGGTGGAAAATACCTTCTCCCGGGTGTAATTGACGATCAGGTCCATTTCAGGGAGCCGGGACTCACACACAAGGCAGACATATTTACCGAGTCAAGAGCTGCCGTGGCTGGTGGGGTGACTTCATTCATGGAAATGCCCAATACAGTCCCGAATGCATTGACTCAGCGTCTACTGCAGGACAAGTATGATATAGCAGCCAAATCTTCACTTGCGAACTACTCTTTCTTTATGGGCGTATCTAACGACAATGCAGAAGAGGCGCTAAAAACTGACAAAATGAATGTTTGCGGCCTTAAGATCTTCATGGGATCATCCACCGGCAACATGCTGGTAGATAATGAGAAAACGCTTTCTCACGTGTTTAAGAATGCAGAGCTAATCATCGCTACCCACTGTGAGGATGAGGCGACCATCCGCCAGAATACGGCTGATTTTCGTGCCAAGTATGGCGAAGAAGTACCTATCGAAGCGCACCCATTGATCCGTAGCGCAGAGGCATGTTACAAGTCCTCTTCTATGGCCGTGGAGCTGGCAAAGCAATTTGACGCCCAATTGCATATTCTTCATATCTCTACCGCCAAAGAAATAAGTCTATTTGACAATTCAATACCCCTTGCCAAGAAGCGAATCACAGCTGAGGCTTGCATCCACCATATGTGGTTTGATGATTCTGATTACGTAGAAAAAGGCACCTTAATCAAATGGAATCCTGCAGTCAAAACCGCCCAGGACAGAGAGGCCGTATTTCAGGGTATGCTTAATGACAATATTGACGTAATCGCCACTGATCATGCCCCGCATACCTTAGCAGAAAAGCAAAACACTTACTTCAAAGCACCGTCGGGAGGGCCACTCATTCAGCACTCACTTGTTGCCATGCTGGAATTCTACCATCAGGGCAAAATCAGCCTTGAGCGGATTGTCGAAAAGATGGCTCACAATCCGGCCATATTGTTCGATGTTGTCGAGCGCGGATATATTAGAGAAGGCTATTTCGCCGATCTTTTGTTGGTGGATCTGGATAGGCCGTGGAGTGTCTCTACCGACAACATTTTGGCCAAATGTGGCTGGTCGCCATTTGACGGGCATCAATTCAAATCAATTGTAACCGATACATGGGTATCCGGACATCACGCGTGGAAAGATGGAAAACTGAACAACGGTACCACCGGAAAAAGATTGACTTTCGACAGAATCTAGTTGTCAAGATATTGAGGTAATCATAGCCTTTGAAATAATTGGACTATCCTCTACATTTGCATTCCATTTTACATGGTGGTTGTAGCTCAGTTGGTTAGAGCATCGGTTTGTGGTACCGAGGGTCGTGGGTTCGAGCCCCATCTTCCACCCATCTGGAACTAGCACTCACAGCATTGTGAGTGCTTTTTTTATATCCACTGGCACGCTGGCGGTTAGGCCTCCAGGGATCCGCTTAATTTTATTTCCCGGGCGATTTGGCTAAATTCAATCCATGACGGATTGGATCATTATTGGTGTTGCTGTGTACATTGGTTTATCCGTACTCGTCTACTTTATTCAGGAGTATTTTATATTCAAACCTGAGAAGCTTCCTGAGAATTTCGAGTATAAATACGATGCGCCCTTTGAGGAATTGTTCTTTGATGTGGAAGAGGGCGTCAAGCTCAATGGCCTTCACTTCAAGCTGAAAGCCCCGGATGGATTGGTCATCTACTTTCATGGTAATACCAGAAGCATCAAGGGCTGGAGTAAATATGCCCGAGATTTCACTCGCAACAACTTTGACGTAGTGATGGTCGACTATCGGGGTTATGGAAAAAGCACCGGGAAAAGAAGCGAAAAAGCGCTTTTTCGAGACAGTCAATTCGTCTACAATAAACTAAGAACCAAATTTCCTGAGGACAAAATCCTCATTTACGGTAGGTCACTGGGCTCAGGTTTTGCTACCAAGCTGGCTTCAAAGAACAATCCCAAAATGTTGATTCTTGATGCTCCTTACTATAGCTTCTCGCAGCTTACGAGCAGATTTCTTTTCTTTCTGCCGCTTTCTATAGTACTACGCTTTCATATTCGCACGGACATCTGGATCAAGTATGTGAAATGCCCTATTTATATCATTCATGGCACCAAAGATCGCTTAATCCCATTTAGGTCCAGTGTGAGGTTGAGGCGAGAGGCACCTCTCAACACCCGCCTTATCCCCATACATGGGGGTCGACACAATGACCTCCCCTCTTTCGCAGAGTATCACAATCACCTTGACGAGATTCTTCAGGACAAGCATGACGTAATCTTCGATAAGAGCCTAAAAGATTTTCTTGATTACCAATAGAGTAGCCTAAAACCATTATTTTTAGTCTAAAGAATCAGCTTTGAGTTACAAGGATTTTTTATCGCTATCATTTTATGACCAACTGCGTGCGCTGTACGTGGAGGGTACATTTATCGTGGCGATCCGATACTACAAGCACAAGGTGAATCTCTACCTGATGAAGGGCTATTACATTGAGGTGTTTTACAATCACAAAGAAGATAAAATCGACAAGATCGATCTCTACGATAGCTCTAGCAACCGATCTAAATTCTATGCTGATCAGGTGAAGCTCCCGGCAGGTCTGCTATAGCTGCAGGTTGTTGTTATTCAGGAATGCGTATACCTGTTCGATCAATGCGTGCTGGTCATCATTGTAAATAACAAAATCAGCTTGTTTCATCTTCTCTTCCTGGGGCATCTGTTTTTCAATAATTTGTAGAATTTCATCCCGAGATCTTTGCTGGTCTCTGGCCAGCACCCGGCTCACCCTCAGCTCAAGGTCTGCGGCCACTACGATGATTTGATCCAGCTGCTTATATGATCCTGTCTCATACAAGAGTGCCGCTTCTTTGACCAATAGTTTAGTACTGGAGTGTTCCCTCTGCCAGGTCAGGCCGTCCATTGCTACCGCAGGATGAACCAGGCTGTTCAGTGTTTCTAGTTTTCTCTTGTCAGAGAAAACGTGCTTCGCAAGAAATGTCCGATTAAGATGACCCTCAATGAAGCTCTCCTCACCAAATTTGGCAATGATTTGCACCCTGAGGTCAGGATCATTGTTCATCAGCCACTTGGCCCGCGGGTCAGCATAATATATTGGAACACCAAGGCATTCGAAGATTTTGCACACAACACTCTTACCGCTCCCTATACCTCCCGTTACACCGACAAGTAGTTGGTTGCTACTTTCCCGGGGCATAGCTAATCCGCAAGGTATCTGGAAAATACTCCATGTCGTAAGCGTTGGTTGGTGACTCTAGCAATATGGGAAGTAGGGTGCTGTCCTTCCTGATTATCATCGTATAGTCCGCAGAGATCACAAAGTCCTCTGGCTTGACTGTGTTGAGCTCATCGGCCTTCACCCAATAATTTACGTAAATGATGGAATCTTCAAGGTAGGCAGAAGAGTCCTCAGGAAAATTAAGCTGGTCCAAATTAACGGGAAGCGTAACGTTCGTGAATTCCGCTACCGCAAATTGAATCCGGACGTCTTCAGGCTGTGAGGTCATCAAACTACCATCCGGCAACTCAACATCCACATCCCGATCAAAATCACTGTTGATATTTCTTCTCGGGATATCAATTTTCAAATTTTCCGGTAGGGCGCTGATCCTTGAAGCAGGCCCCACTACAGTGATGGTGTCGGGTGTAATTCGAATTGGAGAAACCAATCGATGATTGTCAGCAAGGGGTATCCTTAAGCTATCAACATTCAACGCTACCCTCTTCTGGACTTTATGCTCCACATTGATAAAGAGCGTATCGGTCAAAAGGAAATTCAACTCAAGGTCAAGGATTTGATCTGAGATGATCGGTATCAATGAAGAGCGGGTTAAGAACTTCACATCGGCTGGATTGTCCAGCGTAATCACTACTGGCAGTACGCTAAACCAAAAAGTCTTCCTGAGCAGGTTCCATCCTCCACTAGAGACGTCTATCAAAACCTCATCAGGTAGCTCCTCGACGATGACCACACTGTCCCTGGCAAACTCAAACTCCAGCGGATAGTTGATCCGAGCGTCGTAGTTTTTATTCAGGGCATTAAAAAACCAAAAGGTAGTAGCTGCCACAAGTGACAGTATTACTACCTTCAGGTTTCCTCCCAAAAAAGGGGACTTTTTGGCCATAAGCCTTAGCTATTTGTTATCCGGCTAATCTCTTGCTGGCATCCAATGAAATGGACGACTTTTCAAGAGTGATTTTCATACCGCGATCTACTTCTATAGTTATCGTATCATCAGCTACAGAAAAGACTTTGCCGTGAATGCCTCCAACGGTGACCACTTGGTCTCCCTTCTTTACTGCTTCGATGAACTTCTTTTGATCTTTTTGTTTTTTCTGCTGGGGGCGAATGAAGAACAAATAAAACACCGCCACCATGCCACCTAACAGGATGAACTGCATATAATCACCCTGTCCTGCCTGCAATAGAATCATGTAGTTAGGTTGTTTTAGTGATTACTTAACAGGTCCGCTTGCTCCTCCTTGTGGAGTGACAGTAGACTTGATTCTTAATCGGCTGATTTTAGGATTTGTGTTAGCTGTGATGGTAACAGTCTTATTCTGTACGCCAGGCTTATTTCTGGAGTTAAACTTAACTGTGATTTCACCATCTCCACCTACCGGAATAGGCTCCCTTGGCCAGCTAGGCACGGTACATCCACATGATGCAGTTGCGCTAGAAATGATCAATGGTGCCTCACCTGTGTTTTTGAAAGCGAACGTATGCTCAACTATATCACCCTCAGTGATAGAACCAAAATCGTGCTCCTCCTCTGCAAACTGAAATGCGGGTAGTGGTCCACTTGGAACCTCATCCACCACTGAACTCGTTGCAGCAGCTGTAGAAGTAATCGGAGAAGGAGTCCTTCCACCATTTTTAGCTTCCAATTCGGCTATTCTACCTTCTAGTCTGGCGATCCTCGCTTCTACGTCCTTGTCAGAACAACTGAAGAAAGTCATTCCGACCAATGCTAGCATAGCTACACTGTAAAATAAATTTTTCATGATTATTCGTTTTTTTAAATCTTAATGAGCCCCTAAAGTTAAGCAACAAAGGCTATTTGAAACGCCTCAAATCACTTATTAACAAAGCATTAACAGATTACTTACTTTGAATTTGGTTAAGTAATCCATTCACATCATCCAGCAGCCGTTCAGCCTTTTCCTTCGCGTCACTGATGATCTTTTCACCTTCCTGCTTTGCCTCACTTTCTACTTTGTCTTTGCCTTCTACAAGATCTTCAACGAGCTCTTCGAGCCTGACTTTATACTTATCAAGGCGATAAGAAAGTCTATCACGCGTATTTTCTCCTTTATCCGGAGCAAACAATATACCTAGAACAGCACCCGTGATCGATCCAATCAGGAATGCCAAAAATGAATTTGATGAATTGTTACTCATAACACTAACTATTTATCGATTGTCAATTAATCCTCTACCACTCTTCCTTATTATACCTGTTTTTTGCAATTCGGTTGCGAGAACATCCAGCACGCCATTGACAAACTGCTTTGACTTAGGTGTGCTGTAATTTTTTGATAGTTCAATATACTCATTGATGGACACTTTCACTGGGATGCTGGGGAAATTAATCATCTCTGCCAGGGCCATCTCAATGATGATTTTGTCCATCATACTGATTCGATCTATGTCCCAGTTTTTACTTTTCTCGGCCAGGATTTTGTCATATTTGTCAGCATTCTCTATGGTATGTTTATAGAGGTCTTCGAAGTATTGCTTATCCTCTTCCCAGTTGATGGAAAGCTCCAGAAGCGTGAACTTTGGATCTCCTTCCAGATCATAGGTTTTGATTGACTTTTTGATCAGGCTTCTGATGATATCTCTATCCTCAGCCCAGTTGATATCCCAAAGTTCAAAGTAGTTGTTGAGCTCCTCACTTTTGAAAACAACTGCCCGAAAGATATAGCTCAGAAACTCCATGTCCTCTTCTTCGGTTGTCTCTTTCTTTGAGCTGTAGGCCAAGTACTCTTCATCCTCTTTCAGGATCGACCTATACCATTGCTTTACCTCATCCCCTTCATTTTTCCAGCTGATGTTCTTTTTCAGCAAGAGTGCTTCCAGCCCACTATCTTCTTTAAGTGCTTTGATGATCCTATTTTCCGATAGGTTGTATCTACCAAAAGTCTCTGCCTGCTTCACCTGTCGGCTGGCGCTCTTCTCACGCTCAAGGGCATTTTGCTCTGCGAATGCTACAGGCAAAATCAACAACTTCAAAAATCGATTGTAGATATCCTCTACCTCTCTGACCATGAGCTGCTTAAAATGCTTGCGGTCTTTGCTCAGTGCATTCTGATAAGATTGAATACCATCAGTGACTGCCTCTCTAATGTTTTCGGGGGTTTCAGCGTCAAATTCCCATTTATCCTTCGGGAGGAGATCTTTGAAAAGTTCTTGAGCCAACTTCTTGTTAGCTGCTACTTCCTCTTCAGCGGGCTGCAGTTCCATAGAGTTGAGGTCAGGGTCAAACTTAGCCTTGATCGCTTCCAGAACGACATTTTTACCTGCTTGCTTGGCTTGATTAAAAGCATACAAGGCTTGCATGGCTTTGACTCTAAGAATCCTTCGGTTGAGCATAATAGTAAAGAACGAATTGTAAGTGCCGCAAATATCAGTAAGGCAGCTTCACTTTCCCAATATCATTGATCCTTTGTAGTGCAAGCTTCATCGCAGAGGCTTGTGGGGTAATATTATCTGCCTCAGCCTGATCCCAAACCGCATGGCAGGTACTGTAGATCCTCTCTGTCTGCTCCATCACCTTCTGTCGATTGTAGTTGCCAGTATGCTCGTAGTACACATTGGTGATGCCCCCTCCGTTGATCAAGAAATCAGGAGCATACAGGATGCCTCTTTCCATCAATGCCCTTCCATCTATCCCTTCATCTGCAAGTTGGTTATTAGCACCACCGGCCACAATAGCGCATTTCAGCTGACCGATAGTAGTACTATTCAACGTAGCGCCCAGAGCACAAGGGGCATAGATATCCATGTCGGTGGTATACACGTCTGACATGTTGATTGATTTGACTCCATGCTTAGTGACGAGGGAATTAACCTTATCTTCATTCATGTCAGTAATGAATATTTCAGCGCCATCCTTGACCAGATTTTCAACCAGGTAGGTGCCTACATTGCCCACTCCCTGTACTACCACTTTTTTTCCCGATAGGTCATCACTACCGTAAACACGCTTTGCGGCGGCCTTCATTCCGACATAGACCCCATAGGCAGTAACGGGTGAAGGATCACCAGACCCTCCCATACTCTCAGGGATACCAGTGACATATGGGGTCTCCATGTGGATCCATTCCATATCTTGAGTAGTCATATTGACATCCTCGGCAGTCCAGTATCGCCCGCCCAGGCTATCAACAAATCGACCAAACCGGCGCATCAACGCCTCGTTTTTGATCTTCTTAGCATCTCCAATGATGACGGCCTTTCCGCCTCCAATATTTAGCCCGGCGATAGCAGACTTAAAAGTCATACCTCTGGATAGTCTAAGTGCATCCGTCACAGCTGCAGCTTCATCTACATAATGCCACATCCTGGTGCCTCCCATGGCCGGCCCTAGCACTGTATTGTGTATGGCTATAATCGCTTTCAATCCAAGCGCTTTATCCTGACAAAAGACCACTTGCTCGTGATCCATGAGCTCAGCCTGTGCAAAGACTGACTGGCTCTCCAATTCCTTTAGTGCAGATGCTGCCATTAACATTAATGTTGATTCTTGGGCTAAAAAGACGCAAACTTACTCCATTTTTGAGAGTGCATCAAAGATGCTATATTCTTTAATAACTATTTACAAACAGGGTCGTTTAGAAGTACAGTGAAAGATTTAGCCTACCTCAACAAGTACCTCTATAAGTACAAATATCACCTCATTCTAGGCACGGTCTTCATCATCATTTCCAATTTTTTTGGTATCGTGCCAGCGGTGATCGTGAGACAGTCATTTGACCTTCTCCAGCGCAGCTATGAGGTTTATTCCCTCTTTGAAGGCTTTGGTATCCAGTCTGAATCCTACGGCATATTCGCCTCCAGTATATTAATTGCGGGAGTCATCATTTTAGCAGCTGCCTTGCTGCGTGGTGCTTTCCTTTTCTTAATGCGTCAGACGATCATCGTCATGTCCCGGCACATCGAGTATGACCTCAAGAATGAAGTGTACCATCACTACCAGACGCTACCGCTCAGCTTTTACCGTAAAAACAATACAGGTGATCTTATGAACCGGATTTCCGAAGACGTAAGTAGAGTTAGAATGTATATCGGGCCTGCGATCATGTACGGCATCAACTTGATTACGCTTTTTGCGATGGTGATCCCATTCATGTTTTATATCAATCCGAGGCTTACCATGTACTCGCTGATTCCTCTACCTATACTTTCCTTCAGCATTTACTTTGTTAATAATATTATCAATAAGCGCTCGGAGGAGATACAAAAGTCTTTGTCCGATCTCAGCACTTTTGTCCAGGAAACGTTCTCTGGCATTCGCGTAATCAAGGCATTTGTTCGCGAAACTGATTTCAGCGAAAACTTTGAAAAAGCCAGTGATGACTACAAGCACAAGTCACTCAGGCTTGAGTTTGTCAATGCCCTTTTCTTTCCTCTGATTATGGGGCTCATCGGATTAAGTGTAATCCTGACCGTCTACATTGGCTCGATTGAAGTATTTAATGGTGCCATCAGTACTGGTAATATTGCTGAGTTCATCATCTATGTCAATATGCTAACATGGCCTGTGGCATCTCTTGGATGGATATCGAGTATCATACAGCGCGCAGCGGCTTCTCAGCGGAGGATCAACGAATTTCTGTTGACTAAGACAGATATCATCTCTGAAGAGAACCTCTCCAAAGAGATAGAGGGTGCCATAGCGTTTAAAGATGTGAGCTTTGTGTATCCTGACTCAGGAATCACTGCCCTTAAAAATGTATCCTTCACGGTTGCTCCCGGAGAATCTATTGCCATCATCGGGACGACTGGTTCTGGTAAGAGCACTATCGCCAATCTCATTTGTCGACTTTATGATAGTACCGATGGCGAAATCCTCATTGATGATATTGCCATCAACAGATATTCCATAGATAGTGTCAGGGGCCAGGTAGGCTATGTGCCGCAGGATGTCTTTTTGTTCTCCGATTCTATTAGCAACAATATCGCATTTGGCGCAACAGGCATTGATGAAGCCGCTGTACTCAAAGCCGCAAAAGACGCTGATCTCTATGACAACATTATTGACTTCCCAAAGGGTTTTGAGACTACTCTCGGAGAGCGCGGCATCACGCTATCGGGAGGTCAGAAGCAGCGGCTGTCTATCGCCAGAGCGATCGCTAGAAATCCCAAGATTTTAATTCTTGATGATAGCTTGTCTGCCGTGGACACTAAGACAGAAAATACCATACTCAACAGCATGAAGAAGATCATGCAAGGGCGAACTTCAGTAATCATCTCTCACCGTGTATCTTCAGCGAAGCTGGCGGATAAAATCATTGTGTTAGATGATGGAGAAATCGTGGAGGCTGGCACCAATGAGTCATTACTAGCACGGAATGGGGTTTACAAAGAGCTGTTTGACAAGCAACTTACTGCTGAGGAAGTGGAAGACTAGTCATCGCACCCCAGCCATCACAGTCAATGAGTCCTGCTGACCATGAAATAACAAGAGCCGGTCATCTAACTCCTGGCCATTTTCAATAGCCGATTTTGTCATTATACTCCGAAGCTCTTCAAGGGTTGGTCTGACGAGTGGATTCATTTTTAGTAATGTCTTGAGGCCCTTGGGTTCATATATATCTACCACCTTGTATCCTGAGGGGATTGTGACTATGTTTCCTTGCATGGCAATACCCGAAAATCTGACAGCCGAGGCTGTCTTCAGTGTATCCGGAAAAAAAGCAATACTCACGACGCTACCTTTGACCTTTCCTGCCTCCAGCTTGCTTGAGAGCTCCAGATCCCACGCTTCGACCTGTTCGTCAGTCCATTGCTGGTCAACGTACTTTCCTGCAATCACGTAGTTGATGGCATCCGTTTCCTCGAGGATGATTTCATCATAGCCACCAAGCAGGTATTTTACCGATAGGCCCAATACAATCAATGAAACTACCGTAATACCGTAGTAGACGTACTTAAGCAAAACGCTGCTCATCGTACCGGGTTAAACGACCTCTTTATACTGCATGCGGTGAAGTTGGGCATAATATCCTTCATGATCAAGTAGCTCATCGTGAGTGCCGGACTCTACGATTTCTCCTTTCTCCAACACAATGATCTTATCCGCTTTTTGGATAGTCGATAATCGATGAGCTATAACGATCGAAGTGCGCCCAACCATCAGCTTACCAATAGCGTTCTGAATGAGCTCTTCCGTCTCTGTATCTACGGATGATGTGGCCTCATCAAGGACAATGATCTTAGGGTCATAGACCATAGCCCGCACAAAGGATATCAACTGTCTCTGACCCACTGATAGGGTTGAGCCACGCTCCATCACGTTGTAGTCCAGCTTTCCCGGTAGGCGATTGATAAACTCAGCAGCACCCACCATCTCAGCCGCCTCCATGATCTTGCTTCGAGGAATATCCGGATTGCCGAGGGTGATATTGTTGGCTATCGTATCCGAAAATAGGAAGACATCCTGCAAGACCACACCAATCTGTCTTCTAAGGGCTGCCAGATCGTACTCGCGGACATCTACCCCATCCATGGTGATTGCGCCTTTATCTATTTCATAAAAACGACTCAATAGATTGATCACAGATGACTTACCTGCTCCCGTAGCGCCCACCAGTGCAACTGTCTGTCCTGGTGAAACCTCAAAGGAAATGTCCTTCAACACATAATCTTGATCGATATAGGCAAATGATACCTTCTCAAACTTCACTTCACCTTTGATCATGTCTGGGGCGAAGGTGCCATTGTCAGAGATATACTCTTTGCTGTCAAGCAGGTTAAACAGGCGATTGGAGCTCACTATACCCATCTGGAGGGTATTGAACCTATCGGCAATCATTCTGATAGGTCTAAAAAACATCTGGATATACATGATGAATGCAATCAATACCCCCAGCGTCACTTCCTGCTGAATCACCAACCCAGCGCCATACCATACGACCAGACCAATACCAGCTGCCTGGATCACCTCGGCTACTGGATAATATACCGAGTAATAAAGGACTGATTTAAGGTTGGCTCTACGATGCTCCTTGTTGATCTCTTTGAACTTCTCATATTCTCTTTCCTCACTATTAAATATCTGAATGATATTCATGCCAGTGATATGCTCCTGTACAAATGAGTTGAGGTTAGAAACAGCGTTGCGCACCTCGTTGAAGGCAATCTTTATCTTCTCTTTAAAGACATAAGTACTCAAGATCAGCAGAGGAAGGGTCGACAAGCTGACTAATGTCAACTTCCAGTTGGTATAAAACATGACCCCAAGGATCACTATGAGTTGGAGGATATCTCCAACCATTGCCGCTAGGCCTTGACTGAACACATCAGAAAGCGTTTCCACATCTGAGATGTTACGTGTGACAAGCCGGCCGATTGGCGTCTTGTCAAAGAATTGAAGCCTTAAGTTCTCAATATGGCGAAATAGCTTGACTCTAATATCACGAATGATATGCTGTCCCAGCCAGCCCGAGAAATAAGTGTGCAGGTATTGAACAATGGCTTGTAGGATCAATAAGCCGATCAACAGCAAGACCATGGAGACCAGTCCATTATAATCCTTAATACCCACATATTCATCAATAGTGATCTGGATCAAGTAAGGCCTAGCCGGCACCAGGAATGCTAGCGCTACTGTAAGGAAAACAACGAAGTAAAAATATCCTTTGTAGGGCTTGACGAACTTAAATAACCTCTTGAGTACGGTGAGGTCGAGTACGTTACCACTAATTTCTTCTTTCGCCAAAATGGTTGGTTTTACTTAGATGTAGGTTTCTGCTGGATATATTACTTCGGTGAGGTAAAGCCCATGAGGGGGCACTGATCTACCGGCCTTTCTTCTATCTCGACTGTCTAGCACATTTTGAAAACTTTCCTGTGTCATTTTTTCTTCGCCCAACATCAGCAATGTTCCCACTATCGCGCGAACCATGCCCCTCAAAAACCTATCGGCACTAACGTGAAAGACAAGCTTTTCGTTCTTCAAAATCCAGTGAGCGGTATTGATGTCACAATCGAAAGTATTGACTTCCGTCTTAACCTTGCTAAAGCACTGAAAGTTTTGTGAACCTAAAAGGAGTTGACAAGCTTGATTCATCCGATCAATGTCCAGCGCATGGGGGAAGTAATAGGACAAACCTTCCTCAAAAGGGCTCTTCCGGGTATGCATGATGTATTGGTAGCTTCTCTTCACTGCATCAAACCTGGCGTGAGCCTCTTTTTTTACTGGTTTGAGCTCCTTTGCCGCAATATCACTGGGAAGGAGTGCATTGAGTTTGAATATCAGCTGTTGAGGGTCGATCTCTTGTTCCAGGTCAAAATGCACGATTTGCTGCCTGGCATGCACACCCGTATCCGTTCTTCCACTGCCGGTCACGTTGATTTCTTCTCTTAGATAAGTCCTCAGGGCACGATTAACTTCCGCCTGCACGGAATGCGCATTTTTCTGTATTTGCCAGCCGTGATAGGCTGTACCAAGATAAGATAGGTCAAGAAAGTAGCGCATAGAAACTCAAAAATAGTCCAATCCTCACAATGTCGGGCAGGTGGTGCCAAGCATTGGATAAGAGGCTGAATTCAACTTACTTTGCGCCAAAATTCGCATACCATGATTCAGCGCATTCAGACCATATTTTTGTTTTTAGTAGCCGTTTGCATGATTGTCTATCTCTTTTTCCCGCTTTGGCAAAAGGTAGATGGAGAGGTTCATGAGGTCGTTACGATTAACGCGTTTCAGTTGGTATATGAAAGCTACGATCCTGATACTGGCGATCGGACATTGATTTCGGAGAAAAGCACTATTGTCATTTCTATTCTGGCAATCGTGGCAGCTGCGATAGCACTTTTTTCTATTTTCCAGTACAACGATCGGCTAAAGCAAATCAAGCTGGGTGCTCTCAACTCATTGATTATGGCAGGTGTCGTTGGTAGCTCATTTTATTTCATCCTGAAGGCGGAGAAGATGCTCTCAGTGATGCAACAAGGACAATACCTCTTCGGCTTTTATCTTGGTATGGTAGCATTGCTGCTCAACTCACTGGCCAATCGCTTTATTCGCAAAGACGAAAAATTGGTCCGGGAGTCAGACCGTATCAGGTAGTAGCTGCCAATTCTGCGCTAGCATCCTGACATCCTGTCACCATTTTTACTGTGGAACGCGTTTTGCTATTTGCCCGCGAAACGTAGAATCTAAAACATCATCAATATGAAAGAAAAAGGTACAATCTCGATACACACCGAGAACATCTTTCCAATAATTAAAAAATTCCTCTACTCAGATCATGAAATCTTCCTCAGGGAGCTTGTGTCTAATGCGGTAGACGCTACGCAAAAAATCAAAAGACTCGCTTCGTTGGGTGAGTTTCAAGGTGAACTTGGTGACACCACGGTAGATGTTTCTGTCAACAAGAAGAAAAAGACCATCTCTATCAAAGATCGCGGTATTGGCATGACCGCCGATGAGATTAAGAAGTACATCAACCAGATCGCATTTTCAGGAGCCACGGAATTCCTAGAAGAGTACAAAGACAAAGGCGAGGATCAGCAGATCATTGGTCATTTTGGCCTTGGCTTCTACTCCGCCTTTATGGTAGCGAAAAAGGTCGAGATCATCACGCTATCTCACAAAGAAGGTGCTGAGGCTGCTAAGTGGGTTTGTGATGGTGAGACTGAGTTTGAAATCTCTGCTGCCAAGAAGAAGGATCGTGGTTCGGAGATCATTCTCCATATCGCTGACGACTCTGAGGAGTTCCTGGAAGATGCTCGTATCCAGGGTATTCTCGACAAGTACAGTAAATTCTTGCCTGTTGCTATTCGCTTTGGACAAAAGGATAAGAGTGTAGAAGATGGTAAAGACAAAGATGGTAACAAGAAGTGGAAGACCGTCAAAGAGGACAATATCATTAATAATACTGCGCCCCTATGGACCAAGTCGCCGAATGACCTGAAGGATGAGGACTACCTAGCTTTCTACAAGGAGCTTTACCCGTTTTCAGAGGATCCCCTATTCTGGATTCACTTGAATGTGGACTACCCATTCAACCTTACCGGAATTCTCTACTTCCCGAAGGTGAAAAATGATTTTGAATTACAGAAGAACAAGATTCAGTTGTACTCGCGTCAGGTATTTATTACTGATGAGGTAAAGGATATCGTACCCGAATTCTTGATGCTCTTGCACGGAGTGATCGATTCACCGGATATTCCTCTCAACGTATCCAGGAGTTACCTGCAGTCAGACTCCAACGTGAAGAAGATCAATACCTACATCACGAAGAAGGTAGCGGATAAGCTAGGCGAGCTCTTCAAGAAAGAACGCGATTCTTACCAGAACAAATGGGGAGATATCGGCATGTTCATCAAGTACGGCATGATCAGCGAAGAGAAGTTCTACGAGAAGGCCAAAGATTTCGCGCTAGTGGAAAACACTAAAGGTGAGTTCTATACACTTGATGAGTACAAAGACAAGGTCAAAGACAACCAGACAGATAAAGACAAAACTGCTGTTTGGCTCTACACTTCTGATGCGGACAAGGAGCATGGATTTATCCAGGCTGCTGAGAGCAGAAGCTATGATGTGCTGAAAATGGACGGTGTGCTCGATAGTCACTTCATCAACCACATGGAGCAGAAGCTTGAAAAGACTACTTTCAAGCGCGTAGATGCTGATATTCTTGACAAGCTTATTGACAAAGGTGAGACTAAGGAGTCTGTCCTTTCTGATAAGGAAAAGGAGGATGTAAAAGGTGTCTTTGATGGTGCGATCAACAACAAGAACGCGAGCGTAAGCGTCGAGTCACTTGCTCCTGATGAGCTACCAGTGGTCATTACCCTACCGGAATTTATGCGTAGAATGAAAGATATGCAGAAAACTGGTGGAGGTGGAAGCCCCTTCATGATGGGCGATATGCCTGAGATGCTTACTGTGACGGTCAACGCCAATCATAAGATGGTGCAGAACATCCTCAATGCCGAGGGAGAAGACGAAAAGAAGAGACTGGCCAATCAAGCTTATGATCTTGCCCTACTCTCTCAAAACATGCTGAAAGGTGCAAACCTTACCAACTTTATTAAACGAAGCGTCGAGCTCAATTCATAAATAGATAATCACAACCAGGGATGAAAAGGCTGCATTTCAATAATGCAGCCTTTTTTTCGTTTTGTGCCAGTATGATTAACTTTCAATCTGTGAAACAATACTCATTCATAGCCGCTTTTCTCTTCTCATTTCTGGTAAGTCTTGGACTCTTTACTTCTGTCAAAGCTCAGGATACAAACGACAATTGGTTCGAAGTAGACTACAGCACTCCGCTGACCATCGACCTGGATGCCGAAGAGGATATGCTGGACAGCCTTGATCAGCGCAAAGAAAAGAAGCCAAAGAAGAAGGTTTTCTATGGGGTTAAAACGAAAAAAGGATTTACCAAGACAGGATTTGGTGACAATGTGGTTGTCGAGTTATTCTATTACCTCAAGGAGCATGAGGATCCTGACCCCTATGTGCGAGATATCTATTGGTACAATTTCAAAAAGAAAAAAATCGTCAACTCTAGAAAAATCGATCTGGACAATGGGGCTATTCTACATGGGCCTTACAAGAAAATGCTTGGCGATCAGGTGCTGGAGGAAGGAATATTTTACAAAGGAACCAAGCATGCACGATGGATGCGGTACAACCGACATGACATCCTGCAGGTAAAAGAGAAATACTATAAAGGCTGGCCTAAGGAATCTCAGGTCGCCTACTGGGACAAGAAAACTAGGCAAATTCGTGAGATCATTCCTGTTCAGTTTGGGGAAAAAGAGGGCTACTACTACGCCTTTCATGAGAACGGCAGCCTGGCCGCAATGGGAGAATATCATTTTGATCATAAGGTAGGTATCTGGAGGGAGTTTTATCCGAGTAAGAACCGCCGAAAAAGGGAAATTCGCTACCCAGAATATGCTTTCGATACCGTCAACCATCCATTTATCATGAAGGAATGGGATAAGAATGGTAAAGTGATTTATGATCGTGAAACGTACCAGCGCTCACTCGGTCAATAGTCAATAAAAGGCATCCTCAAAATGCATTATCTCCTTTCCGGGTACGATAGCGACTATATCAAAGCGGATTGGCCCTTGCCAATCAGCTTCTGAGACATAAGCATTAGCTGTCTCGATGATCACCTCCTGCTGACGCTGCGATACAAATTGCTCCGGTGTTCCAAACTTTAGGTTGTTACGGGTTTTGACTTCCACAAAGATCATGAGGTCGCCCTTTTTGACGATCAGGTCGATCTCCCCACGCTTGTGTCGAAAGTTTGCGGTAGCGATTTCATAGCCTTTGCTAAGCAAGTAGTTTGCTGCATTCTGCTCACCTGAGTTACCAATCCCTTTCCGATCAATAGTGCTCATCCTATATTTACCAAAAAAGTCACAATGGAGCTATACCCACTAAAGTTCAAAACCATATTTAAAGATAAACTATGGGGAGGTCAAAAGATCAAAACCGTGCTCGGTAAGGACTTTGGCGACTTGCCTAACTGTGGCGAGACCTGGGAAATCTCTGGAGTGCCCGGAAATGTTTCTATCGTGGCTGAAGGAGCTCTGGCCGGTCAGGATCTGAACCAGATTATCCTCAGCTATGGTGCTGAGCTCCTTGGAAATAAAATATCCAAGCAATATGGCAATGATTTTCCGCTGTTAGTCAAGTTCATTGATGCCAATGATGACCTGTCAATACAGGTACATCCAGATGACAAGTTGGCCAAGCAACGCCATGATTCTTTTGGTAAGACCGAGATGTGGTACATCTTCCAGGCGGATCCCGGCAGTAAGCTCATCTCAGGTTTCAATCGACCTTTAACCAAAGAAGAATATCTAAAATATTTCAATGATGGCAGGTTGATGGACATTCTCAATCAGGAGGAAGTCCAGGCCGATGATGTATTCTTTCTACCCGCCGGCCGTGTCCATACCATTGGCAAGGGCCTCCTCCTAGCGGAAATACAGCAGACCTCTGATGTCACCTATCGCATCTATGATTTTGACAGAACGGATGATCGAGGCAACAAGCGCGAACTCCACGTAGAAGAAGCCTTGGATGCTATTGATTACAAGCATTATCCAGAGTACAAAACTCTATATGAGAATAGAAAAGATGAGGCTGTGGAGTTAGTAAAGTGCGAGTATTTCACTACGAACAAACTCGATTTTGATCAATCTACTTTCCGGGATTTCGCTAGCTTGGATTCTTTTAAAATACTCGTCTGCATGGAAGGGTCTGCTGATGTGAAAGTTTCTGGTTCAGCTTACCCTATCGGAAAAGGAGAAGCCATGCTCGTACCTGCTACCGTAAAATCCATTGAACTTGAAACGGAAGCTGGATTTAAGATGTTGGAGTCCTACATCGCCTGATTCGTGAATTCTCTTATTAATAAACAGACCCAATTTATTGACCTTGGCTTGATTGACTATCAAGCTGCATGGGATGAGCAGGAGCGGTTATTTGCGGACACTGTCCAACTGAAAATAGCGAATCGCAAACGAACAGAAGAGGATCAGGTACCCACACCCAACTATTTGCTTTTTTGTTCCCACCCTCATGTTTATACACTTGGAAAAAGTGGAAAGCCTGAGAATCTGCTTCTTGATGAGAAAGGCCTGGTAGAAAAAAATGCACAGTATTATAAGATCAATCGCGGCGGAGATATCACCTATCACGGGCCTGGTCAGCTGGTGGGTTATCCCATTCTGGATTTAGATAATTTCTTTACAGACATTCACAAGTACTTACGCCTCTTAGAAGAAGCTGTGATCCTGACCTTAGCAGAATATAACATCCCTGCGGGCAGAATTGATGGCCTGACTGGCGTATGGCTGGATCACATCACTCAGAAAGATCCAAGAAAAATCTGTGCGCTAGGGGTCAAGTCGAGCCGCTGGGTGACCATGCACGGCTTTGCCTTCAATATCAACACCGACCTGAATTATTTCAACAATATCATTCCCTGTGGCATTGATGATAAGTCCGTAACTTCAATGCAAACGGAGTTGGGTCATCAGCTAGATGAAACAGAGGTAGCCCAAAAAGTTAAATTGCATATCTCGGAATTGTTTGGGATGGAGATCGCCTAGGCTTTCTTTAGCTAACAACTTAGTATGGGAATCAGACTTATGTCTACTGTAGTTTTTCCGGGTTTTGTCTTGTGTCAAATACCCGAATAACAAACACAATACTTTTTTCAATTCTATAAATGAGTTTGCAATGTCCTTCGACCAAATATCGGTGGGCCTTGTTGCGATGAGACAGGCTAGCCTCAACAGGGCCTGATTCTGGGAATTTCTCCAATTGGGTGACTCTATCCAGAATAGATTCTACCATGCGGTTTGCCTGCTGTGGAGAAGATTCGGCTAATAGGCCGTGTACACGGTTTAAATCATTAAGCGATCTGGCTGACCAAATCACTTTGAATTCAGCCATTTATTTTTTGTTTGAAATAGGCCTTTACTTCATTGTGCTCATGCACTTTCCCCAATCTAATATCTTCCTCTCCCTCAGAAATCTTAGCTTCATATTCCTTTTGTCCTAGTGGTTCCCCATCTACTGAAAAATTGGCCAATCGACCAGACAATAAGGTATGAATTGCCGTCAGCACCTGACCATCTTCAATACGATCAATCATCTCGTGCAATTCGAGTTTGATGTTTGGCATAGCTGTTTTGTTTTTTACAAATTAACCATTTTTACAATTAGTTCTGATAATGGACAACATGAAAGCTATAGCCTTACCTTACAAACTGTGCCGTTAACTCCTTGGGGGAAATCAGTTGGCAACAGTACCTGATATTATTATTAACTGTCCTAATAATGGCACTATTGCTAGCAAAATGAGCAGCTGTTATTGAGAGGTAGCATTATTAGCTCATTACCCCATATTGTCAACATACTTATAGCCCGTACCCGTATTGAGCATTAGCACCTGCTCGTCCCGATCAATGGTGCCATGAGCGATCAGCTTTTTCAATGCAGCCACCAGGGCCCCACCTTCAGGCGCAACAAACAGGCCTTCATTTCGCGCTAGTTGCTTGACACCATCCATCATTTCTGCATCACTTACCGCCATAGCCAGTCCACGGGAGGTATTGATTACGTCCTGGATCATAGACTCGGCAAATGCTGCCGGCACCACCAATCCATTGGCTATCGAGACTTGGCCAGCGTAGGGTTCTCCCAGCTGTCGCCCTCCGCTCATAAGACTAACGATGGGCTGACAGCTCTCTGCCTGTACAGCGATCATTCGCGGTAGCTTGCCTTCAATCCAGCCCATCTGCTTCATCTCATGAAATGCCTTCCAAATACCCAGCAATCCTGTGCCTCCGCCAGTGGGGTACAGGATTACATCAGGCACCTGCCAATTGAGCTGTTCAGCTATCTCGTAACCCATTGTTTTCTTTCCTTCCAAACGGAAAGGCTCCTTCATCGTGCTCACATTGAAGCAATTCCTCTCCTTCGCGATTTTGCCCGCCAGGGCGCCACAGTCTGAAATGAAGCCATCCATGAGTATTAACTCCGCACCAAAGTATTGGCACTCCATTTGAAATACTTTCGGCGTAAACCGCGGCATGATGACGGTAGCTTTGATGCCAGCTTTAGCGCAATAGGCTGCCATCGCTCCACCGGCATTGCCTGCTGTGGGGATGACGCATTCCTCCACACCTAGTTCGTTGGCTTTGCTGATGGCGGCACTCAAGCCACGCGCCTTAAATGAGCCTGTAGGATTGCTTGATTCGTCCTTGATCAGTAGTGAAGTCAGGCCAAGCTCCTTTCCAAGATTTTCACAAGCCAACAATGGTGTGTCACCCTCTCCCAGTGTCACCAACTTCGCGTGATCAAAAACTGGCATAAGGCGATGATAACGCCACATATCGTTGCGCTGGACGATGACATCAGATGGATGGCTGCCTACCGGCAAATCGTATTGAGCGATCAGCGGTCGTGCGCAGGCACCTTCATCGCAGGTGGCATAGGACTGTATCTCATCAAGCGGGTAGGGCTTACCGCAATGGTTGCACGTTAATTCTGAATAGTAGCTAGTCTCTTTGATCACTGTTTCCATCATCTCAACTGTTTATCAGTCGAAGTTAGCGATCGGTCGGGCCTCAGGTGAGGCGATACATATGCTCTTTGCTTATGAAGTATAATCGGAGGTTATCCCGTTAAGCGCGTGCTTGATGAAAGCTTCTGTGGTCGGCAAAGCATACTCTCCCTGCCGTGTGATGAAGAAGAATTGACGTTCGATCTTGAGTCCGCTGACTGGTATGATGGCCAGCTCACCGCGCTCTACTTCTTTGCTAATCGCCTTGAGTGGAAGAAAGGCGACTAAGGAATCGGATAGCACAAAGTTTTTTAAGGCCTCAGTACCGCCAAGCTGCACTTCGACCTGCAAGTTATGGGAGGTGTGGCCGGCTTGCTTGAGAGCATATTTCACACTTTGGAGCGTACCTGAGCCTGGCTCTCGAGACGCCAGCTTCAAATGATAGAGCTGCGGAATAGTCAGTGATCGACCATCAGAAAATGGGCTAAGCTTGGAGCCGACCAGGACAATTTCATCTTTGGTAAATGGTGTGTAGCTCATCTCCGTCAGTCTGCTAAATGCTTCTGCAATGCCCAGATCAATCTCCTTGTTTTGAAGTGCTTTGACAATATTCTCAGAATTGCGATTCACTACTGAGATGAACTGCTTAGGATAGTGCTTGCGGTAGCCGGAAAGAATTTTAGGCAGGATGTAGAGTGCCAGGGTGGTGCTAGCCCCGAGCTTTAAGTGGCCAGCTGCATTTTGCGAGTCCAATAAGGAGCTCATATCAAACATAAGTCTCGCCTCCAGGTTAGTCCCTTCCTGCAGGTAATTCATCAATACCTCTCCAGGCCTTGTTAGAAAAATACTGCCTCCTTTTCTTTCGAATAGATTGACCTTGAGCTCTTGCTCAAGTGTCTTGATATGCTTACTAATCGCTGGCTGGCTCATACTGAGTCGGTCAGCAGCTTTTGAAAAGCTCAAGTGTCGAGCTACCTCGAGAAAAACTTTGTAGCGAAAAGCAATCATGCCATGAGGGATAAAATCTGAATTTAGGGAATTGCGGTAGCGCAATCACTAGGATGTTGATGAAAGGGATTTTTATTTTGTGATCGAATGATATTCATCGCATTCGGGTTATTATCATCAAGTACATTTTAAATTATCCATGAAAAAAGACATCCCATTTGAACCTGTCACAGGAGTATTAATCGCGATAGTGCCTCAGGATGAGTCGGATCTCAAGCAGCCATGGGACGTGTACATCATCAATAGAAATCTAATCGAGCTCAAGACGGTCATGGTCACTTCCAAAGGATATGGCAGCATGAACGGCGAAAGCAAGAAGACCTCTACACTGCGGCATGTGATCGAGCAACTCAATCAGGAAAGCTTTGCCAAGATAGAGCCGATCGACCCATCTGTCTTTGCCCTCACCAACGAGTACTGGGTCAGCTATTACATCATGGATCAGATCTTTGATAAGAAGTTCATTTTCGTACCCGAAAGTATCCAGGAAACTAACCTCACCTATATCGAGGCACTCAACACCAGGGGTATTCTTCATCCTTAGCATTTTTATTATATTCCAGCTATGGATAGCAATGTATTGGTCATTGATATAGAGACCGTATCCGGAAAAAGCAACTTCGATGAGCTTTCCCCGGAGATGCAGGCATTGTGGGCAAAAAAAGCTAGTCAACTCAAAAACCCCGAGGAATTAACCCCACAGGAGCTATTCTCCGACAAGGGTGCGATCTATGCTGAGTTCGGGAAGATAATCACCATTGCCTTTGGCATCTACTATATGCATGAGGAAAACGGCTTGAGTTTGAGGGTTAAAGCGATAGCGGATGACAATGAGCGTGTCTTACTGGGTGAGTTTAAGTCGCTTGTTGAGTCAAAATTTGATCAGAACAAACTCGCCTTCTGTGCTCATAACGGACGCGAGTTTGACTACCCGTACCTCGGCCGCAGAATGCTCGTCAATGGGATCTCTCTTCCCTATTCGCTTCAGCTTCATGGAAAGAAGCCCTGGGAAGTCAATCATATCGACACCATGGAGCTATGGAAGTTTGGAGATTGGAAAAGCTATACTTCGCTAGAACTGCTCACGACCATATTCGGGATACCGAGCAGCAAGGATGATATTGACGGTAGTATGGTCAATGAAGTCTACTACAAGGAAAACGGGCTAGCCAGAATCGCCAGATATTGCTGTAATGATGTGATTGCTACCGCGCAGCTGTATCTCAAACTGCAAGGAAAAGACCTAATCCCGGAAGAAAACATAGAGGTGATAACATAGCCGGTAAGGCATTCACAATTGTCATAACCTAACCGCCTGTTTATTAGTTAGAGTGATGGGAGAAGAAAGCTCATAACCAAGAATTAATATCCAAACTGAAATCAGACGCTACAATTGCTATAACTTCGCATCCAATTACAAGGTGGTATCCCCCCTCAGACCCACCAAAGGACTTCAACGAAAATGATGAAACACCAATTTCACATTGTTAGGTTCATAATATTTTTCAATCTAAGGAGCACGCCTCCATCAACATGAGTAAAAGAAAAAAACATCACAGTCCCGCAAAGGGCAAAAAAGGGAGCCCACATCAAGATGAGCTCAAGACAAGAATACTGAATCTATTTAATGAAAACATCGGCCAGACCTACACGGTAAGGCAAGTAATCAAGACATTGGGTATCCGAGACAAAATCAGTAAAAACATGGTGCCCGACCTGCTCTTCACACTCGAGCGACAAGAATTACTGCATAAGTCCAGAAACAACTTTAGCAGTGCCAAAGACCCTGATGCACTTCAGGGCAAAGTCGATCATGTCAATGCCAAGTTCGCCTATGTGGTCATTCCCGGTAGGGACGAAGATGTATGGGTCAAGACCTCTGACCTCAGAGGCGCGGTAGATGGCGATACCGTCAGTATCAGTATCAAGGGCAAACGACACGGAGCACGGCCGGAAGGCATAGTGACGGAGATAGTTGAGCGAAATAAGACGGAGTTTGTCGGTCGGGTAGAGCTATCGCAAAAATTCGCATTTGTCATCCCGGACAACAGGAAAATATACTCGGATTTCTACGTCTACCCAGAGAAATTGAAAAACGCCAAAGCCAACGATAAGGTCATGGTGCGTATCAAGGATTGGGGAAATGAAAAGAAGAGCCCCACCGCCGAAGTGACAGCCATACTTGGGCAAGCTGGCGAGCATGAGGCTGAGATTCACTCTATCATGGCAGAGTTTGGTCTCCCCTTCTCCTTCCTCAAAGAGGTAGAAGACGCAGCGGCCAAAATCCCTGAGGAGATCACCAAGAAGGAGATTGGCTACCGCAAGGACTTTCGAAACATCACCACTTTCACCATCGATCCGGCAGACGCCAAGGATTTTGATGATGCGCTATCGCTAAAGACGCTGGATAACGGCAACTTCGAAGTAGGCATCCACATTGCTGATGTGAGCCACTACGTGCGACCCAACACGCTGCTAGAGCAGGAGGCACTTGACAGAGCTACCTCTGTGTATCTCGTGGATCGTACGATACCTATGCTTCCGGAGAAGCTCTCCAATAACTTATGCTCACTTCGTCCCAATGAGGATAAACTGACTTTTTCAGCAGTATTTGAGCTAACGCCAAATGCTGAAATCAAATCACAATGGTTTGGGCGCACAGTGATTCATTCCGATAGGCGGTTTACTTATGAAGAAGCTCAAGAGCGAATCGAATCAGGCGAGGGTGAGTATGCCACAGAAATCAATCAAATGAATGCGCTGGCCAAGAAGCTTAAGAACTTCCGGTTTAAGAATGGGGCTATAGCCTTTGAAACGGTAGAGGTGAAATTTAAACTTGATGAGAAGGGCAAGCCGCTTGGGATCATCCAAAAAGTGCGGAAAGACGCGCACAAGATGATTGAGGAATTTATGCTGCTGGCTAACAAGAAAGTGGCAGAGTTCATCCATCACAAGTCCAAAGAGGGTAAGGAACATACATTTGTCTATCGTACCCATGACAATCCTGATCCAGAAAAGCTCGACAACTTCGCGAAGTTCGCCACGCGATTTGGACATAAGCTCAATCTTGCCGGGGGAGCACTTTCCACTGAGCTCAACACGCTCATGACGGATATAGAAGGAAAGCCTGAGCAGAACGTACTCGAGTCATTAGCTATCAGGTCTATGGCCAAGGCGAAATATACTACGGATCCCAAAGGGCATTTTGGTTTGGCATTTCAGCATTATACACACTTCACCTCGCCTATCCGCCGCTATCCTGATATGATGGTGCATCGGCTCCTCCAGCATTATCTGGACAATGGTAAGCCAGCAGACAAGGATGAATTTGAAGAAAAATGCGCCCACTCTTCGGAAAGAGAGAAGCGTGCTGCCGATGCGGAACGCGCATCCATTAAGTATAAGCAGGTAGAGTTCATGTCTGATACCCAAGGAAAGGTATTTGATGGTATCGTAACTGGTGTCACCGAATGGGGTATTTATGTTGAGATTGTGGAGACCAAGTGTGAAGGCATGGTTCGCATGGCCGATCTCACTGACGACTACTATGAGTTTGATGAGAAGAACTACTGCGTAGTAGGTAGACGCAATAAGAAAATGATTACCCTGGGAGATAAAGTACAGGTAACTGTGGCCAAAACAGACATAGACCGCAGAACGATTGATTTAGAATTTGTTGATGCATGAGCAACACCTTCCAACCCTATCTCACCAAGCTAAGCGAGGCGATCGAAAATGAGCCCTTCGGCAAACATCCCAAGGAACTTTATGAGCCTATTCGCTATATTCTAAAACTTGGCGGGAAACGGTTGAGACCGATGCTTGCCCTACTCGCTTATCAGCTTGGCAAAGATGACTGGGAGTCCATCATCAAGCCGGCCCTAGCTGTGGAGGTCTTCCATAACTTTACGCTGATGCACGACGACATCATGGACCAAGCACCTATCCGCCGCGGACAACCCACAGTACACAAGCATTGGGATGAGAACATCGCCATATTATCCGGGGACGCCATGTTGGTGAAAGCATATGACCTATTGCTTGAGGTAGATCCGTCGATGCTCCCTTCGGTCATTCGCATGTTCAACAAGTGTGCGCTGGCAGTATGCGAGGGACAGCAGATTGATATGAATTTTGAGCAAAGATCAGATGTCACTGTTGATGAATACCTGGAAATGATTCGGCTTAAGACGGCCGTACTATTAGGTATGAGTTTGCGACTGGGTGGCACGCTCGCAGGGCTATCGCAAACGGATACAGAGCTGCTTTGCACTTTTGGTGAGAAGATCGGTGTAGGCTTCCAGCTCAAGGATGATCTCTTAGATGTCTTTTCTGATCAGGAGAAGTTTGGCAAACAGGTTGGTGGAGATATCATTTCCAATAAGAAGACCTTTCTATTGATCAACGCCTTGAAATCTGCAGAAGGAGAAACTGCCAAAACGCTGACTGACTGGATAGCCAAAAAAGAATTTGACAAAGAAGAGAAAGTCATGGCAGTAAGGGAAATCTACGAACAGCTTGCCATTAAGCAACTAACTGAAGAAGCCATTCAGACTTATTTTGATGAGGGCTATACTGCACTCGCAGCTATCGATATTTCTGATAAGAGAAAAGCGCCGCTCAAAGAATTTGCCGACTATCTATATCACAGAGAAAAATAGCAATGTCATATACGCTCATTATCATCATTGTAACAGTCGCCATCAGTGCTGCGGCCTGGAATAAGCCGGCCATTTACTACGGGTTTATGTTCAACCCCTACCAGATTTCGAAAAACGGTCAGGTGTATCGCTTCATCAGCTCAGGATTTATCCATGATGGTTGGGTTCACCTCGGCTTCAACATGTTCACCTTCTATTTCTTCGGTAGAAATGTGGAGCAGATTTTCACCTATGTCCTTGGTAGTCCTGGCCCTATAGTTTTTGTAGTCATGTACCTATCGGCAATCGTGATATCTGATCTCCCGAGCTATTTCAAGTACAAGGATTTTCAAGGATACAATGCCCTGGGAGCATCTGGCGGGGTAAGCGCGGTAGTGTTTAGTAGCATCCTCTACATGCCCTTAAGTGATATATGCCTCTATGGGTTCATTTGCCTGCCAGGGTTTGTACTGGGCATACTGTACATCATCTACTCTGTATATCAGGGCAAGTCTATGTCCGACAATATTAATCACCAGGCTCACCTCATTGGAGCACTTTTTGGCGTGATCTTCAGTGCGGTCATCAGCCCAGGTGCACTACCTGCTTTTGTGGAGCAGATAAGTACTTACAGAATATTCTGATCCAACAGATAACATTATTTTTGCCGCCTCGTTTGCTGTAAAAATACTCTACTGATGAGTTCAAAATGCTTTTTTATTACGCTGTTAGTGCTCAATGTTCTACTTACCGGATGCAAGGAAGAGGAAGACAACAATTCCGTCGTTGGCTCATGGAATGTCTTGACTCATGAAGTGGAGCAGGTGCGAGGTGGTGAGGTGGTCCATGAAGCTACATACTACGAGACGGGCACCTATCAATTCAATAGTGATGGTACCGGTTTCATTCTTCTGGATGTGCCAGTTATAGGCTTGCCCACTGATCAGGACATCCTATGGGCCGAAGACAGCCTTGGTCGGATTACCATCAACTACAACAACGGTACACCGGTTCATCGTTTTGATCCCAGCTATAGAGGCGAGTTTCTATTATTAACAGGCAGTCAGTTTTCGGGTACTATTGGAAACTTCCTAATCACCTATTCAGAGATTTTTTTCAAGAAGAACTGAGCATCTTCTAACTCTCATCAAAACGATTAAGGAAAATCCCCTAGTTCGGGCTAATGAAGATGTTTTACTGCAAGCAAGAAGTTAATCAAAGGTCTCATCGGTTTCAACTGACCAGAGTCAAATAAAAAACCCATGATCCTTACGAACCATGGGTTTCTACTAAATATCTTAGTTGGCCTTAAGCCTCAGCAGGGACAACAGATACGAAAGATCTGTTTTCTCTTCCTTTCTTAAATTCTACCGTGCCGTCAGTAAGGGCAAACAGCGTATGATCTTTACCTAGACCAACATTAGCACCTGGGTGATGCTTTGTGCCACGCTGACGTACGATGATATTTCCAGCGATAGCCTCTTGACCACCAAATATCTTTACACCAAGTCGTTTACTATGCGACTCTCTTCCGTTTTTCGAACTACCGACTCCTTTTTTGTGTGCCATGGTTGATTCTTATTTAATGTCTTCAATTAATACTTTGGAGAACTCCTGTCTGTGACCGTTCTTCTTCTTGTATCCTTTTCTTCTCTTCTTCTTGAAAACAATGACTTTGTCATCCTTTCCGTGACCAAGTATCTTACCAGAAACCTTCGCTCCTTTAATCGTAGGCTTACCTACTTTGATCTTGCCATCATTATCTACTAGCAGCACGTTATCAAACTCGACAGCCGCCCCCTCATCACCCTCTAACTTAGGTGTATAAACGTACTGGTCTTTAGAAACTTTGAACTGCTTACCAGCGATATCAACAATTGCGTACATATAGCTTTTTGTATTACTTCTCCAAAAATGGATTGCAAAGATAGGGTAATCCTCTAAATATTCAAACCTAGCGCCCCATAACAACCCCTGAAAAAGTTTTTAAAAAAAAATTAGCCTTCGCTCGTCTCGTTATACGCCTCATATTCATAGAAGTTAAGATTGTATTAATCTTTCATTGTACCCTTATTTTCAGTGCTTTATGACCCAAAGTGCGGCTTGGTTTTTTACTCCTGTCAGACCGTTTTCGAGCTTTGATTTTTAGTCCCCTTTTTATAATATTTGTATCGCTCGACCAGAAAAAATTGCTCTTTTCTTTCTGGTCAGACTCCTGAAAAATACATGCCAGCTATAAAAGAAACAGAGGAATCACTGAGTTCGCTCGCTGATAATGCTTTGTTTAATGTATTAGCTCCTTGGAGGAAGAAATTGAAGTAATGTTTAATAGTATAAATACAGTAAAATAAATGAGTCACCCAGTTGAGTTAGAGGAGCCAATTTTAAAAGAAAACAAAGACCGATTCGTCATCTTTCCCATTCAACATTCTGATATATGGGAGTATTACAAAAAAGCGGAGGCAAGCTTTTGGACCGCCGAAGAAATAGATTTGGGGCAAGACCTCAAAGATTGGGTTAATCTCAATGATGGTGAGCATCATTTTATCAAGCACGTCCTTGCTTTCTTTGCTGCAAGCGATGGTATAGTTAATGAGAACCTGGCGGAAAATTTTGTTTCCGAAGTACAGTATACAGAAGCCAAGTTTTTCTACGGTTTCCAAATTGCCATAGAGAACATACACTCTGAGACTTATTCTTTACTTATAGATACTTATGTAAAAGATCCAGCAGAGAAGGATAAACTCTTCCATGCTATTGAGACCATGGATCTTGTCAAGAAGAAAGCAGATTGGGCGCTAAGATGGATTGACAAAGGCAGTTTTGCCGAACGACTAATTGCTTTTGCAGCTGTAGAAGGCATTTTCTTCTCTGGTAGTTTCTGCTCTATCTTCTGGCTCAAGAAAAGAGGTCTTATGCCTGGTTTGACCTTCTCCAATGAGTTGATTTCTCGTGATGAAGGACTGCATTGTGATTTTGCCTGCCACTTATATACACAGCATGTAAACAATAAGCTTCCTCAGGAAACGGTAATAGAGATCATTCGTGATGCGGTCAAACTTGAGCAGGAGTTTGTATCAGAGGCCCTACCAGTCAGGCTCATCGGCATGAACTCTGAACTCATGTGCCAATACATCGAGTTTGTAGCTGATAGATTATTATTAGAATTAGGATGCCCCAAAATATATAACGCTACCAATCCATTCGACTTCATGGAAATGATCTCGCTTCAAGGAAAGACCAACTTTTTCGAGAAGCGCGTAGCAGAATACCAGAAAGCCGGCGTTTTGAATAAAGAAGGAGAAAATAAATCACCAAAATTCTCGCTTGACGAAGATTTCTAGACCCTATTAAACCCAGAAGAGCAAAATGTTTGTAATTAAAAGAGACGGAAGACGCGAATCAGTAAAGTTCGACAAAATCACTGCGCGCATAGATAAGCTATGCTATGGCCTTAACATGCAGTACGTGGAGACCATTGATATTGCCAAGAAGGTAATCGACGGGATCTTCGATGGTGTCACAACTCAGGAACTGGATAACCTAGCGGCAGAGACCGCTGCTTCATTAACGACAAGGCACCCTGACTATGCTACACTAGCAGCTCGCATAGCGATATCCAACCTGCACAAAACCACTAGTAAGTCTTTTTCTAATACGATGAAATGGCTTTACACCTATATTGATCCAAAAACAGGAGAGAATGCGTCTTTGATCTCAACTGAGGTGTATGGTATTATCAAAAAGAATGCAGCTCTTCTTGACTCCAGCATAATTTACGATAGGGACTTCAACTATGACTACTTCGGCTTTAAGACATTAGAACGCTCTTATCTAATGCGTCTTGACACCAAAGTAGTGGAGCGCCCGCAGCATATGCTGATGAGGGTAGCCGTTGGCATCCACAAGGAAGACATCACTGCGGCAATAGAAACTTACAATTTGCTCAGCGAGAAGTGGTTTACACATGCCACACCTACTTTATTCAATGCGGGTACACCCAAGCCACAACTTTCTTCATGCTTCCTACTCACCATGAAGGATGACAGTATTGATGGCATATACGATACACTAAAGCAATGCGCCAAGATTTCTCAGTCTGCGGGTGGTATTGGGCTCAGCATTCACAATGTCAGGGCTACAGGTTCCTACATTAAGGGTACTAACGGCGTATCCAACGGTATCGTACCAATGCTTCGCAACTTCGACATGACTGCAAGATATGTAGATCAGGGAGGCGGTAAACGTAAAGGAAGCTTCGCAATATATCTGGAGCCATGGCATGCAGATATTTTCGATTTCCTTCAGATGAAAAAGAACCATGGTAAGGAAGAGTTGAGAGCCAGGGATTTATTCTACGCGCTTTGGATTTCCGACTTATTCATGAAGCGGGTTGAGGCCAATGAAGATTGGTCGCTCTTCTGTCCAAATGAAGCCCCCGGACTTGCGGATTGCTATGGAGAGGAGTTTGAGAAGCTGTACGAGAAGTATGAGAAAGAAGGCAAAGCCCGAAAAACTGTAAAAGCTCAAGAGCTTTGGTTTGAAGTGCTGGAATCTCAGATTGAGACAGGCACTCCTTACATGCTATTTAAGGATGCGGCAAATAAGAAATCTAACCAGAAGAATCTGGGTACGATCAAGTCCTCCAACCTATGTACTGAAATCATAGAGTACACCGCGCCTGACGAGGTGGCTGTTTGTAACCTGGCTTCTATCTCTCTACCGAAATTTGTAACGGAAGATGGCAAGTTTGACCATGACGCACTTTACAAGATCACAAAAGTAGCCACACGTAACCTCAACAAGGTGATCGATGTGAACTACTACCCAGTGCCTGAGGCTAAGAATTCTAACATGCGCCATAGACCCATCGGTCTGGGTGTACAAGGTTTAGCTGATGCTTTCGCATTATTAAGACTGCCGTTTGACTCGGCTGAGGCGAAGCAACTCAATAAAGAAATCTTCGAGACCATCTACTTTGGTGCAATGGAGACTTCAATGGAGATCGCGATCAAAGAAGGCCCTTATGAGACTTTCAAAGGGTCTCCAGTGTCTAAAGGCATCTTCCAGTTTGACATGTGGGGTGTAACTCCTGATGCTGGTAGATGGGACTGGACGAATCTTAAGCAAAAGGTGAAGAAGCACGGTGTGCGCAACTCGCTATTGGTTGCTCCTATGCCGACAGCTTCTACCTCTCAAATCCTTGGTAATAATGAGTGCTTCGAGCCTTACACCTCGAATATTTATACCAGAAGAGTACTTTCAGGAGAGTTCATCATTGTTAATAAGCACTTGATGAAGGACCTTATCAAACTGGGTATCTGGAACGATAGCATGAAAAACAGAATCATCGAAGCAAATGGCTCTGTGCAGGGAATTGCTGAGATTCCGGATGAGATCAAAGCGCTTTACAAAACTGTGTGGGAAATCTCTCAGAAGAGAGTTCTGGAAATGAGTGCAGATCGAGGTGCCTA
>CAYGOT010000028.1:0-51170 GCA_964351595.1 uncultured Roseivirgaceae bacterium | reverse complement strand
CCCGAGACTACTCGCCGTGGCGTCGATCCCGCCGCCTTGAGCATCCTTGCCTCAGCATCTTCAGGACTCGTTTCCGGGTGGTTAGGATTGATCAACACAAAGCCCAAATTCTGGTCCTCGTAAGCGGAGTATAATCCGATGAGCCGATCCTCGTAGAGCTTGGCATAGGGACAGTAGTTGCTGGTGAAGACCACTACCACAGCTTTCTTATCTTTCATTGAACTCAAGCTTATCATTTGATCATTAGTCACATTCTTCAAACTAAAATCAGAGATGCTTTTTTGAGCTACCGCCGAAAGGGGGAATACTAATACAATCAATATAACAGCTAATCGATTACTCATGATTCTAAAAAAGTTATTATAAAATCTTCGATTCTTTCAATACCTAAATTATACTTTTTTTCGGTGTTTTCCGAGTTTACATTACCAACCAGTGACTCGCCAGCCTTGTTGCCGCTTGGTAAAACCATCATGTCTTCCTTAAAAGCAAGCTTTTTGCGACCATAGATTTTATACAGCGTTTCTTTAGCGGACCATACTAAAGTCAGGTTTTCCGATTTTTCACCAACCCAGCTTTGCTCATCTGCATTGATGAATTTGTGCGCAATACGATGAATTTTCTCCTGAGGCCTTTCAATATCTATGCCACAAGACTCTTTCATATGGATCATAGCCGCAGCATAAGGGTAACTGTGTGAAATAGAAATGTGGGCCATCTCCCCAATAAGGTGAGGTTTATCACAGTCATCTTTTTTTATCCCACGATAGTCAAGCCCATGTCTCTGGCACAGAATACTCGCTAACAACCGGGAGGCTGCATACTCTGATTGGCCTTTGTCGTGTTTTGCAAGGCCACCTTTCCGCTCATTTTCCGGTAGGCGCTCAAGCAAGGCGTCCTTATCCTCGGTGATTTGCCATATGGCAAATGAGGAATGGTCAGTTATATTTCGATAGAGAGCCAGAGGCATTATGCTATTTAATCAAATAATCGGCGCTAAGCCCTTACTTTTGTGCTAACAGATCCATTATGAAAAGAACCACTGTCAGCGTCAACAAGGAATCAACACTTACAGGACACAAGGACTGTATCTATACGCTGGCTGGCGCCAAAGATAGCCAAATATGCTATAGTGGGGCAGGTGATGGAATGGTGGTAGCCTGGGATCTCGCTGACCCGGAAAATGGACAGTTGGTCGCTAAGGTTCCTAACAGTGTTTACGCGGTAGGGCTGGATAAAATGCGTAATCAACTGATAGTGGGACACAACTATGACGGCATTCACCTTATCGATCTGGAAACAAAGACCGAGCGATACTCGCTAAAGCTTACGACTGCCGCGATTTTCGATATCCAGATATTCGAGGACCTGTGCTTTGTAAGTACAGGAGAGGGTGAACTCATTGTGATCGATATTTCTCAAACCCCGACTATCGTCAATCGGTTAGGGCTAAGTGATAAGAGCGCGAGGGCCCTATCGGTGAACCCGGTGGACATGGAGTTGGCGGTTGGGTTTAGCGATCACCTCGTCCGAATTTTGGACTTGAAGGACCTATCGGTAAAACATGAAATCATTGGGCACAAGAACTCGGTTTTTACTGTCAGGTACACACCCGACTACCAACATTTGATGACGGCAGGGCGTGATGCAAATTTGAAGGTATGGGATACTATGAAGTACCAACAGCAGGAATCTATCGTTGCTCATATGTACGCCATTAATCATATTGATTTTAGCCCTAGTGGCAAACATTTTGTAACTTGTAGTATGGATAAGACCATTAAAGTCTGGGACTTACAGACTTTTCGGTTGTTAAAAGTAATAGATAAGGCCCGCCATGCCGGTCACGGCACCTCTGTCAACAAACTATTCTGGTCAGGTTATAATAATCAATTGGTTTCTGCGAGTGATGATCGTACGATATCAGTATGGAGCCTTGATTTTGAAACCTGATAGAGTGCGTGGGAATGTCTGTCCGTAAATATTGAAAAGATGAAAATTACACCTTTAGAAATTCGTCAGAAGAGCTTTGAAAAAGGCTTTCGGGGCTATGACAAGGAAGAGGTTACGGCCTTTTTGCTTTCTATGTCCAACGAGTGGGAACGCTTAATTGACGAACAAAAGGAATTGAAAATAAAGCTCGAGCAGAGTGAAAAAGAGGTGCAAAAGCTCAGAGAAGTAGAGTCGTCACTTTTTAAAACACTAAAGACAGCAGAGGACACTGGCGCCAATATGATTGATCAGGCCACTAAGGCAGCCGAACTGCATTTGAAGGAGACCCAGATGAATGCGGATGCGCTCATGACCGAAGCGAAATCAAGAGCTAAATCGATCATAGAGAAATCCGAAATGAAATCTCGAAACATAGTCGAGGAAATGCAGGATGCTGTCCGTGAGCTGGAGCAAAACTATCGAGCTATCGAGAATCAACGGGACAACTTAGTGGGGGAACTAAAAAACCTCTCTGAGGATATTATAGCCCGTGTAGGCAAGATTGATATGGGAAGCCGGAAGTTTAAACTGGAGGATCATATCAAAAAGGTAAAAGCCGTAATCCGAGAATCTCAGGATGAGCTGGATGAGAAGCCGCTTAAAATGAGAAACGTAGAGCCACCTAAGTTTCCAGTGTTTGGTAAGTCGGAAAAAGGAAATAATGGGTCAAAGAGCAGTACAGCACAACAACCTCAAAAGGTAAAGGAAACGACTAAGGAGAATTCCGCTAAGGAAAAACCAGCCGCTAATCCGTCTGAAGTTTCTGAGGAAGCTTCATTTTTTGATCAATTGGATGAAGAATAGTACTAGTGCTATACACCTCAAAGGCATGGAGTTTTATGCCTATCATGGTTTTTTCGAAGAAGAGCAAAAACTGGGCAATCGCTTTACTATTGATCTGGAGGTAAATGTTGATTTTGGTGAGGCCGGTAGAGAAGATGAGCTGGCGTTGACCGTCGATTACGGCCAAGTCTATGAAGTGGTCTCATCCGTAATGAAAAGTCCGGCAAAGTTGCTTGAGGCGATTGCGACGGATATCAATAGTGATCTCCTAAAGGCATTCCCCGCTGTGAAATCCGCTAAAGTGATGGTGTCCAAGCATAACCCACCCATTGGAGGTCTGTGTGAGATGGCAAGTGTTTCGCTTACTTCCGAGCGCTAGTCACCTCCTCCTTCACGAATGTGAATCCCTGCGTATCGGCCCCCGAATAGTAGTCTACCGTAACACCCAGCAGATACATCGTATGTTTTTTGTCTACCAATACCTTAATGTCATCCACCAGATAGGACAGGTCGCTTTCCTTGATCTTATCAAAGCCAAGCTGAAATCCCACGCCACAGCCCGCACCTTTCACTCCTACACGCAGCGCATATTCCCCGGGAATATTCTTGTGCTGCATGATATGTCGTATTTGTTCGATTGCCGCTGGAGTGAGACCTACAGGTTCTAGTTTCATTAGTGAGGGATCGTCTAATCAGCATTAAAATTAGTTAACTTTAGCACGTAATAATTAGTTCAAACTGCTTTCTGACAATGGATTTATTGGTTGAATTTGGTAAGATTATCCTTCCGGCGATAGCCGTGATGTACGCCATGTACCTCACCGTCAAGATGTTTATACAGAAGGAGTGGCAGAGCCAAAAAATTGAATTGAGGCAAAAGAGTACTGAGACAATCCTTCCCATCAGACTCCAGGCCTACGAACGAATGTGTCTCTTTTTGGAGCGCATCTCGCCCAACAATTTGATCGTTAGATTAAATAACTCAGAATATAATGCCGCACAATTCCAGCACGTGCTGCTGTCGGAGGTGAGGGAAGAGTATAACCACAACCTATCTCAACAAGTATACATGAGCGATGAGGCCTGGAATATGGTCAGGCGCGCCATGGAGGATCTGGTGGTGAAAATCAATCAGGCAGGCTCTGAGGTAAACAAAGAAGCAAAAAGCCTCGATTTGGCGAAGAAAATATTTGATTTAGTAATGGAGCAGGGTTCAGACCAGATCAACGAGGCATTGGTTTTTATTAAGGATGAAATAAGACAAGAATTTTAGGATATGTCAGAAGAAAGGGAACCGAAGAGTTTTGATAAATACAAAGCAAAGGCCAAGCGCCTTCTTGATGATGAGTCTAAGGTGAAATCACTGATAGATGTTGCCGGAGATAAGATCACGGCCATCATGAGCAACAGCGCAAAAATGAGTGAGTTTGCTGATAAGGTTAGGCTCGCGATCCGCATGGTGCAAGCATATATTTCAGGTGAATATCGAGAGTTGCCCTGGCGCACACTGATTATTCTAGTGGCAGGTATCCTCTACTTCGTTACACCTCTTGATCTGATTCCAGACTTCATTCCTGCACTTGGGTTTGTCGATGATATCTCCGTGATTTTCTGGATATTCAAGTCATTCGCGGATGACCTGGAGAAGTACCAGGAGTGGGAGGCAAGTCTGGTCTACCCACAGTAGCCGTTTTTATAGTTATCAATGGATTCGGTAACCCAATTTGTGCTTGGTGCAGCTGTTGGGGAGGCTACCCTTGGCAAAAGGGAAGGCAATAAAGCCTTGCTTTGGGGCGCAATAGGTGGCACCATTCCAGACCTTGATGTAGCTTTCAACTTTGTCTACAGCGATGTAGATGCGCTACTCATGCATCGTGGTTTCTCGCATTCTATCCTTTTTGCAGTATTGACCGCTCCGATATTGGGGTACCTAATATCGCATTTACATAGAAAGTCCAGCACCTCCTGGCGAGATTGGTCGTGGCTTTTCTTCTGGTCGATCTTTACACATCCACTTCTCGACATATTTACAAACTATGGTACCGGACTTTGGCTGCCATTTTCTGATTTTCGCGTGGCACTTAATACGATCTTTGTGGTTGATCCCCTCTATACATTGCCACTTCTGATAGGTTTCCTGGTTGTGTTATTCCTTAGCAGGAAAAATGATTGGCGTGCGAAAGTCAATCGGTTGGCTTTATTACTTAGCTCGGTTTATCTGGCATTTACGGTAGTCAATAAACTTCAGGTAGACCGCAATATCAGGCACCAGCTCTCTCAGCAAAAGGTTCGTTACGAGTCTTTCATGACCGTTCCAACCCCTTTCAACAACTTGCTGTGGTCTGTGGTGGTCAAGACAGAGCAGGGTTTCTATGCGGGCTATTACTCTATCCTGGATGAGCAGCCATTGAGCTTGGACTATCTACCTCAGCAAGCCGAATTGCTCGATGACTTTAAAGGCCAACACGAAGTAAATCAGCTAATTAAATTTTCTAAGGGCTATTTTGCTGTTAGACAGGAAAGCCATAACTTGGTTTTTAATGACCTGAGATTCGGGCCTGTTAAGGGATGGTTTGATCCATCTTCGGAATTTGTTTTTGCTTTGGAAATTGAACGAAAAAAAGGACGTACCGACGTTAATAGATTGGTGCCTGCATTAAGTCCGACTAAAGCTGATATGTTGAAGCTGCTGGACAGGATGCTGGGAAAATGAACTAGCTAATGGGTAAAACTGCTGTTGTCACTGGTGCTACTGGCCTTGTAGGTCGTGAATTGATGAAGGTATTGCTGGCCAATGACTACTATTCAAAAATCGTAGTAGTAGGCCGAAGAAGCTTGGATATCAAAGACAATAGGATCGAAGAGATTATTGTGGACTTTGATCAACTAGCCTCGGTAGCAGACCAACTCAATGCGGAGGATCACTATTGCTGTCTTGGCACTACCAAGAAGAAGGCTGGGTCTAAAGAACGGTTTAAGAAAATTGACCTTAATTACCCACTTGAGTTGGCGGAGATCGCAAAAAAAGGGTCGAGGTTCAACACGTTTATAGTAGTCACGGCTGTAGGAGCGGATTCCGAGTCACCACTTTTTTACAATCAGATCAAGGGTGAACTCGAAGATAAGCTTAAGAACCTGGGATTGAAATCTCTCCATATATTCCAACCATCCTTACTAATCGGTGCTAGAGAAGACTTCAGGGTTCTGGAGGAGCTTGCAAAGTTTTTTACCGTAGTACTCTCCTTTTTTATCATCGGGCTCAACAAGTTCTGGTCCATACGTGGAGAGGATGTAGCCAAAGGAATGTTTCACGTAGCTCAAAAGGGGGAGGAAGGCTTGTTCGTACATAAGCCTAATGAAATCAGAAGCCTAGCCAAGTCCAAATAGTGATAGCGGTAATTCAGAGGGTCAGTTCTTCTTCGGTGGCAGTGGCCGGTGAGGTAGTGGGAAGTATCAGTACAGGACTCATGATTCTTCTCGGTATTGAGGAGGAAGATGACCAGACTGATGTCAATTGGTTAGCAGGGAAGATCACTAATCTGAGAGTTTTCAATGATGCGGAGGGAGTCATGAACCTAAGTGTTAAGGCCGTGAATGGTGAGATTTTGCTGATCAGCCAGTTTACCCTTCACGCAAGTACTAAAAAAGGTAATCGGCCATCCTACATAAAAGCTGCCAAGCCCGAAATCGCCATTCCGATGTATGAAGAAATGCAGGTGGCCTTGACAATAGAATTAGGTAAGCCGATTAGCACCGGAGAGTTTGGAGCTGATATGAAAGTCAGCTTGACCAATGACGGCCCTGTGACTATCATTATCGATAGTAAAAACAAAGTATAAATGAGACCATGACTATAGAAGAAGCTCAGGAGCAGGTGGATCAGTGGATCAAGACCGTGGGTGTGAGGTATTTTAATGAGCTGACCAACACGGCTGTCTTGATGGAAGAAGTGGGTGAACTTGCTCGGTTGATGGCCAGAACCTATGGTGAGCAATCGTTCAAAGACTCAGATAAGAACCGTGACCTGGGTGATGAGATGGCTGATGTGCTTTGGGTATTGATCTGCCTGGCGAACCAGACAGGAGTCGACCTGACAGAAGCGCTAAAAAAGAATTTTGAAAAGAAGAACATCAGAGACGCCAGTCGGCATAAGGACAATGAGAAGCTTCGATAGGCTGTTTATCCCGCCACTATCTCTCTGCCTTTTAGACGTGGTACGATGTTGTACTGGTCGAGCTTACAGCAGAAATCAATATCCTTCTGAATATTAAACTTGGATAGCCGCTGGGCATGATTAGCACCATGAATAAAGCCGGGAAGGTATGACTTGGCCTGCCTGTAAAGCGTAAGAGCCATCAATGCAGAATCACTTTCAAAGGAATGAGTCTTCCCAAGACGGTCCAGGAGAGCCCCGGCAAAAAGTGTGTCCTCCATGCTAAAAAGTCCCTTCCAGCCAGAACAATGAATGATTACATCATGATCTGAGAAAACCAGATATTTGGCGATTGCCGATAGGTTGAGGAATGCACCGATCAGTATGGTTTCTGCTTTCAGTGATTTCGTGATGGCTTGAGTACCGTTGGTAGTAGTCACCGCTACTGATTTATTTTGCAATGCCGGATTCATGTACTCGAAAGGTGAATTGCCAAGGTCGAAACCCTCCACCTGTTCCCCACCTCGCTCAGCAGCGGCCAGATAACCCTTAAATTGGTACTCTTGGCATTCCTCGAGGGTCGCTACCGGAATGATCGACTTCACGCCATTAGCCATACCCGTGACCATACATGAGGTGGCCCGTAGGATGTCAGTGACTACAACAATTTTACCAGTCAAGTCAAAATGGTGAATCTGCTCTGGTGTAATGCAGACGTCTATGCTTTTCTTGTCCAATACTATGCTTTAAAAATGGGTAATTTGACCACTTCAGCCTTCAATTTCCGGTTACGGACAGCAATCATGATGGTTGTGCCCGGCTGATGATAGCCCACCTTCACATAGCCTAAACCAATACCCTTGTTCATAGAGGGCGACATGGTACCCGAGGTTACCTCTCCGATGAGTTCGTCTTGCTCGTTGAATATCTCATAGTGTGACCTTGGGATACCTTTATCAACCATCTCAAAGCCGACCAACTTGCGCTGAACGCCTTCTTCTTTTTGCTTCTTTAAAGCCTCCGAATTGATAAAGTCTTTCGTAAACTTTGTAATCCATCCAAGACCGGCCTCAAGCGGAGAGGTAGTATCTGTGATGTCATTGCCATATAGACAATAGCCCATCTCCAGCCTCAGAGTATCCCTTGCACCAAGTCCGATCGGCTTGATGCCATTAGATGCGCCTGCTTCGAAGATAGCTTTCCACAAGGCCTCAGCGTTGGCATTGTCAACGTACAATTCGAATCCTCCCGCGCCGGTGTATCCCGTACCTGAGATGATGACATTGTCGATACCCGCTACCGTCCCTACCGTGAAATGGTAGAACTTCACCTTTTCCAGATCGACATTGGTCAAAGGCTGTATCGCAGCAGCAGCCTTAGGCCCCTGCACGGCAAAAAGGGATATCTGGTCAGAGAGATTTTCAAGTTCTGCTCCCATGCTGTTGTGGCTCACAATCCAGTCCCAATCCTTGTCGATGTTGGAAGCATTAACCACCAGCATGTAGTCTTCATCAGCAAATTTGTATACGATCAGGTCATCCACGATTCCCCCCTCTTGGTTAGGAAAGCAGGAGTACTGCGCCTGACCATCTACCAGTTTTGCCGCATCATTGCTCGTCACTTTTTGAATTAAATCCAGGGCTTTGGGACCTTTTACAGAAAACTCGCCCATGTGGCTTACATCGAACACACCAACGCCATTTCGGACGGTTTTATGCTCTTCTATGTCTGATGAATAACGCACCGGCATGTTGTATCCGGCGAAGGGCACCATTTTGCCACCAAGGCTTTGGTGGATATGGTCGAGGGCTACTTTTTTCAGTTCCATGGGTTAAGTTTTACTATCGCGAATTTAGTCGTAGTTGGTGAGGTTTCCAGACGATTGTATTGGAAAGGAAAGTCGGGAGGTCCTGACTATTCCCTATTTGAATGTTTATCAAATAGCTCCATCTGTCGAGGTAGCAGTTGAAACGACATCCGATGATGTGGAGTAGGCCCACATTCTGCGATCGCAGCTCTGTGCTTTTTAGTGGGGTAACCGAAGTTGGTCTGCCAGCCGTATTGAGGGTACTCCTTTGACAGTCCGGTCATCAAGTCGTCCCGATAGGTTTTTGCCAATACTGATGCGGCAGCAATGGCAAGGTATTTACCATCTCCTTTGATGATGCATTCATGAGGTATGTCTTCAAAGGCATTGAAGCGATTGCCATCAATAAGCAGCAAGTCCGGCTGTACCACCAAGGCTTTGATGGCTTTATGCATCGCCAGAAACGAGGCATTGAGAATATTGATTTGATCGATTTCCTCATGATCACATTGACCAACTGCCCAGGCGATGGCTGCTGACTTGATATCTGAGACCAATTCATGTCTAATACTTGACCTGAGCTGTTTAGAGTCATTAAGCGTGGGATGGGTGTAGGTCGGTGGTAGAATAACAGCTGCGGCCACTACCGGGCCTGCCAGACAACCTCTTCCGGCTTCATCACACCCAGCCTCTACAGCCCCTTTACGATAATAGCTTTTTAACACTCTTTAACAAAAGACTTGATACCCGAGGGCAAGTTATTCATGATCCAGACATCAAAGTAGTATTGATAATCTTAAATAATGGTAGATATGAAAAATTGGAAATTATTGCTGGCAGTGCTGCTAGTGGCAGGCATGTCAGTATCGATCACACAAGCACAGTCGCATAGACAGAGGGATGAAGAAGGCAGAAGACCCGGCCCGGATCATATGATGGAACGACTAGACATGACTGACGATCAGAAAGCTCAGGCCGAGCAACTGCACTTGGAGATGCGCAAGGCTATACTTCCGATCGAAAATGAGATTGGTGAGAAAAGCGCAAGATTGAGAACCTTGATGAGCGGAGGTGCAGCCAATCAAGATGAAATCTATGATATCATCGAAGAAATTGGCATGCTGGAAATCTCAATGAAGAAAGAAAGAGCTTCAACACGATTGGCGGTGAGAGAGTTGCTCAGCGAGGATCAACAAGTAGAGTTCGATCAAATGCAATTTAAACATGGGGGACGAAGGGGAGGTCCCGGTGGACGCCACGGTCAATAGAAATTCGATAGTAAAAATAATGACGAGGCAGATTCCTTAAGGGAGTCTGCCTTTTTTTGGTTTGAATCGGTACCGTTAAGCTCTCGTTGGAGGCTCAATTTTGTCCTTTCATCAAATTGGAGGCCATTATTTTAAGAATTCTTGAAAAGAAAACGTATATTCTACGTACAAGTAGTCAAGCTCAAAATACAACGGTCATTTGTTATGAAACTACTTCTACTTTTTTATTTCTCCAGTTGTCTGCTGCTCCATGCGGAGGATAACAAGGTCTATTACGATAGCGAAGGGAAAATAACCACCTTTTCTCAGGCTACTTTTTATAGAATATCAAACCAATACCCTATAGCCGATAGGTTCCAAATGACGGACTTCTATATGAACGGAATAGTGGCGGCTAGTGGTGCCTATATGACCTCCAGCCATACTATCAAAGATGGAGAGTTTGTGTATTACTACCCCAATGGGCAGGTTAAGTCTAAGGGCATTTATAAGGAAAATCTGAGATTGGGAGAATGGAAGTGGTGGTACCCCAATGGGCAGGAGATGAAGGAATCATTGATTTTGCATACCAATTCATTACCAAATGAAGAAATCGAGCTTACGATCAATTTTTGGGATGCAGATGGTAATCATGTTGTGCGTCAGGGTAAAGGTGAACTCATTCAATACAACGAGCATCAATATGTAGGTGAACTGCGGGTCCTGGCAAAGGGCAGTATACTCGATGGGCTAAAGCACGGGCCATGGCAGGGCTATGACTACAATGGTAACCTATTGTATAAGGAGTTATATCAGGACGGGATTCTTCTTAGGGGAAAGGCATTTGTAGAAAACGGCAGCAAAATAAGATACAATACGCTTAGTAAAGCCCCCATGCCTGTGGGTGGAGTCAATAATCTACGTAAGCACATCGTAAATAGTCTGAAGTACCCGCGTAATGCGAGGTACGAGAATATCTCCGGACAGGTGCTGGTTCAGTTCGTGGTTGATGAAGACGGAAGTATTCATGATGTGCAGACTATCAAAGGTATCGGTGGTGGCTGTGACGAAGAAGCTGAGCGCGTAATCCAATCCTTTGGTGACTGGGAGCCCGGTGTACAACGAGGGCAATTACGCACGAGTCGTATGATTATGCCCATTTCATTCGAGATTCAATAATCTACCCGGTAATGTAGGCAGCAAAAATCCGTCTACCTTTGCCGCCGATGGACAAGACCAAAAATCCTTGGACAGTAATTTCAAGCAAACCGATCTATGATAATCCGTGGATTAGATTAGATGAATTTGATGTGCTCAATCCAGCCGGAGGCAAAGGGATTTATGGAAGGGTACATTTTAAAAACCTTGCCCTCGGCATTATCCCAATAGACGATCAATGTAATACCTGGCTTGTAGGTCAGTATCGTTTCCCGCTCGAAGCATACTCATGGGAGATACCTATGGGTGGTGGACCTATCGGAATAAACAAACTGACCTCTGCTCAGAGGGAGCTCAAGGAGGAAACAGGGCTGATCGCCTCGAAGTGGACGGAGATACTGCGTATTCATACTTCCAATTCTGTGACTGATGAAGAAGGGTTTGTGTACCTCGCTGAGGGATTAACCCAGTCGGAGACAGAGTTTGAAGAGACGGAGCAATTGGAAATCAAAAAACTCCCCCTAAAGGCTGCTGTAGAAATGGCGATGAATGGAGAGATCACAGACAGTCTCAGCTTGGCGGGTTTGCTGAAAGTGGCCAGACTTCTCAACTGCTGATTTTCTCCAAGATGACCTACAAAGAGCATTTCCTACAGAACATCTCGCTGGCTTATCCAGTGATGCTGAGCCAACTTGGCCATGTAGTGGTAGGTGTTGCTGATAGTATCATGGTAGGCCAGTTGGGCACTGAGGAGCTTGCTGCGGTTTCACTCGGGGGTGCGCCATTCTACGTAGTTATGCTTTTCGGGATTGGGGTTTCCTATGCCCTGACACCCCTTGTGGCAGCCTCGGATGGTCAAAACCAGCAATCAGGTATTCGAAGTTTACTCAAACATGCGGTCATTCTTGATGCCGTTTTTGGAGTGCTTTTGTTTCTACTGCTCTATTTCGGAGGCCCTTTGCTAAGCTATTTTGATCAGGAACCTGTGGTGGTTGATCTTGCCTTGCCTTACCTCAATATCATCGCCGGATCGTTGATCCCTGTCATGATATTTCAGGCCTTCCGACAGTTCGCTGAAGGCTTGTCCTATACCAAGCAGGCCATGTACATCAGTATCAGCGCCAATGTGGTCAACATCATACTAAACTATTTTTTAATCTACGGGATCTGGATATTTCCAGAGTTGGGAATGAATGGCGCAGGGTGGTCAACCCTGATAAGTCGTGTGTTAATGGTCATCGTAATGATCTGGTTTGTTTTCAGGTTCAAGGATTTTAAACCCTATGTCACAGGCTTCAACCTGTCGAACTACGAATGGAAGATTTGGAAAAAACTGCTCAAAATCGGTATTCCATCTGGACTTCAGTTTGTCTTTGAGGTTGGGGCCTTTGCCATGGCGGCTATTATGGTGGGCTGGCTGGGAGCAGTACCTTTGGCAGCTCATCAGATCGCTCTCAACCTATCGGGAATAACGTATATGACGGCTTCTGGAATATCTGCAGCAGCTACCATTCGTGTAGGTAATCAACTAGGAAGGAATGATATTAGCACGCTGCGCAGGGCGGGATTTACCTGTACTATAATGGCGGCAGGTTTTATGGCAATTTGTGGATTGGTATTCATTTTGGGCAAGACACTCCTTCCAAGCTACTATGTAGATGATGTTGCAGTAATTGCTTTGTCTGCTGACTTGCTGATAGTGGCGGCTTTTTTCCAGATATCAGATGGTATCCAGGTAGTTGGGCTCGGATCACTTAGAGGACTGGCAGATGTCAAGATTCCTACGATCGTCACTATGGTAGCGTATTGGTTCATTGCTATTCCGGTAGGGTATGTACTTGGTATCACTTTGGACATGGGTTCTATTGGCATCTGGATAGGACTCCTCATTGGGTTGACACTCGCCGCAATCGCTCATTTATGGAGGTTCCAAAACCTTACACGTCGGTTATTACACAGATGATCTGAGAAGTAGAAGTAGATTACTTAACAGTGAAAGTCTTCTCATCGATCCCTACACCCTTCATAGTTAGTGACTTCCAGCCTTTCGGTAATTTTGGCTGAGCGATCTGCTCAATGCCCTTATCCGTGATTTCCAAGCCTCCAAAGCCCCCAAGCACACTCAACAACATACCGCCGGCCCCTGTGGCAAAGTAGGGATTGGTTCCTCCGGCAGTTTCCGACATTACACCGAACGGCGGTACTTCGTTAGGTTCATACCCCTTTTTGTAGAGGGCATAAGCTGCATCAGCGTCATTCTTTCTGGCGTGAATGGCGGCTAGTGTGGCCACACCCATTGCAGGGCCCTTAGGTGACATCTTAGCCTCATAGTATTCAAGGTCTTTGTCTATTTGAGTTTGGTCCTTGTAGTATCCAAGGGGAAAAGTCAGAAGATTAACGTCTGCTTGCTTGATCATTTCACCATTGTAGGTAGCATTCTCTTTTGTAGTACCATCCGCGAAGGTCATCATAGGTATATTCTCCGCTACATGCGCCCAGTCGGGATTTGGAGCTATACCCAAAATGCTGGCTGCCTCCGTAGCATAGCCCAGAACCAATTTTGCCATGCCGTTAGTATAGGCGTTGTTATCAATATTCTCCTGCCATTCATTAGCGCCAATGACGTTCTTAATGTCATATTGTCCGGGCCCATTGCGCTCGACGCGACTCGCCCAGAAGTCAGCCACCTCCTTGAGCATGGGGTAGCCTCGATCTCTTAGCCACTCTCTATCACCGGTAACCTGATAGTATTTCCAATAGGCCCAGCCGACATCACCGGTAATGTGATGCTGAAAAGGTCCGGTAAGTGCCCAGACAGGTGTGGCCTCCTGACCAGTATCCGCAGACTCCCAGGGAAACATCGCTCCCTTGTACCCATGTGCAAAAGCATTGTACTTGGCGTACTCAAGCCTTTCCCAGCGATACTCCAGTAGTGATTTGGCTATGCCAGGCTGTAGCATCAGTAGCGGGGGATACATCCACAGTTCGGTATCCCAAAAGACATGACCATTATAGCCTAACCCGGAAAGACCCATCGGGCTCATGCTGTAGGCAGTGCCTTCTCGAGAGAAAGAGTAAAGATGATAAAGAAAAGAACGGATGTCTCGCTGATCTTCATCATTGCCTTCGATGATGATATCGCTTTTCCAAAGATCGGCCCAAGCAGCTTTGTGTCGTGAGAGCAGCCTTTCTCGACCTTCCATAGCTGCAAAGAGCGTCAGGCGCTCTGCCTCATTGTGTGCGTCCTCAACATCAGCGGTGGAGATGATGGAACCCACTACCGTGAATTCAAGTGTCTCGCCTTTCTTCAGAGACTTCCTGAACCGAGTGAGGTGCATGTTGTAATCCAGGTCTTCATGTTCCAGGTCACCTATGAAGGCATCACTTCCCTCAATGTAACTGATAGAGGCGGCCACTGTGTGTTTTCCGGTAGGGCTCTCGCCGACAGACGTCAGCAGTGGTATCCTGGGGATGTGTCCATTCTCCTCTGGCACTTGGGAGATCACAAATGAGAAGAAGTTGCGTACGTCTTTGAGGTGGTCAGGAGACTGTATCTGATTGATGGGAGTGAGGTCGATATCATCAAGTGCGGTGAACTGGAGATCGATGAGTGCCGAATAGGGTAGCTGTCTCAAGGCCATTAGCTTGTAGCTTACTTTAACCTTGTCTTTGATCTCAAAGGTGGTGGTAAGTATCGCTTCCTTCATGTCCAGCACTTGCTCGAAATTGACTATGTCCGAATCAGCAAGTCGCACTTCATCGACGATAAGGTCCATGTTGACAAAATTGAAACCCTTCAGGATGTTGGAGACCCTGCCTCGACCGTAGAGGTCATAGGCTCCATTGAGTACGACATCCTGCACCTGCATAGGCTGAGGGGAGCTGACCAGGCCTATCATACCGTTAGCTGCGGTAATACCGAAATAGTTAGACGGATCAATATTAGTTGCCCTGACCTCCCACGTAGATTGTCCTATCAACTGGCTCGGTACTGTCAAACTTAAAATAATTCCAAAAATTACCTTTAAAATGCTATTCATGATTATTCTTTTCTGTACATTCGAGTAGTTAAACTTAACCAAAAGGAATGCGGAATATGTCAATACTACCTCCTTTTGGTATTTCAACAACCGGCGTTTATTGAATAACAAAGCGCCTATGAAAATCAGTCAAAAATTAAAGTTGAAGCGTGATATAGGCTTCTTCATGCAGATCGTAATATTGGTCGTTATCATTCTTATAAGCCAGTGGCTACAATAATTCGATTGTGGCTTATGCCTTTCGTAGCAAAGTGTAGGTAACGATTCCCGATAGGGCTTCAATGGCTGACACGCCAATAAGTATGTAGGGACCCCCATATATCAATACAAGAATGATCACCACTGCAAGCTGCGCAATACGTATAGGAATAGTGCCCTTGTAAAAATCAATATTGTTGTCCCTGGCAGCTTTGATATAGTAGTAGCCGAGGGCAGCAAGTGCCAGTCCAAGTAGCTGCATCCATATATTGGGTGTTGTCTCGATCATTAACAGCTGTAGCAGAATGCCAGGCATAAGAAGCAGTGCTAGCCCGGTGACCAGGATATAAACGCCGAAGAAGAATACTGACTTGGAGGACTTGTCCATCATTTTTATTGGAAAGATATACCTCTCGCGCAAGCCCGACAAACCACTAGGGCATTAGACTATTCATTATTAGTCTCCTCTTGTTGATCCAACTCATCCAGCAGTTTCCTGAGCTTCTTGTACGTACGTCCGTACATCAACTCAACCATGAAATAAGCGAGCCCGAAAGACAAAATTACAGCCGCCAATATTATTCCAATACCTCCCGGCGAGGTGTATTTATCCCAATTGACTTCATCTCCTGACGCCAGCCAAAAACCGAAACTCATAGAGAGTGGCATTACGAAAAGCAGGCCTATGTAATAGCGCTGAATGAATGACTTCATTTTGGAAGTCAGTATTTTCAAAAACTCATGCACATCGGCGGTTGGTTGCAATCGCCATAGCTCCTTATACAACTGGTAGTAGTAGAAAATCAGAATTAGGAAAAGAGTGGCCGATAACAATGCAGAAAGCCATTTCTGTGCGATAAGCAAGCCTGCTGTCACAATGATTGAAACGCAGATGTTCAGAGCATTCTCAACTCGCGCATTCTTCTGAAGCTTTTCTAAAAACCCTTCTGATTTTCGCACACGAATGTTGTTGATTTCCTCGTCCTGGAGATCAGCTTTTTCATTTGGCTGGTTTTTCCACACCTCTTCTATATTAATCTTGCCCATCGATGATTGCTTTGAGTTGTGATTTGATTCTATTGATTTTTGCGCCGATGTTGGTCACGCTCATACCGAGAATTTCCGCCATTTCTTTATAGCTCTTTTCTTCCAGATACAAGAGGATGATGGCCCGATCGATTTCCTTGAGTTGTCTGATGGATCGATACAGGAGATCTACTTGCTCCTTTTTTGTATCATCAAACCCCACAGGCTCAAAGTGAATTTGATCCAGCGCTACTGTGGTGACCTTTCGCTTTTGTTTCTTGAAATGGGTCAGACACACATTGAGCGCCACCCGGTAGACCCACGTAGAGACTTTCGATTGATGACTGAAATTCTCATAAGACCTCCATAGCTGTAGGGCGACCTCTTGAAAATAGTCCTGAAAGTCATCCTCATTGTCGGTGTAGGCACGACAAATCTTGGTGATGATCCCCGTCTGATCTTTGATGAATGTCTTGAAGAATTCCTCTGAACTCATTCGATAGTTGGTGTTTACTCCACCATTAGTCTAGGGCATGAGAGGTTTATTACACTACCGTGAATATTTGTCGTTTCATTCTTCCGTACACTCGAGCGGAAGATGCGACTCAGCCTTCGAAACCTATTTTTTTGTGTGAGCCGTCACAGTACGGCTTGTTGGATGAGGCACCACAGCGACAGAATGCGGTAACATTGTTTTGTGTGGCTCGTTTGCCGTCCGGCTGCTTCACGGTGATGTTGCCATAGACCATAAGTGGGCCATTTTTGATCACCTCAACTATTTGCTCTTGATGGATAGTCTCATTGCTTTTCCCTTCAGCATTCATGTAGGTAGTCAATGCTCCGGACGGGCAATTACTCACTTGCTTAATGATCTCGCTTGTAGTGGCTCCATCAGTATTTACCCATGGTCGGGCGTTTGGATCAAATACACCCGGCAGCCCTTTCCTGCAATTTTCAGAATGGATACATTTTTCCGCCTGCCAGACTACTGTGACTTCTCCATTGGTGTATTCTTTGGTCTTGCTCATGTTGATGAAGTTAGTGAATAGCTGAAGAGGTTACAAATGCACTTGCTTAGGCTTATTTTACTTTTAGAAAAACATCCGGGTCAATATTCGATTGTCTCAAAATAGCCCTTAGGGTACCTTCCGGCATATCCCCGGGATGATTGGGAATTGTTGTAAAGAGACCTGTTTTTTGATTCTTCCAAATCTCATGACTTCCGGCAGCTTGTCTGTAAAACACAAATCCTAGTTTCTTTAGACGCTTTACTATTTCACGATAGCTGAACCCCCAAGTCTCCCCATCAGGTACTTACCACCAACGGATATTCGAATTCTGTGGCAAACGAATCCAGGACAACTCTTGATTCATCCGTTTGTGCCTCCAGTAGTTTCTTAGCCAAATCTCTGGCGATCTCCAATGTTTCTGCAATTGTCCTTCCCTGAGCAACTAATCCTTGCACGACATCTGAAGTTGCCAAATAATAACCCTCTGGCAACTTTTCTATATGGAGATTGATTTTATGTTCCATAATATAAAAATACTAAACTGTTGGATAGATCGACAATCACCCCTATATTAATTCACTTGGCGAAACCCATAAGTCGACAGACACCATCCTTATGGAAATGGTAGAGAGTGAAATTTATATGAATTATATCACCCCAAATACTTTTCCCGATCCTGCTCCTGTACGAGTGATTGATACTCTGTATGCTCCCTGAGATAGGCCCGCACAAATGGACAGAGCGGAACTGCTTTCCAGCCCTTGTTTTGACAAATAATCAAGGCTTCTTCTACCAGCATTTCACCGATCTTATTGCCACGAAGTGATTCGGGTACGATGGTGTGGTTCATATAAATCACACCGCCTTTCTTATTACACTCAATGTAGGCGCGCTCGCCATAGACAAAGAGCTCGAAACAGGTATTGTCCTCATTAAATTCAGTCATGCTCTCCATGGATCTTAGAGTACGTCCCTCAGGCTTTCATTCTTGTCAAAGACCGATTTGGCGAAAGGACACAAAGGGATAATCGATATCTTCTTGAGTCTGGCAAAAACGACTGCCTGTTCGACTAACTTCTTGCCGGCACCAGTGCCACGGAGTTCTTCGGACACCTCTGTATGATCTATGATGATCCTGTCCGCTCCTGCCCAGGTATAGGTCATTTCAGCTTTCTTGTCCATGGGCTCGCCTATATAAAAGCTACCCTTGGACCCATTATCTTCTTGCTTTACATCCATATTTCTCTAAATTCAGGCTTTTAACTTCTTAAGCGATCGAACCTCAAAATAGTTCAGAACAAAGTCAGTCCAAAATACCAGACTGGCTGAAGGATATTCAGCTCAAGAGCTGGGAGCCGGAGATATTAATCTCAGGAATAGTCCTGTTTGGCTTGCTTCAGGTGCCCGAGGTACTTGACCAGCTGCTGCTATTCGTCAAAAAGGAAGTCACTGGCCGGTACACCGATATAGACAATTTCATTTCTATCATGAAAATCAGTGTATTCTGGCTCATCGTGGGTCTCATTTTTCATTTAGTAACCCGTGGAATATGGATTGGCTTGGTGGGACTCAGTTTTGTACTGCCTGATGGTATAAACAAAGACCGCCTGCTCTATGCCAGAGAGTTTGACTCGGAAGTAGATGATATCCCTGATCTCAATCGATTGATCATCAAATGGGAGAAAATATGCAGTAGTATATTTTCGATCTCTTTTTTGCTGTTCATGACCATCTTTGGGGCGTATGCCTTCCTGTTTGTATTTCTTGTTGTACCGTTTTTTTTGATTGATATTTTTGATCCACAAAGTAAACTGGAAGTAATCTGGGATATCTACTCCATGCTGGTGATCGGCGTATCATTAGTTGCTTTGATTGATTTCTTAACCTTTGGCCTGGTTAAGAAAATACCCATTCTGAGCTACATATATTTTCCAGTGACTCGGATAGTAAGGATATTTTCCCTGTCTTCATTGTACCGCCCCATTTACTACACATGGGCCTCACATATCAACCGCTGGGTTTTCATTTCGGGCATGGTACTTTTCCTTTTAGCCAATTATGTGCTTGCTGATCGATTTTTCAATGGTGATCGGGTAGACTATGAAAACTCGAATATTACCATGTATCATGAAACTATGGGGCAGGGGGCATACAGTGGCTATTACCAGGATAGTTTCTCCACCTTTTATTCTATGAGAGCACAGATTCCCTCTGATATCATTGTGGGAGACGTATTAAGAGTGTTCTTACCTCTTTCTCCCGATTATGAGGAGATTGTCAAAAAGAATTGCGGCTATGGTGAAAGGATCCAGAAGGGACAGTTTAAACCTCAGGCTGCACTCGAATGCCATCAGGAAGCTTACCTGCTGAGCATCAACGATTCGACTATTGAGAGTAGAGATTTTAGGTTTAACTTCCAGCAATCGACCCAACAGAAAGGTCTACTTACATGGATAGACATATCAACTATCCCCAAAGGCCTGAATGATTTGCGCGTCGATCTGATACTTGAAAATGATACACTTCGATGGGCACAAGTGCCCTTTTACAAAACAAAAATGCCATGAAAAACAAGTCTCTTATCCCCAGTATTCTGATGGTCGCCATTGGAGCTTTCATACTCTATTGGGCGTCTACGCATTCGCCAAAAGCAGGCATTGGTAAAATGGTGCAAAATGAGCTGTCAGGCTCGTATACCATGAGTGAACCGTGGTTTTATGCTTCTCTCGTGCTTGGTACTGTGATAGCGGTAGTCGGGCTTATGCGCACCTTCAAGGCGCTCAAATAGACCTTATCAGAAAGTATAAACGTAGTTGCTGCGCTTGTACGCTTCTGTGAATCCTAATTTCTTTAGGTTGGTGTTGGCAGCATTGGGTCCACCATCGGCCATATGAGCGGTCTCTGCTGTGATCCACTGGCAGCCCAGGTCAGTGGCATCCTGAATTTTGCGATGCAGCAGCGCAAGGTGTATCCCCATATTCCGATAGGGGGCAAGGGTACCGCCTATCTTCAGTGTGGCTACCTGCTTTGACAGATAGGTTGATCCACCGGCGACAGGTTTTCCATCTATCCAGGCGATGTAATGCAAAAACCCTTCTTTGTGAATACTGTTGATCAGGGCTGGCCTGAGTAGGTCCGGCCACTGCAAAGCTTCCAGTATGACATCTGCATATAGATCTTCCTGACCTTCCTGCACACGTGTGATTTCTGCGGGAGAATCAGTTGTTTCCAAATGATTATCTGCCCGGTAAATCAACTTTGCCCAATCGCTCTCATATACAAACTTTCGGCGCTTTAAGAGTAGGTCTGTATTGTCAGGAATGGCAAACGGACTCAGCTGAACCATAAACCTCTTTACACCTACCTTCCGATAGTGACTGATAAGATCGTCGATATTGCTCACAAGCACCATCGAACTCATACCAAGACCAACCACCCGATTGAACAATAGTAAGTCTACCTCTGGAGAACTGGCGACCAGCATATCTCTGAACTGAGCCATATCATTGTCCTGGCTCAAGCCATCATAAAAATGCTTCCATGACTGTGCCTCGGCGACTTCCATGTCGCGTTGTAGTCTTCGGGTTAATTGTACTTGATGGGATGCTGATCGGGTGTAATAGGGTGGTGTCATGGTAATACTTACAGACTTGAATAACGCCCTAATGACCAAAAGGTTAAGCTTTATTTTGAGATAATTATTGTCTCCTCGAGCCGGAGGGGCTCTTCATTTTTGGCTTGACCCAAAAACGTGGCAAAAAAGTCAAAGGATTACGAAAAACCGATTTCCGGTAAGTGGAAAACCAGCCCTACCGCAACAAAAAATCTACTGACATGGTAACCCTTGACATGAAGGGCTGTCCTTAGCTCAAAACAACCCTGCTACCACCGCAGGCATTTTTAGAACTAAAACTCAGACACAAGGACATGAAACGATTACTTTTTTGGGGGCTATCTATTTTCCCCATGTTGCTATCGGCGCAGCAGCTCGAGCAAACGATCAAGGGTAAAATCATCGATGCGCAATCCGGCTCACCGGTGATCGGTGCGACTATCGCGGTGCTGACTACAGACCCGCTCAAGGGCGCGGCTACCGACATGGAAGGCTACTTTAAAATCACCAACGTGCCTGTTGGCAGGCATACCCTGAGGGTATCTTCTATCGGCTATGAAGATAAAATTGTCCCCGAGTTGTTAATAGGTAGCGGCAAGGAGGTCGTTCTTGACGCGACACTTACTGAGTCGTTTACGACCATGGACGAGGTGGTGGTCTCGGCGGCTGAGCAGAATAAAGGTCAGGTGCTCAACGAGATGGCCAGCGTCAGCGCGATTTCTTTTAGTGTGGAAGAGACCAGTCGGTATGCTGCCACTTTCGACGATCCGGCAAGAGCGGCACTGTCGCTTCCGGGTGTACAGGGTGGGGGAGACGATGTGCTCAATGAGATCGTCATTCGTGGTAACTCCCCCAGAGGCCTGCTGTGGCGGATAGAGGGAGTGGAAGTCTTCAACCCCAATCACTTCGCAGAAGTCGGCTCATCAGCCGGTGGCATCAGCATGCTCAGCAACAACATGATGAACAGATCGGACTTTTACACCGGAGCGTTTCCTGCTGAGTATGGCAATGCACTCTCAGGTGTCTTTGATATCAACCTGCGACAGGGCAACTACGACAAAGGTGAGTATGCCTTCCAGGCGGGGCTGCTGGGTGTCGCTGCTTCAGCAGAAGGCCCTTTCAAGAAGGGCTCCAAGTCCTCGTACCTTCTCAATTATCGTTACTCAACGCTGGCGCTGTTTGATGATGTTGGCGTAGAGATCCTTGGTGAGCAGGAGGACCTTGTCTTCCAGGATCTCAGTTTCAAGATGCACTTTCCTACCAGAAATGCCGGCAGTTTCTCTGTCTGGGGACTGGGTGGAGCTAATCACGACATCTACTATGCCGACCAGGAGGTAGGGGAGTTTGTCAATGACGATTTTCGAACGAAAATGGGGGTGTATGGCATCAATCACGTGATGTACTTCAACCCCGACACTTATCTTAAAACTACGCTATCGCAATCTGTCTCCACTAACAAGTACATCAGCGACTCGCTGGGTACCAAGGAGTATAACCGTGAGTCATTTGATAACAATGCCACTCGCTTGCAGTTCCTTTTCAACAAGAAAATGAATAGCCGCAATACATTTCGCGCGGGCGTGATCGGAAGCAGATTGGGGTACAATCTGTTCTCTGAGTTCAACTTCAGAGACGAGTTTATCACCGAGGTTGATGATGATGGCGCTACATATTTTGTGCAGGGCTATGGTCAATGGCAGCACAGGCTTTCAGAGGCTGTGGTCATCAACGCAGGTCTTCACTACTCCCAACTGCTGCTCAACAACAACTACTCCATCGAGCCGCGCATAGGGTTGAAGTGGGAGGTCGACCCCACCTCTTCGATCAACTTTGGTCTGGGTATCCACAGCCGTCTGGAGTCCATCACCAACTATCTGACGCAGGACTCTCTAGGTCGCCAAAACAATAAGGACCTTGACCTGACCAAAGCACAGCATGTCGTGCTGGGTTATGAGAAGATGGTAAAGCCTGGGGTTCGATTCAAAGCAGAAGCCTACTATCAGCACCTCTACGATGTACCTGTTTGGCCAAGTACTGCTGAGACCGACTTCCAGCGTACCTTCAGTGCCATCAACAGCAAGGATGGCTTCACCTCTTTCGATCTGGTAAACGACGGTACAGGCGACAACTACGGTATTGAGCTGTCGCTTGAGCGATTTATGAGCAATGGCTTGTATTATTTGCTCACCACATCGCTCTACCAGTCGGAGTACACGCCACAGGATGGCAATACCTATGATACGCGCTTCAATGGCAACTTTATCTTCAATGCCTTAGCAGGAAAAGAGTGGCGCGTCGGTCGCAAGAAGACCAACTTCATCTCAGTCAACGGTCGCATGATCTGGAGCGGTGGCAATCGCACCCACCCCATCGACCTGGAGAAGTCGCGGGAGCAGGGCTATACTTTCTATGACTTCAGTCAGCCCTTCGGCTACAAGCTACCCAACTACTGGCGCATGGATCTTGGGGTCAGCTACCGCAAAAATAAGGGCAACCACTCCTCTATCATCGCCATCAATGTGCAGAACGTGACGGGTAAGCTCAACTACTATGATCACTACTACAGCAGCTCTCAGGATGCGGTGATCCTCGAGGAGCAGCTAGGGATGTTTCCTAATCTTAGCTATAGAGTAGAGTTTTAAAGTATTGGTTGGTGATTGTGAAGCTCGGCTGAGGTGGTCGGGCTTTTTTCTAGTTGATGGCCAGTTTAAGTGGTCGTTAATAGCGCCAACACCTATTTCTTATAAACAGAAACCCCTTCCTTAATTGTTTCTAAGACCAGAATGTCCTTAATGTTTTGTTCAGCAACCACTAACGGATTTTTATCCAAAACGACCAGGTCTGCTAGTTTCCCGACTTCTAAGGTTCCTTTAGTATCCTCTTCAAAATGTTGATAAGCAGACCAATCGGTTATCGCCTTTAGTGCCTCATAAGCCGATATTTTTTCATCGGCTCCAATTACCTCACCGGAGCGGGACTTGCGTTCAACTGAGATACCCACCATCCGCATTAAGTTCGGTAAAGCAACCGGAGCATCTGTATGAATGGTAAGCTTTAAGCCCTTATTTAGGGCTGTTCTGGTAGGGCTGATTTTGTTGCCCAGGCTATCGCCAATAATTTGCTTGTGCCAATCTCCCCAGTAGTAGGTGTGCAATGGAAATAATGAGGCAACTACGTTCACTTCTTTAAACGAATCCAGTTGATCTTCGCGAACGTACTGACCATGAATAAGTACGTCTCGTCTGCCCTCATTGCCATATTTTTCAACCACAGTTTTCATCGCTCTTATCATTTGATCCATGGCGGCATCACCGTTGGCATGGGTTAGAATTTGCCAATCATTTTCGAACGCCTTCTCATAAATGGAAATCAACGTGCTGTCGTTGGGAATAGCCGGATACCCGTTGTAGTCATTTTTTGCACCATCTGGTGGGATCAAATACGGTTGTGTTCGCCATGCTGTTCTACCCTGAGGGGAGCCGTCTAGTGTCACCTTCATGCCCCCAATGCGATAGCGATTGTCATAGGTGCTACTGTTCCATTTGGAGTCCATGTATTTATCTAAGAACATATAATCTATGTAGCTAACTACATCCAACTTTAGTTTTTCCGACTCTGCTTTACCCACAAGTTGTTCATGGTTTTCCATGGTGCGGCCTTCCTGGGCCGTGGTATAGCCATAAGATAGCGCCATGTCCTGACCTGCGTCAAAGAACAGATCAGCCGCTTCTAAGGAGATCGGGGTTAACGCTTTTGTGAAGTGTGGAATGGCTGCCAGTTCTTCAAGCACGCCGTTTGGCTCATTGTTATTTTCCCTTCGGATAAGGCCACCTTCAGGATCTTTAGTATTGGCGCCAATGTCTAACAATTCGAGACCTTTTGAATTGACTACCGCAAAATGGCCGGAAATATGAACAATCATCACTGGAAACGCTGTGGAGACCTGGTCCAAATCGTGTTTTGTGGGAAACCTTGCTTCCTCCAAAACCGAATCGTCAAAACCCATTCCAAAAATCCAACCGGTTAAAGCTCTGTTTTCTGGTGTATTCCATTCCTTGAGTATATTAATCAGTGTTGGAATATTCTTAGCTCCGGCATCTGGTGGAGGCAATATTTGTGCACCAATCGCTTGAACAGAAAAAAAGGAAAAATGGGCATGACCGTCGATGAAGCCGGGTAACATGGTTTTTCCTTCCAGGTCGATCATTTTGTGATCATTTCCCGCATATTTCATTGCCTCTCTTGAAGAACCTACAAATTCGATTTTTCTATTTTTTACCACAATGGCCTCCACATATTCAGGTGAATCGCCCACCATTGTAATGATATCTCCACCGCTATATACTATTGCGGAATCATGCTGATCACGCACAGTATTCGGGTTACAGGAGATAAAAATTGAGATTAAAAAAACGAGCGAGATGAATCTTAGACAGTTCATGGATTTAATTGTTGCTAACGCCCATGTATGAGGCGTGTGCTCTCACTTTATAGACAGTACTAAAATAGTGAAATCTGCCGAAGCTCACAACGGTTCCAAATGGCACTGCATCCTGAAAATCAAAACTCCTGCGAACAGAAGTCAGTAGAAACCACTGCCGTTTCCCAGCGGCAGATTCACGGTCGAGTTGCCCTGAAAACTGCCAGAATGCACTAAGACATATGCCCCCGATGAGCGGCTGTTATCAGCTTTTCTTGAAGGTTATTCTTAAGTTCTGGGACAACAAGTAGCCCATTCCCGTTACAATGATGATGTTAGGTATCATGGATACAAATTGCGATCCTTGAAGTTGAGTTAGGATATATGCCAATGCCACAACGTTAAACGCTTCAATGAGAATTGCCAAAATTCTTGGATATGGAAGTTCACTGTTGTCGTTCTGGAATTCCTTCATTCCCTGCTTTACGCAATAGGCCAGGTACACGACTGCAATCATTCCGGCAAATACTTCAGAGATCCAAAACATTGTGTCTTTCGTTCCCTCGTATGTACCAGTTATCCCAGAGATTAGGAAGTTAAGGGCAAAGAGTCCGCCAATTACAAATCTGATATATGGAGTTAGTTTCAAGATTTACGGTTTGCAATGATTGCTGATAACATTAATGTAACGCACTGTGCGCAACTAGGCGTCCCCGATATCTACTTTATAGATTTTTAAATCTGTTAATTTTTAATATCCTGATTCATTGATATATCCGATGTTAAGTATTTGTAGTCGCCTGCCTGACCACCTCCGGTGGATAAACCGGCAAGGCAGGTTTGTAGTCGCTTATAATAGGAACTCTTCATGGTTGTCGAATATAGTTAAACCTCATAGGCGAAACAACAAGTGAAAAAGAGCATAAAGTAATTTAGTCCAGGTACTGATCAATGCTCACTTTGCGGCTGTTGTCGTTGGCTCGCTTCACAGCTGCCAGGATTTGATCGAGTAGGTTCCGGTCAAAAACCCTCCCCCGTGAAATGACCGTGTTGATTGCTTTGGTGTTGGAGATGTTGGCTAAGGGGTTCTTATCCAGCAGTACGAGATCAGCATCATAGCCGATGGCGATGATGCCAGCGTTGCGCTTGAGCCACTCTGCAGTATTGGCGGTAGCGGAGCGAAGTACCTCAGCACTTGACAAGCCCGCATGGTGGAGGCTCCCAAGTTCATCATGCAGGGAGAAGCCGGGTACCGTAGGGGGTAGGTTGGCATCAGTACCGGCCATCAGCTTCACACCTCGATCAGAGAGCGCTTTGGCGAGTAGGCTGCAGGCTTTACCATAAGTGGTCCAGTACTTCAGGTGGCTAGCCTTACGTTCGTCGGTGAGGTTGTCATTCATTTTGTAGCGATTGACCTCCGGCAGCCACCCTAGTCCACCAGGTATATAGGCCACCCATTCGCTGATGCCAGGGTTTTGGTACTCCAGCTCTACCTCTCGTAGCACCTGCTCCAGCCCGAACTTCTGTCTCACAAAGCTCTCGGTCAGCCAGAGCGTCGTGCTTACGGCAATATCATTCTTGATGAGGTTTTCCGCCAGATAGTCGCTACGCTCGGTGACATACTGGAGGAACTCTTCCTCACGGCCGTAGTAAGAGCCAAAGTGGCCATCAGCATCAGGGTCAAAGTCCCGCTGTAGGGCGTTCATCAGCTCCTCGAAATGCGCAACACTGCTCTGGCCGTTTTCCCAGACATCATCCATCTCCAGACTCCATGGGATGTGACCAAAGATCGGCATGTTCAGCTCCACAGCTTTTTTTGAGATAGCAAGGTAGCTCTCTTTAGTAAGTTGGCTGTAGATCTTGAGGCCGTCATAGCCACTATCGTGAAGCTCCTGGACGATCTCGTCGGCCTCTTCGGCAGGTACATTGCGGTAGCCCTGCGACCAGGTCATGAAAGCGCCCTCCATGGTGCCGAAAGTGCCGAGCCTCGGGGAGGCGACAAACATCCTTGGGCCGATGCGGTCTTCCTCGATCTCTTGCTTCCACCGGAGGTGATCTTCCTCACCGATCAGCTCACGGATTTGGGTGACACCATTGGCGAGGTAGAGCAGCAGGTCGTTGGGACTCTGGAAGAGATGCACATGCGAATCGATCAGGCCCGGGATCAGGAACTTACCCGTGCCGTCGATTACCTTGGTGCCTACCGGAATGTTCAGGCTACTGTCAATCGCTGCAATCAGTCCGTCTCTGATGTAGATGGTCTGGTTGGGGACCATGGTTTCTCCATCCTCGGACAGCAAGCTCACATTTGCGATAGCGAAGGGCCCCTCCTCAGGTACAAACTGTGTGTGATCGACGCGCTCGGTGAGTCCGCCATAGATGCGCTTGCCGTCTCTGTCCATGTTGTAGTAGCCGCCTGCCATGAGTACAGCGAGTGTGATGAGGCTATACTTGATCCATTTTTTCATTTTCATAGTCTTGCGTGTTTTGATGTCTGACCCAAATGTGGATGGGTGCTGGGTGGGATGCAAAGACGAAGTGACGACCTGCAAGATCCGGGATGGATGACAAGGGGAAAGTGATGATTTGCAAGGGGCAGGGACGAACTGCAAGGCGAATGAGTCAGTGATAAGACCGTCTACCTGCGTCATTCCCTTGGGAGCACTCAGGTGAAGACAGATTCCCAAGTCTCCTAAGCTACGCAAAGTCGCAAGGGAATGACGATCATCAGAGAACTACACCGGCATAAGGATTCCTAGCATCGACCTTAAGAGCTTCTAAACTCAGGCACCCAGGTCCTGGAAACGGGGATGACCTTATCGCAATCGGCTAGAGAGAGAAGAAGCCCTTGTGCATTGCCGTTAGCCGTGATGACAGCATCCCGGTTGACGAGGTAGGAGCGGTGACATTTTACGATAGGAGAGCCATCGGCCTCAGAGAGGACGTCCTTGAGCGTGATGCGTTCGATCTTTTCTTTGAGCTCACCCTGGGGGGTGATATAGCCAATTTTGGAGTAGTTCTGGAGCGCTTCTACGTACCTGATCCGGTCAGTCGGAATGTCAAATAATGTGGTAGCTGCCTCAGCGTTCCTAGTGTTGGGAGCTGCTCGGTTTTGATTGATTTCTTCAGCGATGGTCTGGTACTTCTTTTCACCCTTGAGTAGCGTCCATGCTCCGATCGACAACAGTGGAATGATACCAATCATGAAGGTGCTGTAGATCATCTGTGGGAAAAACTCCCAGTTGATGAACCCAATAATCACTAGTCGCGCATAGAGGAAGTTGGCAAGGCTGATGAAGAGCATATAACCGAGATTGTCCACTACCCATTTGCCGTAGGTCCACTTCTCGGAGTTGCTATTGAGTCTCAGGATCACATGGAAGATAAAGTCGTAGATCATCGCCCCGACAAAAGTCATGCTACCAAAACCCAGGCAGATGAGGAACTGGTTTTCCTCCAGAGTGGACAAGCCAAAAGGCTCAAAGATGTAGAGGAAGAAGGTGACAAACAGGCTGAGTGAGGTCAACAGCTTGAAGTAAGTCGGCCGCTCCATTTCCGGGAAGGGCTTGTTGAGCAACTGCACTACATCCTTGATCATCTGCATCCACTCCCAATTTAGAAGAAGCTGACTAGACAGGCAATAGATGTTACGGCCTCAATCGGGTTTACCTACCTGAATGGAGGTGGCAAACAGCTGATAAAAGCATTATTGCTTTATCAGTTATGTGCGCCTTTATTCATAATGCAAAGCTTCAGCAGGGTTAATCTTCTCGATTTGAAAAACCTTCAATCCAGCCACGATCACAATGATCAGGAATGTCGCAAGTGCCACAGCAGCAAATGTTACAAAGCTCAGTGTGATTTGATAACTGAAGTTTTGCAGCCATCCGGCCATCAGATACCAGGTTACAGGTATCCCAATGACATTGCCGATGATTAACATTCTCAGGTAGTCTCTTGAGAGGATGTACATGGTTTCCTGCATTTTGATCCCCAGTACTTTTCTAATAGCAATTTCTTTGGTTCGCTCTTTGATCGTATAACTCAGTAATGAGTAGACGCCCAGCATCGCCAGGAGCACTGCAATGCCGGTCAAAAGTCCTACGAGCTGACTCGTCTGTTGCTCTACTTTGTATAAACGATCAAACGCGTCATCAGCAAAGGAATATTCGAAGGGCGTTTGGGGAAGTACGTTATTGAATATGCCTTCAATATCAGACACCATTGAGAAAACATCATCAGTGCTGAATTTAATAGAGACTTGTGAGTAGTTCCGATCATTGGAGATGACCAAAACGCATGGCTCTACGGCATTGTGCAATGATTTGTAATTAAAGTCTTTAACCACTCCTGCGATGGGTGATTTTCTGTCTTTGCCAAATGCTGAAATGACCTTCCCCAGCCCCTGTTCCCAGCCGGTAGACGCGAGGGCAGCTTCATTGATGACGTAGGTATCTCTGGCACCTTCGGATATAGCTTTAATGTTTTCAATATCACCTTCGCTCAGTTCTATGCCGTATGTCTCGATGAAGTGCTTATCAGCAATAATGAGGTTCCAACTTACCTCTTCCATTTGATCGTCCCACTCGATCGTCTGATGCCAGATTGCGGATCCTGGAGTAAAGCTGGAAGCTTAGACATGCTCTACACCCTCAATGCCTTGAATTTCATCGATGAGCGGCTTTGCGTTTTGTTGAGACTTCTGATCATAGAGCTGCAAAGTAATGATCCCATTTTGGTCAAGTCCTATGTCCTGATTCCTCATAAAATTCAGTTGGCGATAGATAAATACCGAACAGAGAATCAGTATGCAACTCACGGCAAATTGCGTGGTGAGCAGCATCTCTTTGAATCGCTTACCCTTGTTTCCAATCTTGACTGCACCTTTGACCGCATTGATGGGGCTAAATGACAACATGAACATAGAAATGTAGAGGCCTGAGAACAGGGCTATGGAAATGATCAGCAGGATGATACCTGAAATCAACACCGGGTCAGCAAGGTTGAGCACCATATGTGACTCGATGATGTCATTGATATAGGGGAGTACTATTACTGTTAATATCATAGCGAGCAAGGAGGAGAGAGCAGCTGTGATGGTACTTTCAGCAACGAACTGTAGCACGAGCTGAGGACGTGATGCGCCAAGCACTTTACGAACACCCACTTCCTTTATCCTTTTCATCGAGCCAGCAATATTGAGATTGATGAAATTGATGAATGAAATAATTAAGACGGCTAGCGCAATGCCGCTGTAGATTTGAAGATAGCGGGTATCGTAGGCAGGTTTTAGGTTTCCTCTATTAGCCTGAAAATGTATATCAGCCAGTGCCTGTAGCCTCAAGTTTTCGAACTTCAGGCTTTCATTGTCTCCATATTCTACGAGTATCTCAGTGAGTTTGAGCCCGGCTTGCCTGGCATCTGCTGCATCACGCAGCAGGATATAGGTGAAGTAGTTGAATTGCCCCCAATTGCCACTGAGGCTGGTGCCCGGCTTTGCCGCTTCCAGATTTTCGAAAGGCACTACAAAGTCAAGATCAAAATGGCTGTTTGAATTCAGTTTCTTGAAAATCCCGGTTATGCTGAAATCCATCCGACCATCGATGGTGATTTTTTCTCCTATGAGCGCTTCATCGCTACCATATTTTGCGGCGACTTCTTCTGAAATAAGTACAGTATTTGGAGCAGGATTTACAGAAGCCCTTCCGGTTATGATTTCAAAATCGAAAATGGAAAAGAGGGCAGGATCGGCCAAGTAGACATTAGCTTCATTGTACACTTGCTGACCGTATTTGACGGCTACTTTGGGATTGTAGCTAAACTTGGTCAATCGTGCGAAGGACTCTACTTCTGGAAGTTCTGATTGGATTTTGGGAGCTATGGGTGCGGATACTTTCACCCACCCATTTCCAGTAGCAACATTGCCTGTAACGATTCTGTAGATTCGGTCCTTCTTGCTATGAAATTGATCAAAACTCAGCTCATAATCAATGTGCAGGTAAGCAACCATACAGGCGGAAATACCTATGGCAAGCGCCAGGAGATTGAGTAAAAATGTGGTCTTATTCTTCATTAAAGACCTTATGGAAGTGAGGATTATATTTTTCAGCATGCCAGAGCGTTTTTTATAGGACTGTCATTCTGCACACTGGTTGCACTTTTTCTTTAAAAAAAATGAAATGTGCATAATACATCAGCCAAAAAGATCCGGTGTTCGGAGGTGGCCTGCAACCTATTCGTTTCTCAGGTAGCGAATGGGATTGGACTTGATCACCTTGAAGACCTGACTAAGAATAGTGGTCAGCGCAATAACGAGGGTAACCACAACAGAAATACTGATGATCTTTGCGCCAAACTCCACATGAAAGGGGTAGTTCTCTAGCCAGGCACTGATGAGTACATAGGCAATGGATAGTCCTCCAATAAGACCCCCGCTGATAACCTGCAGATAACGCTGGCTCGTCACACGTAAGAGGCTCCTGGCATTGGCGCCCAGCACTTTCCGTATGCTGATCTCCTTAACACGATGCACAAGCTGCAAACCAACTATACCGAGTAGACCCATTGCAGCTAAGAAGATAGCCACCATACATCCGAGCCCCACCAGCTGGATCATTTTTCTCTCCGACTCATAGGCTGATTGATAATAGTCTTCGAGTAAGCTGTACTCAAAAGGAAACGGGTCGAAATAATCCTTCCACGCAGATTCGAATTTGTCTCTATCGAAAGAGGCGTTATCACTGAGCTTCACATAGACTGACTGCAGTGGATATTCCTCCGATTGATAGATCACTAATGGTGCCACCTTGTTTTTAGCAGAGGAAAACATGTAGTCTTCTACTACACCGATTATTGTTGGGTCTTGCAGCTCGCCATAATTGAAGGGTACTTTGGCACCAATGGGTTGATCGAGTTGCATCCTTTTGACAAAGGTCCTATTGACGATGATGCTTTGTGTCTTATCAGAAATGATATTCTCGTTAAAGTTGCGGCCTTCTGCCAGACCAATGTCAAGCAAGTCAATCAAGTTACCATGCACTCTGAGATGATTGAGAGGAAACTGATGGTCACCCTCAGTGATCCTGGTACCATTGTATCCTGATATGGCCGCCACGTTGGAGACCCCAGACATCTGACTCAATGCGGTGACAAATTGCTGAATGGCGGGTTCCTCTCCAGGCATATTATCCAGGTAGATCACATTGTCATAATTGATCTTCGTGTCAAAATTTGACAGGTAGTTTACCTGATCATTCATCGTCAATACTCCTGCGATCAGACCTGTAGCTATGACGAATTGCACACTGAGGAGTGCTTGGGTAATCCAGCTACCGGCACCTATTTTCTGCTCGCCCTTCAGCGACTTGACTATCGCAAATTTGGAAAGTACTAATGCCGGATAAACGCCGCTGATAATTGCGGTAGCAAAAAGAATAATCGTTGCTCCGCCAACGAATCGAAGGTTGATAAGGTAGGAGAGATCATACTGCTTGGAGACAAAGTCTGAAAAATAGGGGAGGATCAAGAGCAGTATGACCAGGGCTAATACTCCTGCGATCAAGCATGAGAGAATTGATTCTGTGATGAATTGATAAAAGATGCCCGAGCGTTGTGCACCGAGGACTTTTCTAAGGGCAACTTCTCTCGCACGATGAATGTAAAGGGAGATATTGAAGTTGGCATAGTTGATCATCGAGATGAATAGACAGAAGAGGCCAATGACGGCAAAGAGTTTCATCATCCTGATATTGCCACCCCGGGCTATACCGTTGTAGTGGCCATAGGCATTGTTCAGGTGTATCTCAGAGAGCGGTTGTAACCTCAGGGTAGCTTTATCTCCAAGCTCATCGTCACTGGCTTTAGAAATGACATCCATCTTCTGCTCCACAGCCGCTTTGGCGCCCACATCATGTAGCTTGATGATCGTGTTCATATTGATATCAAACCAGGAGGTTAGCCTACGTTCGGGAGCTTTGGACACATAGCTGGCGTAGGAGATGATCATGTCACTCCTCACCGACGTATTCAGTGGAATGTCGCGATAGACTCCTCGTATGATCACTTCCATAGATTCATCACCATCCACTACTGATAAGATCGTGCCGGCGGCTTTGCCTCTCACGTTGAGCTTGGCTGCAAGTGTTTCAGAGATGATGACGTCATTAGGCTGATCAAATGAACCCCCTGCTCCTTCTATGAATGATAACTGAAGGATATCGATGAGCCCCTGATCGGCCAGTAAATAGGATTGTCTGATCGGCTCCCTGTCGGTTAAGATCATCCCTTGACCTGTCTGCAATTTGACGGCCTGAGCTATTTCAGGAATGCTTTCTTCAAATTTGACTGACATGGCATGAGAGCTACCGCCGAAGTATTCCATCGTATCGTCCGGCTTGAAGTCCATGACGATCCGGTACATTTTTTCATATTCCGGTAGGTACCGGTCATAGCTCATTTCGTCCTGCGTATAGAGGTAGGCTACCCAGCAAAAGGAAATGCCCAATGCTAGCCCGATGATATTGAAAGTAGCGTAGAGACTATTCTTTTTCAGGAATCTGAATCCGGTCTTAAAGTAGTGGCGATAGAGCATGATGGACATATTATTTTGAGTGGACCCAGGTCTATTGAGGTAAAGCATCCGTAGCGCTTCGATGATAAATAGCCAGTTGGCGTGAAGCCTACCCCGGTCTTTCAGTCGCCAGTGGTAGGCCTCATAGAGATCGCCTTGCACTTCCTCCAGCTCGGAGGGTGCACAGTACTTCTCCAGCAGCCGATTGATCCACTTGGGAGGTTCACCCACTGACATATTGCAATGATGTTTTGGTGATACCGCTCCATAGCTTGGTCTTAGCAGAATGTAGCTCCTGGATGATATTATAGCCAGCGGCCGTGGCTCGATAGAGTCGCTTTCTCCTTCCTCCCCGCTCGGCAGTGGGCTCGCCAAACTCCGACTTGACCCAGCCTTTTTGCTCCATGCGCTTGACTACTACATGGATCGCTGGTATAGAGATGTTTTTTTCCAAAGCAGCATGATATTCTTTAGCGATATCGACACTGTTGATGCTATCCTTACTTAGCAGAATCATCAAGACTATTTCTTCGAGGGAACCGATCAACTCCATTAGATTAATATCTGTTTAAGTTATGGATACGAATATGATTAATAAATGTTTAAGAAATAAAATCAGAGTGAGCAATTTTTCGAGAAACGCGTTTTGATTTCACCCACATATGGAATTGTTGATTTCATTTATTGCTGAGCCTTCTGCTAGTTTCAAGTCAGGGGCTCCTCTCATCTTTGGCTTTTGGGCATTTGACAGGGTTAATGTGTTGTTTGACAGCCGTGCTGGTTATCTATTGATGATATGCGTAAACTAGAAAACCTCACACGCCATCTGGCTTATGTTATACAACCTACTCAAGTCTGGTTTTCGCGCTATGCGTAAGGATGCTCATTATTCGCTTGTCAACCTGCTCGGGCTGGCGATCGGGATGGCCGTATTCATGGTAATGATCGAGTATGTCTACACAGAGTGGAGCTACGACCGACATTTTGAAAACTATGAGCGCATCTATCGCATCACCACGCAGAAGGTGCAGGATGGTATCGAGCAGGAGCCTAAGTCTTCTGCATCGGTGTACCTCGCCCCGTTTCTGCTAAGTGAGTTTGATCAGCTCGTAGCGGTGGCGCAGGTGCACAAGCTAGATGCTAAGCGCCTCACCGTCCGCTTCACAGATACAAATGGTCAGGAGCGGGTTTTTGAGGAGGCCGGAGGCTACCATGCCGACCGACATTATTTTGAGGTATTCTCTTCGCGACTACTCCAGGGCAACCCACGCACCGCGCTGGCAGAGACCAATAGCATCGTGCTCACCGAAACATTGGCTGCAAAGTATTTTGGAGAGGAGGATCCTATCGGAAAAAGGGTAACCATGGTCGACGATTTTGAGATGGACTACCTCATCACCGGGGTGGTAGAGGATGTCCCGCTCAACGCCCATTTTCAATACGATTTTCTGATTTCATCACAGACTTTTGTCACCCAGCATCCCAACTGGCGCTGGACGGCCTGGGACTGGGATTATTTTCATACCTATATCCGCGTACCCGAAGGAACGAACATCCCCAGCCTGGAGCAGTCCATCAATGAGGCCGTGGCGCTGCAAGGCAAAGAGGTTTTCTCCACCCGCAACTATGCTATGCGTTTCAGCTTCCAGCCATTGACCGACATTCATCTGTATTCGCGCATGGGCAATGAGCTGGGGGTCAATGGTCGAGGTGAGTTGCTGGTCTACATCCTGGTTATCGCCGTATTTATCCTCCTGATGGCCTGGGTCAACTACCTCAATCTCACCTCGGCAAGGTCCACGCTTCGGGCCCGCGAGATCGGAGTACGCAAGGTGATTGGAGCATCCAGGGGCATGCTCACTTTGCAGTTCCTCGTGGAGTCCATAGCGCTCAACCTGCTCGCCCTGTTCATCGCTACTGCTATGGTCTATCTCGGGACACCCTGGCTTGCGGAATTGATTGGTTATAAGCTACCGCTAATGCTGTTGCAACTGCCGCTCTTCTGGCTGCTGGCAATAGCGGTGACGATCATTGGAGCAATACTTTCAGGCCTGTATCCGGCGCTGGTCATGACGCGCTTCAAGCCATTAAAGGTATTGCGTGGAACCTTCAAAAACTCTGTGCAAGGCATCATGTTGAGACGGTTTTTGGTGCTCTTCCAGTTCTGCATCTCCCTAATCCTGATCATGGCATCCGCCAATATCTATCGACAGATAGAGTTTCTGCAAAACCGTGAATTGGGCTTCAACCCGGATCAGGTCATCAGTATACACATGCCGAAGGTGGGGGTAGGGGATACCTTTTGGTCGAGATTTGATGTCTTCAAAAACCAGGCCCTTGAGCATCCCAACATCCGGGAGGTCTCCAGCGCAAGCTCTCTTCCCGGTATGTACCTCAACCATGTGGAGCTTTTCAAAAAAGACTTTGAAGCGCGACAAGATGCCGATCTGCTCAAGTTCTTCGCAGCTGATTACGATTTGCTTACCGTTTTTGGACTTTCGCTCATTGGCGGTAGGGATTTTGACCCCCAGCAGCATGCCCCTGAGCTGGAGATCATCCTCAATGAGTCGGCAGCCAGGGCTATCGGCTATGTTAATCCCATCGATGCGGTGAACCAACCCGTCACATGGATTCACAGTCGTGGGCACATGGATGACTGTCGTGTGGTCGGTATAGTCAAGGACTTTGACCAGCGCGCCATGTCAGGAGCCGAGCCGTCTGCCTTTTTGCTCATCCGTGGTTATACCCCCTGGAACGGTATCGAGTACTTCACCGTCAAAGTGCATTCGGGGGATGTGTCCACCACGTTGGCTCATCTTGAGGAGCAGTACGAGTCGGTTTTTACCGGCAATGACTTCAGCTACTTCTTCGTCGACGACCGGTTCAACCAGGAGTATCAGAGCGAGATCCGATTTGGCAAGGTATTCGGCTTTTTCGCTTTGATAGGCCTCCTCATCGCCAACCTCGGCCTCCTCGCCCTATCATCCTACCTCATCTCGCAGCGCAGCAAAGAGATCAGCATCCGCAAAGTCCTCGGCGCACGTGTCACTGCATTGATCATCCTGCTCACCAAACAATACGCGATAATGATAGGTGCCGCCACCTTGATAAGTGTTCCTGTCACGTACTTCGTGATACAGGGTTGGATGGAGAAATTCCCATACCGGTCAGCTTTTAGCCTTTACAGCTACTTACTGCCCGTGCTAAGCCTCGGCCTGATCGCACTTATGACTATCAGCTATCAGACGATTAAGGCCAGCCTCGCCAACCCCGCCAATAACCTGACCAACGAATGAAAAAAGTAATTATGAAGCCCTTAATAATCCTGATTCAATCTTCATGGTGGAGGTTGGTTTTCTCTTTGAGCCTACCGGCAATGATTTACTTGGTGGGATTAAGTCCGGCACAAAGCCAATCTATAGGTTCGGCAGAGGTATTCGATCAGACCCTCATTTCACAAAGGATCAACTCAGAAATATTGACTTATCGAATGAAACAAGGTGGTGACTCGGCAGGTGTATCCGTCATGACGCATGAAGTGGACCAGCACTCCCTGCGTCTCTATGAAGCCGCTAAGGTGATGGTTGGTGGTTCGCTGTTCGATGAAACCATCGATTCACGCTATGACTTTCGTACAAATAAGATGGAAAGTGAAGAAATCGTCATTGACTACAACGGAAAACACACCGAGATGCAAGCCGATTGGAGCGCAAAAAATCAGATTGATGTCAAGATCGGAGTGCTGGACTCCACTATAGTTGCGCGCGATCATATCTCCAGGATGATGACGCTATTTCTTCTCCCAAGGTTATTTTACGATAGTGGGGATGCACTAACCTATCGTCAGTTCAACCTTATGGATCTGCAGTTCCGTGAGATCACTGCTACCATTGCGGGTCAAGTCGAGCTATCGCTACCATTAGTTGACTGTGATTGTTACAGAGTTGAGCTCCGTGGAGGAGTCGCCAACCAGGATCTTTTTATCAATCCAGTGACCCATCGGATCGTAAGAATCGAGATCCCTGAGATGGGCTGGGTGTATGACCTACTTAAGATTGAGGAGCTGTAGCTGTCTTAAAATTAGATTTTTTCATTCTCGATTGGTTGTAGTTGATCATTGGAATTTCTCTGATGAATTGGCATTATATCGGTGTGGTTGCTGGTAAGAACCTCACTATTCATCTAACCACGTCACTTCGACCGCAATGCGACCAACGGGAGCGTGTAGTGGAGAAGTCCCCTTGCAGGATGCAGATGTTCATTTGCTCTTACCCTTGATGAAGTGCCATACTGAGGAGACGTCTCCACTGCGGTCGACGTGACGTTGGTATTGAAGCCGGGCGTCTCCGCATTGGTCTACATGACGAGAGTATTGGGGCTGCATGTCTCCACTGCGATGACCTGACTTTGGGATCGGAGCACAACATAGAGGCATGAATCGTGAAGCCACCAACCCAGAGTCTACCAATCCTTCATATCCGCAAAGAGATCCTTCCAGTCAGGATTCATAGTATTTATTAGTCTCTCTTTCTTGATCCTTGACCAGCGCTTCAATTGTTTCTCCCTGGCAATGGCCTCTACGATCGATCCGTGATGTTCATAGTATACCAGCTTGCTGATATTGTATTGAGCTGAGAAGCTCTCAGGGTAGTACTTTTCCCGATGTTGGATGATTCTGGATAGTAGATCAGAGGTCACGCCAATATACAAGGCAGTGTTGTTTTTAGTTGTGATCATATATACCGAGCCTCCTCTGACCATACATCAAGATAATAATCATATCAGTATTTGAACCAATTTGTATTTGTCCAAGTGCCGTATTTATGGCCACTAGAGTAAGTAAGGAGCACAGGGTCATTACCAACGTCACTTCGACCGAAGCGTGACAGAAGGGCGCGCGTAGTGGAGAAGTCCCCTGGTAGGTTGTAGATGTACATTTGCTCTTAGCTTTGATGAAGTGCCAGACTGAGGGGACGTCTCCACTAAGGTCGACGTGACGTTGGTATTGAAGCCGAACCTCTCCACTTTTCGATCTACATGAGGAGGGTGTGGTCTCGTGATTGATAATGCGATCTTTATTATCAGATTTGTTTATTGTACTTATGTAGAAGTGCACTGTGTGCTTCACAACGTCACTTCGACCGAAGCGTGACCAAAGGTCGCGCGTAGTGGAGAAGTCTCCTGGTAGGATGCAGATTACATTTGCGCTTACCCGTATTTATGTGCTAGAGTAAGGGGACGTCTCCGCTACGGTCGACGTGACGTGGGTGTAGGTAAGAAAAAGGACTTTTCAAATGAGGTTGGCAGAGCCGAATTGGGCATAAAACGATACCACTAAACCACAATCTACAGACCCCATCGAAAGGTACCTGCCCACTCAGGCCTACCGTTCAAATAAAGTCCGCAGTAGAAAAGTCATCTGGACGTCATAGTGGTTCGGGCTTCTCCTATTTTTATTGGAATTAATGTCAAATTTGGATCAAAAAATAATTCGATGAAGAACCTTATCGCCGTTTGTTTCCTCTCCCTTATGATCGCTTGTGAAGGGAAAAAGCAAGAGCAACCAATAGAGACAGTGGAAGCAGCACCTCAGGTGGACTATACTGCTCACCACATCCCCGAAATCACCAAAGTGTTTGATGCGCATGGGGGCTATGACACCTGGTCAAGTCTAAAAATGCTTTCCTATGAGATGGGAGGTAGTACGACACTTACTGAACTACAAAATCGCTATGCCCGAATAGAGTCTGAAGAGCAGACTGTTGGGTTTGATGGTGAGAACGTCTGGGTCTATCCAGCGAGCGAGGATGCTGACCGCCAGAGGATGCGCTACAACCTCATGTTTTACTTCTATGCCTTCCCATTTGTGGTGGGAGATCCGGGAGTTATTTACGAAGTGCTTGATCCCATTGAACTTGATGGCAAAACTTACAATCAGGTCAAAATCTCCTACTACGATGGAGTCGGTGATGCACCGAATGACAACTATATCATTTGCTCAGATCCGGAGACCAACCAGATGCAATGGTTGCTTTACACCGCCACATTTGGAGGTGAAGTTGAGCACGAGTACAGCTTGATCAAGTATGAGGGCTGGCAGAAATTTGGTGGCGTGATGCTACCTACTTCACTCCAGTGGTATAAGTATGAAGATGGCGTGGTTGGAGAGCCGAGAGGAGACGCTCGCTCATTTACCAACATCCAGGTGTCTACAGAGTACCCTTCCATGGACAACTTTGAGATGCCAGAAGGTGCTGCTATCGCCAGAATGCCAGAGGGAGAATAAGGTAGAGTTGCCCATCATCCAAAAGTAGAAAAGGAGCACCCTTCAATGTTGGTGCTCCTTTTCTAGTTACTCCGTCCTCAAAGACTTCACCGGATTATCCAATGCAGCTTTGAGTGTCTGAAATCCAATGGACAAGGCCGTGATGACCATTACGATCACTACCGGCAGGAGCACAATTAATACTCCCATATCGATATGATAGACGAATGTCTCCAGCCAGTCATTCATCAGATAATAAGCGATAGGTGTAATGAGCACAAAGGCCACCCCGATCAAAATAGTAAAGTGAGTGCCGATTAATCCAAGGACATTGGCGACACTGGCACCCAGCACCTTTCGTACTCCGATCTCTTTGGTTTTAGTATCAATTAGGAACCCAACCATGCCTACCAGACCCAGACAGCCTATCAGTATGGCCACTACGGTAAATACGTTAATCATCTGGCTGAGCCGCTGCTCTTGCACATACTGATCTTCAAACCTGTCTTCGACGAATCTGTATTCTACAGGGTTGACGGGATCAAAGTCGGCCCAGGTAGCCTCAATGTGTTGGAGCGTTTCCGGTAGGCGCTGAGTATTGACGAGGATACTGGCACGTCTCAGCCTTGAGCTTGACTTCATCATGACCATTGGCACAATCGGGCTATGGAGCGATTCAAAATGAAAGTCCTCGGTCACTCCATAGATACGACCCTTGTAAGGACCGTAGCTGATGTTCTCTCCGATGATGTCATTTGGGTTTGGGTACCCCAATGCTTCTGCCGCTGACCTGTTGATGATATAGTAGCCTATACTATCAGCAAAGGTGTCCATCTGTCGCTGGAAATTGGTGCCAGCGGCCAATGTGATGTCATAAGTATCCAGGAAATCCTCGTCCACCATGATTCCCGGTAGGCGAAAATCCAGATCAACTGCCTCGTCTCCTTTGAAGAATCTCGCTCCCCAGCTATCCATCAACCTGCCGGTAGGGATGCGCGACGAGTAGGCCACCGCCTCAATATTTGGGTTGGACAGAAGCTGCGTTTTGAAGGTCTCGAGGTTTTCCATGCTTCTGCTCAGCGGCAGGTCAATGATGGCTTCTTTGCGGTAGCCGGGATCTGACGTCCTGATGAAGTCGATCTGACTCTCGATGACGGTCAGCGCAAAGATCAACCCGAGTACCACGGCATACTGCACGGTCACTAGTACCGATCGGAAGTTCCACTTTGACGGGCTTGACGCAAGCTTGCCCTTGAGCGATTGTACAGTGCCCAGCCTTGATAAGAAAAGGGCCGGATAGAGGCCCGCGAGGAGACCAATAATGGCGAGGAGGCTAAACAATGTGAGTATGAGCAGATAGTTGTCAATAAGATTGAGCGTGAGTGATTTCTCAAGAAAATCATTGATCGCAGGTAGGGCAAGCCATACCAGGAGCAGGGCTATTGGCAGTGACATTATGGTAATCAGTGTGGACTCCACGAGAAACTGTGTCACTAATGCTGATTTGCCACTGCCGAGCACTTTGCGTACACCAATTTCCTTGAGCCTTCTCGTGAAATGAGAGGTGGAGAGGTTCATGTAGTTGACACATGCGATGATCAGTAGGAGTATCCCAACGATAGAGAAAATATAGACTTGGTCAATGCTGCCATTGGTCTCATACTCTCCCTCAAGATTGGATCGGAGGTGAATGTCGAGCAATGGCTGAAACTGAAATTTGTAAAAATCACTAGACGGTCTACCGCGAATAGGGTCGACATACTTTTCCCAGAAACCAACTGCTGACTCGGTCAGACTCGTCATGTCCGCATTAGGCACAGTGCGGATATAGGTGAGCCAGTTGTAGTTACCACCTACATTGTTCATTGTTTCCTCGCCCATCGCCTGCTCTACCAGGCGGAGAGGTGCCAGATACTCAAAGTGAAAATGCTGCTGATCCGGCATGTCTTCCATCACGCCGGTAATTTTGAAGTTGAACTCCTGACCTCTGGCGGTGAGCTTCAGCGTTTTTTCAAGCAGGTCCTGTTCTGCCCAGTCATTACCAAAAATGCGAATGGCGGACTCCTCCGTGAGCACTAGTGAGAAGATGTCGTTGAAGGCGGTCTCCGGAGACCCCAATAGAAATGGGAAACTGAATATGTCAAAGACATCATCGTCGGCAAAAATGACCGGTTCACCCGGAAAGCGCTGCTCACCATATTCAAGATCAGGGAAGGCCCAGGGGAAGAAACGAACGGCATGAGTGATGGAGGGATAGTCCGCTTTCAGCCGCTCTGCATGCCCTGCTGACGCGAAAGCCCAGTGGCGGTTCATCGCGCCATCTGTGTCGAAGTTTTGCACCGTCACTCGGTAAATATCTTCTGCATGCTCATGGTGCCGATCATAGCTGAGCTCATCCTGCACAAACAGAAATATCAGGATACAAGCAGCCATACCAGTAGAGAGACCAATAAGGTTGATGGCCGTATTCATCTTGTACTTTTTGAATTGTCTGGAAGCAATTCTTAGATAATTGATTAGCATAGTATTAGAGTTTTTGAGTTTTCCGAACTTGAAAAAGGGGCGTAGCAGTGCCGGGTGAAGCAATAAAATCACTTCCTTCCAAAGCCACCAAAAAATGAGATTTTTATGGATTTGGTATGAGTCGATCTGCTCATCGAGATCACCCACTATATCTTCATAGTACTCCGGCTTGATGAGTCGACGCAGCAGCCGTAAGGCCAAAGTATTGTCAATATCGGTTTGCTTATTTACCAAAGTCAAATGCTATTTTGGGTATCGCCTTCCAGAGCTTCTGACGGCTCTCTTGCACATGATCCAAAGCCTTCTTTCCAAAAGGAGTAACCATGAAATACTTCTTGCGCTTGCCACCTCTGACGCTGGTGGCCTCTCCCCATTGGGTATCGAGGTAGCCCTTGTTTTCCATTCGCCGCAAGGCAGTTTGTAGTGCGCCAGTGCTGACTTTGCGTCCGAGCTTCTGCTCAATTTCTTCTTTGATGCTTACTCCATAAGCATGATCATAGAGCACTGCTACGGTCAGCAGTACGATCTCTTCAAATTCACCTAGTTGATAATCTCCCATTGGAATCTATTTAATTCCTAAATGTAGTTATTATGAGCAATAAAAAAAGGCGTTGGCCTGAGTATAGAGACTGAAGGAATTTGAAAAGGTTACAGTTGTGCCGTCATTATCATGAAGAATACTGGAAATGAACATCTAGATCAATCAATGAGCCGGGCCAGTTTAAGCTAATCCATGAACTGCGGGATATTTCCAGAATGGTTCCTCTCAGTGGTTTAGCAGTGTCATCATGAGACTATTAAGAGCTGTTGCTCTCTTTCAATGAACTCTTTCAATGTGGTCGGACTCTTCCCTGTCAATAATTTGTAGTTATCTGAAATTTGCGGTTCACTTTGAAGTCGTGGGATAAAGTGAAGGATGGTCATTACGATGGCAAAACCGTTTTTAATTCCCTCTGCCCTCTTCTTGAAATAAAAACTAATCGGGTTGATGCTCCTATAGCTGATTTTCACACCGGTGACAATAGTTATTAATTCTGTAGCTTCTTCAAAACTCAGGTTTTCAGATCCGGTTAGTTCATATGACCTGTTTTGACACTTGTCAAAATCAATAATCAGCTTTGATATCGCCTCTCCAATGTTTTTGACATCAATCCAATTGAATTTTGATTTGCTCGAGGGAAGAGTAATGGATTTACTAGTTCTAATTTCGGGCAGTAAGGTTGTTGTAAGGTTTTGCATGAAATAGCTTGGTCTTACAAAAATGTAATTGAATCCATTCTTCTCGACGAGTCGTTCAATTTTGTTATGCGGAATGACTTTGCTTTTTTCTGCGCCCTGTACAGAAAGGAAAATAATATTCTGGATTCCATTTTCCCTGGCCGATTCTAAAAGTGGTCGAAATAATCCGTTGACATTTGAAATGTGAGGTGGCCTAAGCAAGAATAGTATGTCAATGCCTTTGAAGGCAGTTTTGAATGTATCGAAGTTTTCAAAGTCGAATTGTCGAAAGATCAGGTTGGAATAACCCGTGAATTTCTTTTTCGCATTTTCTATATTCCGAACAGCAGCAATACTTTCAGTTTGGGAATTGGATTGGGATAGATAACGTATGACTACTGACCCAATTTTTCCTGTCGCTCCCGTTACTAGAATTCGTTTCATTTTTCTTCAATGCATCCCAATGCCGAACCCACGATTCGTGTGCCCATGCTTTAAACCAAAACTAAAATAGAAGAAGCTCACAACAAGCACAACGGTAACTACCTTGCTTTCAAGAGCTAAAACCTGGATCGACAGACTTGCCTAAATTTGACTAAGTTTCAGAAGGTATGCCTGAGTGGATTAGGCCTGTTAAGGAGCTCTAACACGGATCGGATGTGCTAAATAGACACGTTTTAAAACTTGCCTTGGCTAGTCCTTTTTTGCGATTGGGAACGAGATAGTATTTACTTGTGACTTCTAAAGATTTGTCTTGCAGGCTTGATCAAAATTCCTCGGGGTAAGATCAGTCTACGTTGTTGAATGGAATGGAATTCAATCGGTAATGTACTTTGGAAGGTTGTCCGGCATTGGCCAACTAAGGACGATCTTATTCTTGTGAAACTATAATATTATGATCAGCTTCATCATCACCTTGTCTTGCTTGCTTCGAGTAGTTTCAGTTTTTGGTGAAGGATCCCTTTCTTCAGACCAGGTAGAGACTTCTATTGCGCTTACTCCCGATGAGCAAACTGCTTTTGTGTCAAGGCACAACGGCAATTGGGGTCATCGGGAGAACCCTGCTTCAAAGATTTATGAATATCGACTTATTGATAATCGATGGGAACTGATAGGGCTATCGGCTTTTAGTGATGAGGAGTCCCCTAGTAGTGATTCGGATATTTTTATTTCCTACGATGGTCAAGAGGCTTTTTTTATTTCAAGTCGACCTTATCCTGGAAAGGAAGATGACAATCGGGATATCTGGAGAAGCAAATGGTCGGAAAGTGGTTGGTCAGAACCCACGCCGGTTAATGGCATCAATTCAGTGGGTTATGAGGCGAGCCCGGTGACTGATCTTGCAGGTAATCTATACTTTAGTTCGATACGATCAGGGGGAGCAGGGCTGGGAGACTTTTACTTCGCGAAAAGAACTCCAGACGGTGGATTCGAAGAACCTGTACTCCTCTCGGGTGAGATCAATGGCCCCACCGGAGAATGGAATCTAGTGGTGAGTCCGGATGCCAGTTGGATGATTTTTGAATCCTCAGGAAGGAATGATGGCCTTTCTCCCTATGGTGATCTCTACCTCTCCAGGTCGACGGCTGATGGATGGTCCAAACCTGTCCATCTCACAGCAATAAACACTACCGGTTCGGAATTAAACCCTCGAATATTAACTCGGTCAGACCAGTTACTTTTCGTTAGCAGTCAAAAGTTGGAGAGCTTAACCACCGATTTTTACCAAATTGATATGAGAGATCTAGTGCCATTCTTGAAAGATTGAGATGGTTCTAACTTCAACTGTATCCTGCTACTGTAAGTTTAGAGCTGCATTTCAATTATTCTTTAGCATCAGATTCTAAGTGTTGTTAGACTTTCATGCTTACAAAACCATGTGAGGTTACTACATGTCAGCAGCCTATAGATAATCCAGCTAAAACCAGAGATTTACAATTTTCAATATAATTCTTACATTGAATCTCCAACAATCTCAGCTTAAACATGAAAGTTTTAAAATTTGCCGGGTTCGTCATAGCCCTCTTGATTTTTTTGGTGATTTGTGCGATGAGCTATGTCAAGCTTGGACTCCCTGATATTGACAAACCTGAAGACCTGACTGTACCAATCACACCAGAGCTGGTGGCAAGAGGAGAATACCTGGCCAATACCGTCACTGTGTGCATGGACTGCCATAGTACGAGAGACTGGAGTCGATTTTCAGGGCCGCTCGTTGACAATACAATTGGGAAGGGTGGAGAGGTCTTTGATCATAAATTTGGTTTCCCGGGCGTATTTACTTCAAAGAATATCACGTCTAGCGGAATCGGCGATTGGAGTGATGCCGAACTGTATCGGGCGATTACCTCGGGTGTTACCAAGTCGGGTACTGCTATATTCCCGGTAATGCCGTACCGCGCATATGGCAAAATGGCCAAAGAGGATATCTATGCTATCATAGCTTACATACGATCACTTGAGCCAATTGATAATACCGTGGGTAACTCTACACCGGATTTTCCGATGAATTTTATAATCAATACCATCCCACAGCCTGCAGATCATCAACCCCTCCCTGACAAAAGTGATGTGATTGCCTATGGAGCGTATATGACCAATGCAGCCGGATGCACCGAATGCCATACACCACAGGAAAATGGTGCCCCGATAATGTCAAAGTACATGGCCGGTGGATTTCCGTTTCAGCTACCCGGTTTTGGAGTAGTCATATCGGCCAATATCACACCTGCCAAATCAGGAATCGGAAGCTGGACGGAGGATCAGTTTGTTGAAAGATTTAAGTATTATGGTAAGGAAGGTTACGTGCCTCACAAAGTGAATGAACGTGAGTTTCAGTCCGTGATGCCATGGACAATGTATGCCAGGATGGAAGAGGAGGACCTTCGGGCAATTTATCAATACCTCCAGACCATTGAGCCTGTCGAGCATGTCATGCAGCGATTTACTCCGGAGGAGTCGAGTGGATCATAGGAAAAGCGATAGGGAAAACGCATAAGTGCATAGCATTTTGGCATACAGCCAATTATGCTGTTCTCCCTTTGAGCACCGCGATCAGGATTGTTGCCTCACCTTCTCTACTCTTCTGCTTTCTGCTCTGCCATTTCGATGTTGCAGACTATTTCGATAATTGGCGCAACGGACCCTGATGCTCCTGTTACCCCGAATTCATTTCTATCGACGCTTCCGGTCAACTGGAAACCAACCTTATTGCCGCCATCTCTGGCTTTGGTTGACCCGATATGATTGGCGGTGAGTTCCACTTCTTTGGTATTGCCTCGCATGGTCAAATCGCCCACTACTTTGTACATATTATCACCCGACTTGGTGAATGACGTACTTACAAAACTGATGGTGGGGTGATTTTCCATGTCGAAAAAATCATCTGTTTTTAGGTGCTTGTCGCGACCTTCGGCTCCCGTACTGACACTGCCGACCTGAGCTGTGAAATTAACTTTTGCTCCTGTAAAATCCTCCGGTGTTCCACCTTCCACAGTGGCTTCAAATTCCATAAATCTTCCGTTCACAAACGAAATACCAGAATGTTTTGCATTAAACATTATGCTGGAATGGTTAGGATCAATTTTCCATGTTTGAGCATTCACACAAAGTGTGACAAGTAGCATTGATGTTAGGGTAAGTAGACTTTTTTTCATGGTCATAATTTTAGTTAACATACAAACGAACGAAATTCCAATATCAGTTGGTTCCGATTCTATACAGACGGCTGATAAGAATTTCATCGTTTTATAAAGGAGGATTAACCCTGCATTTGGTGATGTTCTAGCCTTAATCGTTTGTTACAAGCGCTCAAACATGAATCTCCTCAACTCTGCTAAGCAATCGGGACATATGAGGGGAGCGCTGTGACCGCCACCAGCTACCGCAATGAGTTGATTCTCCAGCCCGATGGCATCAGCACGCTGATGTAGCAGGTTAGAGCCCTCTGTTATGACACCTGACTCATTGGCTTCTCCAGTATCGAATGGCACTACGTCATCATTAGTACCGTGGATGCTAAAAAGGATGGGCTCATCTGTATCAATAAAGTCAGCACGAAGCAACGCACCTGCAAAGTTAAAGACCCCTTTTACTGCTGTCGAGGTGCCGGGATTTCCACTGTTGCCTGGCATCCCACCTCTCGACTCTATATACTCTAGCAAAACCGAACTGATAGAAGCGATATCCTCCAGGTCCGTGAGGTAGGCGTACTGCAGTGCAGTAAACGCACCTGCGGAATATCCACCTACATATATGTTCGTGGTATCAATACCATACTCATTAGAATTTTGCTTGAGAAACCTTACTGCGGCCTTCATATCACTCGCTGCATCATACACTGCCCTAGTACGTGACTGAGGGGTGTCTTCAATATCGATGAGCCGGTAGTCGATCGCCGCAATCACATAACCGGACTGAGCAAAGAAGGGTGCGCTGATCAATGCTTCTTGCTTATCCCCTGTTACAAAGCCACCTCCAAATGCATAGACTAATAACGGTCGTAAAGTAGCAGTGTCATTGGCCGGTTCATAGAAGTCAAAGCTCAACTCCTGCTCTACGCCACCTTGAGTCGTATTCTGCCCATAGGCGATATTTCGAGTGCGGTCATAGGCATCAAAGACCTGTGCATTGTATCGTATTGGGTCGGTGACGCCCCCAGGATCCATTACTTTGGGTTCTTCGCCTTCATCCGAGGAGCACCCAAGCGAGAATAGGGCAGCAATGATTATCCATAACATTGATTGTCTGATCATCTTATGTCTTTGGTTATGTTACAGGGAGGTAACGAATTACCCTTACGAAAATGATAGTAGGGTTGACCGTTTTGATATCAGATAGTTCAATAGCTACTTCTTCAGGATCTTATCAGCAATTTGCTGAGCATCCTGGCAATATTGGTCGTCACCTTCCAGTTTCCATTCACCCGTTTTTTCAATATAATACTTCACGGTCTTCTCTACCACTGCCGCATAGCCACCGTAGGAGTCTATCATTTTTTGTACCTCTTTGGTGTATCGATTTCTACTTAGCTCACCGACTTGCAACAAGTCCCACTGCCGGTTAATGTACTTGGCTTTCTCTTTGTAGACAGGGTCTTTCGTTTTGTAGGCCATGAAAAAGAGCGAAAGCGCTTTCGCCTCTGGTGATGGTTTTTCTGTCTTTTTTTTCATGGGTTATGTTTAGTAGATGGATATAAGGCTCAATGTAAATGAATATTGGCAATCACGTAAAAAATGATAGCGTAGTTAATCAATAGTGCTTGCTGTTGACGAGGGAATAGGCACGATGGAACAAAATCAGATTAGGAGTCTTGGCGAGACCAGGGCAGCTGAAGAAGTAGAGATCGCCGAGTGGAGAGTTGCTCACCTATCGGAATGTATTGAAGTGGGTAGTGTTGAAGTATTTCATCAGTGTAAGTTCTAGTGACTATTTGTACTCCTAACTTAATGGCACACCTCAAATAGGATTGAATTTATTCATTCATCATTGGTTCTTGACAGTGTCCGAGGAGGAATTAGCAATTGAAACTAACACCCAACTATCAGGGTAAGCTGGGCTTTTCGAATATCTATAAAAGTATCTGATTGCATTAGGCTTAGCAAACAGCTCAATTGGCGTATGGGTGATAGTGTTTGCTAGAGAGCTAGTTGTGAGCGTTTGGAATAATAACTACTTTAGAGTCTTTAAGACTTAGTTGAAAGCACATGAAGCCTGAAATTCACGAATTAGTCATTGTTTTTGTCGGAGACATTAACCCTGTGATAATTCAACCGTATTGGTTGGTAAATAAGGGTTTAATTCAAGAAACTGAAGGTGAAAATGCTAAAGTTGAAGTAATCCACAATGAGGTTGTAAAATTTGAATTAGACTGGGTCAATTTCGAAATAACAAGACAGAGATTGATCGTCAAAACATCTAAGCAGTCTTATTTTGAAGTTGTCAGAGATTTAGGGATTAGTATTTTTAAAATACTTAAAGATACTCCTCTGAAAAATCTTGGAATCAATCATCTATTGCATTTTAAATTGGATGATGGGAAATATCTCAAAATAGGCAAGAAATTAGCTCCTTTTGAAAACTGGGAAGGTATATTGAACAATCCGCGACTAATTCAACTTGAAATGACTGATGAACCAAGAAGTGATGAATTTAGTGGACACTATCGGGTAAGAATTGCCCCATCAGAACTTATACGGCCATTTGGTGTTAGTATGAATATTAACGATCATTACAATAAAGTATCAAAGTCTATTGATGCAACCGAAATGGTTACGACTTTAACTAAAGCATGGATCAAATCCATGGAACGAGCAAAATCAACTTATTCTGAGCTATGGAAGAAAATAGAAGCTTGACATTTGCTGATCAAGCAGTTATCGACACAGAATTGACGAGTATAAAGTCTAAAGAAAAAGCCCCAACACCTTTCGAATTTGCTCTTAAAAGTAGCATTAAGAATTGGGTAAGTGAAGATATTTTGGAATATGAAATTTCATCCTCGAGATTTCACAATATTCAAGAGGAGTTTGAAAAGATACTTACAGTTAAGAACTACCAAAGAGATCTGGTTACCAGAGATATTAAATATCTGCGAAATTATTCCACTACACTTCAAAGTTGGAAAGGTGTAGTTGTTGAAATCAAAGAAGACTCTTTTGTCGCTGAACTTGAGGATTTAACAAATGGGGGAACTAAGGAGATAGCGGAAGTAGAGTTATTTAGTGTTTCACCTGATGATAGAAAGTTGGTGAGTGAAGGAGCCTCCTTTTATTGGAATATAGGATATAAAATGAATTACGGTCAAATCACAAAGGAATCGCTAATAAGGTTTCAGAGAATAATTGATTGGAATGAAGATGACTATGATCAGGCGGCAGATAGAGCATCAGATTTGTTTGAAAATATAAATTTCGATTAGTCTTTGAAGGAAACGGTATCTGAAATTCATCTTTTAGGTTCGGGTGGTGGTTATGGAGAAAGCATAATAATTAACCTGGGGAATGATGATTGGGTTATCATTGATAGTTGTATCAACCCTTCAAACAGTGAAGTTCTTCCCTTAACTTTTTTAGAGCGAAGAGATATTGAACCTCATCATGTTAAATTGATCGTTTGTACTCATTGGCATGACGATCACATAGCTGGAA
>CAYGOT010000027.1:0-53305 GCA_964351595.1 uncultured Roseivirgaceae bacterium | reverse complement strand
ACATATTGATAGCCCATTTTTCCGTAGAGTGCAGCAGCAGTTACTAGGTTTTCTTCAGTCAAAAGGAAGGATTTTCTGTATCCACACGACTCCATGAAAGCATTAAACAGTCCGAGAAGATGCTTTCCAAGCCCTATTCCCCGATAATCAGGGTGAATGAGGAAATACCTGAGCTGAGCCCAGCTATCGGTGTTCTTCAGTGCTATGGAACCAATGATCCGTTCATTATGGATAGCTAACCAGATCCGTTCATTATCCAGATTGATCGACTGATAGAATTCACCGAGTGTCGTAGCTACGTAAGCTTCAAACGATTGGCCAAAATCATACAACTCGCCATGAAGATTGATTATAGCGCCAATATCACCAGATTTATACTGATGCCTTATTTCTACATCATCAAGTGTTGGTTGCATGCTACCAATCCTCATCAATCGGCGCAACACCCTTGAAGTGTATCACCTTATCGCCGTAGATGGGATCATAGTAGTGACCACCTTCCTGATAGTCGGGGTTCCACTTCTTGCTGCCATCAGGCTGAAGTGTATACAGGAAAGGCGACAAATGAAGCCGCTCCAAATGCCAGCGACCTTCTTCACCAGAAGGAATATCCTCACCATCACCATAGAGCATGAGCCCTCCGTCAGCATAGACCTCATGCTGTGGACTGATGTCCTTGTACTCATGGCTGACATTCATCACCTTGTGACCAATCTCATGTGCAATGGTACCTCTGAGACGATCGGGCCTTGTGAGATTGGTGATGGTGATGATCCCGCGGTGTTCCCTGGGGATCTGATCAACATAGCTGTAAGTAGGGAAGGATAGGCCACCAGTACGCACAGTATTCATCGTCCAGTTACGACCTTCGGCTACCGTAAGGAACGGGTAAAACACATCTTGTAACACGACAATATATAAGGTTCTATCGCTATCTTCCTTTGCCTCTATGATGGATTCAAATGCTTCCTGCGCTCCATCAGTCAGTTGAGCAGGATGTCGACGACTATGCTCGTACATATTGGTGTATTCGGTGAGGGGAATCCCCGGGACTTCATTGGCTTGAATGGATAGGTATTTAGGGTCAATTTCACCTGTCTTAATCCATAGCACATTGAGCTGTACACCCGTAGGCGCGTAGATTTCCTTCGCAGCGCGAATGCTGATCATGAGTTTCTCTAGTGAGACCTTTTGGAAGTCAGGATCAAAGTTAGAAGGGAAATACACCCCTAGATCCATGGTAGGTTTTCCTTGAACCAGGTCTGCATTTAATACGGAGATGTCGATAGTGTCTACTTCGTTCCAACGGACATCCTGCACATTAGACTCGGAAGTGCTGACTTTTCCATCCTCTGTAGTTTTGGGAGCTGGAGCATCGCAACTCACAATAGCTAGACCGACAAGTAGAATTAGTATATTTTTCATAGGCTGTGAACTATGACGCTAAGCTACGAATTTGTCTTATTGGCTGAAATGCTTTTGTATTATCGGTAGTACGGATCAACCCGAAGCAGCTTCATCCATCCACCAAGTTAACTTCCCGTGGCTTGGATTGATATGAGCCGCAGGGTATTGCTCGTGACCATCGGCCTTCTGGAGGATGGCTTTGACTTTGTCCTGCTTTCCTGCTCCTGTTACTAGAAAGGCTACTTCTTTGGCATTGTTGATCACAGGACCTGTGAGTGTCACTCGCTTTTGACCGCTGGTAGGATGGGTCGCTACTGCGCAAATCTCCTCTGAAGTCAGCAATTCCATCTGATGAGGAAAGATAGAGGCGGTATGACCATCTTCTCCCAAACCAAGCATGATCAGGTCAAATTGCGGTAGTGCATCTACCGTGGGAAGCTGATCTATCAAAATGTTACCATAGTTCTCAGCCTCCTCACGTGCATTATCCTCGCCCAGAATGCGATGCACATTGGATTGCGGTAGCTCTATATGCTCGAAGAGATGCTTACGTGTCATCAAATAGTTGCTCTCCTCATGATTAGGCGGTACACAACGCTCGTCACCCCAGTAGAAATGAATCTTCTTCCAATCAATGGCAGTCTTAAAGTCGGCCGCCAGTATATCAAACAGCAGCTTAGGTGTCGAGCCACCGGAAAGTGCAATATTTAACCTTTCGGTGGTCTGTGACTTGTCGTATAGCATCTGCGCAAATGCCCATGCTACTTCAGCAGGCGTTGGGAATATTTTGATTTCAGGACTCATAGTTCACAAAAGACGCCATCGTCGGTTAAGTTCTTGCATGGGTTTCGCCAGTTGCCTTTATCTACTAATGCATCGGACTCCTCAGGACCCCAGGTACCCGATGGATACCCGTAGAGAGGGATAGAGCTGTCGGCCTTCCAGGCCTCAAGGATGGGGTCGATAAACTTCCAGGCCGCTTCGACACTATCACCACGGGCATAGAGTGTGGCATCTCCGCGCATACAGTCAAGCAACAGCCGTTCGTAGGCCTCCGGTACGTATTTATCAGTGAGGTCATTGTACAAGAAGTCCATATTGACGGTCTGTACATTGAAACCTGAGCCGGGTACTTTGAGGCCAAACTTTAGCAGCACCCCTTCATTGGGTTGGATGCGAAAGACGAGCACATTATGCGAATTGGCGATCCTTTCCTGATTAAACAGGTTGATATGGTTGTCTTTGAAATGGATGACTACCTCAGAGACTCTCGTGGGCATTCGCTTGCCTGTGCGGATATAAAACGGCACATCTGCCCAGCGCCAGTTGTCGATATAGAACTTCAATGCAGCGAAAGTTTCCGTCCTTGAATCAGGATCAACGCCACCTTCCTCCCGATAGCCTGCCATTTGCTCTTTCTTGTAGGTCGCGGCACCATATTGTCCACGGATCACATTGTGACGAATGTCTTCGGGGCTCAGAGGTCTTAGGGATTGGAACAACTTTAGCTTTTCATTTCGGATACTATGCGCATCGACTTTGACAGGTGGCTCCATCGATACCATAGCAAGTAGCTGAAGTAAATGATTCTGCACCATATCTCTTAGTGCTCCTGAGCCGTCATAGTAACCTCCACGCTTCTCTACACCTACGGTTTCTGCGGAGGTAATCTCTACCCGCTGGATATAGTTGCGATTCCAAAGCGGCTCAAATATGCTATTAGCAAATCGCGCCACCATTACGTTTTGTACCGTCTCTTTGCCAAGGTAGTGATCAATACGGTAGATTTGGTCTTCTGTGAAGCAGCTGAGTAGCTTCTTATTCAGATCGAGAGCAGATTGTAAGTCGTACCCGAATGGCTTCTCGATGATCAGACGCTTCCACCCATTATCCTGATTGTTCAGGCCTGCTTCTGCCAGGTTAGCACCAATGATAGAGTAGAGGCTCGGTGGAGTGGACAGGTAAAATATGCAGTTGCTGTCCTCAGCCTGATTGAGCGATGCAATTCTCTCTTTTAGTATCTGATAATCACCGGCTTCCTTGGTATCGATGGGTTGATAATGCACCAGTTTAGCAAAAGTATCCAGCTCATCTTGTGATGCATTTTCGCTCACGTGCTTATTGTCATAGACTACCTTTTTCTGGTAGGCTTCATCACTATATTCGGTGCGACTTACGCCGAGGATGGCAAATTTTTCCGGTAGGTAGCCCCGCTTACATAGATTGAACAAACCGGGAATGAGCTTGCGTGCAGTGAGGTCACCGGAGGCCCCAAAAATGATAAGAATCTGATTGTCAGTCATTCAGTGTTGTTTTTTCAGCACCCGTTTTTGAGGATGCGTAATAGTAGAAGGTAATTGGGGTAATATTGTTTGTTTCGGTCGCTGAATATACCAATATTCGATCTAATTCTACTTTGACACTTTTCAATATTATGTCACATTGAGCCTGTCGAAATGTATCGATTGAAGGTTTCATTAGACTCAACTTGACTCTATTGATTAGTTCTAATAAGGTGTCAAAGTAGAAATAAAATATTTCTTATGTATGCACTTCACGGTGCTCAAATTATTCGTTGATGGCAGGAAATTATGATTTTGGTTTGGTAGGCTTAGGTGTGATGGGCCGCAATTTTATTCTCAATGTAGCGGACCATGACTTCTCAGCTTACGGGCTTGATACAGACGCTGATAAAGTGGAGGCGCTAAAGCAAGAAGGGTCAGGAAAGAAAGTAAGCGGCACTACCGATAAGCTTGACTTCATTGAGCAGCTGAGTACACCACGCAAGATTATGCTGTTGGTACCTGCAGGTGGCCCTGTTGATGCGGTGATTCGCGACTTACGGCCACATCTCGACAAGGGCGACCTGATCATCGATGGCGGAAATAGTTTTTTTACGGATACGGATAGAAGGGAAGAAGACCTTAAGAAGGACGGTATTTACTTCATCGGTTCTGGCGTATCGGGTGGTGCCAAGGGTGCACGATTTGGCCCGAGCATCATGCCGGGTGGGGAAGAGGCTGCTTACAATCTTGTCAAGCCGATCTTCGAAGCGGTCTCTGCCAAAGTGGATGGCACACCTTGTGTGGATTATCTGGGCAAGCGATCGGCTGGCAACTATGTGAAAATGGTGCATAATGGGATCGAGTATGGGCTGATGCAGCTCATCTCCGAATCTTATGCGATCATGAAGTCAGGACTGGAGCTGAGCAACGAAGCGCTGCATGACACCTTTGATCAGTGGAACCAGGGGCGTTTGCAGTCTTTTCTCATCGAAATCACTGCGGACATCTTTAGCAAGAAGGATGATTTGACGGATGAGCATCTGGTGGATATGATTCTTGATAAAGCCAAGCAAAAAGGTACGGGAAAATGGACCTCTCAGAATGCGATGGACCTGGGTATGCCTATACCGACGATAGACGCGGCGGTGAGCATGCGTGAGCTGTCGGCTATGAAGTCAATGCGGGAGGAAGCAGATAAGAAGTACGAAGCATTGCGCATCAGGAAGTACGCTCCATCAGTCGAGGAAATAGAGTCAGCGCTTTACTTCTCTTTCATCGTGACCTATGCTCAGGGAATGACCCAACTGGCAGCAGCCTCCGAGGAGTATGATTACGGTCTTGACATGGAGATGATTGCCAAGATCTGGCGTGGAGGCTGTATTATCAGGGCAGGCTTATTGGAGTACATGCGCAAGGCCTATGATACAAATCCCCGCTTGATGAGCCTGCTACTGGATGATGATATTGCTGGTAAGGTCAGGTCTACGATAGCTGCCGCACGCAAGGTATTGGCCTATGCCGTAACCACCGGAACGCCTATGATGGGTTTGGCGGCAAGTTTGAGTTACTTTGACGCGTTCAGCTCTGGTCGACTGCCACTCAATCTGATACAGGCACAGCGCGACCATTTTGGCTCTCATACCTATGAGCGCACCGATAGAGAGGGCATCTTCCACACCGAATGGTAGTTCCGAGATGATGCGTACCAACTATTTTTTGGTTGGATTGGTGATCCTGGTCTTTTTTGTGATCAGCTTTCTGACCAATATACTGGGCCCGATCATCCCGGCCATCATCGAGGACTTTGACCTGAGCCTTGGGCTTGCCGGATTTCTACCCTTCACCTTTTTTGTCGCCTATGGCGTGATGTCCATTCCTGCCGGTATGTTGGTGGAGCGCTACCGCGAAAAAAAGGTGATGTTGCTGGCTTTTGTCTGTGCTTCAATTGGGGCTTTCTTATTCGCCATCATACCGTCCTTTGGCGTGGCGATGATTTCACTCTTCCTGATCGGTCTGGGCATGGCTATGCTCCAGGTGGTGATCAACCCATTGCTGCGCGAAGTAGGTGGGGAAGAGCAGTTTGCCTTCAACTCGGTATTGGGACAGCTCTTCTTCGGGTTGGCCAGCTTTCTGAGCCCCATGGTTTACACCTATTTGGTGACCAACCTTTTTACGGATGCTCCTGATGCTTTCATTGGCTTGATGGAGTCGCTGGTACCCGAGTCACTCCCCTGGGTGAGCCTCTATTGGATATTTGCGATTGTATCATTGGTGATGGTCGCTATTATCTTCATGGTACGCTTTCCCGAGGTACAGCTCAAGGAGGATGAGCGTGCTGGTACCTGGGGTACCTACCGGGAATTGCTCAAGCAGCGGATGGTTTGGGCTTACTTCCTGTGCATATTCGCCTATGTAGGTATGGAGTCCGGCATAGCCAACTGGATGTCACAGTTTCTCAATACCTACCACAATGTGGATCCACAGACTGACGGAGCAAGTGCGGTGAGTTATTTCTGGGGTCTGATGACAGCCGGAGCATTTCTGGGCCTGGTGATGTTGAAATTCCTGGATAGTAAGATCGTACTCAGACTATTCTCTATTGCTACTGCCGTAGGACTCCTAGCAGCGCTCTTCGGAGGTAAGGAAGTAGCCCTGATTGCTTTTCCGGCCTTGGGCTTCACCATATCGGTCATGTGGTCGATATCCATATCACTGGCACTCAATTCCGTGGCGACTCATCATGGCGCATTTTCAGGTATCCTGATCACCGGGATTGTTGGTGGTGCGGTAGTACCCTTGATTATTGGAGGTCTCGGAGACCTCATAGGACTGCAATCAGCCATTTGCTTTTTGCTCATTCCACTGGGATATATCCTGAGTGTCAGCTTTTGGGCTAAGCCTTTGGTGACTAACAAAACTATGGGTAGTTAGTCTCGTATTAATCTTCCAAACTCGATAATGGAACTTACTTAACAGTGTGACTTTGAAAACTGAGGTTTGTATAGCAGATTATCGATAGAACAAGCGGCCTATGAATCCAGTTACAACCCCAAGTCACCTAGTAATTCCTACTATTATAGCCATTGTTGGAATTATCGTTTTGCTAGTCTTCCGACGGAGTATCAATAAAAGTGTCTTTGCTGGCATGTTGACTTTTATGACCCTGTATGTATTAATAGTTGGGATGGCAATATTTGATGATATCAACAGTCAATTGCACTTGAACAATTTCGATTTAGATCAGGATGGATTTTTCTCAACGGAAGAACAAACACCAGAACAGGAGTTAGCAATGGCTGACCTTATCAATGATACCGGTCGCAATTTCTCATTCATCACTGGTGGAATTGTGGCTTTCATTCTGGGTGTGGCAGCTTATGCTGTCAGTAGAATTTACGAAACAATCAAATCGAGATTGCATAACTGACAGGTCGTTCTGATGCTTTTTTGAGCAGTGTAACTTTCATCTCGTAGGTATTCAAGTTTGGCAAGTCAAAAGCTACGGAGACCTAAACCTGATCATGTTACTGTTTGTTTTTGGAAGTACGATTGACTAGCTCTAATATGCATTTTCTTTGAGCTTTCTGCTTGGTATTATTGCTAATGACATCATTTACCTGTTGAGTCTAGTACTACTGGCTTTTTAAGTTTAGTTTAAGGGAATGGCCTTCACTTGCGACGGGTTTAAACCCGTCGCAAGTCAGGGAATATTTTCCTACTCTAACCCAGCCAACTCTCTCGCCCAACGTACCAGCCGTCCACTAATCTCATCTTCCCATTTGCCCGGATTCCCAAGGAAGGAATCATCCGGACGCTCATGGATCGTGTTCCAATGATCCATACCTTCATACTCAAACAAGACATGATCTTTATGCTCCCTGCGGTCGAGCAAGTCCATGATCATTTGATTATCATAGGCAGACATAATCCAGTCATTCGTGCCACGCATGATGCGAAGGGGTACCTGCAGATTCTCCCAAGCACCGGCCAGATCAAAGTCCTGTAGCTGCTGATAATAGGCCACTGGCCGACCATACATATGCTCAGGGCTGTGGTAGTTGTAGTCAGCGAGCGCAGGATATTCGTTAATCGCTTGTTCATAGGTCTTTTTCTCAATCATCATTTTGTAGTAAAGCGGGATATAGTATTTGTTGAGCTTCTCTGCAATTTCTGACTCGCTATCTCCACTCATTTGCCGGATACGGCGCTCTATCTCCAGCATGTGCTCAAACCATGTCTTGAAGAAGGTGCCGTCGGAAATAACACCCGCCAGGCCATGCTCATTAGCAAGATAGGGGGCGAGTGCACTGCCCATACTAGAGCCATAGATGATGATATTGGTGGTGTCAACATAGTCCTTGGACTTGAGCTTTCTGATGGCCGCATGATAGCCTGAGAGGTCAGTTAAGAAGTCAGATTGAGCACAGTTGCCATCACTATCACCTACGCCCGGTTTTTCGATGCGTATCATCACCATGCCGGTCTTCTCCACCAGGTCATTGATGGTTCTCTGCCAGTTGTTGGTGCGGATCGGGTGAAGCTCGATAGACGAGCAGCTCAGCCCACCTATTAATACCAATGTGGGTTGCTTGCCGTGCTGCTGAGGCTTAGTGATGATGATTCGTTGTGTGATGCCAAAATCATTAGTCACTTCTTCATAGTAGGTATCGATTCCCTCATGTTCCTCTTTAGGCCAGGGCTTGAGTTTGACAGTTGGCGTTAGCACTTCTTCACCACGCTTGACAAGGAATTGAGTCGGCTGCTCTGCTCTCAACCCATAGGTGATGTCCGTCCAGATCTCATCTGAGGCGGCTAGCGTACCATTTACTTTCAGGATACGATCTTCGGGCAGAAGTCCTGCTGACTGTAAGGGACTGTTGGGTTCTACTGACCGAATCACCGCTCCAGGGCGATCTGCTGAAGGGGAACTGACGGACGCCCCCAGGAAGGCCCTTCGACCCAGGTTTTGCGGTAGCGCTGTATAGTGGATGAATAGAAAAAGGAATAAAGTGAAAATGCTCTTGACCATGATTTTTTAGATCAACATTATCTCATTTCCGTATAGGTTTGGGGGTTATTATGCCAATGTGCCCAGTTCTTATGCGAGCTCGGGCAGCCACATGATTTGATAATGCAGCAGTACTACCTATTTGGATCACGTATACTCAGCCACTCGGTTTTTTGGCTGTGCTATTTCCTGGCCTTTGGCTTTGTATGGGTCAAGGATGGCAATTATCTGGATAGCTATTATCTGGAGTTTGTACTGCTGCCTGTTAGGATAGGGGCCGTGTATCTGACACTCTATTGGCTCATGCCACGCTACCTTCTACAGAAGAAATTCATTGGAATGCTAGTCGCTTATCTAGTGATGCTGTTGAGTGCAGCATTGATTCAGCGGCTGTTTACCCACTTCTTCTACGAACAACAGACTGTGCTGAACCTTGGGGTACTTCTTGACCCCAATGCCATCCTGCGCTCTGCGATACTGGTCAATACGACCGTACTTTTCTTGGGTGCGATTAAGCTGCTCTGGCTATATTTTGAAGAAAGGGATAAGAACGAGGCAGCCACGTCCGGACTCATCGAAATCAAATCGGAGAAGCGGTTCTATCGTGTGGCTCCTGAGGACATTGTGTTCATCGAAGGCCTTGGCAATTATGTGACTTATCATCTGGCCAGCGGCCAAAAGATCATTCGCTATGCGAGTATGAAAGAAGCCCTATCGGAATTGGGCAACACATTCAGGCGTATCCACAAGAGCTTTATCATCAACAAAGACCACATCAAGTCCTATAATCAGGAGAATGTCGAAATCCTGGAGGACAAGTTTTTACCGATAGGTAATAGCTATAAAGAGGCACAGGCTTGATGGTACTAGGTGAATCTGGATGGGCTTTTGAGATGACCAGATATTTTCCAAGGTCTGTGACTCACAGACCCTCACTATCGTTGCTTCGATGGCGTGTGTGCCACACGCCATGGTGAGGGCGGTCTGACGACCTGAGACCAATAAAAAAGGGTCAACTTTCGCCGACCCTTTGGTATTTCATTATGCTGCTAAGGACTTACTTATTGGTATGCCCATACTTATTCGAATATCGCTCAAACAACTCCTGCTGCTTGCTGTCCAGCGTGACTTGCTTGCCAGATATAAACGCATGAGATAGAATGTTGGTTCTGAAGTCAAGTGCATCTCCTTCGGATACGAAAAGTGTCGCATCTTTCCCAACCTCCAAAGTACCAACGCGATCATCTACTCCGAGCAGCTTAGCCGGATTGGAAGTGATCATCTTGAGTGCTTCTTCCTTATCTAACCCATATGAAGCGGCCGTGCCTGCAAAGAAGGGTAGGTTCCTTCCATGCGCCAGCATGCCGTCATGATACAGGGCTACCGTCAGACCAGCCTCATGGAGCTGATTGGGCAGCTTGTATGGGCCGTAGACATCTTCATCCACACGATCCGGCAGTCTGTGCGTGGGAGGGATGATCACCCCAATGTCATTGTCCTTTAGGAAGTCAGCTACCATCAAAGTCTCCGTGCTGGCAATGATGACAATTTTCTTGACATCCACGGATTGTGCAAACTTCACTGACTCTACGATTTCCTTCGCTCCCTCACAGTGCAGAAACAATGTCTTTGAGCCATCGAAAATCCCCTGCATCGCCTCAAGCTTTAGGTTGGTGACCTTCTCAGGAGCATTGCCATAGGCGACAGCATCACTGAAGTGTCCCCCAAGTTCTGCCACCTGCTCGTCATAGTCGTTGTTAGGTACGGACTGACGAGTGAATGTCGCGAAATCGAAACGGGTATTCATTTTGGCTGGCCAGTTGACATGCAGCCCCATGTCCATGGTGTGTGCCGCATCTTCCCAGTTCCATCCTTCCATCTCCATCACCGATGACGTACCCGAAATACGGCCGCTGATAGGAGTGGACTCAGCCAGTAACACACCGTTGAACCTGAAGGTGGCGATATACTCAGAATCCGTGTTGTAGGAAACGACTGATCTTACATTGGGGTTGATCGAGCCACGCTCCGCAGCATCACGCATCGCGCGAATAGAGCTGACCTCTACAAGACCAACCTGCGAGTTGGGCAGAATAAACCCAGGATAAACATGCTTGCCATCTATCTTGACTTCTTCATATCCCGAGGCGTCAACTTGTCCGACTGTTCCTACGAGGGTCAACTTACCATTTTCAAATCCGATGGCAGAGTTCTCGATAACCTCCCCATTTCCGAGGTGAGCTACACCACCAGTCAGTAGGATAGGGCCCTCCTGATCTCCTACCGGAATGGGCACTTGTGCTAAAGCAGGCAGCACTACAAAAGCACATAAGACGATACTGTTTATAATTCTTTTCATGATAGTGCTTTTAGTTATGTGAAACATCAAATGAATAGTCTGCATGCTCTTCTTCGCAATGGTACTCGAGTAGCTCACGCGAGCCGCCTTTCTGGGTGCGTCCGCCGCTTTTCTTGACACCCTTCATCTTCTGGATGAGTCTTGCGCGCTCGGCTCTCATCTCATCTCTCATTTGAGCATCTTTCTCTGCATCAAAGAACACTGTGCCATCCACTATGGTCTTTTCCACATTCGCATAGACCGACAATGGATGATCCGTCCATAGTACTACATCTGCATCTTTTCCAACCTTGATGCTACCCATTCGATCATCGAGGTGTAGCAGCTTGGCGGGATTAAGTGTTATCATCTTCCAGGCATCCTCTTCTGACATACCGCCATACTTCACTGACTTTGCAGCCTCCTGATTGAGCCTTCTGCCGCTATTCGCATCATCCGAGTTGATAGCGGTGACAACCCCTTCGTTATGCATAATCGCTGCATTGTATGGTATGGCATAGCGCACTTCCCATTTGTAGTTCCACCAGTCGGAGAATGTCGAAGCGCCAGCACCATGTTCTTTCATCTTGTCAGCCACTTTGTAGCCTTCCAGGATGTGCGTGAAAGTGTTGACATTGAAATCAAACTGATCCGCCACTTTCATCAGCATATTGATTTCCGACTGCACGTATGAGTGACAGCTGATAAATCGCTCTTCATTGATAATTTCGAGCATCGCTTCATCCACCAGGTCCCGGCGCGGCTCTTTGGCAGTCGCTTTTAATTTGGTCGATAGACTATTGTAGGCTTTCCATTCCTTTTCGTACTCTAGTGCATTGGTGAAGCCATCCATAAAGACTTGTGCCACACCCATGCGTGTTTGTGGGTATCTGATAGAGTTATCGTTCGACGATCGCTTCACATTTTCTCCTAGCGCAAACTTGATGTACTCGTCTGCTCCGGCAATCTTCAACTGCTCTGGTGCCATACCCCATCTCCACTTGACTAAAGCAGACTGACCACCAACCGGGTTGGCCGATCCATGTAGTATTTGCGCGGCTGTCACACCACCTGCCAGTGACCTGTAGATATTAATGTCATCCGAGTTGATTTGATCCTGGATCCTTACCATGGATGAGTTGATCGCTCTATCATTTCCGCCACCACCTACGTGGGTATGTTCATCGATGATGCCACTGGTCAAGTGCTTGCCTGTGCCATCTACAACTGTGGCACCTGAGGCGCTTAAGCCCTTACCGACCTGATTAATCTTGCCATCCTTGAGGAGGACGTCTGTTCCCTCTACGACTCCTTCAGCCTCATTGGTCCAGACCGTAGCATTCCTTATCAGAATGGTCTCCTGCTTAGGGATTTCCTTGTTACCATAAGCCATGAATGGGAAGATCACGTCACCCACAGCCATTTCTTTGTCGTCATTCTTAGCGCCCATATCCGAGCTGTCAATATCTCCGGTTCTGCTGGCGGTCCAGTCTATCCAGCTGCCATTGGCCAGCTGACCAGTACCTTTCCAGCCATTTTCTGTTGTCCATCCAGAGAGTCTAATATTGTCTTTTGATGCTTTCGACTCAGGAAAACTAAGAGAGGTAAGACTAGCCGAGAAGGATCCTTTCACATCAATTGATGTAGTATCGTCAATCACGATTTTCGCCTTTTGACTACCGGGCTCACCGGATATTTCCATCTTGTAGGTCTTACCGTCTACCGCCAAATTGTAGGTTCCGCTATAGTCGCTGGTCTCGAGTGGACTGTAGCGGTTAGGATTGCCCTGAACCCAGTTTTCGTGAATGATAGTTTTTTCATCGAACAATCCTCCGGAGGTAATGATGAAGTTGGCCAACATGCCATTCTTTAGGCTTCCAACTTGATTGCTTACCCGAGCGAGCTGTGCCGGAGTTGCGGTCAACGCTTTTAGCGCCTGAGTTTCTGATAAGCCATGTGCAATCGCCTTCCGCACATTGCTAATGAAATCTCCTTTGCTGGACAGTCCTGCAGATGTGATTGTAAAAGGGATGCCTGCTGCTTCCAGTCTTCCCAGGTTCGTGGGAGCCAATTCCCAATGCTTCATATCTTCCAGTGAAACCCTCATTGCGTCGATAGGATCATCTACATCAAAGGCATCTGGAAAATCAACAGGGACGATCAGTGTGGCTCCAGTAGCTTTTACCTCATCAATTCTTTGATAGGAGTCTCCTCCGCTCTTGATAATGTACTGAACTCCAAACTCATCACCGATCTTATCTGCGCGGAGTACGTTGAGCCAGTTGCCCGCATCAAACATTTGCGGTAGTCGCTGGGTATCAATCCACGCCTCAAGCGACTGATCTTTGAAAGGCCTGGGATTGAACTGACCGTACCACTCAGCATCCAGATAGGTCTGACGAAGGAGCGAGACATAGCCCATCATAGAGCTAGGGTAGTTTTGCTGTGAGGTGCCTTTACTTAAAGAATAATGAGCAGCCGCATTTTCTGAGATAACGTCTTCATTGGCATTATTGCCAAGCGTCACAAAAGCTGAACTGCCTCTGGCAATCCCATCTTCTCTGAAGGTCAGCGCTGCACCAAACCCGGCTTTACGCATTTCATCAGCTGACTTACTATCTACGCTGAACTCCGTTCCTGCTCGATAATGAGATTTAATTGCTTCATTGACGTTAAAGGCACCCTCAGTCTTTGTTTGCATCTGCTCTGCGGCTCCAAACCCTCTTCCAGGCGTGCGCTCCACTTCTGGTAAGCCATAACTGGTGTGCAGGTCGATCAGCGACGGGTAGATATACTTGCCCGCCAGGTCTACTGTAGTGTAGCCAGCAGGAATGCTGACATTTGTACCAGTTTGCACGACTTTGCCATCCCGAATAAGGAGCGTCGCGTTATCAATTTTAGTTTGATAATCCACCATGATCGTGGCATTGGTGAAAGCGTATGCTCTGGCTCTCTTGTCCAGGACGTCATTTGGCGTTCGGGTTTCCTGCGCTTTTATGCTCCAGCCGAAGAGGACGAGCACAACTGTCAGTAGTTGTTTTAGTTTCATGAGATTGAGTGTATTGATTCACGATGAAATTAGCCAGATTAATTCAGCTTTTGGGCCTAACTGTATGGATACAAGCTGAAAAAGTGATGGATGGATCAAGCAAAAGGATAGAATCGCGGTTATGCACTACTGTGCAATGTGTCATTATCCATCCTCCGGATCAAAGTAATGGCCCTCAATCCTGGAGTTGAAAAGTCAACTTCATTTTTAACCTATCTCGACATTGAGCGCCGTTTTCGTATATGGGTTCCGGATAATATCGGATGAAATAATCCTTTTCGATCGTATCTAATACAAACCCCATTTTCTTGTAAAGATGGAGCTGTCCCAGGCTGGTGTCGGCAGTGCAAATTATGAGGGTAGCAGCTTTTCGATCATTGACAAAGGCGATAGCTTGATTGAGCAACTGTGTTCCAATGCCTTTGCCCTGATGCAGTTCGGCTACCGCAATGTTGTGAATTTCATAAACCCGGCTGGAGGTTTCTGATAATGAACAAACTCCGATGATGACTCCATTCTGTTCGGCAATGAAGATTTTCGAGTGCTTGATGTACTTCGCGATTTGCTTCTCAGAGGGGTCGGCCAGTAGGAGCAGATTAAGTGGAGGTTGTTCACTTTGATGAAGAAGTCTAAACTCAGGTAGTGGCTTCACATCGCTGTTGTATTACGAAAAGAAGGACAATAGGAAGTCATTATTCCTGAGAACTGAAAACTGTATTCTGAAAAATCATATTAGGCGAGGGGGAAAACCACTTTAAGTGCGCTCCTCCTTGAGCTTATCAGATATAAATACCTTGATGACACTTTGGCGTGTGACACCAAGTTTGCGAGATACCCTATCAAGCTCAAGTACCATCCATTCAGGGAAGTCAACGCTCACCCGCCTTGGTTTTAAGCCGGGTCTTTCAGTATGCTCAAGACTCAGATAGGATGTGATATCCTCACCCTGGTCAAACTGCTTATCAAATTCAGCGGCTGTAATAGAGTTCTTTTTCATTTTTTCTTGCTTTACGTGCCGAGATTATTCTAATATTTTCTCCTCTGGTGGTATAAACTACAGACCACACGGCTCCATAGAATTCACCAATTAACAAATATCTGACTTCTTCAATTGTTCTTGCCGGAATGACAAGCCGATTCGGGTCTTGCCAGAGTAATGAGACCATTTCAAAATCAATCCAAATCTGACTTTGTTAGATACGCTTTTCAATAAATCAAATTCAAACCCATCCGAAATGTATTAATTGTGGCATAATAATTAATCTATTATTGAGTATTTAACTCGATGAGTAACCCTCAATTTTCCATCAATACCATTAACTCAGCGGCTCTTGCCTCATAGCCGGGCCATGCAGAGGAGTTGGTGATCTCCGCTTGTATTTCCGATAGGGATGCCTCATCCAGACTCAAGTAATCGCGAGCAAGTGAGAAGGGAGTTTCAAACCTTTGATAGGCTGATTGAACATCTACATCCAGTAGCTGGAGGAGGTGAGTGGCTGCTGCCCCTGAGTGATACCAAAGCCGAAATGCAATGGCTGTCCTAATCGCGCCCTCTTCGGTGGCATTGTCAAGAATGCCACGCCAGCCTTGTGTGGGGTCTTGGTGCACTGCCGGAAAAACTTCTGGTAAGACCGAGTAGGTCTCAATATAGCGTGCAGCCCCTTCAAATAGCTCTTGATACGTACCCATGCTTGATACAAGTTGTTCTTCAGAGGAATCCAGCTCCTGCATCTTGGTCATGGCTGCAACATATCGTCGAGCATAGCTCTCTGCCTCTGTAGGATTTGCCGCCAAATGGGCATCAGCCATGAGGTCATAATAGTAAAGGTGCCAGGCCAACAGCTCAGTTTCAAAAGGGTATTCTGCGGTGTTTTGAATCCATTCTCCACCGATTTGCCATTGATCAAACTGGAACTTATGGAAAAGCTCATGAGCAAGTACCATACTTTCCCAAGCTCCGGTTTGATCTTTGTATTCGTCATAAAAATAGTCTTCCCGTGGACTATCATAAATCACGAAGTAGACCGTGCCCTCATAAGGAAATTCGAACAGAAACCTCCCAAACTCTCCTAATTCAGCGATGGCCAGGTCAGCCATCGTATTGTTGCGGTAGGCGATATAGCCATCCGTTTGTGATTCATTGACTAGTTCACTTCCTTCCGGGAGTTGATCCGGGGCATTGATGATATAGCCTTGTGGCGTTGTGGCATCAGGTTCGTCCAGCAGGAGGAGGATGGGAAATGTTGTGAGATAATCGTAGGTGGGCCAGAGCCGCTGAACTTCCGCAGCAACACTTGCCAGGTTCGCAAACTGAGTGGCAGCCTGATTTGAGATGGCTACACCCGATGGGGTTTCATTGCTATCGTCGCTACAGGAAACGATAGTGAGCGCTAGCGCAAATAGACATGACTTGCTTAAAAGAGCAGTAGTTTTGAAACGGCTGGGAGAGTTCATGGCGAATAGAGTTTATTGTCGATAGAACAAAACCAACGACAGCCACCCTTAACTACCTCACCAACTTGCCCTATTTGTCCAGAAGCAGCTCCATTAGCGCAATAGCCGCTGCTTCACCCTTGTGCCTGAGAAACTCGCGATCCGTATTGTCACCAAACTCAAAGACCAGTCCCGGGGTACCGAAAGCCTTGAAAAAGTAGTTTCGAGATACGGTCGTGGGTTCGATCTTGTCAGATGGCCTCACATTGGGTGTGTAGTCCGGAATCCGCTCATCCATCTGCGCCACCCAGTCATATAGTATCATCTGATCCTCATTGAGCAGCGTCGAATCTATGTTGTAATAGATATCATCCCAGGTAGAATGGAAGTCGATGAAAAAATGAAAATTGGCGCCATCATTTTGGACTTTGGCGGTAGCATAGTCTCTGACATTGCTCGTCTCAGGTTGATTAAAGTCCGACCAGTCACGGTTGAGATCGATTCCTCCACTGTTGTGCCGCCAATGACCATTGTCAGCACCATCGGGGTTCATCAAGGGCACAGCGTCTACCGCGAATGATTTGCGAAACTTTCTGGCAAGCTTTGAATCTCCCGCTATAGTTTCGATGAAGCTTTTCATCGCCAAGAAGCCGGTCACTTCTGGTGGATGTTGTCTTGAGATGACCATCACACGGTCTTTGGAGGCGGCCGCTCCTATGGACATCAGCCGCATGTTCCTTCCTTCTTTTGACCGACCGATTGATTGGGTGGATATATCTTTTTGAGTGGATAGGTTTTCCATCCAACTGTAGACGTGCCTGGATGTTTGTAGCTCCTGAGCGGCCACCCATAGTGTATCGGGTGAGATGCTTAGCGTGATCTCGATGTTTTCCGGTAGGGAACCAGGCCCAAAGTCTGCGGTACCCTTCTCAAACTCCAAATAGTCGGCAGAGTCGAGTGATGTCCATGACTGGCCATCACTACTCAACTTAGGGAAATACCTGCTTTTGGCATTCTGGTAAGTGTAGTAGAGCTTGATATCTCTGGAAGTGGTACTCCAGACCTTGAAGGCATACCATGGACTGGGGTTGATGGGCTCGTTCTCAGCATAGACAACCAGCGTAAATGTGTTTTCACCCGTCTGAGTGATGCCGCTCAGTCTTGCCCCCTGGAAGTCGTTTGAGAAGAAAATGGATTCATTGTCCAGGGCAAAGATGCCTTTCCATTGGGGTACGATAGCCCTGTTGGTGGTCTCCACAGTTTGTGTAGGCCCCTGTCCCTGATAGACTGGCTTTTGAGCATGAACTCCCAAGTAGCTGAGGAGTAGTAAAAAGCTGACACAAAGATTTTTCATGAGCTAGGCAGTTGATAGAGACTTCAAAGATCTCGCTATTAGGTTCAAAGATCTTTGAAATCTATCAAAATTTTGATGCTCGGAAATTGAGTGCAGGATATTTTAATCCTTCACTTCTAAGCGGCCATCAGCATGCTTGGCAAACCGGCCTTTGCTGTGGTCATGCACATGATCATGTGTTGGCCATGGCCAGCCGCCAAATTGAGTAAGCTGGTAATCCCGCATCGCTTGCTGAATTTCTTGCTGAGTGTTCATCACAAATGGGCCATACTGTGCTACTGGTTCATTGATTGGTCTGCCCTGCAGCATGAGCAAATGCGCTTCTTCTTCACCATTTTGAAGCACAGTGCCTTGGTCAGCATGGAGTTCTGTGCCATGATCGGGTTTGACTGGTTGCCCGTCGATGGTTACATCTTGTCCCTGATAAAAGTAGATGGTCCTATTCGCTTCGGCGCTTGCTGTCGGCATAGTCCATTTAGCATTTGGCGCTAGCCTGATCACCCAAATAGCCACTTCATGCTCAGGATCATTGGCCCAGGAGTCTGGGGGAGGAGCGGGTGGCTGATATTGATCAATGCTGCCAGCGACTATGCGTACGCTGATACCATTGCCATTTTCATCCTTGGTTTCGTAGATGGGTATGTCTTCTCGCCAAAGCATGGCGAAATGTGGATCCACGAACTTTCCGGCTTTAGGAAGGTTGAGCCATATCTGGAACAGGACTAGTGGATTCGGTTCTTCTTTGTTGAGCAGCGGAAACATCTCAGCGTGTTGTACACCTCGACCTGCCGTCATCCACTGGGTATCACCATTGCCAAACCTACCCGCAGCACCGATCGAGTCACTGTGATCCACGAGCCCTTTTGGTACAACAGTCACCGTCTCAAACCCACGATGAGGGTGGGCAGGGAAGCCGGGTACCGTGTGGCCATGGTACATTCGAAAACCATCTTTGATGGTGAAGTCATTGCCAAGGCTTCTGCCTTCTAGTGAGGCATTGGGTCCGGCATCATCATTTCCGATAGGGAAGTCGTCTTTGTGATAAACACAAAACAGGAAGGGGTCTCTGGTCTGCCAGGGGAAACCTAAGGGGAAAGTGCGTTTGATGCTGCTCATAGAATTAGATGTAAGTACATACATCTAACAATTTAATCCAATTTCAGTTCATGAGACCATAAAAAAAGCTGCTCCGAATCGAAGCAGCTTTTTGTCCTATGAATCAATTACCGTTATCTCGATTAGTTACATCCTCCGTAGGTGGTCTCGGTAGTGCTGGTTTCAACAGATCCGTCAGAATCAGTAATGGTCTCTACCATAGTGGTCATCCATCCTTCAGAATTGAATGTATAGTCATACTCCGTAATTATCGTTTCACCGCTAGACGTCTCGGTTGATTTCACAATCAAATCCTCAGAGAAAGCGAATGGAATATGTCCTGCAAAAGGAATATACCCTTTGTCCTCAAAGGCTCTGAAGTGATTATTACCCTCGGTTGTGTACTCGTATTCGTAGGTTGCCGAACCACCACCTAATATAGCTGCATCAATCCTTGTGACATTGTTGCCAGTATACGTGTAGGTATAGGTGATCGATACGAAACCAAGAGCACTAATTTCAGCTGTAGTCACTTTACCATCACTTGCAAAAGTGTAAGAATAGATAACACCAATACCTGATTCACTGTCAGTGATTTCTACTTCTTCAGGGAATCCCTGGCTGTTGTAGTTATTGTATTTGATGCTACTTTCTCCTGTCTGAGCCTCTACTGTGGTCATTTGAGATACATTTCCGTCACTACCGTAAGTAAACGTAGTGGTGTAATCTGTATCACCTGTACCTGAAATAGTGAGTAATCGACAATTATCATCGTACGTATACGTGGTTGTTTCGACTGTTCCATCACTATCGGTATCAACAGACATGGAAGGATACGCTCCACCTCCAGGTCCAGGGTCTGGTCCGGGATCAGGACCGGGATCGGTTCCACCGGAGGTCGTAGCTGTGGACACATTTGAGTTGGCTGATGTAGTCAACACATTGGTTGCGCGCACTCTGAAGTAGTAGTTGCCGTCGGCAGTGAGATTATCTACCGCAAATGAAGTACCCAAAACAGCCTGATTGTCAACAACCAAGGTAGTAAACGCATCATCAGATGCTACATCTAAGAAATAGCTCAGTGCTCCACTAACTGCTCCCCAGTTGGCCGTAAAGCTTACATCAGTGATGTCAGTCGCATCTCCGGCTACTGGTGCGTCTATCGGCTCGGCGGCAGAAACTGTAATGCCAGCGAAAACACCTCCTGTAATACTCACAGTACCCATGGTGCGTCCGTTGACAAAGCTGAAATCAGCCTCAAAATCATAGGTACCCTCCATAGTAGGAGAGACAGATGTCACCTCAAGTGTACCTGATGTCGCTACAAATACCGAATCACCATTCTGGTAAGTAGCAGTGTGATCTCCTGTGCTGGCGATGGTATAAGTTCCAGCCGCCGTAGCATTGGTAGTGACCGTTATAGTACTAGTACCATCTGAGAACACCAATTGTGTTATGCCGTTTGCCGAACTTCCTTCATTGGTTGTTGGCTCAAATGCAACGCCACCGATGGACGCGCCATTTGTCGGACCAGGGTCAGGCCCTGGATCGGGTCCCGGGTCTGGACCAGGATCGGGTTCGGCTTCTGTAGTGACGGATACAGTTGATGAATAATCAGAAGTGCCGTCGCTGTTAGTTGCATTGACTCTGACAAAATACTCAGTCGCACTTGACAACCCGGTCACAGCAGCGCTGGTTGTGGTTAGCCCTGACTCATTTGCGACTATAGTGCCAAATCCATTATCAGAGGCGACTTGTACTCCGTAGCTGGCAGCACCTGCTACGGCGCTCCAGTTGACAGTGAAGCCCTCAGTGGTGACATCTGCGGTTGATACTCCGGTAGGAGCCGATGGCGGTTCCGGATCGGGTGTTGGTGTAGTGTCCCCATCGTCATCCCCGCAGCTCCAGCCAACGAAGACAAGCATGGCGATAAACATTACTCTTTTTAATTCTTTCATGGTCTTTTCCTTTTGTTGTTACCTTATTTTCTGAACTAGCTATGATTTAAATTCATCGAAAACGGATGATGACGATCAAATCAGAATAATCCAGTTCTTCTTCATTTATCAAATTTTCATTTAATCCTTGCTGCTATCAATACCCTGAAGAGGGTATATGTCGCTAGGGATAATCCCGTATCCCAGGTTGTGATGAGTTCGCATAGGTAGAACAGTCTGGATTCACTAGATTTCGATTCTGATTATTGATGGTGAGCAATGGCTATGACGACAGATAAAGGACTGAAGGCGCTACTCGAAGATCACTTTGGCTTACGCGGTGAACTGACGCAGCTGTATGGGGATGTTGACCTCAATTTTCACTTGCTTGCGGACAATGGTCAGCAATTTGTGGTTAAACTCAAGAAGGATCTTTCAGCGAGAGAAACACTGCTATTTCAGCATCAGCTATCGGCGCATTTGAAGGCTGCAGGCCTTTATGTACCTGAAGCCGTTCGTAGCTGTCATGGTGAAACGGTAACGCAGGTGGATTATCACGGAGAGCAATATCTACTGAGTTTACTCACCTGGGTGGAGGGTGCCTTGTGGTCATCACAGCTACCGCAATCGGATGCCATGCTGACCAGTCTGGGGAACTTTCTCGGCCGTATGAGCAGCGCGCTTGCTTCTTTTGATCATCCTGCTGCACATCGGAGTATTAGTTGGGACAATGCATCCGCTGACCGGGTGGGAGAGCATCTACGTATATTTCCTACCGGAAAAGGGCAGCTAATCGAGACCTTGTTTAGTAGATACATCCAAGCGGCTGAAGCGAGAAGTCGATTAAGAAAATCTGTCATTCACAACGACGCTAATGACAACAATATTATTATAGATACGTCGGAAGAGGAGGTTGTAGTCAAATCAATCATAGACTATGGTGACGCGGTTTATTCCTACACCGTCAATGAACTGGCCAATGCACTCGCCTATGTCATGATGGACAAGATCGACCCGATTGTTCCTGCCATGAAAGTGATCTCAGAGTATCATAGGCTGTTTCCACTCGAGCAGAAAGAGGTAGAACTTCTTCCATTGCTGATAGCTACCAGGTTGATGACAAGTGTGACCCATTCTACTATCAACTATCAGAGTGATCCCCGGAATGACTATCATCAGATCAGTGCAGCAGGAGCATGGAATCTTCTGGAATGGTTTCAGGCTGCTGATGAAAAGCTCATGGTGGCCAAATTCAGGTTTGCCTGCGGAATGTCCGTCGAGAATCTGGAAGTGTTCAATAAGTATACAAAAGACAAAAAATTCACCGTACACCCTGTTGTAATAGGGTTATCTGAGCAGAATACCACATTCCTTGATTTGTCGGTAGATAGTCCCATGCTCGGGCATTATACCAATTACCAGAACCTGGCGGCCTTTCAAAAGATCGTTGATAATGAATTACAATCCGGTAACAGTTCATGGGGGATCGGCCAGTATGGAGAGATCAGACCTATCTATACCTCGGATGGATTTACCGAAACCGGTGATGATGGTCCGCAGTGGAGAACAGTTCATATAGGGCTTGATATTTTTGGCCCTGAGGGGACGGGCATTCATGCTCCTTTGGATGGTGTTGTACACAGCCGTATCGACCATGATATAGATCGGGATTATGGCCCTACTGTGATCTTAAGACATGATCTGGAACAATTCACCTTCTACACGCTCTATGGGCATCTCAGTCGCCGTGATCTGGAAAATCTCAAAACTGGAGATCACATCAAAGCAGGCCAGGGGTTTGCTCACTTTGGCGATGCTTCTGAGAACGGTGGGTGGCCGCCTCACCTTCATTTCCAGATCATGCTCCAGCTATTTGGGAATGGGGATAACTATCCCGGTGTTGTCTTACATTCGGAGTTAGACTTTTGGAAACAAGTGTGTCCCGACCCGATGCGTTTTTTGAAATTAGATATCGCTTCGAATCTACCGAAACAGCGGAATGAACAGCATCTGTTGACCAGCAGAAAAAAAGTGCTGGGTAGGAGCCTGAGTATCTCTTATCGGCAACCGCTCCATATGGTGCGAGGCATAAGGCAATACCTGATGGACAAGACGGGTCGTCGGTATCTCGACATGGTCAATAATGTAGCGCATGTGGGTCATGAGCATCCGGCAGTGGTCGAGGCGGGCAGGCGACAGATGGGATTACTCAACACCAATACGCGCTATCTGCACGACGAACTTGTGGCCTTTGCAGAGGAACTTACTGCAACGCTACCACCGACATTGGGTGTCTGCCATTTTGTGAACAGCGGCAGTGAAGCCAACGAACTGGCGCTGCGGATGGCTAAGGTATATACCGGTGCTCAGGACATCATTGCGGTAGCGCATGGCTATCACGGCAATACGCAGGAGTGTATCAATGTGAGTTCGTACAAGTTTGATAGCGCGGGGGGCAGTGGCAAGCCTGATCACGTGCAGCTTCTGGATATGCCGGATACCTATCGTGGTGCTCATCAGGGTGCCAATGCTGGTGCTCAGTATGCTGCTCAGGTTGTTGGCTTAATTAGTATGTTGGAGCAAAAAGGAAGAAAGCCAGCCGCGTTGATTTGTGAGAGTATCCTGAGCTGCGGAGGGCAGGTGCCGCTACCGCAAAATTATCTACAGACAGTCTACGAGCAGGTTCGTAGGGCTGGTGGAGTTTGTATTGCTGATGAAGTACAGGTCGGCGTTGGTAGGGTTGGTGAGCACTATTGGGGATTTGAGCTAAGTGGGGTAGTGCCGGATATCGTCACCATTGGAAAGCCACTAGGCAATGGTCATCCGCTTGCTGCTGTAGTCACCACACCGGAGATAGCTGATGCTTTCAACAACGGCATGGAGTATTTCAATACATTCGGAGGCAATCCAGTGAGCTGTGCGATTGGCAGGTCAGTACTCAAAGTAGTAGAAGACCAGGGACTACAGCCGCATGCGCTTGAGATGGGAGCTCATCTCAGAAAGGGACTCCTCGAATTGAAAAGCCGCAACCCAATTATCGGAGATGTGCGTGGAGTGGGACTGTTTCAAGGGTTTGAGTTGGTGGAGGATCAAGAGACCTTAACTCCGGCAGCCAAACAAGCGGACTATCTAGTTAACCGTATGCGGGATAAGGGCGTCCTCTTGAGCACCGACGGCCCTTTGCACAACGTGATCAAGATCAAACCACCGATGGTGATTCAGCAGACTGATATTGATATGGCGATGGAGCTGATGGATGAGGTGTTTAGAGAGACGCGAATGAAGCTGTAGGCCCTTTATTTTAGCTCGAAATTATCACTTCAGCTTAAACATCTTCTTAATCAATTTGCCCTTGGCCCATTGCAGGGGTCTTGATTTGGTGAACGTAAGACTCTCAATGTCATCTGGACAATGTGTGAGGATTTCAAAACCATCTTTCGTAACCTGCACCGTATCAGAGTGCCTGAAGCCACCGATCCCTTTGATATAAATACCAGGTTCTATGCTTACCACCATGTTTTCTTTGAGTACCGTACTATCACCTTCCGCCAGGAAAGGACCCTCATGATTACCTAAGCCGATTCCATGACCTGTTCTGTGCATTAGGTTCTCGCCAAGCCCTTTGCTTTCAAGAAAATGCTTAGCCGCAAAGTCAACTTCTTCGCAGGTTATGCCCGGTTTGAGAGCATCATAGCAGCGTTTTCTGGCTTCCATCATTAGTGCAAACATGTCCCGATGATCTTTGCCTGGTTTATGAGTGAAAAAGGTGCGCTCTAGCTCAGCGGCATACCCGTTGACCCTTAGGAAGGCCAAGCTGATATGGGAACCTTCAATCAATACATCATGGACTTTTGGATTGCCGTGTGGCTGGTCTGAGATTCTGCCAGGCCATGCTGCTACCAGTACATTGGAGGCCAGATAGTCAAACTCTGTTTCCTTGATCAGCAGCTGCTGGATTTGCTTACCTATCGAGAATACTTCCAACTCCGACATGCCATAGTAGGCATTATCATTGAGCGTCTTGATCGCGCTATCGCAATAATGACATGCGAGCTCAATCTGCTTGATTTCCTGAGGGCTCTTGATCCATCTCAGCTCTTCGACTATCGGTGATTGCCGAATGGACTTGTCCTGAGCACGTAGAAAATCGGCAATCTCGAAAGGAGATTTACCCCCGACCCCAACACTTAAGTCTTTGCCGATAACTTCTATGAGAATATCCTGCCACCTTTCTGGGGACTGAGCTGGATATTCCCAATAGCATTTGATTTCATCAACATTATCGACTTTTTCAAGATGCGCCAGCTCCATTTTAGGAAGAATGAAGGTGACTCCATTCTTTTTGATCACCAGGAGAAAGAGCCTTTCGAGGCTCTTATAAGTTAAGCCTGTCAGATAGTAGATATCCTCTTCTTCAGAGACTATGAGACAATCCAGTTTCTCATTCTCAATCTTTTTTTGAACCTTATTAATTCTTGCTTTGAACTCTGTGGTCGCGATCATGAATATGAGTTATTGAATAGTGACGTAGTGCTTCAGGACAGGCCTAGTAAGTAATTCCATTTAGTCCCTACTTGCAAACCATGGCAAATAGATGAATACAAGCTGAACAATCAGCCTGACCATAGCTGCCGTTTTTGTTCCAATGACAGGATTGTCTTTGAGCAGATCAATCACGTGAATGGGCAAGAATGCAAGCATGAGCAGTGTGATACCCAACAATGCCTTTTTGCGGTAGCCGGGGATGAATACCCCAATACCGAGAAGGAGCTCCACCCCTCCAGCGATCCAATGAACCAGATCTGCCGGCAGGAATTCAGGAATAAGACCGGTGGAGGTTTCTGGATTAAAGAAATGAGCTGAAGCGCCCAAGATGAGTAGGGCACCCATTAGAAAACCGGCGATTCTTTTAGCTATTTTCATAATACAGATAGGTTTGACTGGATATGGTAATGAAGATACGCTTTGTGGTTAGCATTTGAAAGCTATAGCTCTCAGGTGTTGCATTCGAAATTAGCTTTTTTCTGTACCCTTAAAACCCTTAGCTTCTGAAAGCCTCTCTACTCTCACATCTGCTGTCAATAATTTTTGGGGTAACACGTATTGTTTTGGAATCCCTATATTGTTCCAGCTAAATCATATTGAAGTACTTGGCATTCAACCTATTTTGCTTGAAGGTACCGCTGACCTTTATTTCGAGGTACACAGACAAGTTCTCATAGAGCAATCAACAATTACTGCTTTCAAGAGATCTAGATCGTAATTGACATATGATTCAGGGCGATCTGGGAGGTATAGGCCAATCAGAGATATTAGTCCTTTCGGGCAATGAACATGTACCACACACCACCCAGAAGAAACGCTGGTACGTCCTTTACATCGCTCACAAAGCGATCAGACAGCCATGGAAATAAAAGTTCTGAAATTAATGATAGAAAAATCACAAGAATGATCATGTCTAGCCAACTGAACTTTAACTCATCAAAGTAATACCAGCGCTCAATATTGAGCAAATAGCAGGCCATTGCGCTAGCACAGAAAGGATCTAAGTAATTATCAAGGAACTCAATTTGTACGTCCAATCCATATTGTAGTACCTGATGAAAAACAAAGGCAACCAACGGAACAATGAACCCGATATGAAATAATCTTTGGCGTATCATAATGCAACCAAAAATGCAATGACTAATGCGAGCAATAGTGCTGGACTGAAAGTAATCAACATAATTATGCCCCCGACCCTTATTAAAACCTTCCTGAATTTAACCCCAGCAGCGTCATGATCTTCTATAGATGCTTTTTCATTCCATTCTTGGAAGAATTTTTTTAGTGTATTTCGTAAACTCAATGTCTCTTCTGCTTCTGGTTCGGGATAGTCAGGTTCTTCAATAACTACTGACCATGGGATTAGTTTGTAAGTCAGTTAAAACAACCTTTCACCTATTGCTTTGACCGTCGATAGTTATTCAATTAGTTTCGGTATACCCGGAATCCCTATATTCTTCCAGCTAAACGATGAGGAAGTACTTGACATTCGCGCTCTTGTGCCTATTGGGTACAACAGCCGACCTTCATGCCCAGGTACAAGGGCAGATACTTACTGAGCGGCCAACCACCTCAGCTACCAAGATTGATAATGAGATTGAGATCACAGGTGATGTCCGTGGTAACCCTGTCTGGCAGGGGATAGAACCTATCACCGACTTGATACAAGTACGACCACAGGTAGGAGAACTGGTGTCTGAGCGGACTGAGGTACGCATGGCTTATACGGATTATACTCTCTATGTTTCTGTGATATGCTATGACCCTGAGCCCGATAAGCTTATCGTCTCTGACTCACGTAGAGATGCATCATTGGATGATACGGACGCCTTTCTCTTTATTTTGGATACCTATCACGACAATCAAAACGGCTTTATTTTCGGTACCAACCCTATCGGAATAGAGTATGACGCGCAAGTGGACAATGAAGGCCAGGGCAACAACAACGCTAACCGTCAGCAGGGTGGTGTGATTGGAGGCTTCAACCTCAACTGGGATGCGAGTTGGGAGGTGCGAACGCTGGTCGATGACATTGGCTGGAGTGCTGAGTTTGCGATTCCTTTCAAGACTATTCGTTTCAAAGCAGGTGATGATGTCACCTGGGGTGCCAACTTCCAAAGAAACATCAGAAAGCGAAATGAGCTGGCTTACTGGTCGCCATTGCCGATACAGTTTGATATTAAAAGACTGTCATTAGCAGGCGATATTGAAGGCCTTGAACTAAAGAAACCGGGTAACCTAAAAGTTATCCCCTATGTACTTGGACAGACCAACAACAACTACGTGGATGGGGAAAGAGACACGGAAAATCGGTTTGACGCTGGTGGTGATGTGAAGTACAGCATTACACCGAGCCTCACCCTGGACCTGACCTACAATACAGATTTTGCTCAGGTGGAGGTGGATGAACAACAGGTTAACCTCGACCGTTTCAATCTTTTCTTCCCTGAGAAAAGGCCTTTCTTTCTTGAAAACGCTGGTTTTTTCACGGTAGGAAGCCCTGGAGAAGTTGACCTTTTCTTTAGTAGGAGGATCGGTATTAGTGATGAGGGTACGTTACAGCCGATCATCGGAGGGGCAAGGCTTTCCGGTAGGGCCAACAAGACCAATATCGGTATGCTGAGCATGTTCACAGATGAAGTGAAAGAAGATAGTGTGCAGTCCAATGCCTTCAATGTAGTGCGTGTCAATCAGCAAATCGCCAATCGGTCGACCATCGGTATGGCCTACATCAGCAGAGACGCCCTGGAGGATGGCACTGACTACAATAGGGTGTATGCAACAGATGCTAAGATCGGCCTGGGAAACAAGGCGCAGATCAATGGCTATTTTGCAAAGAGCGTGACGCCCGGTTTAGAAGATGATGATATCAGCTTTAAGCTCCAGGCACAGTACGACTGGAATGGGTTATCGCTGGGAGGTGGATATACCGAAGTTAGAGAAGGGTTTAATCCGGAAGTAGGTTTTTTGCAAAGAGGGGCTTTCAGGAAGCCTGAATTCAGGATACTGAAGCAACTACGCCCCAAGAATAATTTTAACTTATTGGAACTACGCCCCCACGTGACTTATAGAAGTTACTATGATTTTGATGGGTTTCAGCTGACGAGTTTCTTGCATGTCGACAACCACTGGGAGTGGACGAATAGCTTTGAGATACATACGGGTGTCAACTTCACTACGGAGGGTGTGGTGGAGGATTTTGAAATATCGGATGGCATCTTCGTACCGGCCGGTACTTATGACAATACAGAGGCTCAGATCGTATTGATTACGAATGCGGCCAAGCCTGTTTACTTATCCACGCGTTCTGTTATGGGTGGTTTTTTTGACGGCAAGCGCCAATCTCATAGTGCTACTTTGGGTGCGCGCGTTGGAGACAAATTCAATTCTGAATACACCTATATCCGCAACGATGTGCACTTGGAGGATGGGGATTTTGTGACGAATGTCTTCAGAGGTCGCCTTTCATACAATTTCACTCCGCGTATATTCACTCAGACTTTAATCCAGTACAATAATGTGGCTGATCTATGGTCCGTCAATTTGCGTTTCGGCATTCTGCAACAAGCTAATACAGGCCTCTTCGTGGTGTACAACGAGCAACGAGATGGCTCTGGCATTATTCAGAATAGAAATTTCACGATCAAGTACTCGAGGATGTTTGATATACTCAGGTGATGGTCAAGGCGAATCTAATAGCTATCAAAATCACCGAGCCATATTTCTCGTTCGGTAAATCCTTCACAATGCGTGTCAAGGATTTCAAATTCTTTTGAATATTTGTTGAGAAAGTCATCTCTATCCTTCTTTGTTTCCCATGAGTCTACCGTCAAAAATCTTAGTCTATTGGAATCATCTTGGTGAAGGTCAGTGCTAAGATAACCACTAGCTTTTTTGAACAGTTGAACCCAATCACCCTCAGGCCCATATGCTTTTTCAAATTCAGATAGGTAGGCCTCTTTAACTAAGTATTCCCATATGTACACGAATCTCTTTTTTGCCATGAGCCTCAGGTTTTATCTGTAATACGGGAAGCGAGGTGTACGAGATATAATAGGGCCTTCTTAACTTAACATGTTATTTAAGAACAGCTTGAAGTTTGATAACCTACAAAATGGACTTACTCAAATATGATATACCTTCATTTAGTCATTCCGATTGATGCTCACGGTTATCAATTATATTCTATGGATCAATGTCACCTTATGTGGAGAAGCTCGTTATAATGCTCTAATGGATAGAGCACATCATCCCAAAAGAAGCTGGCTTTCAATCATCTTAAAAGGCTTAGGTCTACTAATTGTCTTAGGCATTTTTAGTGCTTTTGTTGGCAAACTATGGCGTGATAACCTACCTGCGATTCATCCTGTCAGCCTGCCCAATCACCCTCAATGGTCAGGCAAGAGTTATGGATTTGCTCCTCATCCTGATGAAGAGTCCGAGGCTGTGATCCAAATTTATGCAGCACGTACCCGGGGAACTAAGCAGGTGGTGGCCGTTCATTCCTGGATTGCCACCAAGCCTGAAGGTGCTTCTAAATATACTACCAGTGAGATATTCGGCTGGCGACTCAGGCGCAATGGTACTGCGTTGAGACAAGGCACTGAGGTGCCCGATCATGACTGGTATGGTCATCCGCCTGATCTTCTGCTTGACATCCGCGGATCTCAGGCAGCCGAACTTATCCCTAAGATTGATAACGCTATTTCGAACTACCCATATCAGCAAGAGTATACCGCCTGGCCTGGCCCGAACAGCAATACTTTTATTGCCTGGATAGGCAAGGAGGTGCCGGAGTTAGGGCTTGATCTGCCGTCCACAGCTATTGGCAAGGATTGGCGCCCATTCTCTGAGATGGTAGGCCCATCTCCCAGCGGCACTGGTCTGCAAGCTTCATTTTGGGGGCTGCTCGGTCTTAGTGTAGGGTGGGAGGAAGGCCTGGAACTCAATCTCTTCGGCCTTAGCTTCGAGTTGGACCTCCTTGATTTGGCGATAGAGCTACCAGGTATAGGCCGCATAGGTACTGATCCTGTGGGATGTACACCTTCTCAGTAGATTGGTGTCATTTCCACATAGGTAGAGTCATCTACCGTAATGACGGTCTCTTTGAACTCAGGTGCTCTGAACTTCGGCCTGTAGTTTCGGGAGAATCCATATCCTTCTTTTGGGATACCAAGAAAATTGAGATTGCATATGCTATCCATGTTGATATCATGATAGAAAGCCACAGCATATTCACCCTTGGGCAATGCTTTTACAGTATGCGATACCTCATTTCCTTGCACGGGTAGATAGATGATTTGATACTCTTTCCCGTCGATGGGAAAGTCATCAGGGTTGTTGTAGATGCCTATTTGCATCCTACCGGAATACTCCTGAATGTCGGTTATTTTGATATGAAGCTTACCTTGCTGAGCATAGGCATTCTCTATCAGCGTGAGCATCATAAGTAATACAGTCAGGACTAAGTGTTTTGGATACTTTGGCACAATGGATAAACATCACTCACAGCACAAAATGTTCAGAAATAGTTTGAATTTTCTATGCTGGATATAGTGGCGTGCTAATTGTGATTCTTAAGCTTGAGGGAATACACTGACTTGTAAAGCTCAGGATTGTTGAAAAACTCATCTAACTCTTGACGAGTTGTCTCTTCGATAAAAGGTATCAATGGTTGCTCTACACTAAAGAGCTTGCGGATGGACTTTCTGATTTTATCATCCCAGTTCTTGTAATAGTTATCAAAGTCGTCCGGCTTGATAACATTTCGGCAGTTTTGCTGTCCACAGATGACTGTCATCTCTCTGTCAAGGTTGAAGATGCCATATTCGTCTGTGATTTGTTCACCTTGCTTAATGTCTCGCACTGCTATTTCAAATCCATATCCAGTGCTTATGGAATTGCAGTCACAGCAGTGGTTGACGTACTTTGCAAAATCCCAACTTACAATCCTATTGCCGTTCTCATCGATATAAGAGTATTTGTCGATGACCTCCTTCATAGGTTCTGCATGCATGAGGTAATCGGTAGGAGAGATGACCATTTCCAAACTGTCCTTGACGTAGGTGATTGTGCCTTCCGGGATGTCAACTGTGGCGAATACGCCATAACCAATAGCTTGACTAATGAATCGTAGTTCTGCGTTGGGATGTATCATTTTTTAATCGTTAGATTTTAAAAGACAAACTACCTAGTTGAATTTAAGTAACATATAAATGTGGCTCGCATTAAAATGCGATATTCAACTATTTATTCGAAATATATGCTGGTGTAATGACTATATATTTCAACGATACAATTCATCAATTTGGCAAAACACCTTGGACACTTATTAAAGAGGTTGTTTTGGTTTATTTGGTTAGATTTAGTTGAGACCTTTTTTAGAAAATGCAATGGAAGCATGTAACCCTAATCAGAATCATAAAGAAATTCCCGGCAACCCGTCAACCGCTACAAGCAGTTCTAAGCGACTCAATGATAGATCGAATGGTGTGCCCCTACGGGTGCTGACAGAAGAAGACTGGCAGTTTTGGAGGCACAACGGATATGTTATAGTCAAGAATGCTGTTCCAAGAGAGCAGGCCCAGGCCACTGCGCAGTTTCTATGGGAGTTTGAAGAAAAGGATCCAAATGATCCAGCGACCTGGTACGCCGAACCTCGCCGGGAAATGAAGATGAAAGAGCTCGCTGGAACCGGTATGGTAGAGGTATATAACAATCAGCATCTGTGGAATAACAGGCAAATGCCGAAAGTCTATGATGCCTTTGTGGACATCTGGGGTACTGAAAAACTGTGGGTGACCATTGATAGAGCCAACCTCAATTTCCCAATCAAGCCCGGGTTTGAGTACAAGGGCTTTATTCATTGGGACTATGATCCGGAAACGCGACCCCAGAATGTGCAGGGTGTACTGGCGCTTGCCGACCAACTGGATGAACAGATGGGCGGTTTTCAATGCATACCTGAGCTGTACAGAACTTATGATACCTGGAAACTGACCCAGCCCGAAGATCGTGATCGTTTCCAACCTGATACGACTGGCCTGGAAGAGCATATAGTGAAAGTGACCTTGGAGGCAGGCGATCTGCTGATATTTAATAGTACTCAACCACATGGCATCCGTCCTAATCTCTCAAAAGACAAAGTGCGCATCGCACAATACATATCTATGATGCCTGCCGAGGAAGACAATGAAGAACTCAGGGAGTGGCGGATCAACTCTTGGAAGAATCTAATTGCTCCTGAGGGTTACGCTTTTCCTGGTGACCCTAGAAATAAGGAACGGTTGGAATATGACACGGCGGTATTGTCAGAGCTAGGAGAGAAGCTACTTGGATTGAAGAAATGGAACTAAGAGAATCTTGTCATATGCAAAGACTTGATAAAATTTATGTGCTGATTATCCTCGCGACTATCACATTGGCCATAGCCTTAAGATTTTTTTTCGGAGCTGGAGTAAGGTTTATATTTCGAGAAGACTCTATTGTGGAGACGATATCAGCCCTATTTTTTTTGTTAGGTGGGATCATGGCTTTATGGGTGATAGTCAAAAAAGATCGTAATTGGATAGTTTATCTTATTGCAGTGATCGGGATTATAAGTTTTTTAGACGAAATAAGTTTTGGCATGAGAGTATTCAAGTTTTCTCCCCCCAGATTATTTGATGTTAGAGTTGACGCCATACATGACTTGATTAAGATAATTATTGAAATAGCCTGGCATACGCCTATAATTTTCATCTCTATACTTTCTGTTTTCGCAGTGTTGCTTTTTGTGTACAATAGAAAAATTAAAATTTTGGCAATAACATTATGGAAGGCATTGGTTGTCCAGCGTCTTGCATTTCGACTCACTTTAGTCTTTGCCTTGGTCATAGTCTCTCAACTAATTGATGCTCTGGATTTTAGGATTTCTTACCTTTCCTATATTGAGGAGGTGCTAGAGATGAATGCGGGATTGGGAATTTTTTTGTGCTCAATAGAGATGTTATTTCCACATAACTCTATTATTCATGAACCGAATAGATCGTCTTAATGCGCTAGTCGTCCACTTACAGAGCAAACCTAGGGTTACGCTCGATGAACTGGAAGATCGCTTTGAGCTCAGTCGACGGACTTTGTTTCGGGATGTACGCAGCTTGATAGAGGCGGGTATTCCGATAGGAGGTGATGCAGGTGAAGGCTACTTTATAGTCGAGGGCTACCATCTGCCACCGGTAGTTTTCAATAAGGAAGAAGCTGCGGCCATATTAATGGCTGGGAAGTTCATCTCGCAGAATGCAGATCAGGCCACTGCGAATGCCTTTGATCAGGCATTGATTAAAGTGAAAGCGGTACTTCGATATGCTGACAAGGACTTCCTGGAGCAGCTCGATCAGAAAGTGACCGTGCGCTCTTCACCGTCAATTGCGAAAGAAGGCTTCCCGGATTCTAATTTGAATACGGTGCAGACGGCACTGGCTACACAGCGTGTGCTTAAGATCTCTTATCACTCGAATTATAAAGATGAAGCCACTGTGCGCGAGGTGTTACCGCTGGGACTGGTTTATTACTCTAGCCGATGGCATCTGGTTGGGTACTGCCGACTGAGGCAGGATATGCGCGACTTCCGTACTGACAGGATGACCAAAGTGGAAATCGTGAATGAAACGTTTGACCCTGCTGAACACCCTGATTATCGAGACTTTGCCACTGGAATGATGGATGGCTCTGATGCCAAGGAAGCGACCGTTCTTTTTCTGAAGGACGTTGCTCGGTTTGTTGGCGATCAAAAATACCTGCACGGTTTTCTAGAGGAGCGCAGCTTTGGAGACTATGTCGAGATGAAGTTCGCGACTCCATCGTATCAATTTTTGGCAAGGTGGCTGCTTTCCTATGGTGACTTTGTGACAGTAGAGTCGCCAAGCGAACTTCAGGGCATGGTTGCCACTTTTTCTAAGGAACTATTCGAGCATCACAAAAAATATTTTGAGAGTTAATTATTCAGTGACATAGGGCTGTCACTCATGCTGATTTCTTTGTTTCTGTAAACCTTAAAACACTAATGATTATGGAAACAATGACAACTAAAATCAATCTTCAGAAAGCCGATCCGAATTATTACAAAATAGGCAGTACTCCGGAGATCCGCGATCTGGATACTTACAACTACCTGACCATAGCAGGTGAAGGCTCTCCCGAAGCACCAGCCTTCAATGAGGCCATTCAGGCAATATATGCAGTAGCCTATGGCATCAAATTTTTATGCAAGGGACAGGACAATGATTTCGTAGTTCCAAAGATGGAGTGCTATTGGTTCATTGCGGGTGGGCCTGAGGTACAGCACAAGTTTGTAGAAACGCCTATGGAGCAATGGTTGTGGAAAATTCAAATGCGGATGCCTGATGTGGTGGAGCGGGAGCATTTTGATCAGGCAATACGTAAAGCAGTCGTGGACAAGGGGCTGCCATCACTTGAGGGACTCAAATTTGAATTGATCAATGAAGGAAAATGCGTGCAGGTGTTGCATATAGGTTCCTGGGATCAGGAGGGCCCCTCTATCGAGAAAATCATGAATCTGATTAAGGAGGAGGGCTTGCAAATCACAGGTTATCACAAGGAAATCTATATCTCCGAGCCGACCAAAGTAGATGAGTCTCGGAAGAAGACCATCCTAAGGTATCAGGTGAGGTAGCATTGTATGTATCAGACTTACGAAGTTTGAAGAACTTCGTAAGTCTTCCCATTTCAGTAGAGCGGAGTGTGAAACGACAAAGGCTCAAAGCATTGGGTCAAGTGCATTTGACAATGCACTGGTTTGAACCAATTTGAACAGGCTCTTTTTCTCGTTTAGTTAGTTTTTGACTAACCTTAAACCTGACCTAAAATGTACAAGATGAAGAACCTACTTTTCGCCATGAGCCTCTTGTTTTCCACGGCTTTATCCGCTCAGAATTCAGGCCTGCCTTATGCAGATATTTCCGAGACACCTGAGGACTACACGATAGGAAACTTCGCCTCCCGCATGGTGGACGGCCTGGGCTTTCGCTTTTATTGGGCTACTGAAGGGCTTACTACCGAGAACGTAGCGTACAGACCAAGTGAAGAGACTCGCTCTATTGAGGAGACGATCGACCATATCGTTAATCTGACCACAATACTTAAGAATGCTGTGATGAAATCACCTACCCGATTCCCGATAGATATAGCGGGGCTTGATTTTGCTCAAAAGCGAGCGGTTATTCTGGACAATATAGAGGATGCCAGTATTATTTTGGCCGGAAGCGAGCCTTCAGATTTTGAGGAGTATGAGATGACATTTATTTACCCTGATGGAAATAGTGCGAGCTACCCGTTTTGGAATCTCATCAATGGGCCTATTGAAGATGCAGTGTGGCATACAGGACAAGTAGTGAGCATGCGTCGTGCTGCGGGCAATCCGTTTGATGGCAATGTTAGTGTACTGCAAGGCAACTATAAAAAGGACTAGTACTCTTCGAACATCTCGATAGTGTAGTCTAGCAAGTCAATGCTACCATGTCTTCCATGACCGGGGATGACGTATTCCATATCTGGAAATAGTATTCTCACTTGCTCAATAGTCTCAGACCATTGCTCCACGTTAGCATCTTCCAGATTGCCTTTGCCTGCCTTCAGCGACTTCATCATACAACCCCCAAAGAGTACCTGCTCTGATGGGACGTACGATACCGTATTATCGATTGTGTGAGCCTGGCCTGGAAACAGAGAAACGATATGGCCACTACCGACTTTGACGATAAGGCTGTCAGTGAAAGTATAAAGTGGAGCAACCACACTATCAGCAAGAGCCAGTCTTTGCGTCTGTAAATTCCCATAGCTGGGAATATTGCGACTATGGAAAGCCGACAGTCCGGCAAGGCAATCCGCATGAAAATGGTTGACGATCACAGAGGTTACTTGTACGTCCTGATCTTCAAGCCATGATAGAAGTACTTCTGTTTGAGGCAGGTCTGTAGGAGTGTCTACGATAGATGCTTCACCGTCCACGATATACAACATTCCGTTGCAGGATACTTTTCCGAAATCATTGGTCTGAAGCATTGATCGATGGATGTAGACCTTATCGGTCACTTTCACGAGGCTCACATCTTCTGTGAGGACGATGAGTGAGTCTCCTAGGTTTTGCCCCAGTACCTTACCAGAAATCAATGCAAATAGGATAATAACCAGGGAGCTAAACTTCATAGGATCGATTTTATTCTGTCAAAGGCTTCATTCAATATACCTGCCGAGGTAGCAAAGCTAATTCTTACGTGATCTTTAGCACCATCTCCAAACCAGCGATCTAATCCCGGTACGATCATCACCTTAGCGTCTTTTAGTACTTTGGCTTGAAACTCCTCAGAGGTCAGTCCTGTACCCGAAGTGTTGGCGAATGCCAGGTAACAACCGTCTGGCGGCTGGCAGGTTATTCCCGGTAGGGAGTTGAGGTGAGTGACGACCAGATTCCTCATAGCATGTAGATGGCTGACAAATTGCGCTAGCCAATCCTGGCTGTCATTTAAGGCGGCAACTGCGGCGATCTGGCCGATGATATTGGCGCCATGTACCGTAGACTCATGTCGAGAGTTATGCAACAGCTTTTGAAATAGATTTTCATCCGGGGCGACCAGTGAGCCTATTCTTAGTCCCGCAAGACCGTATGATTTACTAAATCCATTGATAAGAATCGTTCTGCTCCTGGCGGACTCACTAATGGCCGCTATGCTCGTAAATCTGGCAGGTGCAAATACAATGTCACTCCATATTTCATCCGATAGGATGTGGAGGTTGTACTTTTCTGCTAAGTCAACAAATACTTGTAGCTCAGCAGCAGTAAAGACCTTCCCGGTAGGGTTGAGAGGATTGCATAGACAAAGGAGCTTACACTTCGGCGTGATCAGACGCTCCAGTACTTCAACATCTACTGTTCCGGGAGATTGTGGGATGCCCAGGGGAATTGCGGTAGCGCCTGCCGCCTCTATCCCATAGCGGAAAAGGAAGTCAACCGGATTGAATATAATGGCTTCATCTCCCGGAGATAGGAGGGTGTGGCAAGTGAGATAAATACCATATGCCGCTGTATCCACCGCCATGACATGCTCGGGATCAGCCTTTACTTGTCGATGCGTGTGGTAGTAGGTAGCGACAGCTTCTTTGAATGCGGGTAACCCCTCCGCAGGGCCATAACTGAAGTAGCGCTCTTTGCTGTAGCACACTATCGCCTCCGATATTGCCGGTGCACACTGTAGGTCTGGATCAGCAGCGGTCAGTGGAATCACGCCATCCGGCACTTCTGCCCAGCGGTGATTGTAGGCACGCTTTTTCAGGATGTCCAGGTCGACATGATTGGGATCAAACATGCTCAATTGATCAGGCAGACAGGCTTGGATACTTTGATTTGCTTACCAGAATAGGTGATCCGGCCCGTGTCTATGTCACGATCAAAAAGCACAATATTGTCAGACCTTTCATTAGCCACGAGCATGTGCCTCTCATTAGGCGTCAGCATAAAATTTCTTGGCCAGTCACCTTCAGTAGAAGTAATGTCGATGAGGTGAATGCTCCCATCATCTGCAATGGCGTAGGCAGCAATGCTGTGATGTCCGCGATTCGAAGCATAAAGGAAGCGACCATCACTTGAGATGTGGATATCTGCGCACTGGCTGTGCTCGGTGATGTCTTCAGGTAAGGTAGTTTCCCTGTCAAACTCAGTGAATTCACCAGTTGTCAAGTCGACGTTTGCGGCTATTACTGAATTGCTCAGTTCATTGACCACATAGGCTATGTCCTTGGTTGGGTGAAAGACGAAATGCCTCGGCCCATCCCCCGGGTTAAGCTTGATCGAAGTGTTCGCCTCTCCGATACCATCTGCTGATACTGCGTACGCTTTGATCTCATCTATACCCAGATCAACGGCATACACGAACCTCTGATCTTTGCTGAACTGAACGAAATGTGCGTGAGGGCCTTCTTGTCGGTCGGCATTCGGCCCTGTTCCTGCGTGTTGCCCTGAGGAAGGCTGATCAACGAGATCACCGTCAGTGTTGAGTGGGTAGGCTGATACGTTCCCTGTGACGTAGTTAGCTACCGCAATTAATGACTCATTAACATTAAGTGCCACGTGGCAAGGAGCATCGCCCAGACTGGATACTTTTGAAGTTTCCTTCCAGATACCGTCAGCACTTTTTTCGAAAGCAGATAATGTCCCATCAGGTACCAGTTCATTGACTGCATAGAGCTTTGACTTATCCTCGCTCAATGCCAGATAGGAGGGGCTGGGTGTTTCAGCTATCAAGGTAAGCTGTCCAAATTCTCCACTGGCAGTATCAAGCTGTACCTGATAAATTCCCTGGCTTCCATCTTCGGAAGTGTACGTGCCTATGAAGACGTCAAGAAGGTTGTTGTTCATTTCTACGGTCGGTTGGGGTTGTTCTATTTCAGTGCTGGTCGGTTTTTGGCTACAGCCAAAGGCCATCAACCAGATTGATAGCAGAAGGGTATATCTCATTGCTTATTCTTTAGCCGTTAAATTACGGCTATTTTGAGACATAGACACTTAGAATATTGGGGAAGGAAAATCAGCACAGCCTATCGGAAATCACGTGCTTTGTGCGAGGTTGGAGGGGCTATTATTGATTTTAAAGCTGGATGCAATCACTTAATTGTGCCAGGCTTGAGCTGCCTGATGCGCGATCAAAGGGGACCTGTACTGCTGTTCAGGTGGGGTCATGGGGATAGCAGTGTTGGTTTCTGGGTTAATTAATTGCCGCATCAAGTTATTCTCGGGCCTGGCATCAGCCTTTACGGATCCACATGAGGTAAACACTATACAAAGTAGCATGGTAGAGATGAACAGTACCGTCGATACTCTGATGCCGCTATCACCTGTGGTGATCATAGAGATGGTACCTACGGTGACCAAAAGCAGTAATGCCAGGAGTCTGAATACTAGATTGGTAGCATCTTTGGCTGTGAATCCAGAGGAGGCCTGTAAGGTGGGCAACACATTGATAATATATTTCCTGTCCTTCCAGTGTAGTTTGTTTATCTCTAGTGTCCATTGTCCTTCGTTACTTTGGATGATAGCAATACCTTCTTTGACCATGGATAATGTGCCGGTGACGATTACCGAGTTATCAACAAGATGCCAGTCCCTGGCGATTTGTTGGTTGGTGCCGTCAGCATATGAATGACAAAAAGTAAGTGCAAGGATGAATGTGATGATTAGCGTTCTCATATCTGAATTGGTTTACAAATAGGAGACGAGCTTGGAATCTGTTTACCCAACCTTCATATCGAAAGAACTAACAAGAATTTTCAAAGACTAGAATCCCAGGCTCAGATTGAGGTTGGGGGCAAAGCCTACTGCAAACCTGTAGGGTGTACGGGGATTGGTGTCCGTCTGGATGATATTGATGATGTTCTCCTGGTCGTAGAGATTCAGGATACTGAGTCCAATGGTGCCCATGTATCCGTTTTTACTCTTCAGGATTTTATAAGCAGCTGACATATCCATCTGATGCATCACCGGAAACCGGTCTGTATACGGGATGTTTAGTTGAGTTTGTCCCATGGCATATGGATTATCGGGGCTCAGTGTTGGCACCCTTACCGGCATGCCGGACATCAGTGCCCATGACAATGAGAAGTTCCAGCGATCAAGCGTGAGAATGGACATGATATTGAAAAGATGCGGCTGATCATAGAAGGCCAACTCTTCATCTGGAAAATAGGTCTTGGCCTGACTCAAAGTGTAGCTAACCCAAAACTCTACCAGGTTTGATCTACGCTTCAGCATAATATCCAGGCCTTTTGTGTCCAGATTGCCTTGATCCAGCGCGACCCCTTGTGTCCTGTAGCCAACCCCATCAGCCCTGGAGATGTAGCCTTCAATATCCAGAAGCCACCGACCCCTTTCCAAACTTGCTCCTACCATAGCTTTACGCCCCTGCATGATCGGAATACGCTCGGCAGCCACTGACCAAAACTCATTCGATATCCTCAAATCATTGAAGTCATCTTCCCATACCTGCCTTATATATTGGTGCGTCTGACTGGCTGATGCTTTCAGAAACAGGTGATCGGTCAATACGTAGCTAATCGATAACCTGGGGTCGAAAACCCAATTGCTCAATGGCGCATAATAGTCAGAGTGAATACCGATATTGGTAATCAGCCGATTGGACCAAAATCTCTTGAGTGACAAGTAACCTGAGTGCGTAAATGCGGTAATACGCTGACCCGGGGGGCGATCATTTCGGATACCCTGTTCATCGAATATCACTCTTTGTCTGGTCAGACTATAGCCATAGCTCCATTCATTCTTACTACCGGGAATGTGGGTAAGGTCAAGAAACACCCTGTGTTCATCCAGCCCATTGGTTACCCTGCGATCTGATGTGCCATTCTCGGTTTGAGCGCTACCGCTATCCACTACATCCAGGCTCGATGTTGACATTCCTAAGTTGAGGTTGACCTTATCCGTAAGTTGGCTGTTCCATTTGGCAGTAAGCCCCCAATTGTCTAATTCGAGGTTTTCAGTTTCCAGGTCCCCACGATCAGACATCCAATCGTAGCTGTAGCCATTATCTATATATATTCCACTCAGCGACACCCTGTTTCGGTCATTGACCTGATAGACCGTCTTACCATTGATGTCGCCAAAATGCAGCTCATCGATCACGTTGGTACGAGGGTTTGTCTGACTGTTGATAATCCTTGTGCCAGTGAAGTTCTGGTTGTAAAGTGCTTCCAGCTTTGGAGATAATCCATCAATCGGATAGTTGGTTCTGGAGGCTATTGAAAGCCCCCATTTGTCTTTGACTATCGGAATAGAAACACTGCCCCCTGCGTAGACCGTATTGAGCGAGATACTAGCAGAAGTACGTTCGGGTACTCCATCAAAAGTAGAGATGTCGATGAGTCCTCCAAGTCGACCGCCCCAGCGCGCTGGTAGTGTTCCTCTGTAAATATCAATTTCATCCACCACCAATGTATTGTATGGGGAGATAGTACCAAAGAAGTGGCCCGTATGGTAGATAGGGATATCATCGAAGTAGATCATGGTTTGATCAAAAGTGGTACCTCGAAAATTCACGCCACCGGGCTTTCCACTAGGTGTGCGTACGCCCGGTAGGGTGCCCAGTACCGTCAGTATGTCGCTATCTGTATCTCCTGCCAAAGGGCCAAGCGCGTTCATTTTGACCTTCATACCCTGGTCACTCATATTGGCGCTGATACCCTTTGATATGTAATCCTCTATGACGACTTCCTCCAGGTAGATGGTGTCCGCCTTGAGTTTGATCGTGCTACGACTTGTCAAGAGGTCCTGTGCCGACACTTTCGCCGGAAGGTAAAACCTCGACTGTAATAACACCGAGTCGGTAGGGAAGAGGCCTTTGATTTCAAAATGATCATTAGTCGGTAATATGATCATTCCATCCTGATCGTTGATACCTACCGTAATCAGATCGAGCAGGTTGCCATCTGAGCCGTCGACGATCTTCACCATTGCGGTAGCCCTAATAGGTAGTAGCGAGTAACGGCTGGAGCTCGATGACTTGACTTCTACGGGCAGTACTGACTGTAGTAGCCCCAGACAGTCTTTAAGCTCGTCACAGTTGGTGGCTGAATCGGGAACTGTCAATCCCTCGAAAAGCCCATAATTATAAGCGAAACTGACGCTGTATCTGGACTCCCATTCTGATAAGAGATCGGTGACCTTACTATAATTATCACTACTCTGCGCCCTAAGGGGTAGGGTAAGAGCGGTCAGTATAATGATATACCAAAGTCTTGTCAACATATTAATGCTGGTGGCTGGTCAAATCTAAAGGATGTCGACGTTTCCGTCCTCATTGATTTGATACTCCAGTTCCATAGGAACAAATACAGACTGAAGCGCTTCTTCCAGACTGGTAAAGGGTACTGCGCCACTATACTTAAGATCGTAGTATTTTTCCGGTAGGTTGATCTGAGTCTCAAACCTTCGCTGGAGCTCTTTCACGACGCGGATCAGGTCCGTTTGCGCGAACCGCGTATAGCCCTGCTGCCAGTCGGGTAGGGCGTCATCCGTGTCGAACGATTCCATTGTTCCGCCATCAAATGCTACGCCTTCGGAAGGCTTCAAAATGATTTCTTGATTGGAGGACTTAACCCTGACACTGCCTTCATAGCAGACTACCGTAAGTTCATGACCGAACTGTCTGACATTAAACTCTGTACCTAATACAGTGATGGTGCCTGCACTGGTCACTACCGAAAACTTACTGCCCTTTTCGACATCAAAGTACGCCTGACCATGCAGGGTCAATGTCCGCTCATTATCCCAGTTGGAAGCGTCATAACTAAGTCGGGTACGCGCATCGAGCACGGCAACAGATTGATCCGGAAGTGTCACCTCCAGTCGTTGTGCGATACCCGTATCGTAGACTTGATCACCGTTGAAATAGAATTGCCAGCCCACATAACCAACGATGAGGAGGGTCACTGCGGCTGCTATCCTCATGGCATAGCCGAAAGGTTGTAGTTGAACCGTTTTCTTTTCTTCCCTGGCCTGGTCTGCTTTGAGTCGCTCTAATCCACTGTCCAAATCCATAGCTGGTAATCGCCATGAACTAATGTCATCAGTTACTGCCTTCAATGCCTCGAAGCTTTTGTCTTCACCGATCGCCTCGCGCTCTGCTGGTGTCAGGTCGTCAGCGAGCCATCTGGCCAGCAACGTTTCTTTGTCAGGATTATTTTCCATGTCAACTTAATTACGAAGAGCAGTGCTGCTTACCCAACCCTTAGATCTTAAAGTTCTCCAATTCTTTGATCAGGTCTTGAAGTTTGGTCAAGGCCTTTGAGATTCTTTTCTCCACGGCAGTCTGACTGATGCCAAGCTGAATGGAGATTTCCTTGTAGGTCAGCTTGTCAATTCGGTTCATCAAAAACGCTTCTCGCTGACCTTCTGGCAGGGAGGCGATCGCCTCTTCTACATGCTGCTGAAACTCGTCTGACCTGAGCTGGTAGTAGGGATCTTTTGAGTCGGTCTGAGGCCCGAGCGTCTTCTCGAAATTCATGCTGACTTTCTTAGATCTTACCTGATCGAGGAAGAGGTTGTTCGCAACGGTGTAAAGGAAACCCCCGACCTTGTCATACAGCACTTCGGCACATCTATTCCACAACTTGATGAATGACTCATGCACCAGATCTTCCGCCTGGCTTAGGTCGCCGCATTTGTAATAGAGGATGTTGCGAAGCTTCTCAGCCTGCTCCTGATAGACGGCATTGTATACGGACTCTTTACACAGAGAGTGATCTGCTTTCATAGCTGTTGATGACGTGGTGGGTAAAGGTAGAAAGTTGCGCGCTATTTCGATTGGGTAATTCTACTCTTCGTGCGGATTTGAGGAGTAGGAGAGCTTGCTTACCAGAATTCTCACCTGAGACAAAAAGTAGCTTTAAAGCCAAATTTCGGCATATAACAAAAAGTTATTGTGATCAATAATAAGTATTTAAATAACTTATAATCAATTATTTATAATAATATACTTAAACAGATAGTTCTTGAAGGTCGCATTTAATCATTTCTTACCAGAATAGTCATGGTATGCTTCCGTGGATTGAGTTTCTGTTATAATTTTCATGCAAGATGGATTTGTGAACATGATGAACGGATCATCAAAAGCAAGCAGGAATGATAGAGAAGCAACAGACGTTTTGTCGAATATGTGAGTCCCTTTGTGGACTGGAAGTGACTAAGGAAGATGGTAAGATCATCAGCATTATGCCGGATGCAGATCACGTCGCAACCAAAGGGTTTAGTTGTGTAAAGGGTCTGAAGCAAAACGAAATGTACCAGTCACCTGATCGACTGAAGGTACCCCTTATCAGGAAAAACGGTGAGCTGGTGGAGTCCACATGGGACGAGACTTACAAAGACATTGGTACAAAGATCAAGGCGATAAGGGCGAAGCATGGTGGCAACAGCATCGCCATGTATGTGGGAACAGCCGCTGGCTTTGGTGTGCTACATCCTGTATTTGCACAGGGCTTTATGACTGGCGTTGGGTCGAACAATATGTACTCGTCCTCTACCCAGGATTGTGCGAGTAAGTTTTCGGCTGCCAGGCACCTGTATGGCTTCCCATTTACCCAGCCCTTTCCTGACCTTGAGCATACCGAATGTCTGATCATCGTAGGGGCCAACCCTGTGGTATCAAAGTGGTCGTTTCTGCAAGTGCCTAATCCGGCGCAGACCCTGAAGTATATGGAAAGAAAAGGGGTGAAGATATATGTGGTCGACCCCCGCAAGACAGAGACGGCAAAGACTGCCGGCGAACATATTTTCATCCGTCCCAACACTGATGTGTTCTTCTACTTGTCATTTCTCAATGAGCTGATTGCACAGAAGGCTTATGATCAAAAAGTGATTGATGAGCACGCTGAAGGATTCGAAGAATTAAAGTCGCTTGCCGCCAACTGGACGGCTGAGCGTACAGCTGAGATTACAGGTGTTGGCCCGGAAGTATTAAGATCATTAGTCAGTGCTTACGCTACCGCAAATGGAGCCTCGATCTACTGCTCAACTGGCGTCAATATGGGCACCAACGGTACTCTCTGTTTCTGGATACAGGAGGCGATCAACATGATCTCCGGTAACCTTGACAGGAAGGGTGGGACTCTCGTTGGACATGGGGTGATGGACTTCATTAAGTTCGGTGTTAAGAATGGAATCCTAATGAGAAAGGATCGATCCAGAGTCGGAGATTTTGATTCGGTCAACGATGCATTCCCTGGTGGATTGCTCGCTGATGAGATACTAACTCCAGGCGAACATCAGATAAAAGCCCTGGTTGTTACGGGTGGAAACCCATTAATCACCATGCCGAACTCCGAAAGACTCAAGAAAGCTTTCCAATCTTTGGAGCTTTTGATCTGTCTGGATATCCAGCCCGGGGAGACTTGTTCGGTAGCTACGCATGTGCTGCCGTGTACTGATCCGCTACAGCGCCCCGACCTTCCATTTATCTTCCCGTTGATGCTGGGTCTTCAGTCTAAGCCCTATCTGCAGGCGACCGAGGCAGTGCTCCCACCGGAAGGTGAACAGCGTGATGAGGCTTCCATCTATATCGACCTGGCCAAGTACTCCGGGATCAACACTTTCGGGTCAGCGGTGGCGCAGAAGTTTTTCGAATTTTTGATGTGGACGCAAAAGCTCACCAAAGGCAAGCGACGGATGCCACAGGAGTTTATGCTCAATCTTATCCTTAAGCTGACAAGGCAGCCGGGCTTTAAGAAGCTACTCAAGAGCAAGCACGGTTGGTTGAGGGACGGACACAAAGCAGAGAGCTTTCTCGGTCATCGGGTACATACCAATTCTGGTAAGGTCAACCTTGCTCCAGCACCCTTGCTGAAGCAGGCAGAAAAACTGACTGACGACTTTGAGAAGGAGCGACTTCTGAAGGATTCGCTAAAGCTGATCACCAAGCGGGCAGTGACGACCCACAACTCCTGGACGCACAACATCGAGCGCTTTGGTCACCGTGATGGAGGAACGAATTACCTGTACATGCATTCGGCGGATGCGGAGCAATACGGACTCACTGATCAGGATATGGTAGATGTGACCAGCAATACTGCCACGGTAAGAATACCGCTGCGACTACTTGACGACTTGATGCCCGGCACGGTAGCCATGCCCCATGGCTGGGGACACCAGCACTCCGGCCTTAATGTCGCAAATAAGGCTACAGGGGTCAATGTCAATATCCTGGCAGCTGATGGCACTGATAACCTGGAGCGCGTATCCGGAATGGCGCATCTGACGGGCATACCGGTGAAGGTCGAGAAATCAAAAGGTAAGCAGCAGGCGACCTGGTCGGGATTGTGAAGTTGCCAAGACCTACGAAGTTTTTAGAAACTTCGTAGGTCTTTGAGACCCTCTGGCGCACTTTTGTAAAGTGTGCTGATTTACTGATAAAATGGGAACGCTTTGCAAAAGCGCTCCAGTTGGTATCTTCAGCAAAATCTTTGGTGACAACATCAAAGATGGCGGCAAGAGAACTCTGCATGGTCAGGACTTTGATTTGAATCTGTAAGGTGATAGGTTGTCAGCCAAAGAAAATGAAATAACCAACAATACATAAATCGAATAATATGGGAGATCTAACAGGTCAGGTGGCGATTATCACCGGAGGAGCAAAAGGTATCGGAGAAGCTGCATGTAGCATCTTTTGTAAGGCAGGGGCCATAGTAGTCATGTGGGACATCATTGATGGACAAGCCAGTGCTGAGGCTATCGCAAAAGCGGGTGGCAAGATCATGTTTCAGAAAGTAGATATCACAGACAAAAGTCAGGTTGAGCAAGCGGTAGCGCAGATCATGGAGAGGCATGGAAGGGTTGATATATTGATTAATAATGCTGGTATAATTAGAGACAAGTCCTTCATGAAGATGTCCGATGAAGAATGGAGTTCGGTGCTCAACGTAAACCTGACAGGTGCATTCAATACCTGCAAGGTGATTGTACCGATCATGCGCGAGGCTAGATATGGTCGCATCATCAACACTTCCTCCATCAATGGATCAATAGGTGCTTTTGGTCAAACGAACTATGCGGCTACTAAAGCCGGGATCGTCGGATTCACAAAATCACTAGCCAAAGAGACCGGACGATATGGCATCACTGTCAATGCTGTAGCCCCAGGCTTTATCAAAACAGACATGACGGATAGCATGCCCAAAGATGTCATCGAAGCGGGGATTGCTATGATTCCCGTAGCGCGAATCGGCTTGCCTGAAGATATTGGTAATGCCTATTTGTTTTTGGCCTCAAAGGAAGCCAGCTTCATATCTGCCCATACCTTGCATGTGAATGGAGGAGCACTGCCGACTTAAATCGTGAAGCTGCAAGACCTACGAAGTTTCAAAAAACTTCGTAGGTCTGTCAGACCCTCTGGCTCACTTTTGTAAAGTGTCCTGATTTACCGACATAAATGAGAACGCTTTGAAAAAGCGCTCCAGTTGGCATGGCTAAACAGGCTTTTGTGGTTTGTATTGATTCAGCTAGTTTAGCTCTTTATCAAACCGTGTGGGCACATAGCCATGCTCGGGTGTTAGTGATTACACAGATGAAATTGAACAAGTTTACTCTTATTGGCGGTTTAACTGGAGTGTTCTTGGTCTTTTTTGGATGGTTTGTGGAGAACCAACAATTAGACTTTTTTTGGGAAAGTCGAGATATAGGCATTGCATTATTGGTCTTAACTTTTGGAGTTCATCTGACAATCTGGAAAGCTTACATCATCCCTCGAATCAGCGAAGAGTCAAAGCCAATTTGGACTGGTATTTTCCAAGTGTTTTTAGGAACAACTTTTGTAATCCAAATAATCATTGTTAATGTCTCAACTCCAGTAGAAACTGCGAAACAATCTATACGAAATAATCGAAATGTGATAAATGAAATTGGTGAGATAGAAGGATTTGGACTTATCGTGAACGGTGTGCCTACGATTATATCAAGTCGGTCTGCTAATTTCAATATTGTTGTCAAAGGGTCAAAAGAAATTCAGCGATATGACATAGAGTTGCTGAAAGAAAACGATCAATGGATAATTAATTCAATTCAAAAATTTCGCTAACATTTTCACCGCTGGCGCAAGTGTCTCACTTGTGCCCCTCCTTAAGCCCCCTTTGCATTTATTCCTGGCTGACATGCTTATCCTCGACAAGATCTATGGAGATAACACTAAAGATGGCGGCAAGACCTACGAAGTTTCTAAAACTTCGTAGGTCTAATGCAGATCGATCCTACCAAGTACTAGTTGCTGTCTATTCTGACCTTGGGCTTATTAAGATTCACGCCCAGCCTACCGAGCAGGCGCTCAGAAGCATTGTAGACGACCGGCACCACGACCAGTGTAAGCAGCATAGAGCTTATCAATCCGCCGATCAGGGCCCAGGCCAACCCATTCTTCCATTCGCTACCTGCGCCTTGTGCCAGCGCTATAGGAAGCAGTCCAAAGACCATCGTAAGGTTGGTCATTAGTATGGGTCGGAAGCGCATCCTGGTGGCTTGTAGCAACGCCTCCTGGATAGCATGCCCTTGTTTCCTCAAGGCATTCGCAAAGTCGACGACTAGTATGGCATTCTTGCCGACTAAGCCGACAAGCATCACCAATCCCAGGATAGAAAAGATACTCAGCGACTGTTGCGCCAATGCCAGGGCCAGGAAGGCACCAATGACTGCCAGGGGAATGGAGAACAGAATCACAAAAGGGTAGAAGTACGAGTCATAGAGTCCAACCAATACCAGATAGACCAGCATGATGGAGATAGCGAATGCAATACCCATGGTCTTCAGTCCATCTGTCGTGCGCTTGCTCTGTCCGCCAAACAGATATTCAATGCCGTCCGGTTGCGCTTCAAGATTTAGGCGACTCGCATAGTCACGACTCACACTACCCGCAGGCTTGCCGATGATTTGTGACTTGAGTGTGATTGATCTTGTGCGGTTGGTTCGTTCCAGTGTCGCCGGGGCTTGGGTTTCCTCCATCCTGGTAAACTCCGAAATGGGTATAGCGGCCCCTCGATTATTGAGCACAGATATGGCACGAAGGTCATTGATATTTTGCTTGTCCCAGGAAGCGATCTGTACATTGATCGGTAGGTCGATCTCTTCTGTCAGGAACTTAGAATCCCGGTTGCCATTGACTGCTGTGCGCACTGTCATGCCGGCCATCGCAGGGTTGATCCCAAGGGCGTCTGCTTTAGCACGATCTATCTGGATATCGATCTCGGTGGTGCCTTCGCCGGCTGAGCTTGTTTCCTCGACAGTCGCTGGTGTTTCTTTCAGGATACGGAAGGCCTCTTCATATTTCTCTTGAAGTAGTGCCTCATCATTGCTCAGTAGAGTGACCTGAACAGCATCATCATCTCTTAGGCCTATGATGTTGATCTCTACGGGCTTAAGTTTGATCCCTGGAATACTTCCTTCAAGATTGAACTTGATCATTCTGGAGGCCTGAGCGGTAGAGAAGTCACGATCTTCTTTGGGTGTGAGCTTCACATTGAACTCGGCGAGATAGGAAGCATTGGAGCTAATCCTGCCACTGCTGGTGGTGCCTACTGTGGTAAAGACAGAGGTAACAAAGGGAAGAGATTTCAAGTACGACTCAACCTCAAAGGCAGTGCTATTCGTCTTATGTAGCGGTGTGTTTTGCGGTAGCTCAAGCTCAAATAATAGCTCTCCGCGATCGCCCGCCTTGGTAAACTCAATCCCGATAAAGCCAAAAGCGATGAGCAGCGATGACGCAATAAGCAGCAGCAATGCCGTGCCCAGGACAATCCGTTGATGTCCAAACGACCATTGGAGCAGAACTTCAATACGATCAATCCAGCCTTCCAATGATTGATCGATTCGTGTGGATAGTCTGCTAAGCCAGTTGTGTCCATCTTGCGTTTCAACCTTACCGATCCTGGACGCCAGGTAAGGCACTATCGTAAATGACACCAGCAGACTTAGCAAGGTAGAAGTAACGATGACTACCGAGAACTGTCGGAGCAAGTCGGCCACCATACCTTCGGAGAAAATAATGGGTAGAAATACGACCACATCAATGAGAGTAATGGAGATGGCGGTATAACCGATTTCCATGCGGCCATCATAGGCAGCCTTCACTCTATTCTTGCCCATCTCGAGATGACGATAGATGTTTTCCAATACCACGATCGAGTCATCGACGAGTATCCCAATGGCGAGGGACAGCCCAAGAAGTGTAAGCAGATTGAGCGTATACCCGAGCAGGTACATGACCGTGAAAGTGGCAATGATGGAAGTAGGGATCGAAACGAAGACGATAAATGAGGACCTGGCACTGTGAAGGAAAATGAGCATCACAAGCGTCACTAACGCAATGGCTATGAATAAGTCATCACGCACAGCATTGGCGGCTGCCAAAGTAAACTCCGAGGTATCCTGAGCTATATCGATCTGCAATCCTATTTCACCATGGTCCGCTTGCATATCGGAAACGGCAGTAGCTACACTTGCGGCGATATCAACTGCGTTGGCATTGCCCTGCTTCTTGATCTCCAGACCGAGAGATGGAGCACCTTCTATCCGGGTAATGATATCCTGAGCGGATCTGCTGAGCGTGACAGTGGCCACTTCATTGAGCTTGACCGACCTGCCGAGCATGTGATTGTCAAAGACGGTGATATCCTCTATTTCGGCTAGTGAGTAGAACCTACTGGAAAAGCGCACACCCTGACGGTTGCTCAGGCTCTCGATGGTGCCGGAGGGTATGCTGATGTTGGCGCTGTTGATCGCTCCGACCACTTGCAGCAGCGATACGCCCAGCGCGTTGAGCCTTTGCGGATCGACATTGACGATTACTTCTTCGCTTACCGCACCCAGCAGGCGCACTTGGGCCACTCCACTGATTTTGTTGATCTCGGGAATAATCTGATCGTCGATGAACCGGCTAAAACTGACCTCATCCAGATCGCTTCTCAATCCAAGGCGCATTATTGGTAAGTCATCAAAATCAAATCGGGTAAGGGTAGGGTTTCCTACTTCGACGGGAAGATCTCCCAGCACCGCCAGCAGTTTGCGATTGGCCTCCTGTAAGATCAGGTCCGTGTCTGTACCCGCCTGCAACTCCAATCTCACCAGGGAAAAACTCTCTCTTGACGTGGACTGGATCGTTTCGACATTCTGCAAAGAGGAGAAGGCATCTTCGATGACCATGGACACATCTGTCTCTACTTCCTCGGGTGTAGCACCGGGATAGATACTCACTACCGTAATGACCGGTGGGGTGAATTTTGGCACCAATTCGTAGCTCAGAAACGCGTAACTGATCGCGCCAAATACGAGCAGTACTGAGAAGAGTACGGCGAGCAAAGTAGGACGCTCAATCGATATGCGCGATAGGTTCATCGCTACTGGATAAGTTTGATTTCACTACCGTCCGTCACGCGATATTGTCCTTCGCTGACTATCTGATCTCCTTTTTTGAGGCCGCCCTCTACGATGAACAGATCACCCACCATGTCAGAAATGGCCAGTGGGACAAAGCTGACCCGGTCTTGACCGACCTTGTAGACGCCTCTTTGACTTTCATTGTAGACGACAGCATTGGCGGGTACGAGCAAGTGGGCCGTCGTATCCGAAATAATCACTTCGGCGCTACGCACCATATCAGATTTGAGCGGAGTGTTCTCGTACCCTGTTAGCGTGGCTTCCACTTCATACTTTCCCATTCTATTTTTTGAAAGTGACACATTGCTAATGACGCCACTAACATTTTCAAAGCCTATGTCTGTTAAGCCTACCTTTTGACCAGCTTCGAGCTTAATCACCTCTTGCTCATTGACTGAAAACTGTATGCTGAAACTGGATTGATTGAGTATCTGCGCAATGGGTACACCAGATCCTACCATAGTGCCCTTATTCACAAGTAGCCTGCTGACCAATCCATCGATCGGCGACTTGACCCTTGTATCGGCCAGCCGCTTGAGCAGTATATCGTATTGGGTTTTTACATTGTCGTATTGCAGCTGAGCGCCTTCGAGTTGCTGGTTGGTAATGGCTTTATTTTGAGCAAGCACCCTGTAGCGTTCAAGGTCTTTTGATAGTTTTTCGAGGCTTGCTGTCAGCACCTCTTTTTCCGATAGGAGATAGCTATCGTCAATAATCGCTATGATATCTCCCGCTGACACGGTCTCGCCCTCTGAGACCAGTGTCCTGATCACCCGTCCCTGAGCCTGAGCCATGAGCATTAGGTTTTGCTCTGCAGTGATGATACCTGCCAGAGGTAGTCTTCGTGTGACCTGTTTCTTTTCGACCGTGGTGGTCTTCACGGGTATGGCATCTAGCTTCTGCTCTGCTAAGGCGGTGTTGAAGTCGATCTCCTGCTTGTTTTTTCTAAGCGTCAAGCCAATGAGCACAAGGAGTAGTGCGATGATGATATAGTTGGTGATCCCTTTCATGGTAGTAGCACCTCCATTTGATTATTTGCTTTGAGGATTTCCAGCCCTGCTAATATCAGCTCATTTTTCGCGCTTTCATGATCGAGTTCTGCAGACTGTCTGGCTACCTGTGCTTCCATCAGCTCATCCAGCGTAGCGACCTCTTGCTCATATTTGAGCTTGGTCAAGTCGTACATCTGTACCCTCAGTTCAAGATACTCCTCAGTTACTTGCAGTCGCCTTACCAGACTTTGGTAGTCCTCAATGGCCTTGGACTTTGAGAGCTCCTGATAGGAGTAGAGCTGTGACCTGTCGATTTCCAGTTTTTGATTTTCTATGACCAGCTGTTGCTTAGCCACTGTTTTATTACCTCCAGAGTAGATCGGGATATTGATATCCAAGCCGAGTAGATTGATGTTTTGCCATTCATTCCCATCAAAGAAGCCGAAGTTTTCACGCTGGGCCTGCCATTGAAAGTCTGCGTTGAGATCGACTGATGGCAGGTAATCAGCTGATTCTACCTTGTACATCAGCTCATTGAGACTTTTCTTTTGAGAGAGCAGCTGCGACTCAGTGCTTTCATCATTGATGTCCATATCAGCTATCTGCGTCAGCCAGGTTGTTTCGCCAGCTTCATCGAGCGTCATTACTCCGGTAGGAGGTAGCCCAATGAGCAATTGAAGATATCTGAGTAATTGGTTGTATCCATTTTCCAGGTCGATCAGCTTCAGTGCGAGCTCTTTTTTTTTGAGGTTGACCTCCAGCAATGCGGTCTCTGGTGCAAAACCCTGCTCGACTTGTACGGTCAATGTACTCGCCATTTGCGTTAGCCGCTCCTGATTAGCTAAGAGCAAACTGGCGTTTTTTTTTAAACCGATGGCTCGGTAGTAGCT
>CAYGOT010000026.1:0-54689 GCA_964351595.1 uncultured Roseivirgaceae bacterium | reverse complement strand
ATTCCAATTCTCAAGTTTGGGAAACCCTGAGGCAGAAGCCTTTGTAAGTGAGTTGAGAGCTGTAAGAGCACTTTGGTACTACTGGCTACTTGATTCTTTTGGTAATGTACCGTTAGTAACGGACTTCACCGATACTACACCGAAGGGTAATTCAAGTAGAGCTGAGGTTTTCAACTTTGTTGAATCAGAGCTTAATGCTGTTATAGGTGATTTGTCAAAAGACAATAATGCATCTACCTATGGTAGAATGAACTATTGGGCTGCTTTGGCACTACGTTCTAAGCTTTATTTGAATGCCGAAGTATATACAGGTACTGCCAAGTGGTCTCAAGCAGCTGCTGATGCTCGTGAGATCATGAACGATGGTGGATTCAGCCTGGCAGGTATCTATGCTGATAACTTCTCAGCGGATAACGAAGGTTCACCTGAGAACATTTTTGTTGTTCCTTACGATCAGGTATTCAGCCCCGGATTCAACTGGCCTGCAATGACATTACACTATGCTTCTCAGGGTGTATTCAATTTGACTTTCCAGCCATGGAATGGTTATTCAGTTGTGGAAGAGTTTTATAACTCTTATATAGATCCAGATCAGAATCCTGGCCCACAGGGTTTTGTATTCAAAGGTTTGAATGACGATCCTAATGCAACAGGAACTCAGGATGAGCGTCTATCCAACTTCATTGCCGGCCCCCAGTTTAACACTGATGGTACGCAAGCTGAGGATCCGGGTGTAGAAGATTCTGATCCTGATGGCCCTGGTCTTAATTTCACTCCATTTATTAACGAAATCTTCCCGAATGGTTGGAGACAAGGTGGCGTGCGTATTGGTAAGTACGAGTATGAGCAAGGTTCTACTGAAAACTTAAGCAATGACTTTGTAGTATTCCGATTGGCTAATGTCATGTTGACATTGGCTGAAGCTGAGTACCGTCAGGGTAACACTGCTGAAGCGCTAGCTCTTGTTAATCAACTGAGAGCTCGAGCTGGTGTTGATCCTTTCACTGAACTGAACGATGACAACTTCCTGGCGGAATGGGGTCGTGAGATGTTCGCCGAATTGACAAGACGTCAGGACCTAATCCGATGGGGTAAATATGGAGAAGCTTGGTGGGAGAAAGATCCTTCTGCTGAGTTCTACGAAATATTCCCAATTCCACAAGCGCAGCTAGATGCTAGTTCTGCTCTTCAGCAGAATCCTGGCTATAATTAATAGGAATTAATACTATAGTTGAAGGCAAGTGGCGAGAGCCACTTGCCTTTTTTGTGCCTTAATATTTTACTTTTGTTGATCGAAGTTCTTGTGTAAGGTTGATATGCGCACGCAGTTTTATCCTCTGGTTTTCTTAGCATTAATTGTACTCTCATGTGACAGTGTGGAGGATCAGGGACTATTGTTTTCTGATATTAGGCCATCTGCATCGGGAGTGGATTTCATTAACCAACTCGACTACACCGAGGAGATAAACCCCTACACCTACAAAAGCTTTTACAATGGTGGTGGCGTAGGATTGGGGGATTTCGACAATGACGGATTGATAGATGTTTTTTTTACCGGGAATATGGAGTCCAATCGACTCTACAGAAACCTTGGAGACTTCCGGTTTTCGGATATTACTACTGAGGCAGGATTGACGACTGACGAGGTATGGAGCACAGGGGTGAGTGTAGTGGATATAGATGCCGATGGCTGGCTGGATATCTACGTGTGCAAGTCTGGTCCACCACAGGGGAATGAGCGGAGCAATGCTCTATATATCAATAATGGCGACTTAACCTTTACCGAGCGGGCCAGCGAATTTGGGCTTGATAACAGAGGATTATCGGTTCATGCCGCTTTCTTCGATTACGATAGAGATGGAGATTTGGACTGCTACTTGCTCAACAATTCTATTAGATCTGTTGGCGGATACGACCTTAGAGAGGGGGAACGTGATATTCCGGACAGTCTGGGAGGAAACAAGCTGCTAAGAAATGACAATGGAAAATTTGTAGATGTCTCCGAAGAGGCCGGTATATATAGAAGTCAAATTGGTTTCGGTTTGGGTGTGACCGTGAGTGACATCAACCGGGACGACTGGCCCGACCTGTATATCTCAAATGATTTCTTTGAGCGAGACTATCTATACATTAATGATAAGAACGGAGGTTTCCGGGAAGTACTGGAGGATAATCTAAATGAGCTGTCTATGGGTTCCATGGGGGCTGATATGGCGGACATTAATAATGATGGCTTTACTGAACTATTCGTGACAGAGATGCTTCCGGAGCGTCACGATAGGCTGATGTCCAAGACTGTTTTTGAAAGTTGGGACAAATATCAGGTAGCCGTAAATCAGGGATATCATCATCAATTTAGCCGCAACGTGCTGCAATTGAATAATCGCAATGGATCTTACTCGGAGATTTCAAGGGTAGCTGGAGTTGAAGCCACCGATTGGAGTTGGGGAGCGTTAATATTTGACATGGACAATGATGGCTGGAAGGACATTTTTGTAGCTAATGGTATTTACAAAGACCTACTTGATCAGGACTACATCAACTTTATGGCCAACCCGGTCGAAGTGAGAAAGATGATTCAGTCAGGAGGCGATGCTATAAAGAAGTTGATCGATCTAATACCGTCAGAGGCCGTCCCCAATTACTTCTTCAGAAACAATCAGGACTTGACCTTTTTGAATAAAAATGCCACCTGGTCGAGTGCTACGCCCACTTTTTCAAATGGGTCTGCCTACGGGGATTTGGACAATGATGGTGATCTGGACCTGGTGCTTAACAACCTCAATGAGCCGGCTTCATTACTTCGGAATATGACCAATGCGGATGATGTAAACTGTTCCTTTCTCAATATTGAACTAAAGGGTGAAGGGGCCAATGCAAGAGCAATCGGCGCAAAGGTCATTATTTATAATGGCACTCAAGTCTATTTTCAGGAGTTGTCACCGATGCGTGGTTTTCAATCTAGTGTTGATTACAGGCTAAACTTCGGATTGGATACACTAAACCGGATCGATAGACTCGAGGTGATTTGGCCCGACGGAAAACTTACGGCATTATCAGATGTAGCTACTAATCAGTTTTTAATAATTGAAAAGGGGCAATCAAAGGTTGACCAAAGAACAAGGACTGAGACAAGAACCGAGGGCTTGTTCGTTGAGCACAATGACTTGATCGACTTTAGCCATGAGGAGAATGACTATGTTGATTTTGACAGGGAGCGGCTGCTTTATCGCATGAACTCTAATGAAGGGCCATGCCTATGCAAGGCAGACCTCAATGGAGATGGCTTGGAGGATATTTACCTGGGGGGAGCAAAAGACCAGGCTGGTGAATTGTTTATGCAGACTGATAATGGCTTTAAATCTGTACAGAAGTTTGAGGCCCAATCCACTTCTGAAGATGTGGCTTGCGCCTTCTTTGATGCCAATGGAGATGGCAACATTGACCTCTATGTCGGAAGCGGCGGGAGTGAGTTTGGGGACGTTTCTACAGCTTTGATTGATCGCCTTTATGTGAATGATGGGCAGAATAAATTCACAAAGACGGATCAAATCCTACCGACAGGAAAGTTTATCAACACTTCAGTCGTTGTTCCATGGGATTATGATCAGGATGGTGACAGTGATCTTTTTGTTGGAGGAAGAATGATTCCCGGTAGGTATGGACTGCCTGCGTCGAGTTATCTCCTGAGCAACAATGGAGCTGGCGAATTCAGCGATATAACAAAGGAGATTGCCACTGAATTCATAGAGATGGGTATGGTAACTGATGCGCAGTTGGCCGACATGAATGGCGATGGGCAAGATGAGCTAGTAGTCGTAGGAGAATGGATGCCAATCAAGGTATATGAGTTGCAATCGGGAGCAATAGTCGATATATCAAACGAATTAGGCCTGGCTAACACCAATGGCTGGTACAGCGAGCTTCATATAGATGATCTCAACGGAGATGGACGACCTGATCTGGTGGCCGGAAACGCAGGATTGAACACCCGACTAAAGGCCAGTCTGAGCGAATCCCTGACCTTATTCATCAATGATTTTGATCGAAATGGCACATTGGATCAAATCATGGCCATGTATTATGATCAGCAGCTATTCCCGCTTCCCCAACTAAAAGAATTGGGGATGCAGGTGCCATCAGTAAAGAAAGAGTACCTGCGGTTCTCGGCTTACAGGGATGTCCCAATGGAGCAGCTTTTTGATCCGGCGGTATTCGAGCAATCTTTGAAACTGGAGATACACAAGCTCAACACAGGCTTATTCTTATCGACCGATGATGGAGGGCTTGTTGAGCATGAACTGCCCATCCAGGCACAGTTTACCCCGATCTATGGTATCACCACCTTAGATGCGAATAACGATGGAAACACTGATTTACTAATGGGGGGTAATATGTACAAGATGAAGCCTGAGCTAGGAATCAATGACGCCAGCTATGGCATGCTTTTCACTGGAAATGGCAAAGGTGATTTCGAGTATGTGAATTATACCGAATCAGGCATTTTCTGTAAAGGAGAGGTTCGGGAAATTGTGGAAGTCGCAGCTGGTGAACAGGCCTATATTATTTTTGCACGCAACGATAGGGAGCCCTACGTAGTGCAGTCAAATACAAAGAATAGAGTACAGTAATGGGAAGTATAAAAACAGTTTTGATTTTGGCTGTTGGAGCGCTGATGATGCTCAGTTCTTGCGAAAATGATCCGTACGCAGAGATGAAATCAAGGGAACTCCAATCTGGAGTCAGGTTTGATTCTGTCTTTCTGGGATTGGAGTTCGGAATGAGCAAAAAGGATTTTTTTGACCGATGTTGGGCACTCAACAAGCAAAAGATTGTTCGCGAGGGACCTGCCAACTCCAGTGTACAATACCCGCTTAAAGATGAGCTCGGTGCTGCGGGTGTATTGCAGTTTTATCCTAATTTCCATAGAGACAAGGCCTATGAAGTGCAGGCCAGTTTCTACTATGATGGATGGGCCCCATGGAATCGACATCTGTTTGCAGATTCTTTACAGCCCAAAGTCAGAGACCTACTTGCCGATTGGTACAACATTGAGTTCACGGAGATCAAAGGCACGAAGCTTGGAGATGTGTTTGTCACAATGGATGGCAACCGCCGCATTGTGATAGGTGTTCGGGATGAACAGATCGTAGATGTATCTATCACCGATATGACCGTAGCTGATCAGCTCCTTAAAGACCCTTTTATTAAGTAATAATAAGATGAGAAATTTTTTAATAGTGCCTATTGGCTTTTTCCTATTCTCAGCGCTCTTGTCCTGCGACTCGTCTGATCAAAGAGACACGCTCTTTAGAAAACTGAGCCCACGTCAGTCAGGTATAGACTTTACCAACGAGTTGAGCTTCGACCAGCAGTTCAATATTTTCACCTACCGGAATTATTACAATGGTGGTGGGGTAGGTCTTGGTGATGTCAACAATGATGGCCTCCTGGACGTCTACATGACCGCCAATCTCAAAGAGAATAAACTTTACCTTAATCAAGGAGAGTTAAGTTTTGAAGACATCACTGATGATGCAGGTGTTGCCGGAGAGCGCTCATGGAGTACAGGGGTGAGTATGGCTGATGTAAATGGTGATGGCTATGTAGACATCTATGTTTGCAACTCAGGAGATATCTCAGGAGACAACAAGCAGAACGAATTGTTCATCAACAATGGAGACCTGACTTTCACAGAATCCGCTGCGGCTTACGGCTTAGCTGATCCGGGATTTTCTACCCATGCAGCCTTCTTCGATTATGATAAAGACGGTGACCTTGACTTGTATTTGCTTAACAACTCCTACCAAGCGATCGGCAGCTTCAACCTACGCAAGAACGAACGACCCAACCGCGACCCGGTAGGTGGGGATAAGCTTTTCAGAAATGACAATGGGAAGTTTGCTGATGTGAGCGAAGAGGCAGGTATTTACGGTAGTGTCATAGGCTTTGGTCTTGGAGTAACCGTAGGTGACATTGATATGGACGGGTGGCAGGACATCTATGTGTCTAACGACTTTTTTGAGCGTGATTACCTCTATCTCAACAACGGGGATGGCACCTTCAGAGAGGAGCTCGAAAACCAGATCAGAAGCCTTAGTGCCGCTTCTATGGGAGCGGACCTGGCAGACATCAACAACGACGGTCAACCCGACATTTTCGTCACAGACATGCTGCCCGAGGTGGAAGCCCGAATTAAGACAGTTACCACATTTGATAACTGGGATAGATACCGATATAATCTGGATAACGGCTACTGGCATCAGTTTACCAGAAACGTACTTCAACTCAACAATGGCGATAACACCTTCAGTGAGATTGGACGCCTTGCCGGGGTAAATGCTACAGACTGGAGCTGGGGAGCGCTCGTTTTTGATTTCGAGAATGATGGCCTCAGGGACATCTTCATCGCCAATGGCATTTATCAGGACTTGACGAACCAGGACTTTTTACAGTTCGTGACCGAGGAGGAGGTAGCCAAGAAGATAATTTCCAGTGATGGAGTCGACTATGAGCAGTTGATCGGTTACATTCCTTCCCAGGCCGTACCTAACTATGCTTATCAGAACAATGGCGATCTAACGTTCAGTAACAAAGCCGCTGATTTTGGTTTGGCAGAGCCCTCATTTTCCAACGGTGCGGCTTACGGCGACCTTGACAATGATGGCGACCTTGACCTCATTGTCAACAATGTCAACATGACCTCTTTCGTCTATGAGAATACTGCAAACCTTAAGTACCCCAACAACCGATTCTTAAGATTTGAGCTGAAAGGCGAGGGCAAGAATACCATGGCGCTGGGTACTAACGTAAAAGCGTATGCAAATGGGCAGATGTACTATGCCGAGCAGATGCCAATCAGAGGCTTTCAGTCGACAATGGATCACAGATTGCTTATGGGGCTTGGCCAAATTAGCACAGTAGATTCCGTAGTGGTAACCTGGCCTAATGGGACGATCACCAGACTAGAGGGTGTTGAGACGAACCAAACAATTGTACTTTCTCAGACAGAGGGTACAGCCGGGACACAGATGTCTTCATCGACCGATAAACCAAAGCTATTCGAGCAGAGCGCAGAAGATTCTTTTGACTTCAGGCATGAGGAAAACCAGTTTGTTGATTTCGATAGAGATCGTCTCGTGTACCACATGCGATCAACGGAAGGGCCATGTCTATGCAAGGGGGATATCAACAATGACGGTCTGGAGGATATCTACATCGGGGGTGCCAAAGACCAGTCAGGCCAACTATTTGTTCAGAGCAGAAGCGGCGGATTTCAGCCAATGACTGCTGAAGCCATTACGAAGCGCTCCGAATCTGAGGATGTTACCTGCTCCTTCTTCGATGCTAACGGTGATGGCTTTGTGGACTTATATATCGGCAGTGGTGGTTCTGAATTCTCCAATGTGTCGACAGCATTGGCGGATGCCTTATACATCAATCAGGGAGGAAGAGATTTTACTAAGACCAATCAAATTTTACCCGTAGGTAAGTTTGAGAGTAGCTCTACCGTCGATCCGGTGGACTTTGATGGCGATGGCGATATTGACTTGTTTGTGGGTATCAGGTTAAGGCCGGGCTTATACGGATTGCCCAATGACTCCTACCTGTTGGAAAATGACGGTGCAGGCAATTTCACCGACGCTAGCGCGAAATGGGCACCAGACCTGAGTGAGATTGGTATGGTGACGGACGCCACCTGGTCGGATATCAATGCCGATGGTGCTGTCGACCTGGTGCTGGTAGGTGACTGGATGCCGGTGACGATACTCATCAATGAGGGTGGTAAACTGGCCAGGCAATCACCGGCTGGTTTGCAACAATCAAATGGTTGGTGGAATCATGTCCAGATGGCGGATGTGAATGCGGATGGCTTGCCGGATATCATCGCTGGCAACCATGGTTTAAACTCCCGGTTCAAGGCCAGTGCAGACCGCCCCGTGCGTATGTACGTCAATGACTTTGACCGAAACGGCACAGTAGAGCAGGTGGTTGCACAATACAATGGCGCTGAGAGCTACCCGATGGTGCTCAGGCATGATCTGGTGATGCAAATGCCTCACCTCAAAAAGAAATATCTGAAATATGATAAGTTCAAAGAGCAGCGAATTGAGGACATATTCACCCCTAAGGAGCTGGAAGGCACGACGAAACTGGAGGTGTACGAACTGACCTCTTCGGTATATTTGAACAAAGGCAATCTCACTTTTGAGAAGGCTGCACTGCCGATCGAGGCACAGTTTTCGGTGACCTATGACATGGAGGTGACAGACTTCAATAGCGACGGCCATGCCGACATACTTCTTGGAGGCAACCTGTTCGATGTAAAGCCTGAGGTCGGCAGGTATGACGCACAATACGGCCTCATCCTATTGGGTGATAGCAAGGGTGGATTTACCGCATTACAGTCCTCCGAATCCGGTTTGAGATTAGAGGGGCAGTTGAGGGCTTTTGAGTTTGTGGAGACACCTACCGGAAAAATGCTGCTTACTGCACGCAATAACGCCACCATCCAGTCCTTTCACTTCAACCCGGAAGCTTTGGTAATTCCTGATAAGTCAATCAATCTGAAATGATAAAGAAGACGCAATATCTATGGGTGTTGGTCCTTGCAATCTGTATTTCAGGTTGCGGGCTGACGGATGACAAGCGCTTTCAGGAGATTCCATCTTCCGATAGCGGATTGACCTTCTCGAATGACCTAACGGAAAATGAGAACTTCAATCTTATCGACTATCTCTACTTCTACAATGGTGGCGGTGTGGCAGTTGGAGATATCAACAATGATGGTCTGGATGATATCTACTTCTCTGCCAATCAAAAGCCCAATAAGCTGTATTTGAATAAGGGCAATTTCCAATTTGAAGACATTACTGATAAGGCGGGCGTAGCAGCTCCCGGTGACTGGAAGACAGGCGTGACGATGGTTGACATCAATGCGGATGGATTTTTGGACATCTATGTCTGCCAGCTCGGTGACTACAAGGGCATTGAAGGTAAGAATCAGTTTTACATTAACAATGGCGATCTGACCTTTACCGATAGGGCCGAAGAACTTGGACTCGACTTCAAAGGGTTTTCTACCCATGCCGCATTCTTTGATTATGACAATGACCATGACCTGGATGTATATCTGCTCAATCATTCGGTGCATACCAGTCGTAGCTATGGCAAGTCAGACCTTCGTAATGAAGTGGACAGTCTCGCTGGAGACCGACTCTACCGAAATGATAATGGTCACTTCACCGACGTAACAGCTGAGGCTGGGATTTACTCTTCACATATCGGTTATGGCCTGGCAGTAGGACTCTCTGATGTCAATATGGATGGCTTTACGGACATCTATATTTCCAATGACTTCCATGAGAATGATTACCTCTACCTCAACGATGGCGATGGCACGTTTACTGAGTCCATTGGAGACAGGATTGATCACACCAGCCGCTCATCCATGGGCAATGATATCGCGGACTACAACAACGATGGCTGGCCTGATATTCTCTCGCTGGATATGCTTCCCGATGATGAGGTGATTGTCAAGATGTCTGCCGGAGAAGATCCCTATGATATTTACCAGCTGAAGCTGGGATTCGGGTACGAGCGACAGTTCGCCCGCAATACACTTCAGTTGAATCTCGGAGGCGGTAAGTTCTCAGAGCAAGGCATCATAGCGGGTGTGCATGCAACTGACTGGAGCTGGGCACCCCTCATTGCTGACTTTGACAATGACGGCCTGAAGGACCTGTTCATTTCCAACGGGATCGTGCGGCGACCCAATGACATGGACTACATCAACTTCATCTCCAATGAAAGCATACCCAACGGTCCTGCTAACAACCCGGATATGAAGGATGCTGAGATAGCCGCTATGATGCCCGAAGGCTCGGTGGTCAACTACCTGTTCAGGAACAAGGGCGACCTCACTTTCGAAGATGTGTCGGCAGAATGGGGCTTAAGCAAAAAGACCTTTAGCAATGGCTCTGCCTATGCTGACTTTGACAATGACGGGGACTTAGACCTGGTAGTCAATAATATTAACGAAGCTGCAACATTGCTCAGAAACACCACCATCGAGATTGCTGACGAAAAAAGCAGCAATTACCTTAAAATTGAGCTTAAAGGCTTAGGGAGTAATCCTAATGGAATTGGCACAAAGCTGTTGGCCTACGCAGGAGCGAATGAAATACTCCGGGAGGCCTATGTCACCAGAGGATACCAGTCTTCTGTAGCACATGATATCATCATCGGACTAGGTGAGGTAACTAGCCTCGATTCGCTACGCATCATATGGCCCGGAGGAGCAAGCCAACTGCTCACACAGGTGGCTACCAATCAAACCCTGTCTGTGGAAGAAGCCAATGCCGGCGAGAGTTTCGAACTGAAATCGACTAAAATAACGCCCTTGCTTATTCAGGATACGATTGCCGGCCCTGACTTTGCGCATAGGGAAAACTTGTTCGTGGATTACAATAGAGAGTACATGATCCCGCACATCTCTTCAGAGGAAGGCCCGAAAGTAGCGACAGGTGATGTCAACAATGATGGGCTTGTTGACCTGTACATCGGTGGAGCGACGTACAATGAAGGGGTACTGTACTTACAGTCAGCGGATGGCCGATTTGAGAAAAGCGAACAACCCGCATTCACCGAGGAGTTGGCCTACGAAGAAGTGGGGGTCAATTTCTTTGATGCCAATGGCGATGGATTTGATGACCTCTATGTGGTCAGTGCTGGAAACGAATATGAGTTTCCGCACCCAATGACGCTAGATCGTCTATTCCTTAATGATGGCTCAGGCAATTTCACGCTGGCGCCAGAGGCACTACCGAAAGTATTTCAGCACGGCTCAGTGGTAATAGACAATGACTTTGACCAGGATGGAGACCTTGACCTGTTCATTGGTGGACAGATCGTGCCCGGCCAGTATGGAGTTGTTCCCATCAGCGTCATCCTTCAAAATGACGGCTCGGGAAAATTTACCAATATGACCGATAGCCTCGCTCCAACTTTGAAGCATTCAGGTATGATCAAAGATGCGCTCTGGACCGATATCAATGCCGATGGCTGGGACGATCTGATGGTAGTTGGAGAGTGGATGGCGATCAAGGTGTTCATCAACAAAAATGGAAGACTGGTCGAAGAGCCTATTCAGGGTCTGGAAAAATCCTATGGCTGGTGGAACAACCTGGAAGCGGCGGATATCGATGGTGATGGAGATATGGACTATGTCGCCGGCAACCTTGGGCTCAACTCCAAACTAAAGGCGGATATGTCCAATCCCGTGCGGATGTACATCAATGATTTTGATATTAATGGTAAGGTCGATCCCATCATCAGCTATATGGATGAGGGCCGGGAATACCCCGTGGCGACCAAGGATGAGCTGGTCAAGCAGATGCCAATCATCCGAAAAAACTATGTAAGACATATCGACTTTGCAGGTCGAAGCATTGCCGAGATTTTTAGTGAAAAAGGGCTTCAGGGAAGTAACATTTTTGCAGCGACCATTTTTGCTTCGTCTATTATTGAAAATGTTGGTAATGGTCGGTTTGAGGTTCGACCGCTACCGCTAATGGCGCAAGTAGCACCAATAGCGGCTATGGCCATCTATGACCTCAACGGAGACGGTCACCTGGATATCATAAGTGGTGGTAACAGGGAAGGTGTATCGCCATATTATGGCACCTATGATGCTAGTAAAGGACTGGTTATGCTCGGCGATGGTACCGGAGGTTTCACAGCGCTATGGCCCGAGGAAAGTGGCCTGCTGATCGACGGAGAGATCCGAGACATCAAAGTCCTCGAAACAGCCACTGGACCCTTGATCATCTTCACCCGCAACGACGATACTAGCATGTCTTATCGCTTATCAGAATAAGAGTGAAGCGATTAACGGCGTGCAGCAAGAAATAATTGGTTCACCCTCTACTTTGTGGCGCGTTGGCCTGAAGATTTAGCGAGGTGAGCGATGGCTTTCGGGGAGGAGCATTAAATCTTCTTGACCTTTTTGTTACTTTTTGTGTCAAGACAAAAAGTAAGTATGTTAAAGTCATGACTTGGGTCATGCTAACCAGCACAAGCTTCAGTAAATATCAGTATTTGAATACCTTTGTAGCAAAGCGAAGAACATGAGGAAGTTGATTATTTTTTTAGTGGGTGTTATCACCCTGGGTTGCTCATCCGAGGAGCAATACCGCGAGAACATAGCCGAGTTCAAAAACCCGGAGCTTTTCAACACATCGATGAAAAAGCTCTCTGATATCATCGTGCATGATATCTTCTCTCCACCAGTGGCTAGTCGCATCTACGCCTACCCGAGCATTGCCGCTTACGAAGCGTTGATTCACGATTATCCGGACTATGTATCACTCTCGGGCCAACTAACGGATTTTACAGCACCGCCAAAGCCGGAGCAGGGTGTGGAGTACTCCTTTCCGCTAGCGAGCTTTCATGCCTTCCATATTGTGGGCAAGGCGTTGATATTCTCTGAGGAGAAGATGGAAGCTTATCAAGAATCATTTTACCAGGATTTCCTCGATAAAGGCATGCCACAGGATATTTTCGATAGATCAGTTGCCTATGGTGATCAGGTGGCGGCTCACATATTGGCATGGGCCAATGAAGACAACTACAAGCAAACACGCACCTTCCCCAAATACACGGTGATGCGTGATGACTATGCCTGGAAGCCTACGCCTCCGGACTACATGGAAGGTATTGAGCCTCATTGGAATAAGATTCGGCCATTCATGATTGACTCTGCCGCGCAGTTCGTACCCGAACCACCCACGGCATTCGACATGGACAAAGCGAGCCAATTCTATGAAGAATTGATGGAAGTGTATGAAGTGGGCGTCAATCTCGATGATGAACAAAAAGAGATCGCCAGCTTCTGGGACTGCAACCCTTACGTCTCACACCACAGAGGGCATGCGATGTTCGCTACCAAGAAGATTACCCCGGGCGGACACTGGATAGGCATTACGGCTATCGCATCACGTCAGGCCAACCTCGACCTGATGCGCACTGTCGAGACTTACGCGCGGGTATCGATTGCGCTAGCGGATGCTTTTATTGTCTGCTGGGATGAGAAGTGGAGGTCTATCCTGATCCGGCCAGAGACGGTTATCAATGAGTATGTAGATGAAGACTGGGTGCCATTCTTACAGACGCCACCTTTCCCTGAGTATACCAGCGGACACAGTGTGATCTCTACTGCGGCGGCCTATACGCTGACGAATCTCCTCGGTGAGAAATTCCATTTTGAGGATACTACCGAAAAGGAGTATGGGCTGACGGTTAGGGAGTTTGACTCCTTTATCGAGGCGTCACAGGAAGCCGCCATCAGTCGCTTATATGGAGGCATTCACTACATGCCCGCTATCACCAATGGTGTTTCACAAGGCCAAAAGGTCGGCAACTTCATCAACGCTAATCTTGAAACACGAAAATCAGCAGTAGCAAAGAAGGACTAGATTTAGTTGAAAGCTGACAGTTGATAGTTTAAAGTTGGATAAGATTAGATTGAGGTGAAGGTAGATAAGATCGGATTACCTTCGTCATTCCCTTGCCAGTACGTAGCGCAGCAAGTACGAGACTTGGGAATCTGACGGGAAGTCATATCAGATTCCCAAGTGTCCTAAGCTTCGCCTACCTGTGGTAGCCTTACAAAGTCGCCAGGGAAGGACGGTTCTTTTAGGGTCAATGCCATATAATTCCGAACATTCTACGCGAAGGCGAGCGGAGGATGCAAAACAGAGCGAAATATATTTGTACGAGAATTGGCCTTATTCATTTTAGTCATTTGATAGTGAACAATTGGATTAGAAATAAAAGCTGTTTGAGCAGAGCGAGTTTTTTTATTTCCTAATTGGAGCTAACAAAGGGCGTTAAGAAATGAATTAAGCGCCTCCAGCCGGCTTGATTTTTTGGTTCTTTGGCATCAAGGCAAAAGAATACATAAGCGAAACCTTAATGAATTGGTCTTCCAAAAAAACCCTGACGACCTTCAATCGCCCGCAGCGAAATGCATGTACAATACATATAATACATATCGGGCCACCAGCCTCCTCAGATATTTCGAACTAGTTGGTTCGTCGATAATTATTTATTTTCACATCATGCAAACCCTCAACAGACTCTTCCTTCTCACCTTCTTGTTCCTTGGAACGCTGGCTTGCCAAACTGAGCAGCCATCCGCAGAAACATCAACACCTGAAGGTCACACCCTTTACTACCCGGCGCGGGACTTGGGGGAGCTGTTTGAGCAGATCCAGACAACTAAGGTCTTCGATGATGGCAAGTACTTTGTCGACTTCAGCCCCAAAAGAAATCCAGCGGATATCCTCATGGACTATCAGGCACAAAAAGATGAGGCCGACTTTGACCTGAAGGCTTTTGTCATGGCCAACTTTGACGAGCCGACAATGCCTGAGGCCAAACCAATAGACAGCAAGCCCAGTTTGGAAGAGCATATCCCCAACCACTGGGATTACCTCACCCGCTCAAGCGATGAGATCAATGGCTATTCTTCACTGCTCCCATTGCCCGGACCCTATGTCGTGCCTGGCGGCCGCTTCCGGGAGATCTACTACTGGGACAGCTACTTCACCATGATAGGTCTGGGAGCCACAGGCCGTACCGACCTGATGAAAAGTATGATCAACAACTTTGCCTACCTGATCGATGAGGTGGGCTTTATCCCTAACGGAAACAGGAGCTATTTCCTTGGGCGCTCACAGCCACCGTTCTTCTCAGCGATGGTCAACCTGCTAGCGCAATATGAAGGGGATAGCTCAGCCCTCAAATACCTACCAGCCATGCAGAAAGAATACGACTTCTGGATGGCAGGCACTGACCAACTCAAGGAAGCCGGTGATGCCCATCGACGTGTGGTCATGATGGAAGACGGGGTGATCCTCAATCGCTATTTCGATGACAAGGCAGAGCCAAGATCAGAGTCTTATGCAGAAGATGTAGAGCTGGCGCATGGCATGAATGAAGAGGAGAAAACCCAACTCTTCAGAGACCTGCGTGCCGCTTGTGAGTCAGGATGGGACTTCAGTAGTCGCTGGTTTGCCGTGGAGAAGGACTTCTCTACCATCATCACTACCCAGCTGCTACCCGTCGACCTCAACAGTCTCATCTACAACATGGAGGTCAACCTGAGCAAATACTACAATGTACAAGGCGACATGGACAAGTCAGAGCAGTATGGTCAGGCTGCCGAACAACGTAAAGCTGCCATCCTCAACTACTTCTGGAACGAGGCAGCAGGTATGTATACCGACTTCAACTTCCAGAACTCCACCTTATCAGAAAGAAAAACATTAGCGGGTCTATATCCACTTTACTTCAATGTCAGTGATGAAGAGAAAGCCGCCAAGACCAAAACGACCATCGAGAATGAGTTTGCTTTACCCGGAGGTGTGACCACTACCCTGGTAGAGTCAGGCCAGCAGTGGGACTATCCCAACGGCTGGGCACCACTGCAGTGGATGACCATCAAAGGCCTGGAGCATTACGACCACACCGACCTGGCCAGCACCATCTCCTCCAACTGGATCAACGTCAACCGCAAGGTCTTCGACAATACCCAGAAGATGATGGAGAAGTACAATGTCTCGGACACCACCCTCCTTGCTGGAGGAGGTGAGTACCCCAACCAAGACGGTTTCGGCTGGACCAATGGAATCGTGATATCCTTGATAAAGGGTGTGGAGAAATATTAGCTTTTATTACTCTAGCACCAAAGTCTCAAAACCCTCGTCACTTCGACAGAAGGAGGAGCGGAGCAACTACTGAGCGGAGAAGTCCCCTGACTCTAGCACCAAACTACCGCTTCCAAAATCTCCTAAAATCTGCAATAGTCTGATACAATATATATTCAATCACCACCGAGCAGAAACTCTCCTAAATGGACCAATGGCATTGTGATTTCATTGATTAAGGGAGTGGATAAGTACTAGCTACTTTGGCCCAGATGCCAGGAAGACTAGTGCAATCATGTAAAGAAAGGCAAATACCACAAACCCTTGAATCCATCGCTTGTTACCCTTCAGTACTATATACAGAGCTCCACCCGCAATGACGATGGATGGGACAGTATTCTTATAAAAAAAGAGGCTGCCAAATAGGGAGCCATTTCCGAGATCCAGATATTGATTATAACGATAGTGGATGCTCTTTACGATAGTCAATAAGTTAAACGCCACCATTGGTAGCAACATTTCCTTTTCTCGTAGATGCAAGAATTCTTCAAAGTCAGTGCCCTCCATCTTTTCCGGGAATGCCTGATAGGCGATGAGGAAAAGTAATGAAAGAGGTAAAACTCTCAAGACGATAAACTCAAAAGTACTGTTGATGGTATCAGCTGATACCCATTGAAGTGAGTAGTAGGTATGAGTAATGGCCAGAAAGAAAAAAGCCACCGTAAGGTTATGAAGCCAGTAAAACTTAATCGTACGCCTGTGATAGATCATTCCACTAATGCCTACAAGCACGTGGGCAAATGCCAAACCATAGACGATCGACTCAAACCCATGTAAGTATTCAAACTTTGACATGAGTTGAAATTAAGATTTAGATCGATATGGCGCAAGTCTGTGCTATGTCTTTAGCCCTACCCTACTCACCGCAGGAGGCGAGTACCCCAACCAGGACGGTTTTGGTTGAACTAATGGATTGTGATGTGTTGATTAAAAATGTGGAGAGATATTAATTTTCTTTGTAGAGAAAATAGATTATACTGTTTACAATGATCAACACACCAACTAAGGCTCATGGACTTTAAGGACACTATTATAAAAGGATACACTTATAAAGGAGAATGCTTCTCAATGGGCACTGCGATGTTGCACTCTGAAGCGATAGCTGGTACGAAGGTAAAAATCCCTTTAAAAACGCTAAATCGACATGGTTTAATAGCAGGAGCGACAGGTACCGGCAAGACCAAAACAGTCCAGATTATTGCAGAACGTTTGTCGGAACATGGAGTAAGCGTACTAATGATGGACTTCAAGGGAGATCTTAGTGGGATAGCCAAAGAAGGTACTTCAAACAAACATGTTAAGTTGAGGCATGATCTCATGGGTGAGCCTTGGGAAGCAAAGGAATTCCCAACTGAATTTCTTACAATTTCCAATCAGAGTGGTATTCGGCTAAGAGCCACCATTTCAGAGTTTGGACCTGTACTTTTTTCTAAGATTCTAGGAGTCAACGATACGCAAAGTGGTGTGATTTCTATTGTCTTCAGTTATTGTGATAATAATAACCTGCCACTGTTGGATTTAAAGGACTTTAGAAGGGTCTTGCAATACGTTTCTAATGAAGGTAAGGAAGAAATCAGTGAGCAATATGGATATGTCAGCCCATCTTCTATTGGGGCGATACTCCGAAGGGTTTTGGAGCTGGAAACACAAGGGGCAAATCAATTCTTTGGTGAGAGATCGTTTGATGTCAACCATTTGCTAAAGACTAAAGAGGGACGGGGAAACGTCAGTATCATCCGCTTGGATGATATTCAAGACAGGCCAAAATTGTTTTCAACCTTTATGCTTTGTCTTCTGTCAGAGGTTTATCAGGAATTTCCGGAAATTGGAGATTCGGACAAACCAAAATTGGTCATTTTTATCGATGAGGCGCACCTTGTATTCAAGGAAGCCTCTTCCGCTCTTTTGGAACAATTAGAAATGATTATTAAGCTTATTCGCTCCAAAGGGGTTGGCATATGCTTTTGTACTCAAAATCCAAATGACATTCCGGCGGCAATACTCAGTCAATTAGGGTTGAAGGTTCAACACGCGCTTAGAGCGTTTACAGCTAAGGATAGAAAAGCGATCAAAATGGTTGCAGAAAACTATCCCTATACGGAGTACTACGATGTGGCAAGTGAATTAACTAAACTAGGGATTGGAGAGGCATTTATAAGCGCCCTAAATGAAAAGGGAATACCAACCCCACTTGTACACACGCTGTTAAGGTCACCTTCTTCTCGGATGGACGTGATTAGTGATCAGGAGAAAGAAGAGCTCGTAAATGGATCTGACTTGGTACCTATTTATAATGAAGTTATTGACAGAGAAAGCGCGTATGAGATTCTAGAAGGAAGATTGAAAAAAGCTAAAAAGGATGTTGAAGAAATCAAACCCTCAGCTAAAAAGAGAGCTTCAACTAAAGTCGAGAAATCAGCCTTTGAAAGTTTTGTGAGTAACACCACCACTAGGCAAATAGGTAGAACCATTGCCAGAGAATTAACAAGGGGGTTATTAGGCGTTTTAGGCCTGAAGAAATAATATGTTATTGTAATGGAGGGTACTCCATTTTGAGGCTACTCATTGTTTCAGCGACAATTTTGGATATTAGATACTCCTTATACCAGTTTTCATCAGAGGGAATAACATGCCAAGGGAAAATTGCAGAGCAATTAGTAATTACGTCTTCATAGGCTTTCATATATGAATCCCAATGCTGACGTTCAACAAAGTCATTCTCATTGTGTTTCCAGAATTTAACAGGGTTCGTTTTCCGCTCTTCCAATTTTTCAAGTTGCTTGTCTTTGGAAACGTTCAGAAAGAATTTTAGCACAATGGTATTTTGGTCTTTTAACAGACGCTCAAAGTTATTGATATGCACAAATCGTTTATAGATAGTTTCCTCATCTACCCATTGATGAACTCTTTGAATTAACACATCTTCATAATGCGAGCGGTTAAAAATTTTTATCATCCCTTTTTCTGGACAAGCATGGTGAACCCTCCATAAAAAATCATGATTCATTTCCTCATCAGTAGGCTTTTTGAAAGACTTGACACTTATTCCTGATGGAGACACTTTTTTAAATACATTTTTAATAGCGCCATCTTTCCCAGCTGCATCCATGCCCTGCAATACAATTAAAAGACTGTAACGACCTTGGGCATACATTAGATTTTGCAATTCCCCTATTTGATCACGACAGTCTTTTAATGCTTCCTTAGCTTTTGACTTAGAGATATTGGAAGGTGCATCTGTGAAAAAATTAGTATTAGATTTTTGCATATCTGATTTCCTAAATTGTAAGATGCACCCAAGATTAAGCCCTATTCAACTTCAAAAGAGATTTTCAAATTCACTCTGAAATCTTTTACTTGTCCATCCTTGACGGATACGCTATGCGATTGTACAAAAGCTGATTTTATGTTCTTGACGGTTTTGGAAACTTTTGCAATTCCTTCGGTGGTGGCGTGCTCCCAACTTTTACTTGAGTTACACATGATCTCTACTACTTTAATAACAGCCATAGTAATTAATTTTTTTAAGTTAATAATACTACAAGATATGGTTCATTAAAGATTAAGCCAAAAATGGTTTAGCATCTTAGACCAATTGCCATTTATTAAAGCCAAATGATAGCATAGCTAGGACGAATATTTGCGCATGACGCGAATTATTTATTAACTTCTTCACGATAAAATTCAATTAAAGATGAGATGGAAAGGAAGACAAAAAAGTAGCAATGTAGAAGATAGGCGAGGTTCAAGGACTGGAGGTGGTGTAAAGAAATTGGGTATAGGTAGCATTATTATTATTGTCATAGCTCTGGCACTTGGGGAGAATCCTATGCAGTTCTTGCAGATTGCGGATCAGGTTGGAGTCAATCATAGTGGTCAGTCCACCTCCAATGTTGAAGCAACGGATGAGTTAGGGTCATTCGTATCTGTTGTCCTGAAAGATACCGAGGATGTATGGAATCAGATTCTTGGTAATAGTTATAAAGAACCTTCCCTTGTACTGTTCTCTGGGAGCATTGATTCTCGCTGCGGTTATGCTAGTGCCGCATCAGGGCCATTTTATTGCCCTGGGGATCAAAAACTCTATATCGATTTGAGTTTCTATAATGAACTAAAGAATAGATTCAATGCTCCTGGAGATTTTGCGATGGCTTACGTTATAGCCCATGAAGTAGGGCATCATATTCAATACCTTAATGGTACTACAAGGCAATTAGATTCCCAAAGGGGAAGAATTAGCAAAGAGGATTATAATGCATTGTCTGTAAAGCTTGAGTTGCAGGCGGACTTTTTAGCTGGAGTATGGGCTCATCATGCTGATAGGCTTAAGGGGGTGCTGGAAGAGGGTGATATTGAAGAAGCCCTTAATGCTGCACAAGCCATAGGCGATGATAGATTACAAAAGCAGAGTCAAGGGTATGTTGTCCCAGAATCTTTTACTCATGGCACCTCTGCACAAAGGATGAAATGGTTTAAACTTGGTTATGATACCGGCGATTTATCACTTGGGGATACGTTTAGTGCCGCTCGATTGTGATACAATGATGTGAACTGAAATGATAACCATATTGGATCATCATCTAAGTTTGCCAATTGGAATCAGTATGGTTTAGCGAGTGTATTGTTCGTCTTATCATAATGGTACTTCCCAGCATTTAGATCCTCGACATAGTCACTCAGCCATGAACTAATAGAAGAGGCGACAACTATTCGCTCAGAAGAGTCATGCCAGAATTTAATGATCTGGCCATAATCACCTTCCTTTCCCGGAGATAAATCTATCATATAATGATTTCCTGAACCGTCATGAGTAAGAGGAATCCACTCTGGGATCCACCATTCATTCTTTACTTCCGCGGAGGTCAGAGCTTTCCATTTTTTAAATTGCCCCTCATCATAGAGATCTTTCCATATTTGCCACTGCGTGATGATTTCATCAACAGACAGAAACTCTTGTGTCATAAGTAAGCCAGATTCTTTATTCTCCTGACCGTCGTGAATTGAATATAGTTGTATAAATGAATCGGGTAAATCACTCCCAATAATTTTTGAAAGCCTTTTCAGTTTTTGAGAACTGGCACCAGGTCTCAAATCTGCATGAAGATTTGGATGGTTGAGTTTTAGCCAAACTTCAATATTTTTCATTGACTCCTCAATCGAACTAGACTGTCCGACACTATCAGTGAAAAAAGTAGCAATAGCTATAATACAGATTAATACCCTCCCAATGTTCACGGTGTATAAATTATTCATCCTTTCCTATTTGAAACCCTATTTTATTGCCTCCACCCATCGATTGAGCATCTATTTTTTTTGACTTATAGTAAATGATCTAACCCCTGAAAATGGAGGAGTTATTAGGTCATGAGTAATCGAAATATAATTAACGGCATAAAATAAGGGCACTAATATCTTCTTCACAAATTGGAGCCACGGAAATATCCTTATAGAGAAAGCTTAGCTTTTGATCACCTTCTACAAAGAAACGATCTTCACGATTGATCAAGATTCGCGCAACAAGATAACCAGGATCATTCACTCGATTGTAACGAACACTATCTGCCATAAAGTTGTACATGTTAATCTGACCCAGATAGCGCCTGTTAATATCTTTTGAGACGTAAGCAGATTTATTATTAGCATATTGATCATCAAAGGTGGCAATGTTGGTATGCAATATAAGGACGATCATATTGCTTGCCACAGTTAGGTTCAACTCGTAAGCGCTCAACTTGTTGATTTCAAGAGAAATATCATCGGCTGTATTCTTGGATTCTTGAAGGTTTTGGATAAGTTGTGCAGCCTGTAATTCGAAAAAACCAAACGTCTGGTTTAGAGATTTAAATGCTTGCTGATTTGCTGTAGACTTAGAAGACAATACCACCGCAATGCTTTGGTTATGTGATTCATTTTGGGTCATGAAAATGTTTTATAACCAGGCAGAAAACATAATCACTCGTACTGCCTACTTTCCAAACTGTGAATATAAATTCATTAAATAGTTAATTTCATATTTTAGTCTATTTATTCCCTTAGAGTAGCAATCTTTTGAATAGTCAATTTCACGACGTATTATTAATCCATTAACGCGCTAATTATTTGGTCGAATGATGACCATTGTTCATCGCCTACAGACTGCAGTTCAAAGAATAGAATTGTTGCGTAATTGATTCATTGCTACATTCCGTAATCAATGAAGCACGATAATTGAAGAAATTGTATGAAGGTCAAGTTTTGCGGAGCGTCGCGTACAGTTACCGGGTCATGTCATCTGATTACACTCGATAGTGGGTTTCGTATTTTACTGGATTGCGGCCTCTACCAAGGACGCCAGGAAGAGTTTGAGGAGTTCAATAATCAATGGTTGTTTGACCCGGCGGAAGTGGATATTCTTATCCTTTCACATGCCCATATTGATCATTGCGGTAGGATTCCTAAGCTGGTAAAGGATGGTTTCAGAGGAGATATTATCTGTACTTCGGCCACACGTGACTTGGCATCTATACTTCTCTCGGATAGTGCAATGATTCAGCTCAAGGAGTACAATTATGCTGATGAAGATGAAAAAGAGGATTTTGAACCCCTCTATGATCTTAAGGATGTACGACAGTCTATGAATCACTTCATCGGTATTGGCTATGACCGCTGGTTTAGGATCAGTGACGAGGTGGATATTTTACTTAAAGATGCAGGGCATATATTAGGAAGTGCGTCAGTGACATTAAAGATCAAAGCACAGGATGGAGAAAGGTTGATTGGATTTACCGGGGACATTGGTAGACCAGATCGCCCAATTCTTAATGACCCTCAACCTATGCCTCAATTGGAAGCTCTAATTACAGAGTCGACTTATGGCAATCGTCTGCATAAGAGTGCACCTGAGGATAAGGGCAGTCTTCTGAATGTTATCCTGAAGACTTGTGTCGAGCAGAAAGGTAAACTCATCATCCCGGCCTTTTCTGTAGGAAGAACTCAAGAAATACTCTACATGCTTGATCAGCTTGAAACTGCAAGAGATTTACCTAATGTGAAGGTATATATTGATAGCCCTTTGGCTATTAAGGCAACTGAGATATTCAGAATGCATCCAGAGTGCTACGACGATCAACTTACAGAATACCTAATGTCCGACCCAAACCCTTTTGGGTTTGAAAACCTGAGAACCACACGCACAAAGAGTGAATCCAAATTGATCAAGGGTGATGAAGAACCTGCTATAATAATTAGTGCATCAGGCATGATGCAAGCGGGGCGGATCAGGCATCATATATGGCAATATATCGATAACCCAAAGAATACATTGTTGATTGTCGGGTATTGTGCGCCGCGTACAACCGGAGCTTACTTACGAAGCAAGCCGGATAATATCAAAATGTTCGGGAAGTGGAAAAAGGTGAAAGCATCGATTGAAATCATGGATTCGTTCAGTGGACATGGCGATAATGCGGAGATGAGGGACTTTCTCAGCTCACAATCTAGAGATACGAAGCTATATCTTGTGCACGGTGACTATGATACTCAGCAAGCGTTTAGAAAGGATTTGAATAAGGACGGGTTCAACCAGGTGCTTATCCCAAGCATCGGGGATGAAATCACGTTATGAGCGATTTTGATTTCTACAGATAATTAATCTATTTGAAAGATTGAATAACAAACCACTTTGCAATATGGGATGGTTTAGTTAGATAGAATTTATTTAGTGTATTAAAATGCAATTAACAAATATTAATAACAAACTGTAAAACTATGATTGACAAGATACTGTCCGCTGTGGCGGGAGAAGTTGGTGAGTCACTAATTAAAAAAGTGGGTCTCACCCCAAAAGAAGCCGAAGACACGATAGAACTCACCGGCGAAACGGCCATGGAAGTGGTGACAAGTCAGATGACTAGCGGCAACATAGGTGCCGTTATGAATCTGTTCACCAAGAAAAAAGCCAATAATGCTGCGGCTGATGGAATCCAGAATCAAATCACCTCGATGCTCACTCAAAAGCTTGCCAGTCAGCTTGGATTCTCATCAGACAAAATAACACCTATCGTATCTATGGTACTTCCGGTCGTGATGAACTATATTTCTGATAAGAATGATGAAACTGACGAGAATGACGACTCACCTTTACAAGAGATGTTCGGAGGAGCCTCGAAAAAGATGGTGAAGGGTGCTCTTGGCGGCATGTTGGGTAAACTATTTTAATCAAGTAATCAATCAAATATTTATAAACAATGGGACATCCTAAATTTCAAATCAAAGAGACTAAAAACGGTCAGGTAAAGTTTGATCTTACTGCTAAGAACGGACAGGTGATTCTTTCAAGTGAGAGTTACACTACAAAGAGCGCTTGCATGAACGGTATTGAGTCCGTAAAAAAGAACAGCCAAGATGATGCTCGCTTCGAACGAAAGGAGGCAAAGAATGGCCAGGTCTATTTCAACCTTAAAGCAGCTAACCATCAGGTGATTGGCACAAGCGAAATGTATACAACTAACAGTGCTATGGAAAATGGCATTGAGAGTGTAAAGAAGAATGCAGCTATAGCTGAGCCAGAGGAAGATTGATTAATCTGACTTCATTCAAAATAAAAAAAGCGGGAACTCCCGCTTTTTTTATTTCTATCAAATCTTAGACCTGGATTAAAACCAAGAAGTAACCTTGTCCCAAAGGCTCTGCTCTTCTTCCTCTTTTTCTTCTTCTTTCACCTCCTCAATTGGTGCAGCTTTCGCCTGAAGATCAGCCCAGTCCTCGGTGATTTCATTTTCTTCATTATCACCCCAGCCGTCATCTTCGAGACTGTCAACGGTACTCGCCAGTTCCTCAGCATCACCTGTTTTGGCGACATATTTAGCAAATATGAAGGCTACACCTTCTTTGTGCATGATTTCCAACCACTTGGTCTCACCATGGACCATTTCACCCTCAACTTCGCTCAGAACTAGTACCTTCTGATCATTCTTGAGGCTGGCAATTCTATCAAAGCTGGTACTTGGACCACTTCTCACGTTCAAAGATGTATTGACGCGTACTGCTCCTTTGTAAAGGATAACAGGTTCTACCGTACTTTTCTTCAAGTACCCTTTGCGAACTTTACCACCAAGTACCTTGGCAAACTGAATCCAATCGCCCTCTGTTTTTTCTATTCTTACCGTCGCTCCTTTATCCAGGTTAAAAACCACGCGACCATTGGGGGCTGTCCATACCTGGGTTTGTTTTACTACTGTTCCATTCATAGTATTTCTCTTTTTCTATTAGTTAAAATAATCATTTACTCTTTGATTAACAGGCTCAAATTTTAATTCGTCAGACTAATTAAGCCATCAAAACATTTAATACCTGACAGATATTGCCAAGAAACAATAAGGGGAGCCCGAGAGCCGAACTTGCTCGCGAGCCCCTTTATCGTAACCCCGAAAACAATATAATTAATCTTTTTTCAATAGGTCTCGTATCTCGCCTAGTAGGACCTCTTCATTGGACGGTGCGGGAGGAGCCGCGGGAGCTTCTTCCTTTTTCTTTTGGGTCTTATTGTACCCTTTGATCACGAGGAAGATGACAAAGGCAATAATCAGGAAATCAACAATCGTCTGAACAAACTTGCCGTAACTGATCACGACAGCTTCTACTCCTTCACTTGCAGCGATCAGTGTGTAGGACAGGTCTGAGAAGTCAACTCCACCTAGTATGACACCAATCGGTGGCATAATGATATCGGCAACCAGGGATGATACGATGGCTTTAAAAGCGGCACCAATAATCACAGCAACAGCCAGATCGAGGATGTTGCCTTTCATTACAAATTCTTTGAATTCTTTAATCATGATAATAGTATAGGTTTAGTAAATAATTAGTTGTGAGGTCGGTTATTACTGATGGCATACTGCCTTTCATTCCCCACCAATAAATTAGAAAAGTCCGCAGGGTGATATGGGCTGATTTTGTCATTAGTTGAAATATGAGCAACGAATGTAAGGATAAATGGTGCTTGTGCAATACAAGTGGTAATACTTATCGACTAACAGAGGATACATCCCGATGAGAATATGGTATTGTAGGGTAAACAACCATAGTAAAGCTGCGCGAATTTTTTCATTTATGTATAGAATACCTTTCTAGTCCAGTTTGGCCGTAAAAATTCGGCTGTGCTACCTGACAATTTGAGATGGGTGTGCCATATTATATTTTCATTCCTAAACTTCAAACTATACCTTCGGATTTTAGTACACCTTTTTCTTGACCAATTACGAAGTACAATGATTGAAGACTTACTCACCCTCACTATGTTGATCCTGCTCCAGGCAGTATTAGGTTTAGACAATTTGCTCTATATTTCTATCGAGTCAAAACGAGCACCACTGGAACAGCAAAAGAAGGTGCGCATACTAGGTATTGGTATTGCGGTAGTGGCAAGAATCGTTTTGCTCTTTGTACTGCTCAATCTGATACAATACTTTACTGATCCATTATTGATATTCGACTGGGGTATCGCCGATGGCAACTTCAATCTTCACAGCCTGCTTGTGTTGTTTGGAGGGCTTTTTATCATGTATACTGCGGTAAAGGAGATATGGCATATGGTCTATCTGGAGGAGCAAGCGGAGCATCACAACCGATCCAATGCGTCGGTGGCCAAAGTAATTACATTGATTGTGGTAATGAACCTGGTATTCTCATTTGATTCTATACTGAGCACACTGGCCCTGACTGATAAGTTTTGGATCATGATCACTGCTATTGGTAGTACAGGTGTGCTGATGATCTGGCTAGCCAACAAGGTGGCGGACTTCCTGCAGCGCAACCGTATGTTTGAGGTACTGGGCCTGTTTGTGCTACTCCTCGTAGGAGTGATGCTCCTATCGGAAGCTGGGCATATGGCGAATTTACATTTCTTTGGCTATGAAGTAGTGGCCATGAACAAGACCACTTTCTACTTTGTGATCGTCACTTTGATCATCGTAGATGCTGTGCAAGGCAGGTATCAGCGCAAACTGCTAAAGGCTAAAAAGTTAGCAATGGCCAATAAGCCTTTAGTATAGGCCTACCTGACGTAACTTTCAAAAACGGATCCATGAAAATATACTTCACGCTCATTCTACTCCTACTGGGCATTAATGCCCAGGCATCAAAACGTGTAGCGGGGAACATCATCAAAGGTCAGGACACATTAGCCGTCACCTTTTTACTCCCGGTCAAGTTCTTCTCTGGGGAGCTACTGGAGTACCGTATACAGAAGGAGATCAGGTATATCACTACAGGTGGAGAGCGCGCAAAGCTACGACCCGGGGAAGCTGATGAGTTTAGCTTTGTCTATGACGAGCTATCTCACCGTTGGCTTTCGCGCTCGATGATGGACAAAGGCGTGCGCCGCGAAAGGGATTATTTTCTAAAGATGGAGGTGGATGGAAGATTAAGGCTCTTCAGTCATTTTCCTGTCAATAATGAGGCGGGTGTCTTTGATGTCTCCTCAGGGGCATTGATCCTTACGGGAGATCAGCAGAAGAAAGTACCCGTGCTACAGCTTCGCAATGGCCAACTTCAGGTGGTGAAGGCCATCAATTTTAAGGAAGATATGATCGAGCTGCTGGAGGACTGCCCAAAACTTACCCAGCGCATCGCCAAAGGAACCTTTACCCAAAAAGATATCAAAGAGATTGTTTGCTACTATAATATGGCCTGTTCAATGTAAGCGACCCATCAGAAGTGAGGATAGATTTCTTTCCAGCATAGCATCTTACCAATAATTAATCTTTAGGACCTGTGTGCTCTTAGTACCTTCTCGAGACTTAAAGTACTACAAGCACACAGCGAGCATCTGTGGGATACAAAAATTATTATATAATTCTTTACCACTCCCATGTTACCTTATACGCGGTTTGATGATCTGCAGGATCAACTGTCAGCGAAAGTCTTGCTCTATTATCAATGTTGGATTCATTGGGTTGAAGATCTAGCATGATATCCTCATGCCCCACACATTTAAAAGCCTTAAAACTCTTATAACCTCTATCGGGTGGGAAGATAATATTGATCTCGATGAGTTTAGGCAGGTAAAGAGGTAGAACCTTAACACTCTCTTGGTTCTCATTGAAGCTGTCAATAAGATTAAATGTAGTTCTTACATCAACAACTTCGCCTTTTTTTAACGGCCTTCTAAACGAACACTTAATCTTATATGAATACCCAGTCCAATCTGAACTTTCTACATTTCCAGGATTGACATTAATATTGTTTAATTCACCAGCTGCTCTCATTTCCAAATCGTGTGATGAAATGTTATTTTGAAGAGCTCGGAGTTGAGACTCATTTATATATAATGCCCTAGAACCATCATTATCTTGGAGATCAATTGTGACCTTCTGTCGAAGATTTGAGAACAAGTATTTATCATTAGAATTAAATCTTTTAAACATCATGAAAGCCACTGTTGCTATAAGAACAGTTACAAAAACTATAGCGCTGTTTAAAGCGATAGATAAGATTGCACTAATTATGTTGAGTACAATACTGATTATGTTAAGGTTCTTCTCTATCATCTAAGTAAACAAGATATTCTTATTTTATCAGATTTCGTAAATCCTCCAGTGCCTTGCCTTTCACATTCCATGCGGTAGCGAATAAGAGTAACAGAACTACCTCACCGATGATGATATAGTACTCCCATATGGCTACACCCATCCACGAGTCGAGAAGATAGCATACAGCCAGCACGCCACAAACTACCCAGATTCCTATTCCGCATAGCCGATAGAGTCGGTTGCGCGAGGCTTTACCGGGATGGTCCAGGTTTCCTCGGGTAAATTTCTCCACGCACATCCATCCACAGAGGATGAAAAAGCCAAAAGCGGAAACAAGATGCACTGCTCCGAAGAATGAACTGCGGTTGCATATCGGTGCGCAGAGATCACAATGCTGCGAGACGAAGGTGGTTGGAAAGACGGCCGTAAGGATGATTAATACACCCATGATGTTAGTCCAGCTGTTGTCGCTGACTTTTTCATCGGGTTCGGGTTCGTATCCGCCATAGTAGATGAGGAAGATACCACACAGGATCAATGTACCCACGAACCCTACATTCATGTAAGAATAGTAGTAATCGCTAAGTGCTGTTTTGAATACCCAACCGTGTCCTAGCACATAACCCAGCGGCAGGACTATGGGGAGTATAATACCTGCCAGGCCTATCAACTTGCGAAATCGGTAGATGGATAATTTATGGATTTGATTGGCCACAGTATTCGTTTTGGTGAGGTTGAATCAGGTGTCTTTCGATGCGGGTCTTAGACCTCCCTACATCTGGGAGCTAGTACTACCAGGTGTAGGGAGTTAGTACTACCAGCAGCAGGGAGCTGGTACTACCAAGTGCTGGGAGCTTAGGCCACTATCAATGAGTAGTTAAGCCTACCTGCTCTTAGCTGTTTGGTGTTCTTAAGCACGACTCTCACCTCTACATCGTAGGAGCCGGAGGTCAGACTGTCGGGTATCATAAAGATCAGGTTACCTGGTTTATTGCGGATAAGGGTCGGTGACTTGGTGGTCGTGCCATCAGTAGCGACAAAGAAGACACCTTGCTCTGCCCCATCTTCATCGACCTTAAGCAGGCTGCCTGTGATCTCACCTACTCCACCGGGCGTCAATGTCTCATTGGAAGTGTCAGAGGCCACATCCCGGAAGTTCTGCGGTGTGGGCATGGGAGCTGAGGCGGCTATCTTGGACACCTGCATGCTCTGGGCGATTTCACCAATGCGGCTACCGGGATTTACATTGAGTCGCACATAATGTTTGGAGCGATCAAAAGACTCACTCTCATTGTAGAAAACACCCTTGACAGAGGCACTGATCCGGAATAGGGGCGTATTGATACTATCGCCATTATTGAGGGCACGCTCTACAGCTGCTTCGAACTCCTCGAGTACGGAGAGGGCTTCTGCCTTGGTGACGGTACTGCCGCGACCAATCATCTCATCGATAATGTCTTCTTTGGAGCGTGTGGTTTGATTCTGTACCACCGCCATAAAATCGTCAGGGTCGCTGGTCAGATGATTAGGGAATAATGCGTATTGAATCGGCATAATTGTAGGGGTTTAGGTATAACATTTATTTGATTATCAATTTATGATTGTTTGAGATTTTAGTTTTATTTTCGAGCTACTCAGGTTTTTTCAAGTATTCTTTGAAGATGAATAAAGTATTGTGGTTTCTTTTGATTCCCAAGATGGACTTACTTACTAAAAACATTCCCAATTCCGGAGACCAATGCTTTAAATGCTCTTTGGTTGATGCCAAGGCTTATATAGAGATCTGAGTCTGACTCTAACCGTCCAAAATTCGCGCCAACCCCTAAACTTGCATAAGCATTAAAATCGTAGGTAAATAGCAGTGCTAATATATCAGCATCTTCACTAAAAAGTTGGGGTGTGAAAGCCACGGCTATTCCAAGCCTTTTGAGCGAGAATTCGGGTGTCAAAAACTCATTACTTGTGATGACTTGATTCCCAAATGTTATTCCAGCTTCAAAAACAACAGGAATGCCAGATTTTGCCGGTCCTTCCAATTGCGTGCCGATGATTGGAAAAGGAACATACCTAAGCCGAAAAATACCGAGTTTTTCGGCCGGATCAAGAGCAACAAGAGTCCTGTTCACCCGTCTGTAGTTTCTATACAATATTTTTACTTTGGTATATTCATCATAGTAAAGGATATCTGATTTTTGAATACCAACACCGGAGAACTCTTTGTCACTTAATTGCCTAATTAGATTGCCTTTCAAAGAATCTAATAGGAACTCTTGAGATGCGATTAGTTCAAAAAGCGCCTTTTGGTCTTGGGTGTTAATAACGCTAGCATTTTGGACTTTGCTAATTAGTTTATTTATGCTCTCGATATATTCATTTAGCCCATCTATACCACTATTGGAGTAAGTTTGAAAATATTGTTCAACACTAGATTTAACACTGTAAACATTATTATGGGATTCAAGAGAATCGATTAGGGAGGAAATATCATTTATTATCTTTAGGGTGTCATTTTCATAAGAGTTCGTTGCATCATCGAAATCACTCCAAATTTGATTAGTGAATATGGATTGGCTCAATGTGTCATACTTATGATGCTCGGGAATGATCGAATTTGAGTTTTCAGCAACTAATATCTTCAGTTTTAGAATATCTACATCATCATTAAAGACAAGCAGCAATGTGTCATTTTCCCATTCGGATACATGCACGGAATCATATTGGATTATTATTTCATTAGTAAGGTACTTCATTAGAGAGTCCTTACTGGGGTATTCAATATCCCGTAGTGCACCTATTATATCCTGTTTAAGGGGTCTTTCTATATTTTTCTTTTGAATCTCTAAAAGCTTGTCAATCGCCCCGAGGGTCATTTTTTTTAGACTATCAAATTCACTGCTTGTATGAAGGCCAGCACTATTAAAATTTGATATGACTTGTGATCGTTGAGAACTAATATCGCTTGTAATCCTACTTAATGTATCGTTAAGCTCCGTTCTGCGACGTTGAATTTCAAAAGCATAATCATCTAGTGATCTAGTAACGTTAATGTCATAGGTCATACCGGTTTCAACCTCATAGCGCTGAATCCCGTCCCCAAGATCGAATGTGGGAAGCCTGCTCTCCCAGTAAAGACCATTCATTAATTTCACTGCCTCTTGGATACTTACCTTGTTACCATAGTAAACAGTAACTTTCACAAATTCGATTGAATCGCGCAGTGCAAAGACAGGATAGAATCTCAATACATTTGTCTTATCAATTAAGGGTTGCCCATCAATCGAATTTGTGACAGCATAATAGCTCAGCACATTGGGCCCTTTTTTTTGGGCCTGACAAAAGCCAAAATTCAACATTGTTACTAGAATAGCGGCCGAAATTGTAGAAAGTAAGCGACCTATCATTTTTGACTAAAGTTTATTGGGTAGCTCAATTGAAGGTTGGGAATCAAAGGTTCCCCTTTCAAATTCGACTTTGTCACTCCAATCATTATTACAGGAGAATTTGCTGAGTCATCCTGAAATGTAAGTCCGAACGTGTAGACAGATGGAATGGTAGTACTTACAATTTCACCTAACTCATTCTCTTGACTAATGGTCTCATCAATGTCCAGATAATATCCTGATGCGCCAATGATCAAACCATTCTTAAGTCTCTTCATTAGACCAAACCCAACTTCCGAGAAGGATTTCTTATCGTTTATAGACTCTGAGTTTCTTCTATAGGCGCCAATGATGTTTATCTGCACCATATTTTTAGTGACAATTTTCAAGTTTGCACCAGCAACAAATGGTTGGGAAATGAGAGAGTTAATGGAATCTGAGCTTTTACCAATCTCTCCAACCCCAGATACAAAAGCTCCCAACTGGAAATTTCTTTGACCATTCTTATTTTTGTTGGAGTGTACTGATGCATAAATACCCCCGCCTAGATTACCTTCTTCTTGACTTACTCCAAATCCTGCATTTCCAGCCCAAGCTTGATCATTGATGTCATTTTCATATTCTTGAAGTTTTTTTTCAATTAAGTATGAGTATTCTACCGCCTTGGATTTGAAGAGTTGAATTAAGTCGTTGAGGCGCATATTTAGCTTGTTGATTTGCTCCTCGTTTGAATTCTGGAATCCAGAGATTAATCCTTTTATAAAAACGTTCTTAATTGCATCCTCAAAGTTTGTCCTGATCTCCTTATACGTGAGACTTTGGAATGAACTGTAATCAATTTCTTTACGATCAAGGGTTGATGTGACAAGGAAAAAGAGGAAAAGATCAGCACGATATTGATTCGGCAATTCACCATTCAAAAGACTGTATTCTTCATCAATACTTTGGGTGAAGGCTAATTCAACGTTGTTTTGTATGGATCGGATACAGGAATCGAGCTTATCACCTAATTTAAATAGCGCTTTACGTTCAATTAATTGGTCGTAGAATTTGAAATTCATTCTGACAGAATCATCGTCTGTGACTGAAAAAGTCAAATCAAGTTTATTAACTATCCTTCTTAGAGATTCCATTTTTTCACCAACTCCTAGGTTGAGTCCCGTTTGGGTCATAAGCTCCCCATGCTCTAATTGATATTGGAGCTGCACAAATTGAGGGTCTCTTTTGATTAGTGGGTTCATTGCTAAATACTGTGGGAGTACGGATACTTCCTGAGCATAAACCGATACCGTAGTTGCTATTATGAGTATGACTATTTTGATAATTCTCATTTCACATTGTTTATATTCTTAAATATTTCTTGCTCAACCACCCTTCAATCTCCGTGGCTACTTTTACCCAGTCTTCTTGCCAATCAATCACTCTGACACGTGTGCCTTCGGAGATAGATGGGGATATTTTAGCCGCATCACTCTTAGGGGTAGCGCGAAGGTCGGTCTTGACTTTGACGGCATGAATAGCATCATCTATCATCAGATCATCAAAGCTTTGGGTATCCTCATGCTGCCTGTCCTGATACAGCAGGTTGTTCCTGAGTTTGTCTAGTGGGAAGGCCGGCCCAGGATCAACCTTACGCCTGGGTGAGATCTCCTCATGGCCAAGTATCCATTGGATGGGGTATTTTTCCATCAGTAGATCACAGAGTTCTTCAGTGGTATTGATCTGTGCGGCAGTGAAGGCGTGCCAGTAGCCGGGCTCTCTTTCATGGCGATGGGTGCCCTCTGTCACCATAGTATTGGCTACCCGCTCGCCGTACCATGTGTAGTAACCCTCAGCTCTGCGCTCCAGTCGGCCGGGGTTGTCGAGCTCTATGCCGATGCTATAGGCGTTGAGTCCGGTGCGCTCTCCCCAGCTACTCCTACCCGCGTGCCACGCAACGGTATCCATCCGTACCAGTTGTATGATCTCTCCCTCCTTGCCAATGATCACATGGGCAGAGGCTTTGGCTTTGCGCTGATTGAGCCACTTGGCCGAAGACTCTGCTGACCTGCCTCCAGTGTAGTGAATGATGATGGTATCAGGCAGTTGTGCTCCAAAGCGTCCGCTATGGTTAGGAGACCTCATGTGTTTCACCTCTTCCCCTCTTAGCCAATGTCTACTGATATTCATGGCTTAGTAGCGGAATAGGGTGGTTGAGCACCGCGGTTGGGTAAGACGGCCATTGACCGATAGGCGCTCATTATGAGCGTATCATGGACGACAACTAATTGCATTGACCTGTTTCTTGTTCCTCGAAAATGCATTTCAATAGCTTTTTCGATTGTTACAACATCTATTAATCCAAGCAGATCATCAATGATCTATCGGAACCATCCTCAGGGCAGTTGCCCTGATTCCACCAGTAAGGTCAATTTATCTCTATAAGATGTGGCTTTTGCTGGGATTGTTAAAAACCACTTGATGAAGGTGAATAATATTCGAATTAAAGTCAAGGTTATAATCTTTGTAAATATCCCATTTTTGATCAATATCAAGATGGAATTGCACTCAAAGCATTATTCTCTTGAAAATTAGGAGAATTACCTATTCAATTTATCATCCCTGCGTGAGAAAATAGAGTACGGCTAGGACAATTAGACCTATTAGAATCGCTGTGGCAATCTTTGTCTTACTGATCGGTTTGTCACCTTGTATCTCACCGGTACGGGCATTGATCAGAAAACTGTACAGCTTACCCTTAAACTCATAAGCACTCACATAGACCGGTAGTAGTAGATGCTTAAACTTAATCTGGTCATAATGCGTCTGCAAGGAGATCACCCGCTGCTCGTCCCCGCCTATGTCGCGATGCGCCAGCATACGAATGTGAGGCTCCATCACCCGCTGCGCATGCAGGAAGCCTGACTTAAGATCTACTTGATATTTTTCCGTGATGAATCCACTTAGGTATTGCTCATCGAAAGGCACAAGCTTTTGTAGATCCCATGGAGCGAGTTGCTCGACGTGCTTTGAGGGGATAGAGGTGGAGGCGCAGATCAGCACATCATCAAAGAAGTGTTGCACCTGACCTTGTACATTAGTCCATCTTACCTTTCTTACCTTACGAGTTCTGGTGACATTCCGCCCATCTTCTACGGCATTATAAGTTTCATTGACATAATAGTACGTACCTCGCTGACCGGCATAGATGGAGCGGGTATCGCTATCATAGGTCCAGTAGGGTAAGTACATCCCTCTGAAATGGTCAAAGTTCAATATCGCCTTGTTTAGCTTACCTGGTGACCAGAAGGACTTCTTTATCCAGGCTTTAAAGATGTCTCTAGCCTGATCGCGATCGAGGTGAAAAGGAAGTAGCCATCTAGGCCTGATTACTCTGTCCAAGTGAAGGTCGTCTTGAATAAGTGGCTTGCTGCAGTAGGGACAGAAATGCGACTCGAGCGTACTGTCCACGGAGGCAGTAGCGCCACAACCGTTGCATTTGACAGACCGCACCTCATAGGTTTTTTCTTCGGCTGTTTGTTTGTCGAGGTAGGCATCATAGTCCAGCTCCTCGAGTATTTCCTTGACCTCAGGTATATCATTCGTAGCACCACAGTAGTCACAGTTGAGCACGGTGGTGCCAGGCTTATACTTAAGCTCAGCCCCACAGTCGGTACAATGATAAGAGCTGGCAGATTTTACCTTGTCTTCAGCTTCCAATAGACTATTGTGGTAGTGGTGGAGGCGTATTTTGGAAAAGAGACGCTAATTGGGGCACCTGACCCGCAGCAAGCCAGCTAGCCATACCCTGAGACCAAACCAGCGTGTCGGCTGATATTTCGTTTCTCGAGATCATACCTCCAATACTATTTCTATCGAAAGGTCCTGCCTGCTGGCCATTGACCGCTATAAAGTAGGTAATTGGTTGTGGAATAGGTGGTGGACCCTGAGGTGTGGCACCCATAGGTGCTGCTTGAGGATTCGCATATCCCTGATGCTGTGGTTGCCCAAACATATTCCCCATTTGATTGGCCATGGCAAAACCCATGCCCATACCTACTCCGGCACCTGCTGTGCCGCCAGGGTTTTCGGCGGCCTTCTCCATTGCTTTGGCAGCTTTCATTTGAGCCAGTTTATTTAGATTGACTTTATCGAGTCGGCTGAGCTCAAAGATCTCTTCCTTAACTTCATCAGGCATGGATACATTTTCGATCAGGAATTTGGTGAGTTCCAGACCATAATCTCTAAACTCAATATTCATGAGTTCCTGTAGTCGTTCGGAGATTTCATTTGCCTGGCCCGCGTAAGCTTCTACTGGTAGATTAGCTTCCCCTATCGCATCGGTGAAGCGAGTGACGACCATACTTTGAAGCTGTTGGTTAATTTCTTCTGTGGTGAAATGACCATCCGTACCTACTAACTCCTTTATGAATATTCCTGGCTCAGATACTTTGATTACATAGGTACCGTAGGCGCGGATTTCAAGCATACCGAAGCGATTGTCCGAGAGAATCACAGCATTTTTAGTACCCCACTTTTGATCCGTGAAGTTTCTCGTACTAACGAAATATACCTCAGACTTGAAGGGACTATTGAAGCCGTACTTCCAACCTTTTAATGTGGCGAGTATGGGTAGATTCTCAGTACTGAGTGAGTACATACCAGGTCCAAATACATCAGCGATCTGACCTTGATCTACAAAAACTGCCGCTTGTCCTTCTCTCACTGTCAGCTTAGCGCCATTTTTAATCTCGTTTTGGTACCTTTCAAACCGGTACACCATTGTGTTGCCACTATCGTCCGTCCATTCGATAATGTCTATGAATTCATTGCTAAGCTTATTCCAGATATCCATTTATTAATTATTTTGGTTGGCTCATAAATTAGGCGAGGAATATAGGAAAAATGCATTAATGCTCAGCGACAAAAAATGATAATTGTACTTCAAACCGGATTTTATGACCATTCATCCCAGGCTCGGTAATATCATCGAAGCTGTGCTGGATCATCGTCAATACAGATGTTCGGAAGACTATCTGATCCAGATACAGCGTGACTTGGCAACAGAATTTGATATTGAATCAATAGATGAGTTGCTCAATTGGATGAGAAATAGATATTTTATTGATGGAAATAAGGTCGATGAACGGACGGGAATGGAGCTGGCACAATATTATTTTAGTCCGGTCCAATATGATGACAGCAATCTATGGAAGCGAATAATAGCACATCGTGGAGCGTCATACGATGCACCAGAAAACACCCTAGCAGCGGTCAACCTTGCCTGGAGCCATGGCGCTCGAATGGTAGAAGTTGATGTACACTTAACGAGTGATCATCAGATTGTAGTGATCCATGATCAAGACACCAAACGTCTATTTGATCAAAACAAGGTTATCAACCGGTCGAGCTACAATGAGTTGAGAGAATTGCACCTCTCTGATTATCGAGTCTTTTCTAACGAAAGGATACCGCTTTTGAAGGATGTGCTTAATACTATTCCGAGGGAAGGTAAGTTAGTAATTGAGATCAAGAGCAATGAGGATATTGTCCCTCCTCTCAAGGAGCAGTTGTCAAAGGTTGATTTAGCTCCCGAACAAATAGAGATCATTTCGTTTGATTTTGACATAGTATCATACTCAAAAAAGCAAATGCCGCAATACAGAACCTTGTGGCTGCTTGATCTGGACTATTTTTGGCCTAGTTGGTTGATTTTTATTAGTGCAAAAAAGCTGCGAGATAAGTTACTCGAGCATTCGTTGGATGGAGTGAATGTATGGGCAGGTAAAATGCTTAATCAAGAGTTTATTGATGTCTTTCAAGATTCTGGCCTGAGTGTATATGCCTGGACCGTGAACGATCCGAATATGGCTAGTCATCTCGTTTCTATGGGTATCGACGCTGTGACGACAGATCGTCCCAGGTATATTTTCGAGCACCTGTCCAATCACGTAAAAGTAAACTGAGCTATGGAAACAGTGATATTAGGCGTTCATGGTCTTGGAAATAAACCTCCAAAGGAATTGATCCAGGGGTGGTGGGAAACTGCCATCCATGAGGGATTTGGGAGAATAGGATATCAAGGTAGAACGCCCAAGTTCGAAATGGTTTACTGGGCAGATGTGTTATATGATAGACCATTGGATCCCAATGAGAAGGATATCGAAAGCCCGTATTTTCTGGATGAACCTTATGTCAAATCCTCGAGGGAATTCCCGTTGGTAAATAAAGGACTGAGGATCTTGATCAATGACTTTATATCAAAACAACTTAACCGGATATTTCTGAACAAAGACTACACTCTCAACTACAAAGCTGTCGCTAATAATCTGGTAAGAGAATACCTCAGAGATTTCGATGTGTATTTCAAAAAAGAGTGCACTCCAGATAATAGTGAGGAATGCCTTGCCAAGGAAATTATTAATACGCGTGTGCGGGATGCTATTCAGAAGTACCGTGATCATGAGATCATTTTGATTGGGCACTCTATGGGCTCTGTTATCACTTTTGATGTTCTCAATTTCGAATTGCCGCCACAGTCTGTGCATACCTATATTACAATAGGTGCGCCCTTGGGTTTACCAGTGGTGTTAAACAAGATTGCCATAGAGCAACGTCTGAGACCTGATGACGACCGCATCATGAATGCGCCTAGATCAATCAAATCCAAGTGGTACAACTTTTCAGACCTTTTGGATATCGTTTCTTTCAACTTTAAACTAAATGATGACTTTTCGGCTAACGAATATGGTGTGAATGTTGAAGATTTTATAATAAGTAATGATTATGAGGTCAATGGCAACCGCAATCCTCATAAATCCTTTGGTTATTTGAGGGCACAGGAGTTTTCACAAATAATAAAGGAAATTATCAGTAACGATTTTTCGAGAAGTGATGCTAGACTAGGGGATATCGGAATTAACATGGCCAAGAATATGTGGGATACTATTAAGAAACCACTTAAACTTAAAAAGTGATTCCCATCTTCTGATCTACTATTTTGAAAACCATTCTAATTCTCGGTATTTTCAATATCCTATTGATCTAATTCCCTGATTTTGACTTGGCAACACTCGCATTCTGGTCGAAGTGACGCTGTGCTATGACCATTACTACTCCTTCGAGTGTCACTTTTCAATCGTGCATTGATGAATCCCACCTCAACCCATTCCGGTAGGCGACCAGCAGCCTCGATAAACCGCACCCACCAAATCATCCCGATCGTTCCCCGGTAGGGTCTTTCAGGAACCTTTTTGAAAAAAATTTAACATACAATCGTTTACATTTCGGGGTTGGCACTCACGCCCCCAAAATGCTGCGGTTTTTTGTCAGTTTCTTATTAATATGCTTGTCCTGTCACTAGCCCTTGGGTGCAACGTGTCGGGATTGGGCTAACCAAAACTAGAAATAGATGGCACGCAAATACATAGTAGCATTTGACCAGGGCACGACCAGCAGTCGCGCCGTACTCTTTGACGAAAAAGGCAGCATCGTTGGGGTTGACCAGCGAGAGTTCACACAGATTTTCCCTAAAGCGGGATGGGTAGAGCACGACCCCATGGAGATATGGAAGTCTCAAATGGATGTCTTTGCCAATGTCCTGAAAAACAATAATGTCAAGCCTGGTGAGGTTGTCGCCATTGGTATTACCAATCAGCGCGAAACGGCAGTAGTATGGGACAGGAATACCGGAGAGCCCGTTTATAATGCCATAGTCTGGCAGGATAAGCGCACCTCCGGCCTCTGTGATGACCTGAAGAAAGAGGGCCTGGAGGAGCATGTCAAGAAGACCACAGGCCTGGTCATTGATTCCTATTTCTCTGCCACCAAGATCAACTGGATACTTGAGAATGTAGAAGGCGCTAAAGCGGAAGCTGCGGCAGGTAATCTACTCTTTGGGACTATTGATTCCTGGCTCATCTGGAACATGACCAATCGGGAAGTACACGTGACCGACTACACCAATGCTTCACGCACGATGATCTTCGATATCAGTAAGCTGGAGTGGGATGAGAAGATGTTGACACGATTGGCGATACCAAAAGCCATGCTTCCGGAAGTGAAGCCTTCTTCCTATTACTATGGTGACCTGGATTTTAAGGGCGCTAAGATTCCTATTATGGGTATTGCCGGTGATCAGCAGGCGGCTCTCTTCGGGCAAGCGTGCTTTGAGCCTGGTACGGCTAAGAATACCTATGGTACAGGCTGCTTCATGCTGATGAATACGGGAGAGAAGCTCCAGTACTCCAAGAATGGACTGCTGACGACCATGGCCGCTACTGCGGATGGGACAGTCCACTATGCATTGGAAGGAAGTATCTTCATTGCCGGTGCTGCGATTCAATGGTTGCGAGACTCAATGAAGATGCTCGATAGTGCCTCAGACTCTGAGTACTTCGCCAGTAAAGCGGGTGACTCTAATGAAGTCTATGTCGTTCCGGCATTTGCCGGACTCGGTGCTCCGTATTGGGACATGTACTCTCGGGGTGCCATCTTCGGCCTGACCCGCGATTCTGGTAAGAACCATATCATCAAAGCCACCCTCGAGTCGCTGGCGTATCAAACCAAAGACGTATTGCTAGCCATGCAGGAGGACTCTGGCATAGAGCTCACCACACTCAAAGTAGACGGAGGGGCATGCGCCAATAATATGCTTATGCAGTTCCAGTCCGACATCCTCGGCGCGAGCGTCGAACGACCGGAAGTGATCGAATCTACCGCTATGGGAGCTGCTTATTTGGCCGGGATCAAAGCGGGCATCTGGGAGAAGGAAAATATCATGAAAAACAGGGCAATCGACAGAACATTCACCCCTGAAATAGATGTTGCCAAACGGAATGAATTATACGCCGGCTGGAAGAAAGCTGTCGAACGAACACTTAACTGGCTTAGCTAGCAATCATCATGAATACTCATCTTTTTTCATCCCTCAACCGGGGCGAATTGATCAATAAATTGAAATCAACTTCGTACGATCTCATCGTGATCGGTGGAGGCATTACCGGATCAGGGATTGCCCTCGATGCAGCCTCTCGTGGTTTAAAGACCATGCTGATCGAAAAGAAGGATTTTGCCTCGGGCACGAGTAGTAAGTCTACCAAATTGATTCATGGAGGTCTGCGTTACCTCAAGCAGTTTGAGATCGCCCTGGTACGCGAAGTAGGAAGAGAGCGAGCGATTGTACACCGGCTGGCGCCTCAGTTGGTCAAGTCTGAGAAAATGCTCCTTCCTATGATCAAGGACGGCACTTTCGGAAAGGTAGCCACCAGTGTCGGTCTGATGGTATATGATGTACTGGCTGGTGTGGAGAAGGCGGATCAGCGCAAGATGCTTTCCAAGGAAGAGACTCTGGCCATAGAGCCGCTGCTGGATGAAAGCATTCTCGAAGGTGGTGGAATCTATGCGGAGTACCGTACGGATGATGCGCGCCTCACTGTGGAGGTGTTGAAGACAGCAGTGGCACATGGAGCCGACGCAATCAACTATGTTGAGGGTTCCGACTTTATCTATGATGGTGCCAAGGTGATAGGTATGAAGTGCAAGGACCGACTCACCGATGAGGAGTTTGAAGTTAGCTCTAAATATGTGGTTAGTGCTGCTGGCCCGTGGGTGGATACACTCCGCAAAAAGAACCACAGCTTCAAAGGGAAGAAACTCCACCTGACCAAGGGAGTGCATATCGTGGTACCGCATAAGAGATTGCCAGTCAGGCATTCCCTGTACTTCGACGTACCTGATGGTCGCATGATCTTCGCCATCCCGCGCGACAAGGTCACCTACATCGGCACTACAGATACCGACTACAATGGCGATATCAATGATGTCAGATCCAACGTCGAGGATGTTGAGTACCTGCTGGATGCTACGAACAATACCTTTCCTACCGTCAATCTGACTATCGCAGATGTCGAGTCGAGCTGGGCAGGACTCAGGCCTTTGATCGAAGAGGAGGGCAAGTCTGCCTCTGAGCTATCGCGAAAGGATGAGATATTCTTGTCGGATACCGGTTTGATTTCGATAGCTGGCGGTAAGCTCACCGGCTACCGCAAGATGGCTGAGCGTATTCTCGATCTCCTATCGGAAAAATTTGAAGAGGATTATGGGATTGATGTGGCCAAGGGCAAGACAGATGAGATTGTAATTTCCGGAGGCCCGTTCGAGGGGTCCAAGGAAGTGAATAAGTACGCTGATGAACTGGCCAAAAAACTGGGCAAGGAGGGCATTGAAGCTTATTACGGACAATACCTTGTGTCCAACTATGGTAAACAAAGTGAATTGATTGTTGAGCAGATGTCCGCTTATAAGGATAAGGATCCACTAGTGCGTCTAGGCAGGGCAGAGCTCTGGTACACGGTGCATCACGAGATGGTACATACCGCCATGGACTTCTTCAACCGCCGTACTGGCCGCCTCTACTTCAACTTGCCTACGATTGTGCCGCTGATAAAACCAATCATGAAGGACCTGAAAAGCTATTTTGGTTGGAAAAAGAAACGCCAGCAGCAGGAAATGGAGGAGCTTGAAAAAAGCCTCAAGCTAGCGGCCAATTTTGAGTGACCTCTATGATTGATGCTATGAATGGAATAAAGACCATCGCAAAGTTATGACCAGCGCAATGAGCTTTTCTCTTGTATTGCAAAGACTAGTCTTCAATTATAAATTTTAAACTGTCAATTCCTTTGTACGATCCTAATTCACAGACTTTTCTGGTAGACCGCTTGTTTAACAAGCCTAAGCTGGATATTCATTTTCAGACCCGTCTGGCGGCTAACCTAAGCGTCATCCGAAACAACTTTCTAAGGCTCTACGGTCAACGTGAAGACCTGAATGATCAGATAGGCAAACTGGTTGATGTGCTGTCAAAAGCCTATTCCGATAGGGACAAAGCACTAAAGAAATCTGATCTCGAACGCGAGCGACAGCCTGACTGGTTTGTAAGTGAACAAATCGCGGGCATGATGTTTTACGTCGATCGCTTTTGTGGTGATCTGCCCACCCTTCGCCAGAAGCTGGATTATTTCGAGGAGCTGGGGATCAACCTGCTGCATGTCATGCCAGTACTTGAGTCCCCCGCAGGCAAGAGCGATGGTGGCTATGCTGTATCTAACTATCGTAAAGTTGATTCCAGGTATGGCGCCATGTCCGATGTGAACGGACTGGCCAAAGACCTTCATAGAAAGGGAATGTACCTCATGATGGACATGGTAGTCAACCATACATCGGAGGAGCATGAGTGGGCTAAAAAGGCAAAAGCCGGAGATCGCCAATATCAGGATTATTTCTACTGCTATGAGGATCGCAATATTCCTGATCAGTTTGAGTGGTCTTTGCCACAAGTTTTTCCGGAGACCGCTCCCGGCAACTTTACCTACAATGAAGAAATGGGTAAGTGGGTGATGACGGTCTTTAACAACTACCAATGGGACCTCAACTATACCAATCCGACTGTGCTCATCGAGATGATTGATGTGATCCTCTTCTTGGCCAATCAGGGGATTGACGTGATTCGATTGGATGCACTGGCCTTCATGTGGAAACGCATCGGTACGGACAGCCAAAATCTGGACGAAGCGCATATACTGGTGCAAACCATGAAAGCATGTACCCAAATTGTTGCTCCAGGTACGATCTTCCTTGCTGAGGCTATCGTAGCACCGCACCAGATCGTGCGATATTTCGGACAGACGCAGACCGTCAGTAACGAATGTGATATTGCCTACAACGCCACTTTGATGACCCTGCTTTGGGATAGTGTAGCAACCAAGAGCAACAAGCTGATATCCGTATCTCTGGATCAGATACCTCGCAAACCCAGAGGCACCACATGGCTCAATTACGTGAGGTGTCATGACGATATAGGATTAGGTTATGAGGACGGTCATGCCCAAATGGCCGGTTATGATGCCTGGTCGCACCGAGGGTTTCTGACCAATTTCTTAACGGGAAGAATCGATTGGTCTTTTGCAAGAGGGTTGCCTTTCATGGAAGACAAAAGCAACGGCACGGCAAGGATCAGCGGGTCGTTGGCTTCATTGGTAGGTCTGGAGCGAGCATTGCACGAGAACGATAAAGCAGCGCAAGAGTTGGCAATCAAGCGGATCATATTGCTGCATAGCATTATCATCTCTTTCGGAGGGATACCGCTGCTCTACGCCGGAGATGAGTTGGCGACATTGAATGACTATGCATATCAGCAAAATGAAGAGCATAAGCATGACAACCGCTGGGTGCATCGCCCGAGGATGGACTGGAAACGTGCTGACCTGAGAAAGAAGAAGGGAACAGTGGAGCATCAGGTCTTCCAGAGCCTTAGCCAACTTCTCAAGATCCGCAAAGATTCACCTGAGTTTGCTGATAATGATAACTGTCATCTGATCAACTGCCACAATGAGCATTTATTCGGGTACGTGAGGGTATCGGACAATGAGAGGACATTCGCGGTAGCTAACCTCAACGACCACCCTGAGTCGCTGTACCTCGATCTGATGATCAACCTTGGCTTTGATATGCGGGCGGGTGTACGGGACAAAGTGCGTAATACAGCACTTGACTTTTCAAACTATGAACTCAGGCTCGAGCCCTACGAGTTCTACTGGATTACACAACAATAGGCTGAAAGGACTGTGGTGGAAAGAAGGGGCATCTATCATGAGCTGGCCAATTCAAGGATGGTAGGTTCCCCTTGAGAAGCCGTGCTTGATCAGATTAATCGGTAGTTGCTTGATTAGCACTTGATCAATATTGTATATTACGATTGTACGAATGTGAATAGAAACCATTCGTACGCCAGTATCAACTATTACCTAAACAGAATACCTATGGCAATCTGGGGAATCGATCTTGGGGGCACAAAAATCGAAGGTGCGGTACTCGAAAGCGCACTATCACCGGAAGTACTCATCCGACAAAGAATAGCGACAGAAGCTGAGCATGGCTATGAGCATGTGCTCGGCCAGATCAAGAAGCTGGTACAGATTCTCGAAAGTGAGGTAGGTCACTATCCTGACAAGATCGGCATTGGTACTCCGGGCTCTACAGACCCGGGTAGTGGACTTTTGAAGAACTGCAACTCTCAGCATCTCAATGGGAAGCCGTTCAGGGATGATATCCAGCAACTCCTGGGCATTCCAGTAGCATTGGCAAATGATGCGAATTGCTTCGCCTTAGCAGAAACCAAGATGGGTGTAGTGCAGGATATAGCGCCTGATGCCAAGGTAGTATTTGGTGTGATTATGGGCACAGGTGTAGGTGGCGGCTTGGTCGTGAACGGTAAGGTCATCAACGGCCGACAAGGCATTGGAGGCGAATGGGGACACAGCTTTTTGGATGCTTCAGGAGGCAAATGCTATTGCGGTGATACGGGGTGCGTGGAGCGTATATTAGCGGGCCCTGCACTAGAGCGCTTCTATCAGGACATTAGCGGGGTGGAGGTCACACTCAAAGAAATATATCATCGCTATACAAGTGGACGGAGTGATGACTTTGCGGTCAAGACGATGCTCAGGCTCACGCATTTTTTCGGTCTTGGCATAGCCAATTTGGTAAATATCATTGACCCTGATGTCATTGTGATTGGAGGAGGCGTAGGCAACATTGACTTGCTATATTCTGATGGATTGCAGGAGGTACGTAAGCATGTGTTTAACCCGACCTTCAGTACCCCAATCGTAAAACCAAAACTGGGCGACAGTGCAGGTGTATTCGGAGCGGCATTCTTAGTGGCTTAATTTGCACCTGGCAACAAACTATTTAAATGCAAGGTCACTTTTGAGTCTTAATTTTCTCCAACTTCTTTTCAAGCTTTTCAACGTCTTGAGGAGATATAATTAGTATTTTATCAGTGGGAGATGAATCCAAGTCTTTGAACACTACTGCTATTTTGAGAGTAATAAAAAAGAGAGAAAGTAATACAATGATACCTGCTACGAAGGCTTTTTTCTCTTTAGGGGATGTTTCTAGTGGTCGTGGCATGTGACTTTGCATTTCTCCTTTGAAGCCAGAAATTGCCCAAAGAGTTACTGCACCAAGCAAATAAATTAAGAAGCTAACTGGCCGCATACGCAGGAGTTAAGTTTATAGTCAACTATCTCAAGACTGTTTTCGTCTTCTCACCATCTACCATCTACCATCTACCATCCCGATAACTATCGGGAACCATCTACAGTCTAATATTCCTCAGATTGATCCGATCACTAAAGCGAATAGGAATCTTCATGTTGACGCCCTTTACCTTAGCACGTGCCATACCCTCAAATTGGATAGGAAGCTCCTCGCCCAGTAGTATTTTCAGCCCCTGCTTATTCATGATCTTTTCTACAGCCCGTAGGTCGATACGGCCTCTTAGCGGAATCGCTGAATCTTCATTGGGAAGGATTAGGTACTCCGACTCCTCTTCGATTACCGCTATTTGTTGACCATCGATGCTCACGTTCAGATCGATTTCATTGAGCATAGCTTTGAAGGAGTTAGGGTTGATAATCACAGCTTCACCCGATACGTAAAGTTCATTGTTGAGCACATTACCCACTTTGATGTTTCTGATCTCCTTGAGCACTGGTGCTTCCGGTTCTTTGCACCCGACGAAGCAGATCAATGGAAAAATGAATAAAAAGTTTTTTATTGCTGTATAGTTCATAATGTTGTTGCTGACAGGCTAACCTAGGCAATGACGTGCATATTAGATCAACGAATCAATCATTTTCATCACGAACCTAACGACAATGAACCCATATTTAGCCGAAATCATAGGCACCTTCGTATTGATCAGCCTTGGCTGTGGCGCAAATGCAGGTGTCACCCTTAAAAAATCATATGCCAATGGGTCTGATTGGATTGTAATCTCCGTGGGCTGGGGCTTGGCAGTTACCCTCGCGATTTATGCGGTGGGGAGCTTTAGTGGTGCTCATATCAACCCGGCGGTAACAGTTGGATTGGCCGTGGCTGGAGAGTTTCCATGGGCAGATGTGCCAGGGTACATTTTCGCTCAGTTCATCGGAGCTTTTCTTGGAGCGACCACCGTGTGGGTACACTATATGCCACATTGGAAGGAGACCGAAGATCCGGCCAGTAAACTAGGCGTATTTGCCACTGGCCCGGCTATTACCTCCAGATTTTCCAACCTTGTCAGCGAGATTTCTGGTACTTTCATTTTGCTTTTTGCTTTGATGTTTATTGGTGCTAATCAGTTTACCGAAGGACTCAACCCATTGGTCGTAGGAGGACTGATTGTAGCCATAGGCATCAGCCTAGGAGGCACTACAGGCTATGCCATCAACCCGGCAAGGGATTTAGGCCCGCGCCTGGCGCACTTCTTTTTGCCCATAGCTGGAAAAGGGCCCTCCAATTGGACCTACGCCAGCATACCTGTTATTGGCCCACTGATCGGTGGTGCTTGGGGAGCATTGACCTACAAGTTTCTTTTTCAGCAAGCGCTCATCATACCTTTTGTAATCGTGTCGGTGATAGTGTTCGTCTTTATTTTGCTGAGCTATCAGGAGTCTAAAAAACTATCATGAGATTAATATTATTCACACTTATATTCGGGTTGCTATTGTCTTGTCGTGATAAGCCTCAACGGTTATCTGATCAGCTGGATATTCAAGGTCATAGAGGGGCGAGAGGCCTCCTACCGGAAAATACAATTCCTGCGTTTCTTAAAGCACTCGAGCTTGGGGTTACGACTCTCGAGCTCGACTTGGCTGTCACTGCTGATGGTGAACTGGTCGTTTCTCATGAACCATGGATGAACCATAGTATTTGCACCGATTCATCAGGGCAGACGATCACTGAGAAGGATGAACGCAAGTTCAATATTTATCAGATGACCCTGGCCGAAGTACAACAGTTTGATTGCGGTAGCCTAGGCAACCCAAGGTTCCCGGAGCAACAGGCAATGAGCGTCACTAAACCCGCCCTTGCTGAGGTCTTTGATATGGTCAACCAGCAACTCAAAGGCTCCACGATCAACTATAATATTGAGATCAAGAGCTCTCCGGAGGGTGATGAGAAGTTTCATCCTGCTCCAGCAGCTTTTTCTGACCTGGTCTTTCAATTTATTGATGGTAAGGTTGATTGGAAATACATCACTATACAGAGCTTCGATTTTAGGGTACTGCGTTACTTCAATGAAACTTACCCGGATGTACAGCTAGCTGCGTTGATCGAGAATCAGGAGACGCCCGCTCAGAATATCTCCACTCTAGGGTTTACTCTGGATATTTATAGTTCATGGTACAAAGATCTCTCTGCTGAGGATGTTGACTACTTGCATCAGCAAAATGTCTTGGTCATCCCATGGACAGTCAACGAAATCGAGGATATGAAAATGCTTATTGATTGGGGTGTAGATGGGATTATTACAGACTACCCGGATCGGGCTGCTGATTTAAGATAGTTGAACTACCTTTTCTGATTCGGACAAGTAAGCTGATCGGCTCAGTAGGGCTTTCCATCTAGGCGGGAGGGACGAAAATTCAGCGGGGCAGGGTTAGTATTGGGATGGCCAGCTTTGAATTTTCTTGACTTTTTTGTCCCTTTTTGTGTCAAGACAAAAAGGGAACTGGTTCAAATTGACCCTAGTTGATAGAGTCAATTTGAACCAGTTCAGCTATTCTACAAAAATTATTTCTAACTCAATAATTGATATAGTTTTGCGCCCTGATTCTTAAAAGCTCCAAATCAGAGACTATTCCCATGAGTAAGAAGTATGACGTTTACGGTATAGGTAATGCCTTAGTAGATATTGTTGTTGAAGTTGAAGATCAGTTCTTCGAAGACCATAATGTTGAGAAGGGTCTCATGACCTTGGTCGATGAAGATCGCCAGCACCAGTTGGTCGATGCGATGCACATCGAGGAGGAGCGCATGCAGTGCGGAGGGTCAGCTGCTAACAGCATTATCGCAACAAGTCAGTTTGGAGGCAATAGCTACTACGCTTGCCGTGTCAGCAACGATCGCTTCGGCCAGTTCTACTTAAAAGACTTAAAGTCAAATGGGGTGGATACCAATCTCACTGATGCCACTGCTCCAAACGGCATTACTGGTAAATGTCTGGTAATGACCACACCTGACGCTGAGCGTACCATGAACACTTTCTTGGGAATCACGTCTGATTTTGGTGTAGCTGAGCTTGATCTTGACGCACTTAAGAAATCGACCTACTTATACATAGAAGGTTACCTGGTCACCTCGCCAACAGCGGTGGAGGCCATGAAGTTGGCGAAAAAGACAGCTGAAGAAAATGGTGTGAAAGTAGCACTGACTTTTAGTGATCCTAGCATGGTCAAGTATTTCGGCGATCAGATGAAAGAGATTGTGGGTGATGGTGTAGACCTGCTTTTCTGCAATGAAGAAGAGGCGATGCTCTTTACTGGCACGGACAACCTGATGGATGCACGCGAGGCATTGAAAGCATCCGCCAGTCGCTTTGCTATCACACTCGGCTCAAATGGAGCGATGATCTTTGATGGAGATACATTTATCGATATCGAGCCCTACAAAGTAGAAGCCTTAGACACCAACGGAGCAGGGGATATGTTCTCCGGCGCTTTCCTTTATGGAATTACACACGGGCACAGCTACGCCGAGGCTGGAAAGATCGCCAGTCTTGCTTCCTCCAAAGTGGTCTCCAAATTCGGACCCAGACTAGAATGGCACCAGGCCAAGGAGATCCTCAATCACCTTTTTGAGTCCTGAGCCATTGGGAGCGCCGCTGATGAGCTGCTCCTGATGCTTCGACTTGGATAGAGACTTTGGGACTACCGTAATAAGCTTTGGTTTCAACCTCAACTTCAATTTGAAGCTTGTTGCCCAGGCGGGTAATCTCTAGGCAGTTTGGGCCAACTTTTATTTTCTCGAAGGGAGTTTTGGCTGGAGAGCAGTTGATGGCGATGATTTCATCTCCTGCTGTGAAGTAAGCTTCTCCTAAGCTTTCCGCAACTGTAGAGATTATACTAAGGTGTCCTGCCATATTGGCCTGAGTTTTTAAACCAAGGTAGGACATCAACTGATCTTCAGGATAAGTCAGATCCATTTTCAACCCTACCCAAGCCAATAGTTCGCTAAGGGCATGCTCTAAAGGTTCGACACCATCAACGTAGTTTTTGAAGAATTCTGATAGGTCCTGGCCACTGACCTTTTCCGCCAGCGCACGTACATCCTCATTCAGATAGCCCTCTGACCCTGGTCCGAATTGATCCCAAAGCGCCCTCATGACATCATCAAGAGATTGCTCGCTATCGGTAGCTTTCCTGATGGTGAGGTCTAGCATCAAAGCAAACAAGGCACCCTTCACATAGATAGAAACTTTGCGATGTGGTGCTTCATTGCAGTAGCCATCAACCCACAGATCTCGCGAGGAGTCCGACAGGCTAGCCGCGTGTCGACCATAGTTCTCAAAATGTCGTTTGAGCAGGCGGTTCACCTCTCCGAGATACCAGGCTTCATCAAATACCCCACCTCTTACCAGAAATAAGTCACCATAGTAGGTAGTAAAGCCTTCTGCTACATACCCCGTATCAAAGTAGTTCTCCTGATCAAATCGATAAGGACTTAGCTGCCGAGGGCGTATTCGCTTGATATTCCAATAGTGAAATAGCTCATGGCTTGAGACCCCCATGAGATTCTCGTAGAATTGCGCATCATCTGCAGGTCCAAGTAGGATAGTCGTGCCATCCATATGCTCCACGCCATGATAGATTTTGAATGGAAAGAACATCAACTGATATTCATAGGTCTTTAAATCCTCCCACGGGAGTACTTCCCGCTGGGCTTGAGTGTACTTTGTGATGTCATCGACGAGTTTTGTCCGATCCAATGCATGGTCACCATATATCGCTAGGATAAAGGGTTTTTCATCTACCGTAAATGAGAGCTTCTCAAGTCGATTACTTGCAAGAATTGGACAATCTGCCAGCTCATCATAGGACCGAGCCCGCCAGTGATCACCTGACTGCTGGAGCGAAGTAGACACTCCATAGTCCTTTGGAAGCACCATTTCCAAGATGGCTTCCTGATCTTCATGTCCTTCGACCGATAGGAAGGAATTGACAGGATTGACCAACCAAAAATCTTCTCCGATATAAGTGCCACCAGCATCAAGTCGATTTGCATACACCTGATATTCTACCGTCAGTGCTACAGCGCTAGGATGGTGGATAGTCCACTGATTCGTTGAAGTTTTTGCTACCGCAATGTTGCTACCATCTTGATCAGTAGCTCTCATCACATAGATTTGACCTGTGAAGTTGCCGAACTCATATCTGCCCGGGCGCCACTTTGATAGGTTGAGCACCAAAGGGGTGCTGTCGGGCTTTTCAATCGAAAGTGATACATCAAGACGCTTGCTCAATGGGTTGGCACAGGACAACTTATACCTCATTTATATTTAGATTGCTGGTTTGTAAAAAGCCAAAAGCTACATATCTTTGCAGCCCGTCTGAGAAAACGCTCTGATTTTGTTGCTTTTCAGACTCTAATAACGGTGATCAAACTAAGAAAAAATGAAAAGAACATTTCAACCTTCACAAAGAAAGCGTAGAAATAAGCATGGTTTCAAGTCTAGAATGGCGTCTGCCAGCGGAAGGGCTTTACTTGCGAAAAGAAGAGCTAAGGGAAGAAAAAAATTGTCTGTTTCTGACGAAGGAAAGCACAAGCGATAAGAAATTGTCGTTAGCCTTTCTTTTGTTCCTATAATGATGGATCAAAAAAAGGCACATATAGAAAAACATTCGAACACCTTTCGCAAGCATGAAAGGTTGAATCAAAAAAAGCTGATTGCCCTTTTGTTTCAAAAGGGCAAATCTTTTTTTAGCCATCCACTGGCCACCAAGTACCTACCGCAGGAGCATGATTTGGGTTACCATCAGATACTCATCTCCGTCCCCAAGAAGAAAATAAAGAAGGCCCATCAGCGCAACCTGATCAAGAGAAGGATACGTGAGGCCTACCGGCAAAACAAGACAGCTTTCAGCTTTCAAAGGCATTGGCTGATTGCTTATATTTATTCGTCCGAAGACATCTTGTCGTACAAAGAGATCGAGGATAAACTAAAGGATTCCTTACTACGTTTATCCAAGACTGAGGAGAATTCAACAAAATGAGGAGACTAACAACCAAGCTTATTATAGCCAGTACAGTGCTGATATTATCATTATCTGCATTTACGGTATCAGATGACAAATACTTCCAGATCGCGAAGAACCTGGACATTTTCGCCACATTATTCAAAGAGATCAATACATACTATGTCGATGAGATTGATGCTAAGTCGCTGCTAAGAAGCGGTATCGATGCGATGCTGGTTTCACTTGACCCTTACGCTGACTTCATTGATGAAGAGGATCTGGAAAACTACAGGTTTGTTACGACGGGACAATACGGTGGTATAGGAGCTTTGGTGGGAAAACGAAATGGTAAAAACATCATACTAATGCCTTATGAAGGATTTCCTGCTTTTGAAGCAGGACTCCAGATAGGGGATGTTGTGACTAAGATTGACGGTCAGCCGATCAAAGACCTCAATTCTACCGAGACTAGCAATCTACTAAAGGGAAAAGCTGAAACCCCTGTAGTGCTGACCATCGAAAGGTTCGGAGAGGAAGAACCCTTTGAAGCAACTTTGCAACGCAAGCAGATCACCATAGACAATGTGCCCTACTATGGTATGTTGGACGATGAAGTAGGCTACATCAAGCTCGCGGACTTTACTACTGAGGCCGCTCTTGAGGTAAAAAATGCTTTGAAGGATTTAAAGGATCAAAATGCGAAGAGCCTTGTGCTGGATTTACGTGGGAACCCGGGGGGGTTGTTAGATGAAGCTATCAATGTTTCTAACATCTTCATCAAGAAAGGCGCTGAAGTTGTTAGTACAAAAGGCAAAGCCGATAATTGGAATCAGTCCTACCTTGCCCTCAACGAGGCTGTTGATACAGAGATACCTTTGGTGGTCTTGACAGGGCGTGGAAGTGCATCCGCCTCAGAGATCGTCGCAGGTGTGATGCAGGACTATGATCGTGCAGTATTGGTAGGTCGACGCACATTTGGAAAAGGACTGGTACAATCCACCCGCCCATTAGCGTACAATTCCCAGCTTAAGATCACTACCGCAAAATATTACATTCCCAGTGGGAGATGTATCCAGGCGATTGACTACAGTCTCCGCAATGAGGATGGTAGTGTAGGGCATATCCCCGATTCTCTCAGGGTAGCGTTCGAGACGCAGAATGGCCGTACTGTTTATGATGGTGGTGGGGTGAATCCCGATATTGAAATAGAGTCCACACAATACTCTTCCGTGGCAATTGCGCTAGTTAACTACAACCATATTTTTGATTACGCCACTGAGTATAAGTTCGAGCATGAATTGATTGCTCCTGCTAAAGAATTCTCCTTGTCGGAATCTGAGTACCAGGAGTTTTTATCGTGGTTGAAGGGCAAGGAGTTCGACTACACCACCGCCGTAGAGCGTCAGCTCAAGCAACTGGTGGCCAGTGCAAAGGGCGAGCAGTACTATGAAAAGATTGAAGATCAAATTTCTGCACTTGAGACCCAGGTAAAAACGAATAAAGAAGCTGATTTGATCAAGTTTAAGGACGAGATCAAGCTGTTGCTTGAGCAGGAGATCGCGAGCAGATATTATTTTCAAAGAGGTATCATTGAATCTACCTTTAAAGAAGATCGTGATCTACAGGCAGCAGTTCAAGTGCTTAAAGATGATACGCGATATGGCAAGCTTTTGGCACGAGCCCAATGATTAGAACCCTTAGTATTGAGACTTCTACAGAAGTTTGCTCTGTAGCAGTGCATGAAGAGGGACAACTTTTGGCGTATGCCGAATCACGCCGGCAAAAGTCCCACTCCAGCCTGCTTGTTCCCATGGTCGACCAACTTCTGGCAAACTCCAAAATCCAAAAAACGGAACTATCGGCGATAGCTGTTTCTAAAGGCCCTGGTAGCTACACCGGCTTAAGGATAGGCACTTCTACCGCCAAAGGCCTGTGCTATGCGCTCGATATTCCATTGATAGCCATTGATACCCTTCAGGCAATGGCATTGGAAGCTAGTCAGCATCTACAACTACCTTCTTATATCATCCCGCTGATAGATGCACGGAGAGCTGAGGCTTACTCTCAGGTATTCGATCATCATATGGCGATGATTTCTGAGCCTTCTGCTGTTATTCTTGATGAAGCCAGCTTCACAGAGTTGGATCAATCAAATCACCAGGTTTTTGTTGGAGATGGGGCAGCTAAGGCCAAGGGCCTGCTGGGCCGAAGAGATAATGCTAGTTTCTGGGGCCATATACTGCCTTCAGCGAAGTATATAGGACTGTTGGCAGTTCAGAGTTATCACCGAGACCAATTTGAAGACCTGGCCTATTTTGAACCTTTTTACTTGAAAGAGTTTTATACTCCTAAGCCACCGAAAAAATTGGTGTGATTATCGAGCATGGAAGAAATAGTAAATAGAGTCGCAAAAAGCCCATTGATCACCCTCGATCTCAAAGAGTATCAGGTACCTGGTGAGCGAGTCTTTCTTGACTTGAAGGACTGGCTTTTTCAGGAACTTATATTACGCGAGAAGGATTTTAGAAATCACATCAAGGAACACGATTGGGAGCAGTATGATGCCAAGCACGTCGCAGTTGCCTGCACAGCAGATGCTATCATTCCGACTTGGGCCTACATGCTCGTGATGACTAAACTCGATGGCCATGCCGCCACTGTCGTTCAAGGCACGATACAGGATCTAGAGCGATATTTGTATACCACTTTATTTGAGAGCCTGGACTTATCAGAATATGCCGGGAAGAAATTAGTTATTAAGGGATGCAGCGATATACCCTTACCAGAATACGCCTTCAGCGAAATCACGAAAAGACTGCTTCCTTATGTTACAAGTCTCATGTATGGCGAGCCTTGCAGTACCGTACCTATATGGAAGCGAAGTAGATAGGCAGTTGTTAGGGAGTATGGATTGTTGCAGCCCAAATAATTGAATTTTCCTTTCTTGTAATAGTTTAAGTTGTTTAGATATGTTTTATCTTCGCCCTC